>CAZKPN010000125.1:0-10970 GCA_964554655.1 uncultured Aquabacterium sp. | reverse complement strand
TCCCACTGCACAAGATCCATGAAGTGAAGGAGCCGATGTTCGCCAATGTGCGGGGGTTCCAGCTTGCTGGCCAGAACTATGGGCGCACTGTCATGCAGGCCTCGCGTTCGGACGAGGGTGGGGCCGAGGCGGGAGGTGCTGAATGAGCGCCGATGCCAAAGCGCCGGGTGAGCCGATCCGTTTGGTGTTTGAGCTGACCAGGGCGGATCACCCCAGGCTTTACGATGACCTGATCCGATTCCCGAAGGGGACGAAGCGAATCAACCGCTTGAGGGTGCTGGCCTACGATGGCTTGCTGGTTCAGGGTGGACAGTTTGTTGCGGCTGGGGCACATGGTCCGAGCAGTCAGGGCCAGAGCGGTGCCGATGATGCCAACGGCGCCATGACGAATGATTTGTTTGTCCCGTCGCTGAGTGAGTGATGTTTGGGTCGTGTGGTCAGCCCAATGCTCGTCTCAGCCACTGCGTCATCGGGCGCTCCTCGGACAGCATTTGCTTCAACCGGCTCTCGATCTGCAGGCTATGGTCTACGTTCTGTGCCGCATCCAGCGCGAACCGATGGGCCTCACGTGCATCCATGGCCGTGAGGTCGTAGCCGTGACCCACTGATATCCAATGCAATGCGGCTAACGCAACTTCGGCGGCGAAAGTTGGTTGGCTTGCCAGATGGTCGCGCGCAGCTCGTGTCAGTGTCTTGGGGTCACACGGTGAGCGCCACGCCAGTGCCGTGGCCAGCTCAAAACGCTTGAGCGACTTGGCTGTGGCGAACCACTTGCCTTCGTCACCTGGCATCGATTGGATGAGGTCGCTCAGCAACTGGTCAGGGGCGATCTCCGGGTACTTCTTGGCGATGGCCCGATAGGTTGCCAGCTTCGAATTGGCCTGATTGGCGTTGATGGCATAGCGCTCGTAGGCCTCGGTGCGTCGGCCCGCTTTGAGCAGGGCGTCTTCGGCGAACTCGGCACGAGCTGCTTGGGGTGCGTCCTGGCTCCCACGCCCCGCCATGTAGGTAATGGCTTCATCAACAAGACCACGCGCCAGAAGCACGCGTCCGCCCCAGACACGGCAGGGCCAGATCGGGTCTCGATCGCCTTCAAGCAGGCTCAGCAACTCGTCGTGACGCCCGGCCTTGAACAAAGCGCTGTAGCACACGCTTGACCCGGATACCCATGCAAAGACGCCCCGCTTGCGCTCCGCTTGGGCCCGCCTTAACAAAGGCACAACGTCGCCAGCCCACCGCGACGCGAGTTCAATGGAGACGCACAGCTCACCCCAGTGGTCTCCCAGCGATTCGATGTAAGGCGGATCATCGTCTTGTATGGCGGCGAATAGCCTCTCCAGCCATTTGACACGCACCGCATCGGCTACCTGGGCGACTGCGATGAACGGCACCAGCGTCTGCACAGCCGAGTAGGTGGCGTTGCCCAGTGCGCCCGATGAACTGTCAACCTGGCACAGAGCCGGGGAGATCTTTTCCAGCAACAGCACGGCACCTTCAGCAGCGACTGCTTGGTCGTGGCGAGCGGCGGCTCGGATTTCTGCCAAGGCCTCATCAATTCGGCTGATCGCGAGTTTGGATCCTGCCCAGCCGAAAGCTGCGCGACGGAACCGGGCGCGAAACGTCCACGCGGTAGCCGGTGTTTTTGCTTGTGTGTCCATGCGCGGTGTCCAACTTTCAACAGTGAGGATGTCAAGTGTGCGTCCTGGGTCATCTGTAGCGTGCCCCCCGGAGAAGCGCCGAATGACAACGTAAGAAGGCCGGGATTTCGGGGCTGAAGCGTATGGCGCAGCCCAGGAGACCGAGTCTTCTGCCATATTTAATCTTCGCTGCGCAGTAAATATTGATATTTCCATGAAAATTTGGTAGTCTGCACAAAATTCACTGTGCAGTAAACCAGCCAAGAAGCATGCTTGAGTTGACCGAACACCAGTTGGTCTCGCGCCTCGTGGACGCGTTGCGCGAGCTTCCCGACGTCCACGCGGATGTGGAGCGCTGGGAGCTTGCTGGCGGACGCTCTGATCGAGGGCTGGATGCCACAGTCGATCTGCACCTGGCAGGGAAGTCTTTGGCCGTGCTGGTAGAAGCCAAAAAGGCGGTCTATCCCCGAGATGTGCGACAGGTGATCTGGCAGATCCGCGACGCCAGCCGCGCCTGGTCGAGCAACCATACGGGTGATGCTGTGTCGCTGATCGCGGCCGAGTCGATCTCACCGGGCGCGAAGGAACTGCTCCGCAGCGAGGGCGTGGGCTACTACGACAGTGGTGGCAGCCTCTACTTGCCAGCACCGGGCATCTACCTCTATATCGACAAACCACCGCCCAAGACACTGGTCAAGTCGATCCGCACCTTGTTCTCCGGCCGACGCGCCCAGATCCTGCATGCTCTGCTCGTTCATCGTCTGGCGTGGTTCGGTGTCACTGAGCTGGCTCAACTAGCGCAGGTGTCGCCTGCCACCGCATCGCAAGTGCTGACCGAACTGGAGCGCTTTGACTGGCTAGCATCGAAGGGGCAGGGGCCCAGCAAGGAGCGCAACCTTCGTGAGCCTGCTGCCCTGCTTGACGCTTGGGCCAAGCAAGTCACGGTTGATCGTGCACCTGCGCTGCACAGGTATTACGTGCCAGCGACCAAGCCGGAAGCCTTGCCGACGCGAGTTGCCGAAGCCTTGGAGGGGCGGGGCGTCGAGTACGCCATCAGTCACGAGGCCGCTGCCCAACGGTTGGCCCCCTTTCTGTCCAGCGTGGCGCAGGTGCGCCTGCGGCTGCTGCCTGGGCAGGCAGCAGAAGCTGCCTTGACTGAACTGGGTGCACGCACGGTCACCGAGGGGGCCAATCTGGCCGTCATCGACACCAAGTCTGCTGGAGATCTGCTGTTCCGAGAGCGCCAGGAAGGACTGTGGCTGGCAAGCCCGATCCAGATTTACCTCGACCTGATTCGTGGAGAGGGGCGCTCGAAAGAAATGGCAGAACACTTCCGAAAAGAAAGGATCGGTTTCTGATGGCCAAGCCCGCAACGCTCGACGGCTACAGCGATCAGTACACCGTGGACTGCGAGCGCGTCCTCGTGACGTTGCTGCGTGGACTCGGTCCCTGGAAGGACTCCGTCTACTTGGTCGGCGGACTCACGCCAAGGTACCTTGTCCCAGCACGCCCACCCCTTGTGCCCGCACATGCAGGCACCATGGACGTGGACATCGTGATCGACCTGCAGATTCTGGCCGACACCGAGGCGTACCACACGCTGGAGGACAACCTCAAACGCATGGGCTTCGAGCGCGCCGAGAACGAGGCAGGAAAGAAGCTATCTTGGCGCTGGCAGACCCGTACCGAGCACGGCGCCTTGATGGTGCTGGAGCTGTTGGCCGACGCACCAGACATCGCGGGCGGTAGGGTGCAAGCGCTGCCGACCGATGGCACGATCTCGGCGTTGAACATTCCGCACTCGTCGATTGTTTTCGACCTGCACCAGGTCACCGAGATACAGGCTGAGCTGCTGGGCGACAACGGTGTCGCCACCGAGAGAATCAAGCATGCCAACCTCGTCAGCTTTACCTGCCTGAAGGCCTTCGCGTTCGACCAACGTTTTGAACGCAAGGATGCGCACGACCTGATCTACTGCATCGAGCACGCTCCCGAGGAATCGGATGCCGTCGCCGACGCGTTCCGCAAGGAGCTGGCTGGCAAGCACGGCGCCGTGATCCAGGCCTCCCTGGCGATCTTGCGCAACCGCTTCGTCCAGGACGAAAAGACAGAGGGATATCGCAAGGATGGCCCGGTGTCGGTCGCCAAGTTTGAACTTGGCGAGAGCGACGAGCCCGAGCAGCGCGAGGTGAGGGCGTTGCGCCAGCGCCAGGCCTGCGATGTGATCGAGCGGCTTCTTGGACAGATCGGATAAGGACACTGAGCGGCCATCAACGCGATATTCGTCGGCATCAACAAGCACATCGATACGACGATTCCCGAGTTGAGTGGGGCGCGCCGTGACGCCACCGCATTGTGGGCGCTGTTCACAGACCCCGTCGATGGCTTGAGTGCCGGGCTGCTGGTGGAGAGCGGCCTAGATGATGACCAGCTACGCAAGAGCGTCGGGCTGGGGATCGCCATGCTGTTGATGAGACCGAAGACCAAAGGGGTGGTTTAATTTTCCAACAATACGGGGGAGGCCAATGATCCTGACTGACAACGAAACCAAGGTTGATCTGCTGAACAATGAGGCGATCGCTACGACCATCATCGGGTTGTTGCGGGAGAAGCCAGACCGCCCGGTTACGATCGGCGTGCATGGCGACTGGGGTGCGGGGAAGTCCAGCGTGTTGGAGATGATCGAGGCTGGGTTCGCGGGCAACAAGGACGTCCTGTGCCTCAAGTTCAACGGTTGGCGGTTCCAGGGCTTCGAAGATGCCAAGATCGCCTTGATCGAAGGCATCGTTACGGGGCTTGTCGAAAAGAGACCCGCCCTGACCAAGGCCGCGGGTGCAGTCAAAGACGTTTTCAAGCGGATCGACTGGCTGAAGGTCGCAAAGAACGCGGGTGGCTTGGCATTGACAGCCTTCACGGGCATTCCGACGCCTGATCAGGTCGGCGCGATTGTGGGCAGTCTCGAAGGGATGCTATCGAACCCTGGTCAGCTCGCGACCAAGGAGAGCCTCAGTTCCGCGATTGAGGGGGTGAAGGCTGTATTGAAGCCGTCAGAATCCAAGAACGTCCCCGAGGAGGTCGAGGCATTTCGCAAGGCTTTCGACAACTTGTTGAAGGAAGCGGGCGTTGATCAGCTTGTTGTTCTTATCGATGACCTTGATCGGTGCTTGCCAGATACGGCGATCGAGACGCTCGAAGCGATACGGCTGTTTGTCTTCACGGCGCGCACAGCATTTGTGGTGGCTGCTGATGAGGCCATGATCGAGTATGCGGTGCGCAAGCACTTCCCGGACTTGCCAGACACCACGGGCCCGCGCGATTACGCACGCAATTATCTTGAGAAGCTGATCCAGATCCCTTTTCGCATTCCGGCGTTGGGCGAGACGGAGACTCGCATCTACGTCACCCTTCTTCTGGCAGGGGCCGAGTTGGGTGAGGAGGATCCCGGATACGGCGAACTGATCAAGGCGGCGCGAACACGACTGAAGCGACCGTGGGAGAGCGCACCGCTGGACGCCGCGGCCGTAAGTGCGGCGCTTGGACAGAATGCCAACAAGGCACACAACGCGCTGATCCTGAGCGATCAGATCGGTCCGATTCTGGCCAGCGGCGCCAAAGGCAACCCGCGGCAAATCAAGCGATTCCTCAATACGCTGTTGTTGCGGCAGAAGATGGCTGAGGCTCGTGGTTTTGGCGAGGAAATCAAGCTGCCGGTGCTGGCGAAGTTGATGCTCGCTGAGCGGTTTCTACCCAGTCTGTTCGATCAGATTGCTACTGTTGCGGTGACAGATTCGAAGGGGCACTGCGCGGATCTGGTGATGTTGGAAAAGGTCGACACGCCCGAGAGTTCCAGATCACCCGCGAAGACCAAGCAGGCGGATGCGACTGAGGCCAAAAGTGGCGCTGTGCAGGCCAAATCAGAAAGCGCGTTACTCGCGGAATGGAAGTCGTCAGAGGCCATCCTTGCTTGGGCTCGGGTGCTGCCTCCCGTGGCGGACATTGATCTACGGCCGTACCTGTTTGCGACCAAGGACAAGAAAGACTACTTCGGACCAGCTTCGGTGCTTGGCCATTTGGCGGCGGTCGCGGAGAAATTGCTTGGCCCCAAGATCTCCGTCCAGGCGTTGGAGTCCGAGCTGAAGCAACTTGCTCAACCGGAAGCGGCGAAGCTGTTTGAAGCTGTTCGGGCCAAGATCGTGAGCGGGGACAGCTTTGACACGCAACCTGCCGGTGTAGACGGCATGGTTGTGCTGGTGAGGGCGCAACCGAGCCTGCAGGGAAGCCTGGCTGATTTTCTGCAAGCGTTGCCAAGCGGTCGATGTGGTCCTTGGGTGGTCAGTGGCTGGCAAGGGGCACTCAAGGACACTGACGCGCAGGCGCGAATGGCTCAGTTGGTCGTCGGGTGGGCAACGCAGTCAGACAACAAGATGTTAAGGGCCGCTGCCGAGGCCGCGAATAAGACACAAAAGGGAGGCAGATAGTGGGGACCTCAACAGCATACGGCGGACCAGGTGGGGGTACGCCGCTGGTGCCCTCATGGCTCGGTTCGGACGACGATGCCGGCGGGTCGACCCCACCGGTTGCTCCACCGGCAGGGGCGCCAGCAGATGATCCGGCCGGTCCCGCGCCACTGCCGCCGGCGCCACCAGTTCGACCGGCCATTCCGGCGCCGGCGGACAGCAGTCGGTTCACCGCGCCGCGCAGCAATTTCACCCGCTTCGCTCACTCTGGTGGCGGCGATCGCACGAGCTTGGGGCGCGCGGTCTCAGGATATGTATCCAAGTCCTCGGGTGGGGCGCGGCAGGCGGCTCAGCGGATGGGCGCCTCCCGAGGTTCCGGCGCCCGGCTGCTCGGCTTTCTGTCGGACGTACAGGATCGCGGCGCAACCGAGGCGCTGCGCTCTTTGGATCTCGAAGGGTTGGCGGGCCGCCCGATCGACGAAGTATTCATGGGGTTGGCCGACTACATCTGCCCGAATGCCGGTACGGTCGACGAAGGCATTGCAAGGGAGGCGTTCATCGAGACAATCGTGGACTTGAGCACGTTGGGCGTGACCGACCTAGATGCACTCAGCCCTGACCAGATGCAAACGGTTTTCGAGTTGTACGCAACCCACGCAATCGAGGCCCGACTGTGCAATGACATAGGTACCAAGCTGGTCACCGCGCCGGCCGACCCGCAGGTAGCGCTGCGTGTTCAGAGCCAGTTGCGCGACTTCATCCGCAATGGCGTCAGTGATGCTTTGACGGCCGCGCGTGCTGAAACACCAAATCTCACGCAGGACCGTGTGCACACATTTGTCGACACCGTTTATGAACGTGCCTTTGGGATCTTGCAGGCACTTGGAGACGCGGAGGCAGACCAATGAATCGACACCTTCTTGTGGGCCGGTATGGTCCCGACGATCAGATTTCGATTCCCGGTGCGTCCGATGAACAGGTGACTGACCTGCAAATCGTGGCCGGCGAAAAATCGCTGGACCACGGCATTGGCGGGGCGCTGACCAGTTTGAAGGCGCTGGGCATGCACCCCTCGGAGATCGGGTTGGACTTGCTGGTGCTAGCCGCGCACGTGCATGCTGCTGACACGCGCATCTCCAGGGCTGAACAGTCACAAGATTCTTGGACGCGCGAAATCCGTCTTGTCGTGCCAGTGAGCGACCCCAATCGGTGGAATGCTGCCGCGCAGACGGTGAAGCGAGCGTTGGATTTTCTGACAGGGGATCGCTGGACGATTGGCTTTCGTCAACGTCCCGAACGTTTCGCTGAAATCATCACGCCACCAGAAACGCTGTTACCCCCAGGCTTCGATGCGGTCAGCCTCTTCTCTGGCGGCTTGGACAGCCTGATTGGAGCCATCAACCTATTGGAAGAGGGGCGGACACCATTGCTGGTAAGCCATGCTGGAGAAGGTGCGACCAGCGATGCCCAGAATGTGCTCTTCGCCGCACTGAAGAAGCACTTCAGCGCAGCCGCCTTTGATCGCCTCAGAGTTTGGATGCTCTTTTCGGCCGACCTGGTTCAGGGCGTGAGTTCCGAAAACTCAACTCGTGGGCGTTCGTTCCTGTTTTTCGCACTCGGCGTATTCGCCGGAACCGGGCTTGAGACGGACTTCGTGCTCCGCGTGCCGGAGAACGGGCTGATCGCATTGAACGTCCCCTTGGACCCGTTGCGCCTTGGCTCGAACAGCACTCGGACCACACATCCGTACTACATCGCGCGGTGGAACGACCTCTTGGGCCACCTCGGCATATCCGGCCGTATCGAGAACCCGTACTGGGCCAAGACCAAGGGCGAGATGGCCTCGGCTTGCGCCAACCCTGCGCTGTTGAAGGCGCTCGCTCCACATGCGCTGTCGTGCGCTCACCCTGCGAATGCTCGGCACATGGGCATCAAGGGTCGCGGCATAGAACAGTGCGGGTACTGTCTGCCGTGCCTGATTCGTCGCGCCGCGTTGGATGCTGCCTGGGGGCGCGGCAATGACACGACCCCATACACCTTGCCGGATCTGCGAGCCCACCCGCTGGGCACGCGCGAATCCAACGGGCAGCAGGTGAGGTCATTTCAGTTTGCGATAGAGCGCCTCCGCGCGGCACCGCACTTGGCGAAATTGCTGATCCATAAGCCTGGGTCGCTCGCCGATGAGGCTTTTCGACTCGATCAACTCGCAGCGGTGTACCAGCGTGGTCTTGCCGAGGTCGCCCGGCTGATAGAGGGCGTAGAAACGACGCCAGGATAGGTTACTGATGAGTACAAGCAACGGTCTTGTTGACTTTCACTGCCACCTTGATCTCTACCCGGATCATCAGGCTGCGGTGTTGGATGCAGAAGAAGCGGGCGTGTTCACCCTGGCGGTGACCACGACGCCGCGAGCTTGGCCGCGTAACCACGAACTGGCTCAACGCACCAAGCACGTTCGGGCGGCGCTCGGACTGCATCCGCAGCTAGTTGCGGAGCGGGCTTCTGAGATTGAACTTTGGGATAAGTACCTGCCGGAGACGCGCTACGTTGGAGAGGTCGGCCTCGATGCTGGCCCGCGTTTCTATAAGTCCTTGGATCTGCAGAAGCAGGTTTTTCAGCACGTCCTCCAGCGTTGTGCTGAAGCGGGGGACAAAGTCATCACTGTTCACAGTGTTCGGGCAGCGAAGGCAGTACTCGATCATGTCGAATCGTTCTTGCCACCCTCCAGAGGCAAGCTCGTATTGCACTGGTTCACCGGCAGCAAGGCAGAGGCACAGCGGGCACTCGAACTTGGGTGCTACTTCTCCATCAACGCTGCCATGCTGGAGAATGAGCGGCACGCACCGACGGTGGCGCTGATCCCGCTCGATCGGCTGTTGACGGAGACCGATGGCCCATTTACAAAGACCGGCGGGCGTCCATCTATACCTGCCGATGTGGATGTTGTGGTCGAAGCACTCGGGCGGTTACACGGAATGTCGACTGTAGCGATTGCCGCGACGATACGGGCAAATCTTCGCGCCCTGCTCGAATCCGATGGTGGGTAAGCGGTAAGCCCGCAGCGTTCTTCCAATTCGCAGACTCGTTTCCGAGAATGTCGACATCGACCACAACGGATGCATGGCATGGAGATGGAAGGTGCAAACAAGCGTCGGCGCTTGAGCGCCAATGCCTGGCGTGAGGTCCTGGCGCGCTTCACGGCCAGTGGTGAGTCGGTCGCCCTGCTTCGTGGAAGTGGCCGTGGGCTTGTCAGAGGATGACTAGAATCAGCTGACGGTCACCGAGGATGTGCCGTCCACTCAGCGGATACTGTTGTCGTGAATTCTGGAACAAAGCTTCTTGTGAGTGTCTGCGGCCCGCCTGATGACCAAGCTCGACTTTGGTGCCGAACGGCCTCCCGCCTCAAGGTCTGGTAAGTTAAATCGTCAACCTGGCCAAAGCAGCTGCGGCATGGTCGGCTCTGAGATGCCCGTAGTGGCGCTCAATCATCGCGACGCTGGTTCCACTCAACTGAGCCACTGTGAGCAGGTCAAGTCCACCGGTCACCAGGTCGGTGATGACGCTGTGGCGCAGGGTGTAAGCGGTCACGGTTGTCGGCAGTTCTGCCGCCGCAGCTGCAGCCTTGATCGGCTTCTTCCAAGTGTCTTTGTTCCATGCTTTGCCATCCTCACGACAGAAGATAGAGGCACTCGACGGTTTGTTTTCACAACACTTGGTGAAGATCGTCGCTGTGGCTTCGGGTAACTTGATCTTGCGATCACGGCCAGCCTTGTCAATGCCAATGGTCAGCACTGCCAGCCGAGGTTCAAAGTTGCCCACGGTCAAAGCGGCCAAGGCGCCAGGCCGCAGTGGTACCAATGACATACCGCGCAAGAGTTCGGCCAGATCTTCGGGTGATTTCTCCACAAGCGAGCGTCGCTGGGTATGATCAAGGTAGAGGTCGCGCCGCCCGTCAGCGTTCTTGGATGGGCGCAGTGCGACCCTCCAGGCCATGTCGGTCGTCACGCTGCCGGCGTCATGAGCAAAATTGAGCGCCGCTCGCAGTGCTGCGATGTCCCGGTTCACACTGGAGGCGGCTCTCAGCCGAGTCAACGGGACCTCTCGATTGTCACGGTTCACCTTGACTGGCGTTTGAGCCATCGCCTTGCGCCAGGATTCAAGGCGCGTCTTGGTCAGCTTGGTTAGGTCCAGTTTGGCCAGCACACTGTCGGCGTACACCCAGCGTTTGAAGCGCATGTCGAGGTCGTCAGCAGGCTTGTCGCCGCGATCCGCTCTAACGTGTAGCACGTAGCGCTCACAAGCTGTGCGTACGTTGACACTTTCGGTCGAGCCGCCTTTGCCCAGATGCAGAAACCAAGACTCGGCGGCCTTCTTCGCCTCGTCGTACCGCAGTGAGGGAGGGAGGTTGTTGAATTCGCCCAAACTGCGTTTTTCACGCTTCCCGTTGTCTGCGCGATAGCGAGCAATCCAGGTGCCTGTTGAGCCCGCGGTCATCTTTCTGTACCCGAGCATGCATCCAGTCGATAGCCTGACCCAATAAGGTTCAGCTCTGGGTTTGAGTTTGTTGCGCGTATCGACCGTATCGATCCTCGTCATGGTTGCGCTCCTGCGGTGGGCCACGAGTGGGCCAAAAGTGGGCCAAAACGCATTGAACCTCATGGGACGTCATGACGCAAGTCTCCTAGGTAAATGGCGTTTCAAGAAGGCTCGTAACATCCCATTTCCCATCATTCACACGGCAGGGGTCGCAGGTTCGAACCCTGCACCGCCCACCAATGAAATCAAGCACTTAGCAGCGATGCTAGGTGCTTTTTTCTTGCCCGTACGGACTTTGTACGGACAATGCCTTTTCTCAACGGCCTCGACCTCCGATGTA
>CAZKPN010000124.1:0-11193 GCA_964554655.1 uncultured Aquabacterium sp. | reverse complement strand
TCTGGTCATGTCAGTGCACCCAATCATGGTCAGCGCTCATTTGTGCAGAACTTCCTTAGGCCAAGCCCCAGGGAATACATGATGAATGCCAAGCTGACGGGTAGCAAAACAATGGAAGCCAAATCGCCTGACATGTTCTTGGGCCTGATCGGTGTGAGGGAAGCGGCTGATTCTCACTGCGAATCGTGATGCCTGACTATCGCCTACCTTACGGTGTCCAGGCGGCTTCCGTGCTTGCCTTCAGCGCCTCACGTAGGTGACGTAGGCAAAGTGCAACTCGCTGGACTGATGCGCCTCGCGTGCCATCTCTTTGAAGTCGCCGCGCGGCCAGTCGGGGAAGAAGGTGTCGGCGTCCAGCACGTCCTGGTCCACCTCGGTCAGCACCAGCTCGTCGGCATGCGGCAGGGCTTGCGCGTAGATCTGGCCACCACCCATCACGAAGGCCTGGGGTGCGTCGGCCACCAGGGCCAGGGCTTCGTCCAGTGAGCGCGCCACTTCCACTCCGGGCACCGACCAATCCGCGTTGCGGGTGATGACGATGTTGCGCCGACCTGGCAAGGGCCTGCCGATTGAGTCGTAGGTTTTGCGGCCCATGATGAGCGGCGAGCCCATGGTGAGCTGCTTGAAGCGCGGCAGGTCGCCGGGCAGGTGCCACAGCAGGGCGTTGTCCCGGCCGATGGCGCTGTTGCGGGCCACGGCGGCGATCAATGACAGCTTCATGCGCGGGGCCCTGGTCAAACTGCCACGGGGGCTTTGATGGCGGGATGGTGCTGGTACTCCAGCACTTCGAAGTCTTCGTACTCATAGTCGAAGATCGAAGCAGGCTTGCGCTTGATGTTGAGCAGCGGGTAGGGGTGCGGCAGGCGGCTCAGTTGCAGCTCGACCTGCTCGGTGTGGTTGCTGTAGATGTGGCAATCGCCACCAGTCCACACAAAGTCGCCCACGTCCAGGTCGCATTGCTGGGCCAGCATGTGCGTCAGCAAGGCGTAGCTGGCGATGTTGAAGGGCACGCCCAAAAAGATGTCGGCACTGCGTTGGTAGAGCTGGCAGCTGAGCTTGCCTTTGCCGCCTGCCACCGTGGGCGGCGCCACGTAGAACTGGAAGAACGCGTGGCAAGGTGGCAGGGCCATCTGCTCGATCAGGCCCACGTTCCAGGCGCTGACGATGATGCGGCGCGAATCGGGGCTGGTCTTGAGCTGCTTGACCACTTCGCTGATCTGATCAACATGGCCGCCATCGGGCTTGGGCCAGTTGCGCCATTGCACGCCATAGACGGGGCCCAGCGACCCGTCTTCGCGCGCCCATTCGTCCCAGATGGTGACGCCATGGTCCTTGAGGTACTTGACGTTGTCGTCGCCACGCAGAAACCACAGCAGCTCAACGATGATGGACTTGAGGTGCACCTTCTTGGTGGTGACCAGCGGAAAGCCTTCGCTCAAATCAAAACGCATCTGGTGGCCGAACACGCTGCGCGTGCCGGTGCCGGTGCGGTCGGTCTTGCTCACGCCTTGCGTGAACACATGCCGCATGAAGTCTTCGTACTGGCTGCGGATGGGGCGGCTGTGGGGCATGTGCGTGCTCATGGCGGTGATTTTATTTCAGGCGGCCTGGTCGTCGAACTGCGCCGAAGCCAAGCGAGCGTAGAGGTTGCAGCGTGCCATCAACTGCGCGTGCGTGCCCACGTCGATCAAATGACCCTTGTCCATGACGGCAATGCGGTCCGCGTTGATGACGGTGCTCAGCCGGTGGGCAATGACCAGGGTGGTGCGGTGCTGCATGGCGGCCTCCAGGGCGGCCTGCACGGCGCGTTCGCTCTCGGTGTCCAGGGCGCTGGTGGCCTCGTCCAGCAGGAGCAAGGGCGCATCTTTCAGGATGGCGCGGGCGATGCTGATGCGCTGGCGCTGACCACCCGACAAGCGCACGCCGCGTTCGCCCAGGAAGGTCTGGTAGCCCTCGGGCAACTGGCAGATGAAGTCGTGGGCGTGGGCGGCCTTGGCGGCGGCGATCACCTCGTCATCGGTGGCCTCGGGGCGGCCATAACGGATGTTCTCGATGGCGCTGGACGAGAACACCGTGCTGTCTTGCGGGACGATGCCGATGCGGTCGCGCAAGCTGTCCAGGCTCAGGTCCTGGATGGCGACGCCATCCAGCTCGATGCGGCCTGATTGCACGTCGTAAAAGCGCAGCAGCAATTGGAAGACGGTGGTTTTGCCAGCGCCGCTGGGGCCGACCAGGGCCACGGTCTCGCCGGGGTTGACGGTGAGGCTCACATCGCGCAGCGCGGCTTGGTTGGGGCGCGATGGGTAGTTGAAGCCGATGTGGTCGAGCTTGACGCTGGCGCCGCCTTGGCGGGCGGGCAGGGTGCGGGCAATGGCCGGTGCCTGGATGACCGAGCGGGTGGACAGCAATTCCATCAGGCGCTCGGTGGCGCCCGCGGCGCGCAGCACCTCGCCATAGACCTCGGACAAGGCCGCCACCGAGGTGATCAGCAGGATCACGTAGACGACGGTCTGGCTCATGTGGCCGGCGGTGATGCGCCCTTCAATGACCGATTGGGTGCCCTGGTACAAGCCGAACAGCAGCGCGCCTGCGGTGGCGCTGATGATGAAGGCCACCAGCACGGCGCGGGCGCGGATGCGGCGCACGCCGGTGCTGAACGCCTCTTCGGCCGAGTGGCCAAAACGCGTGGCTTCGCGGCCTTCGGCGGTGTGGCTTTGCACCACGGGGATGGCATTGAGCACCTCGGCGGCAATGGCGCTGGCGTCGGCCAGTCTGTCCTGGCTGTTGCGCGACAGCTTGCGCACCCTGCGGCCATAGACGATGGCTGGCAGCACCACCAGCACCAGGATGCCCAGCACCTGTGCCATCACATAAGGATTGGTGATGACCAGCATGGTCAGGGCGCCCAGGCCCATGATCACGTTGCGCAGGCCGATCGACAGGCTGGAGCCCACCACGGTCTGGATCAGGGTGGTGTCGCCAGTCAGGCGGGAGAGCACTTCGCCGGTTTGCGTGCGCTCAAAAAATTCAGGGCTTTGGCGCAGCACGTGGCTGTAAACCGCGCGCTTGAGGTCGGTGGTGATGCGCTCGCCCAGCCAGGTCACCGAGTAATAACGCAAGGCCGAAAACACCCCAAGCGCCAGGCCCACGCCAAACAGGGCCAGGAAGTGGCCGCGCAGCGCCATCACGCGCTGATCGGGGTCGCCGGGCATGAAGCCGTTGTCGATCAGCGTGCGCAAGGTGATGGGCAGCACCAGCGTGGTGATGGCGGCCAGCGTCAGGAACAGCATCGCCAGGAGGATGCGGCCTTTGTGCGGACGCAGGAACGGCGCCAGCCCCTTCAAGGATTGGGGCGATGCACTGGGCTCGGCCTGAGGTGATGCTGAATCGGGCATGTCGTGCGTAGCGTGGACGGGTAGGGTGTGATTATGGTGCCTTGACAATATTTGTTTAGGCAATTAAATTCTTGCCATGACGAACAAGAAACCGGACCCGGCGTCTGCCGCCATCCCGGGCGCTGATTTCTACCAGCCGGAGCGATTTTCCAGCCACGACAGCGTGGGCTTCCTGATGAAGCGCGTCATGCTGGCCTTGGTGACCGATGTGGACCGCCAATTGGAAGCCCATGGCCTGACGCACGCGCAGTGGACGCCTTTGTTCCTGCTGCGGCAAGGGCGCGTCAACACCCTGGCAGAACTGTCGCGCGAGTTGCAGCTTGACGCGGGCGCCCTGACGCGCACGCTGGACCGCCTGGAGGCCAAAGGCCTGTGCACGCGCGAACGATCAACGCAAGACCGCCGCGTGGTGCACCTGGCCTTGACCGAAGAGGGGCTGGCCGCCTCGGCCCACGTGCCCAAGGTGCTGTGCGAAACGCTCAACGCTTTCCTGAGCGGCTTCAGCCACGATGAGTGGCAGACCTTGCTTGATTTTCTGCGCCGCATGGCCCACAACGCCGAACTGGTCCGCGAGGCCAGTGGTGGCCCGCATGACGTTCACCACAAACCGAAGGGTGATTGATCAGCAGTGCGGCCGCAGCAGGGCGTGCGCCTTTGCCATCGCATCGGGCGCATCGGCCGCGACCACGTGCCGCCATGGCATGCCTCGCAACCAGGTCAGCTGGCGTTTGGCCAATTGCCGGGTGGCGGCGATGCCGCGTTCGGTCACGGCGGCCAATTGCTTGGCATCGCCCAGGTCCAGCCCTTCGTCCAGCGCTTCCCACACCTGTCGGTAGCCCACGCAGCGCATGGCGGGCAGGTCCGGGTGCAGATCGCCGCGAGCGCGCAGGGCGCGCACCTCGTCGATGAAGCCGGCTTGCATCATCTGTTCAAAGCGCAGGGCGATGCGTTGGTGCAGCCAGGGGCGCTCGGTGGGCTCCAGCGACACCAGCACCGTGTTGGCCGGGCCTTGCTCGCCATGCGATGGCGCGCGCAGGTGGAAGCTGGACAGCGGTTTGCCAGTGCTGTGCCACACCTCCAGCGCGCGCTGGATGCGTTGGGTGTCGCCAGGTGGCAGGCGGGCGGCGGTTGGCGGATCGACCAGGGCCAATTCGGCATGCAAGGCGGCCCAGCCTTCGGCTTGAGCGCGGGCGTCCAGCATGGCGCGCACGGCGGGGTCGGCCGGTGGCATCTCGTCCAGGCCATCCAACAGCGACTTGATGTAGAGCATGGTGCCGCCCACCAGCACCGGGTGGTGGCCACGCGCGCGGATCTCGGCCATCAGGCGCTGCGTATCTCGCACGAAGCGGGCGGCGCTGTAGCTTTCCAGCGGGTCGATGATGTCGATCAGGTGGTGGGGCACGGCGGCCAGCTCGTCGGGCGTGGGCTTGGCGGTGCCGATGTCCATGCCCCGGTAGACCAGGGCCGAGTCCACGCTGATGATTTCGATGGGCGCGTGCGCGGCCAGGCTGAGTGCGATGGCGGTTTTGCCGCTGGCGGTGGGGCCGGCCAGGATCAGGGTGGTGGGCGTGTGGGGACTCATGCTGGCCTTCTACGCCACAGCAACGGGGATCAGGCCATCGCGTTGCACCAGGCCCAGGGCCACCCAGGCGGTGCAGGCGGCGCCCACGGCGATGCCCAAGGTCATCGGGTAAATGGTGCCTTCGAACATCGGCAGCTTCATGCAGGCCGACAACACACCGCCCACCACGAAGGCCAAGGTGGCCAGCACGAAGCCGGACAGCGCAGAGGCCGCCCCGGCGTGGAAGGGAAACGCCGACACCACCCCGGTTTGCCCGCAAGGCTGGTGGATGCCATGGCCGCAGGCATAAAGCCCCAGGCCCGGCATCAGCCAGGACAAGGTGGGGGTCAGCGTGGTCAAGGCCGTGACCGCGGACACCCCGGCCATCCAGATGCCAGCGGCCAAGGTCAGATGGCCCGCCACCCGGATGCTGCCGACCAGGCCGCGCCGGCTCAACAGGCGCCGACACCAGGCCACGCCCAACAGGTAAGACAAGGACAGGGACGCCATCACCAGGCCATACACCAGGCGGCTGTGGCCCAGCAGGTCAATCACCACAAAGGATGACGCGGCCAGGCACACGTATAAACCGCCATAGGTGGCGGAGGTCAGCAAAGCGTGGGCGCGGAAGGTGGGGTGCCGGGCGATGCCTTGCCAATCGCGCAGCAGTTGCATGGGCGGTGCTGGCTGGGTGCGCCTGGCCAGCGGCAGGGTCTCGGGCAGGCGCCAGACCACGAAGACCAAGGTCAAACCGCCGAACACGCCCACGATGCCCAGTGCGCTGCGCCAGCCCAGGTGGGTGGCCGCCAGGGCGCCGATGATGGGCCCGGCCAAGGCGATGAGGCCCAAGCCGCCCATGCCTTTGGCCATCATGCGGGCGCCATCGATGGGGGCGTACAGGTCGCGGATCATCGCGCGGCCGCACACCACGGCGGCCGCCAGGCAGGCACCTTGCGCGGCGCGCGCGGCCACCATCATGGGCAGGGTCTCGGCCAGGCAGGTCAGGGCGCTGGCCACCACGAACAGGCTCAGGCCCCAGCGCAGCACTGGGCGTCGCCCCACGCGGTCGGCCACCGGGCCCCACACCAGTTGGCCGATGCCAAAAGCCAGCAGCAGCATCGACAGCGTGAACTGCACCGACGAGGGGCTGGCGCCCAACTCGCGCTGCATTTGCGGCAAGGTTGGCAGGTACAGGTCGGTGGTGATGGGCTGCAGGCCCAGCAGCAAGGACAGCGCCACCACCGTCACCCAGGTCGGCGGCATCCTGGGTGCTTCAGGCTCAGAAACGCTCATCAGGCTGCAGGAAGCGCCATTGGCCCAGCGGCAGGTTGCCCAGCACGACGCTGCCGATGCGCACGCGCTTGAGGCCCACCACCTTCAGCCCGACCTGTTCGCACATGCGGCGGATCTGGCGCTTGCGGCCTTCGCGCAAAACGATGCGCAGTTGCTGCTCGTTCTGCCACGACACCTTGGCTGGCTTGAGTTGAATGCCGTCCAGCAACAGGCCATGGCGCAGCTGGTCCATCGATTCGCCAGGAACCAGGCCCGAGATGTTTTTCTCATCAGGGTTGTCTGGCAGCTCGACCCGCACCAGGTATTCCTTCTCGATGTTCGAATCTTCGCCGATCAGTTCGCGGGCGATGCGGCCATCCTGCGTCAGCACCAGCAGGCCGGTGGAGTCGATGTCGAGGCGTCCAGCGGGCGCCAGGTGTTTGAGGTGGCCACGCGTCAGCTCCAGCTTGTTGCGCTCGCCTTCTTTCCAGTGGTTCTCCGGGCGGATCAGCACGAAGGCGGGCTCGTAGCCATCTTCGGCTTGGCCACTGACGTAGCCGATGGGCTTGTTGATCAGGATGGTGACGCGCTGGGCTTGCTGGGTCTTGGCCGCCGAGTCGATGGTGATGTCTTGGTGCGGGTAGACGCGCGAGCCCAGTTCGCTGACGACTTCGCCATCGACCAGCACCCAGCCGTGTTCGATCCACTCGTCGGCTTCGCGGCGCGACGACAAGCCGCGTTCGCTCATCAGCTTGGACAGGCGGATGCGGCCATCGTGTTCCACGCTGCCTTCGGTGGGGGCGGGGGCTGTTTGAGCGGGGCGAGGGCCTTGGGCGCGGCGGCCGTCTTTGCGGAAGTCTTGCTGTGGTGCAGGAGGCGGCGAGGCTTGGCGGGTGTCCTGGCGTGGGCCGCGCGGTGCCTGGCTGCGGGGATCTTGTTGGCGCTGCGGGCGCTGATCGTGGCGAGGGTCAGGGCGGCGGTCGTCGAAACGCTGCGGTGCAGGGCCGCGAGGGCGATCATCCCGAGGCCGCGATGCAGCAGGGCGATCCCTTTCATCACGGCGTGGCGCAGGGCGCTCACCGGGCCAGCGCGATTCATCCCTCGGTGCGGATGCCGGTGCTTGTGCCGCCAGCTTGGCCGCCTCTTCCCGGGCCTTGGCGGCTTGCTCGGCCTCTTCCACGGTCATGCGTTTGCGCGGGGCGGAACCCGAGCCGCGCACAGGCGGGCGGCGCGGTGCCAGGGCATCGCGCTCGGCATCGGGTGTCGCTGGCTTGTTCGCCAGGATGATTTTTTTGCGTTCGGTCATGGGGGGCCTTCGTTTTTGTTCAGCGGCCGCGCATGAACAGGGCGTCGAGTTCACGCATGGAGAGTTGCCGCCAGGTGGGGCGGCCGTGGTTGCATTGGTCGGCGCGGTCGGTGGCTTCCATGTCGCGCAGCAAGGCGTTCATCTCGGTCAAAGTGAGTTGCCGGTTGGCGCGCACGGCGCCGTGGCAGGCCATGGTGGCCAGCAGTTCGTGTTGCGCGCGGCGGATCACGTCGCTGGCGTCCAGTTGCGCCAGTTCGGCCAGCACCGAGCGGGCCAGGTCCACGCCATCGGCCTGGGTCAAAGCCAGTGGCACTGAGCGCAAGGCCAGGGTGGTGGGGCCCAGCGCGTCGATGTCCAGGCCCAGGCTGATCAACGCCTCGCGTTGCGATTCGGCCGTGGCGATCTCTTGCGGTGTGGCGGCGAAGCTTTGCGGGATCAGCAGGGGCTGGCTTTCCAGGCGTTCGTGCGCCAGTTGGGCCTTCAGGCGCTCGTAGACGATGCGCTCGTGGGCGGCGTGCATGTCCACGATGACCAGGCCCTGGGCGTTTTCGGCCAACACGAACACGCCGCCGACCTGGGCCAGGGCGCGGCCCAGGGGCCATTCGTGTGATGGTTCGGGCTGCTGATGCGGCGCGGTTTGCTCGCCGCCGATGGGGGTTGCCGATGGCCTGAGCGACTCGGGGGTAAAACCGAATGAAGTGGGCTGATCTTGGTCGGACGCGGGTCGGCCGAAGTTGGACAGCGGCATGCGCTCCGACGCGAGGAAGGGCGAAAACCCACTTGACTCGGTCTGCGGCCAGCCTGCCCAGCGGCGCTCGGGCGCACCATCGGCCGGGCGTTGCCAGGCCAGCGGGCTTTGCTGGTTCACCGACAAAGGCGCCTGCACCGACGAGGGCGTTGCAGCGCCATCCGATGATGTGGGCCATGTGTTGCCGACAACGCTGGGCGAAGGCGAGCCTGCTTCGCCCGCAGCCACGGTCGCCCGCGACAAAGCCAAGGCCGCCTCCACCGACTTGCGCACCGCCTGGTGCACCTCGCGCGAATCACGGAAGCGCACTTCAATCTTCGTGGGGTGCACATTGACATCGACCCGGTCGGGCGCGATCTCGATGAACAGCACGTAGGTGGGTTGGCGTGAGCCGTGCAGCACGTCTTCATAAGCCGCGCGCACGCCATGGCTCAGCAGCTTGTCGCGCACATGCCGGCCGTTGACGTAGAAGTACTGCTGGTCGGCGCGCGAGCGGGCCGCGTCGGGCAGGCCGGTGTAGCCGTACACGCGCATCGGGCCCATGCTCAGCTCGACCGCGCGCGAGGTGCTCATGAAATCGTCACCCAGCACATCCACCACGCGTTGATCGGGCGGGCCGGCGCGCCATTGCGCCACCAGCTTGCCTTCATGCCACACGGCAAAGCCCACATCAGGCCGGGCCAGGGCATGGCGCCGCACAGCTTCCAGGCAATGGGCCAGCTCGGTGCCTTCGGTCTTCAAAAACTTGCGGCGCGCCGGCGTGCTGAAAAACAGCTCGCGCACCTCGACGCTGGTGCCCACGCCGCGCGCGGCCGGGCTCAATTCGCCGGATCGGGCATCCAGGCGGTGGGCATGGGCATCGTCCGCCGTGCGGCTGGCGATCGCCATGTCCGACACGGAAGCGATGGCCGCCAGGGCCTCGCCCCGAAAACCCATGGTCGCCACGCTTTCCAGATCGTGCAAGGAGCCGATCTTGCTGGTGGCGTGCCGCTTCAGTGCCAAAGGCAGTTCGTCAATGGGGATGCCGCTGCCATCGTCCTCGACCAGGATCTGGCGAATGCCCCCGGCCAGCAGCTTGACGGTGATCTGGCGCGCGCCCGCGTCCAGGGCGTTGTCCACCAGTTCGCGCACCACGGAAGCCGGGCGTTCGACCACCTCGCCAGCCGCGATCTGGCTGATGAGTTCGTCGGGCAATTCGCGGATGTTTCGGCGGGCGGAGGAGGTCGTCATCAAGGGATTGTACGAAGCCCCCGATAATGGGCGCATGGACATCGCTCATTTCCTCCTGGATTTCATCCTTCACGTCGACCAGCACCTGGCGGATTTCGTTCAAACCTACGGCGCCTGGGTCTATGCCCTGTTGTTCGTGATCGTGTTCGTGGAGACCGGGTTGGTGGTGATGCCATTCCTGCCGGGTGACTCATTGCTGTTCATCGTGGGCGCCCTGGCTGGTGCGGGTGCCATGAGCCTGCCGGTGGCGATCGCCGTGCTGCTGGTGGCGGCCATTCTCGGGGACCAGGTCAACTACACCATCGGCCGCACCATCGGGCCGAAGGTCTTCCAGTGGGAAAACTCCCGCTGGTTCAACCGCCGGGCCTTCGAGGCGGCCCACAGCTTTTATGAAAAGCACGGCGGCATCACGATCATCCTGGCGCGCTTCATGCCATTCGTGCGGACCTTCGCGCCCTTCGTGGCCGGCGTGGCGCAGATGAACCGCACCACCTTCACTGCCTACAACGTGGTCGGCGCGCTGATCTGGGTCGTGGGCCTGACCGTGGTGGGCTATTTGTTCGGCAACATCCCCTTCGTGCAGCAGCACCTCAGCAAGATCATCTGGGCGATGATCCTGCTGCCCGGCCTGCTGGCGATCTTTGGCGCCTGGCGCGCGAGCCGCAAGGGCAAAGCCGTGACAGCCTGAGCCCGCTCGATACAATGGCGGCCCTTCTCCAAAGCTTTGGTGGCCGCCTTGTCCGACCGTCTTTTTGTGCTGCTGCAGCACGTTCTGCCCAAACAGGCCCTGACCGCCTTTGCCGGCCGCATGGCCTGGGTCAAGGGCGGGGCGCTGACCACCCGTTTCATCGCCTGGTTCGTGGGGCGCTATGGCGTGAACATGGCCGAAGCCGCCAACCCGGACCTGGCCAGTTATCCCACCTTCAATGAGTTTTTCACCCGGCCCTTGAAGCCGGGCGCCCGCCCCTTGGCGGATGCGGACCTGATCTGCCCGGTCGATGGTGCCATCAGCCAGATCGGCCCCATTCAGCGTGACCAGATCTTCCAGGCCAAGGGCCACCACTACTCGACCCAGGCACTGGTGGGCGGCGATGCCCTGCTGGCGGCGCAGTTCCAGGACGGCCACTTCGCCACCATCTACCTCAGCCCCAAGGATTACCACCGCATCCACATGCCCTGCGATGGCCGCCTGGCCCGCATGATCTACGTGCCGGGCGAGCTGTTCTCGGTCAACCCGGCCACGGCGCGCGGCGTGCCCGGTCTGTTCGCCCGCAATGAGCGCGTGGTCTGCGTGTTCGAGACCGAGCATGGTCCCTTCGTGCTGACCCTGGTGGGCGCCACCATCGTGGGCAGCATGGCCACGGTGTGGCATGGCGTGGTCAACCCGCCGCGAAGCAAGGATGTGCGCGAGTGGCGCTACACCGACCAGACTATCCTGCTGAAGAAGGGCGATGAGATGGGCCGCTTCCTGCTGGGCTCGACCGTGGTCATGCTCTTCCCCAAAGGCCCCTTGCAATTCAACCCCGCCTGGGTGCCGGCCGGTCCGGTTCGTTTGGGCGACGTGATGGCCAGCCGCCGGTGAGTGCTGACATGCTGGACATCGTTCACGAGTCCTTCTACCAATTCGTGCACATCGCGGACCCAGAGGCCTGCACCATCGCCCTGCGTGAGATCACGCAAG
>CAZKPN010000123.1:4799-11263 GCA_964554655.1 uncultured Aquabacterium sp. | reverse complement strand
GCTCAGCACGAAGAGCAAGCCCAGCAACAGGCTCAGCACGCCCACGAACACGCCCGGGACCAGGTGGCGCACTGCGGCAGCTTGGCCGTGCTTCTTCATCACGAAGGGCTTCCAGTAGCCGTACTGGCGGTACTGGCGAAAGACATCGCCGGTGCTGGCACGCGGAAAGTAGGTCGAGCGGATGCGGGCCGATTGCCAGATGCGCCCGCCGCCTTGGTGGATGCGCAAGTTGTGCTCGTCGTCCTGGTTGCGCACCAGGGTTTCGTCAAAGCCGCCGAAGCGCTCGAAAGTCTGGCGTGGCCAGGATCCGAGGTAGACGGTGTCGACCTCGCCTTCGTAGGCCAGGTCGCGCGACAGGGCGCCACCTGCTACCCAACGTGACTGGAAGGCGGCCGCGATGGCGCGCTGCACCGTGCCTTGTGCACCTGAAGCGCCTTGGGCCCGCCAGGGGCCGCCCACGTTGTCGGCACCGGTGGCCTGCCAGGTGGCCAGGCATTGCGCGATGTAGTCGGGAGCGTAGACGGTGTGCACGTCCAGCCGCACGATGAACTCGCCGCGCGCACGTTCGATGCATCGGTTCAGGCCACAAGACACGATGCGCCCGGGGTTGTCCAGCATGATGAAGCGCGGGTCGCTCAGGCACCAGGCGGCCAGGCGCTCGCGCGTGCCGTCCTCGCTTTGGCCATCGGCCACCAGCACTTCCAGTGCCCAGCCTTCGGGCAAGGTTTGCGCGGCCACGCTGCGGCAAAACGCTTCGATGTGGTCGCGCTCATGGCGACACGGCACGATCACCGAGACGATGCGCACCGTCATGGCCTCAACGTGCCTTGCCAGCCACGGTGCGCTTGGCGCCTTTGGCCACCGGCGCCAGCAGCTTTTCGTACAGGCGCCACATCGCGTCCATCTGGCCTCGCCGCGAGGCTTGGTGCTCGATCAGGTCGCGGTTGTGCGCGCCCATCTGGGCCAGGCGTTCGGGGTGGTCATAGGCAGCCAGCAAGGCTTGCGCCACGGCGTCCACATCGCGCACCGGCACGATCCAGCCGCCCCGCTCGGTGACCCATTGGCGGTTGGCCGGCAGATCAGTCGCGATGATGGGCAGGCCACAGGCCATGGACTCCAGCACCGACACCGAGGTGGCATCGCTGGTGGGCACCGAGACCGACACGCGGCAACGCTGGATGGCCTGCACCATGGCCTGGTCGCCCACGCGGCCATGGAAACGCACTTGCTGCAGCAGGCGCAAGGCGGCCACGCGTTCTTGCAAGCCCGCTTCCATCGGGCCGCCGCCCAACAGGTGCAGCAAGGCATGCGAGTGCGGGCGCAAGGTCAAGAAGCGCGCGAAGGCCTCGATGACCAGGTCGATGTTGTAGTTGCACTCCCACGATCGCAGGCTGACCACTTCGAAGTCGGACGCGGGCGTGGCCGGCGTGAACTTGTCGGTGTCGGCGCCCCACAAGATCTGGTGCACGGGCGCGGCCGGGTGGTAACGGGCGATCTCTTCGACCATGTCCATGGAGTCGGCCGTGATCAGGTCGGCGCGGCGCAGCGACCAGCCCACCACCCAACGCATCAAACGGCTTTGCTTGGGCGTGACCAGGATGTCCGATCCCCAGGCCGTGAGCACCTTCGGGCAGCTCAGGCCGCACGCTGCCGCCCACATGCCGTAGGACGTGACGTAGTGGCCATGAGCCAGATCTGGCTTGAAGGTCTTGCCCAGCTCGCGCACCACGCGGCGCACTTCGGGCAAGGCCTGGAACCACGAGGCCTTGTCGGACCCAGGGCGGATGACAATGACCTGGCGCGCACCGGGCACCTCACCTGGCTGGCGCGTGATGACCACGGCTTCGGCGCCCCGCTCCACCGCGGACGCGACCCAACGGCGTGTGTGCACGCTGGACGCGTCGGCAAAAAACAGGATGCGCAAAGGTGTTTGTCGGTTGGTGCTCATGGGCGGTCTCCGCCCAGGGCGCGGCGCAGGTTGTCCTGGCCCGCCCAGTGAGCGTAGATCGGTTGCAGCTCAGGGTGCCTTTGCAGCAGCGCACCATCCAGCTTGCGGCTGTCGCCAATCACCTCGGCGGGCCGCCCGGGCGCGCCGGCGCCCACGATGGCAAAGTCTGGCACCTCACCCGACACGAAGCAGTAGGCCTGAACGATCACGCCCTTGCCGATGCGCGCCCCCGGCGCGATCACGCTGTGCGGGCCGATGAAACTGTACGCCCCGATGCGCGTGGGCCGGCGCACATAGCCGGCCGGATTGGGATTGTTCACATAGCGCCGCCCCATGATCCGCACCGATTTGTGGCTGGAATGGCTGAGGATGGACACGTAGTTGGTGACCTGGCAGCCTTCTTCGATCACCAGGCCGTTGGAGCCGTCAATGCGGTTGAAGTGGCCGATGAAGACGTGGTCGCCCAGCACCAGGCCCTTGGTGTCTTCCACGGCGGAATGGGTGCTGACGCGGGTGTGGGGGCAATACACGCCATTGGCATTGCGCCAGCCGTAAACGATGCGCGGGCCGGTGAAGGCCGAAAGCCACCGCGCGGTGAAGCGCTTGAGGTGCTGGAACAAAGGCATCATGGAAAAAAGGCGGGCGGGCGGACGCGGTGGGCGGTAGAACTCCGTATTGTCGCCGCTTCTCGTCTGGCAGGAGACCCTTGAGTGCGGGGCTCCAGTCCGCCCAGGCGGTTTAAAGCCGCGTCAGTGACGGCGTCCAGAGCGCTTTGACCGGCAACCCCGCTTGCCGCAAGAACACCGCGTACGCCACGATGATCGCCGCGACGTAGCCGATGCTGGATGAAATGCCCGCCCCCAGGGCACCAAAACCTGGCACCAGGCACCACCCCAAGCCAAAACTCACCGCCAGCGACAGCCCGGCGATGGCGCCCGACAAATGCGGACGCCCCAGGTGGTTCGTGTAAAACGCCGACAAGCTGGACGCCGCCGCGTAGGCCGCCACCCCGGGCAGCAAGGCCGCCAAAGGCGCCACGGACTCCGCGTAGGCTGGCCCCATCAACTCGGGCAAGGCCCACGTGGCCAGCACCAACAAAATCGGCGCGGCCAACACCGTGGCCAGCACGTTGATGCGCACCGCCTGCACCGTCATGTTGGCCGCGATGCGCACATCCGGATTGCCGATGCGCGAGTACGCCGACACCGTGATCGACTGCGACAACAACCACAGCAACTCGGCCACGGTCACCGCCACCGAATACGTGCCCACAGCCCCCAGGCCATGAAAGCGCTCCACCAGGAACAAGGACGCCCGGTAGTTCAACAGGCTGATCACATTGGTGACCCCGATGGTGGCCACGAAGCGCCAGTCGTCCCACCAGACCGCCGAAGGCGCGTCGGTGGTGATGGCTTCATCGCGCCGATCGGCATCGTTCAAAGCGTAGATGGCCGTCAACACCGCCACCAGCGATTTGCCGCTGACCCAGGCCATCAGCACCACCAGCACGGTGGACGTGTGCCGCTCGGCGCCCTGGCTGAACCACCAGGCCACGGCCAGGCCGCTCAACACCGAGGCGGGCGCCGCCACTTGCGCGGCGTTCAAAGGCCACATGCGGCCTTGCCCCAACCACAAGCCCGTGGCCGTGGGCACCAACAGCAAGAACGGCGCGGCCAGGGCCAGCAGCCACAACTGGGCATAGGGCATCTTGTCGGCCCACCATGACACGGCCAGCAGCACGCCAGACGCCAGCAAACCCAAGCCCAGCGCCGCCCGCAGCACGCTGCGCAACATGAGCCGCGCGTGCACTGGCTGACCAGCCTGTTGACGCGACATCTGCCGGGCCAACCACAGGCCTAAACCCGAGAACAGCGTCAACAACCCCGATTCAACCGCCACGAACAAGGCAAACGCCCCCTGCACCCGGGGCCCCTGCCGGGCCACCAGCACGGTGATGCCCAAGCCCAAACCCACGATCAGCAACTTGGCCACCAGGTTGCCCAACGCCGCCCGAGGCACGCTGGCCCAGGCATTTTTCAAAGCCCTCAAAAACTGAATCGACATGGGTGGCATTGTCGCCCACCCCACCGACCGGCCAGGGTTTCATACAATCGCCCATTCACCCAAGCCCAGACCCATGACCACGCCCAACGCCCCCACCACCCCTGATGCCGCCCACGCCCAAGCCACCGAGGCCCCCGTGGACACCAACAAGCTGGTGGCCGAACGCCGCGAAAAACTCGCCGCCATCCGGGCCCAGGGCATCGCCTTCCCCAACGATTTCAAGCCCACGCACCATGCCGCGCCCCTGCACGAGCAGCACGGCGCCACCGAAGGCCCCGAGCTGGAAGCCCAGGCCATCACCGTCAAGCTGGCCGGCCGCCTGATGCTCAAGCGCGTCATGGGCAAGGCCTGTTTCGGCACCTTGCAGGATGGCAGTGGCCGCCTGCAGGCCTACATCACGCTCGATGCGGTGGGCGCTGACACCCTGAACGCCTTCAAGCACTGGGACCTGGGCGACATCCTGGGTGTGGAAGGCACGCTGTTCAAGACCAAGACCGGCGAGCTGTCGGTCAAGGCCAGCAGCATCCGCCTGCTGACCAAATCCCTGCGCCCCCTGCCGGACAAGTTCCACGGCATGACCGACCAGGAGATGAAGTACCGCCAGCGCTACGTTGATCTGATCATGGACGAGGCCTCGCGCACGCGCTTCAAGGCCCGCAGCAACGCCATCGCCGCCATCCGGCAGTTCATGGTCGACCACCACTTCCTGGAGGTCGAGACGCCCATGCTGCACCCCATTCCCGGTGGTGCCAACGCCAAGCCCTTCACCACCCACCACAACGCGCTCGATCAAGAGATGTTCCTGCGCATCGCCCCTGAGCTGTACCTCAAGCGCCTGGTGGTGGGGGGTTTCGAGCGCGTGTTCGAGATCAACCGCAACTTCCGCAACGAGGGCGTGTCGGTTCGGCACAACCCCGAGTTCACGATGATGGAGTTCTACGCGGCCTACTGGGACCACCGCGATTTGATGGACTTCACTGAGCAGGTGCTGCGCCACGCCGCGCGCGCCGCCGCCGGCACCACGCAGCTGAGCTACGGCGGCCACCCGGTCGATCTGGAAGCGCCGTTTGCCCGCCTGAGCGTGCGCGACTCGCTGGTGGCCCACGCCGGTTTGAGCGCGGCCGAGGCCGATGACGAGCAGGTGCTGCGCGCCAAGCTCAAAGCCCACGGCGAAGAAGCCCCCGCCCACCGCAGCCTGGCCGAGTTGCAGTTCGCCATGTTCGAAGCCTTCGTTGAAGAAAAGCTCTGGCAGCCCACGTTCATCATCGACTACCCGGTTGAGGTTTCGCCCCTGGCTAGGGCCTCGGACACCAACCCATCCATCACCGAACGCTTCGAGCTGTTCATCACCGGCCGCGAGTTCGGCAACGGCTTCAGCGAGTTGAACGACCCCGAAGAGCAGGCCGCCCGCTTCGCCGCGCAAGCCAGCGCCAAGGACGCCGGCGACGAAGAAGCCATGTACTTTGACGCCGACTACATCCGCGCACTGGAACACGGCCTGCCGCCCACCGGCGGTTGCGGCATCGGCATCGATCGCCTGATCATGCTGCTGACCGACGCGGCCAACATCCGCGACATCATCCTGTTCCCGGCCCTTCGCCGCGAGGCCTGACGCACAGGACGGCGTGATCCCCGCACGCGCCATCCCCTTCCCGTGGCGCTTGCCGGCGCCACTGTTGAACGGTGCCAGCGTGGGCGTGGGGCTGGCGCTCATCACCGCCGTGGTTGCCAGCATTGGTGGCATGCCCGCCGCTGTGGCGGCCTCATCGGGTGCGGCGGCGGCCAGCGTGGCCGACACCGTGTCCACCCCGCGCGCCAAGACATCGCAGATGGTGCCCGCCGTGCTCGGCAGCGTGCTGGTGGCCGCCCTGGTGGCCCTGACACACACGAACCTGCTCGCCCTGACCCTGTGCGTGCTGGCCGTCAGTTTCACGTCGGTGATGTGGAACGCGTGGGGCAAGCGCGGCGGCCCGCAAACCTTCGCCATGGTGCTGTCGCTGGTCTTCCAGATGGCCGCCTACACCAGCCACCCCTTGGCCGCGAGCGCCACCTGGCAACACGTGGGCTGGGTCACCACTGGCACCCTCAGCCTGGCCGTGTGGTCTCACCTCACGGCCATGGTGTTGGCCGGCCGCTACCGCACACTCGCCCTGGTGGACAGCCTGCGCGCCCTTTCGCAATTGATGCGAACGCAAGCCGCGTGGACCACAAGCCTGGGCGCACAGGCGCAGGCGACCCAGCCCGGCCCCTCATTGCTCCCCATGGTGCGCCAACAAGCCGCCATCGCCGACGTGTTCCAAAGCGCGCGCGACCTGCTCTACAGCCAGGCCGCCAAGGCCCCCGAAGGCAGCCGCACCCTGCGCCTTACCTCGGCCCTGTTCCACATCGTCAACCTGCGCGACGTGGTGCTGGCCTGCCAGCTGGACCTGGACAGCCTGCCCTTGGATGCCCA
>CAZKPN010000123.1:0-4699 GCA_964554655.1 uncultured Aquabacterium sp. | reverse complement strand
CCCGCGGTGTTCGTCGCGGGTGAACGCCTGGCCGACACCCTGATCGGCGCGGGCCTGGCCTGGGCATTCAGCTATGTGCTCCCATCGTGGGAACAAGGCCGCCTGCCCGCCTTGGTACGCCGCCTGCTGGCCGCCCAGGCCAGGTATGCCCACCACGTACTGCGCTGGCACCAGACGCACGCTCAATCCACCCAACGCAGCCACGCCCGGCGCGAGGTCTACGACGTTCTGTGGCTGCTGGCCCAGGCCCTGGAACGCATGAAGAAAGAACCCCAGCGGGTTCGCTCAGGGGACATCGAGTTGGAAACCGTGCTGATCCGCAGCCACCGCCTCATCAGCCACCTTGCCGGCATTAAGGGGCTGTTGACCATGCGCCAGAGCGAGTTGGACCCAGCGTTGATTCAGCCAGCCCTGCAGCATACCGAACAGGCCCTGGTATCCCTGTTGACGCAGACAGCAGAAGCGGATGCCACCGAATCGCCGCCATCGTCCGACACCAACGCGGACATCATCCTCGCATTGCCTGCCGCCAATGCGGCACCCGGCCCATGGCTGCTCCACCGGCTGGCACAGACAGTGGATGAAGCCCAGGCCCTGGCGCACGCCGCGCAAGCCGTCGCGCAACAACCCAGGCACTGAAGCAGGTCAGAGCCCGGCTTTCAGGGCGCAGTCAGTTTCACCATTGCCCCCTCATTGCGGGGGGCCAACACGCGCGAAAACCCTTGATATTCGCGGTTAAACGCAGGGCCAACTCTAGAGATAATTATCCACATTCAATGATTGGCAACATGCCGCAGGGAGCCCCATGAAATTCACCCGAAAAACCGTCGCCGCGATCGTAGCAACCAGCCTGTGCCTGGGCTTTGTGTCATCCGCCACGGCACAGCGCTACTCGGTTCTGGACCTGGGTTATGTCACTGGCACCTCCTTGAACTCCCTGGGGCAGGTCGCCGGATACCGGTACACAGACTATTCAACGATCGAGGCTTTCTACACAGGCGCCAACGGCACGGACCTCACCTCCCTCGGCGCGCCTCAAGGCAGCAGCAGTTCCTGGGCCTACGGCATCAACGACCAGGGACAGGTGGTGGGCCAGTACACGACCAGCACGGGCGATGCCCACGGCTTCGTCACCAGCGCTGGTGGTCAGGGAGCGAGTGATGTCAGCTACGGTAGCGCTGGTTCCGTCAGCCTGGTGGCCATCAACGCCAACGGGCAGTACGCAGGCTGGGCCGATCAGGCGGCCATCACTTCGGGGCCCAACGGCACGGGACTGCAGGCCGTGAACCTGCCGGGCAGCCTCGCCAGCGTGGTCACCGCCATCAACGGCAGCGGACAGGTGCTGGGCATCGCCTTTACCAACGAAAGTGGCTACACCTTCCTCACCGGGCCCAATGGCCAGGGCATCAGCCAAGTGGGGCCGACTGTCGGCACGGGCCTGGCCCTCAACAACCAGGGCGACGTGGTGGGCCAAGTGTTCACGGACGAGGGCGACGCACGCGGTTTCCTCACCCTGGCCAATGGCGCCACCACCATCATGGGCACCCTGGGCGGCAATTTCAGCCGGGGCACGGGCATCAACGACCAGGGTGTGATCGTCGGCACCTCTCTTCAAATCGATGCCTACGACAGCACCCAAACCACAGCCTTCGTCATTCCAGGACAAGGCCAGGACATGGTCAGTCTGGCCAGCCTGGCCAACGTAGCAGCTGACTACGATGGCACCTTCGCCGAAGCCATCGCCGTGAACAATTCGGGGCAGATCCTGGTCACGGGTTATGGCAGAAGCTTCCTGCTCACGCCCACCGCCATCCCCGAGGCACAAACCAGCGCCATGATGCTGCTGGGCCTGGGCGCCATCGCCTGGGTCGGCGTGCGCCAACAGCGCCGTCGCCAAGCCCAGGCCTAAAAGGGATAGCATCATGCCCAACTTGACTTCCAATGGTCGGCATGATGCAAAGCCTTTCGACGCCCGCAGACAACACCCCTGAAATCCGCCAGGGCGTCTGCAACCTGTGTGAGGCCATCTGCGGCCTGACCTTCCAGGTCCAGGGCGAACGCATCGTCTCCATCAAAGGCAACGACGCCGACCCGTTTTCACGCGGCCACATCTGCCCCAAGGCGGTGGCCCTGAAAGACGTGCACGAAGATCCTGACCGCCTGCGCCGCCCGGTGCGCCGCGTGGGCAGCGAGTGGGTCGAGATCTCTTGGGACCAGGCCTTTGACCTGGTGGCGCGCAACCTGGTCCAGGTGCGCCAGCAACACGGCGCCAACGCCGTTGGCATCTACCAGGGCAACCCCACCGTGCACAACTGGGGCAACATCACACACAGCCCGATGTTCCTGGGGCAGCTCAAAACGCGCAACCGTTTCTCGGCCACCTCGGTCGATCAACTGCCGCACCACCTCACGTCTTACTGGTTGTACGGGCACCAGTTCCTGCTGCCCATCCCCGACATCGACCGCACGCAGTACATGATCATGCTGGGCGGCAACCCACTGGCCTCCAACGGCAGCATCATGACCGTGCCCGATGTGCGCAAGCGCCTGAAGGCCTTGCAGGCGCGCGGCGGTAAGCTGGTCGTGATCGACCCACGCCGCACCGAAACCGCCGCCATCGCTGACGAGCACCTGGCCATCAAGCCCAGTGGCGACGCAGCCTTCCTGCTGGCCATGGTCCACGTGCTGCTGAATGAATCGCTGGCCAAGCCTGGCCATCTGCAAGATTTGATCAAGGGCCTGGATGACTTAAAGCAAGCCGTGGCCGCCTTCACGCCTGAAGCCACCGCCGCCTCGTCGGGCATCGACGCCGACACCACACGGCGCCTGACGCGCGAGCTGGCCCAAGCCGAATCGGGCGTCTGCTATGGCCGCATGGGCGTGTCCACCCAGGTCAACGGCGTGGTCTGCCAATGGGCCATCCAGGTCATCAACATCCTGACCGGCAACCTCGACAAAGAGGGTGGCACCCTGGTCACCCACCCGGCCATCGACCTGGTCAAGACCGGGCTGATCGGCCCGGGCCATGTGGGCGCCTGGCACAGCCGCGTGCGCAAGGCGCCGGAGTTTGGCGGCGAGCTGCCCGTGTCGGTGCTGGCCGAAGAAATCCTCACGCCCGGCCCGGGCCAGATCCGCGCCATGATCACCTCGTGCGGCAACCCCGTGCTGTCCACCCCCAACGGCCAGCAGCTGGACCAGGCCCTGTCGCAGCTCGATTTCATGGTCTCGATCGATTTCTACATCAACGAAACCACGCGCCACGCCGACGTCATCCTGCCGCCCACCTGCTTCGTCGAGCACGACCACTACGACCTGATCTTCATGCACTTCGCCGTGCGCAACGTGGCCCGCTACAGCCCGGCCATCCTGCCCAAACCCGAAGGCGCCCTGCACGATTGGGAGATCTACGCCCGTCTGGCCCAGCGCTATGCCCAGCACGCCTGGGCCCTGGAGCGCGGCGGCACGGTGCAGCGCCTGAAGGGCATGCTGACGCGCTCGGTCATGAGCCAGTTGCGGCCCGACCAGTTGCTGGCCCTGGGACTGCGCAAAAGCGCCTACCCCGTGCGCATGAAGCAGTTGCGCGCAGCGCCGCAAGGCATCGACCTGGGCCCCTTGCGGCCCGGCCTGGCGCAAGGCCTCCTCAAAAAGGGCCGCAGCATTGCCCTGTTGCCCAAGGCGATCGCGGACGAGTTGCCCCAACTGGCCAACCGGATGCGCAGCGACCGGGCCGACCCGAACGCCCTGACCCTGATCGGTCGGCGCGATGTGCGCAGCAACAACTCCTGGATGCACAACAGCGAACGCCTGGTGTCCGGCAAAGCCCGCTGCGTGCTGTGGATGCACACCGACGACGCCGCCCAACGCGGCTTGAGCGAAGGCCAGACCGTGCAGATCACCTCGCGCGTGGGCCAGATTGCGGCGCCCGTCTTCATCACCCCGGACATCCGCCCCGGCGTGGTCAGCCTGCCGCACGGCTGGGGCCATGGCCGCCAGGGCGTCAAGCTGAGCGTGGCCTCGCAGCACGCCGGCGTCAGCCTGAATGACCTGACCGACGACCAGTTGACCGACCGGATCAGCGGCAACGCGGCGCTCAACAGCCTGCGCGTGCAGGTGAAGGCGGCCTGATGGACCTGGGCCACACCACCCCCGCCGATGCCATCGCCGCCACCGCCGCCCGCTTGGTGGTGGAAGAAGGCCTGGACTACGGCCCCGCCAAACGCCGCGCCGCCAAGCAACTGGGCCTGAGCAACCGCGGCGACCTGCCCGACAACGACCTGATGGAGGCGGCGGTTTTTGAATACCTGGCCGTGTTCTGCGCCGACACCCAGCCGCAAGAGTTGGCCGCCCTGCGCCGCCTGGCCGCCGTGTGGATGGAGCGTCTGCAGGAGTTCCGCCCCCACCTCAGCGGCGCCATCTGGCGCGGCACCGCCACCCGCCTGAACGATGTCCACCTGCAACTGTATTGCGACGACTCCAAATCCGCCGAGATCGCCTTGCTCAACAAGGGCATGGACTACGATGTCGGCAGCGTGCCCGGCCCCCGGGGCGACCTGGTCGATTGCCTGAGCCTGACCGTGGACTGCCCTGAACTGGGCGAGCCCATCGGCCTGCACCTGACCATCCTGGATTACGACGACCTGCGCGGCGCCCTCAAAAGCGACGCCAAGGGCAAGACCGAGCGGGGCGACCTGAACGCCCT
>CAZKPN010000122.1:0-11290 GCA_964554655.1 uncultured Aquabacterium sp. | reverse complement strand
ACTTCCATGGAGCCCAACTTGGGTCCGATAATCTTGTCCAGATCCCACTTTCGGTAGTAGACAGCTCCCTCCGCCAATGGCGGTGTGGTCAGCTTCTTTTCCTTGTAGTCCGAGATCAACTCCCGCACTGTCCAAGCCATCTGGGTCCTCATTTTCAGGACCTTCTTGTCTGCGGCAGGATCTTTGCCTTGGTCTACATCAACGCGTCGCTCACGCGCAAGCTTTCGGGCTGCTGCGAGTGTCAGGTCCGGATAGTTCCCAAGCGTGATTTCTTTGCGGCGCACTCCAGACACTCGGTAGCGCAGAACCCACGTGGCGGTTCCTGCACTCGACAAGGTGAAAGTCAAGCCATCGCCATCAGATCGCGCGATGGCGGCGCCTTTTGCGACCCAGCGTCGAATCTGTACATCGTCCAGCAAATTTCCCCGGCGTGCCATGGCTCGTCCTCCATTGGGTAGCTAGGCGCAATTTTAGTCCGCTAGCTACCCAGCTAGCTACCCATTTTTGTTGTGCTTCAGTGAGACGTGATGGGACGCTATGGGAGGAAAGATGTTTGTTGACAATAGCTTATGGTCGTTGCGTGGGATGTGTTGAACTCCCTTGAAACGCTAATTGAACTCGCAGGTGGCGAGTTTCATGGTGTTCGGGAGGCTCTTCTGCGCTGCGGATAGCCTGCATTATCTCGTCGCGACGCTTGAGCTGGGGTGCAAGCTGTTGCGCACCTTTTGAGTGCGTTTGACGAGAGCGCCCCCTGATCTGGTGCGCCTGCCGCATCACGATGGGCCAATTTGGCCTGCTTTGATGGGTGTTTTTCCAGGCATGCATATTGCTTAATTGAAGACGTGCCAGCAGGTATCGTCGCCTCAGCGCACATGCAAAGCTCTCCGCTAACGACGGCGGAAATCAGCTGCATGCCATCGATTCATGTTGGCATCGCGCGCTGCTCATTCCCTATTGATTCTGGCAATCCGACCGGATTCGAGCGACCTTGCTCGTCCGCTGCGGCTTGCCCATTCTGACCGTCGCAGGAGTACGCAAACATGAAGATCGTCGTCGTTGGCCATGGCATGGTGGGTCACAAATTTCTGGAGAGCCTCGTCGAAGCCGGCGTGCAGCAGGCCGAAGTGACCGTGCTGTGCGAAGAGCCCCGCGCCGCCTATGACCGCGTGCACTTGTCCGAGTTTTTCGCAGGCAAGTCCGCCGACGACCTGACGGTGGTTGAGCCTGGCTTCTTTGAGCGCACCGGCTTCAAGCTGCGCCTGGCCGCCAAGGCCGCATCCATTGAGCGCCGCAACAACACCGTCACCACGCAGGATGGCGAAGTGCTGTCTTACGACAAGCTGGTGCTGGCCACGGGTTCTAGCCCCTTCGTGCCGCCGGTGCCGGGCCGTGACCGGCCAAACTGCTTCGTCTACCGCACCATCGAAGACCTGGAGGCCATGACGGCTGCTGGGGCCAAATCGAAGAAGGGTGTCGTCATTGGTGGTGGGCTGTTGGGCCTGGAGTGCGCCAAGGCCCTGCGCGACCTGGGCCTGGAAACCCATGTGGTGGAGTTCGCCCCGCGCTTGATGGCCGTGCAGGTGGACGAAGGTGGCGGCCGCGTGCTGCGCGCCAAGATCGAAGAGTTGGGCGTGCACGTTCACACCAACCGCAACACGGTTGAAATCACCGACGGCGCCACGGCCCGCCACCGCATGGTGTTCACCGATGGCACCTGGCTGGAGACCGACATGATCGTGTTCTCGGCCGGCATCCGTCCGCGCGATGAACTGGCCCGCCAATGTGTGCTGGCCATTGGTCCACGTGGTGGCGTGGCCATCGACAGCGAGTGCCGCACCAGCGACCACAACATCTACGCCATCGGTGAATGCGCCTCCTGGAACGAGCAGACGTTTGGTCTGGTGGCACCCGGTTACGAGATGGCCCGCGTGGCTGCCAAGCAAATCGCTGGTGACACGGACGCGGCTTTTGTGGGCGCCGACATGAGCACCAAGCTCAAGCTGATGGGCGTGGACGTGGCCAGCATCGGCGATGCCCATGGCAAGACCCCGCACAGCCGCACTTATCAATACGTTGACGAGATCAAGCAGATCTACAAGAAGATCGTGGTGAGCGGTGATGGCAAGCAACTGTTGGGCGCCGTGCTGGTGGGCAATGCCGATGAATACGGCACCTTGCTGCAGATGGCGCTCAACGGCATCACGCTGCCCACGTCGCCCGAGTTCCTGATCCTGCCTTCCAGCGATGGCCAGGCCAAACCCGGCCTGGGTGTGGATGCGCTGCCCGACAGCGCCCAGATCTGCTCGTGCAACAACGTCACCAAGGGCCAGATCTGCGCTGCCGTGTGCGATGGCGCCACCGACATCGGCAAGCTCAAGGCCTGCACCAAGGCTGGCGCCACTTGTGGTGGTTGCGTGCCCCTGGTCACGCAGGTCATGAAGTTCGAGATGAAGAAGCAGGGCATGGAGGTGAACAACCACCTCTGCGAACACTTCGCCTACTCGCGCCAGGAGATGTACCACCTGATCCGCGTGGGCCAGATCAAGACCTGGGGCGAACTGCTGGCCAAGCACGGCAAGGGCCTGGGCTGCGACATCTGCAAGCCCACCGCCGCGTCGATCCTCGCCTCGGTGTGGAACGACTTCGTCCTCAAGAAGGAGTTGGCCAGCCTGCAAGACAGCAACGACTACTACCTGGGCAACATCCAGAAGGATGGCAGCTACTCGGTCGTGCCCCGCATGCCCGGTGGTGAGGTCACGCCCGACGGCCTGATCGCCGTGGGCACGGTGGCCAAGAAGTACGGCCTGTACACCAAGGTGACGGGCGGCGCCCGGGTCGACATGTTCGGTGCGCGCGTTGAGCAGTTGCCCTTGATCTGGGAAGAGCTGATCGCGGCGGGCTTCGAGTCCGGCCACGCTTATGGCAAGTCGCTGCGCACCGTCAAGAGCTGCGTGGGCTCCACCTGGTGCCGCTATGGTGTGGACGACAGCGTTGGCCTGGCCGTCGAGCTGGAGAACCGCTACAAGGGCCTGCGCGCCCCGCACAAGATCAAGTTCGGTGTGTCGGGCTGCACGCGTGAATGCGCCGAGGCCCAGGGCAAGGACATCGGCATCATCGCCACTGAAAAGGGCTGGAACCTGTACGTGTGCGGCAACGGTGGCATGAAGCCCCGCCACGCCGAGCTGTTTGCCTCCGACCTGAGCAAGGCCGAGCTGATCAAGCTGATCGACCGTGTGCTGATGTTCTACGTGCGCACCGCCGACCGCCTGCAACGCACCAGCACCTGGCGCGACAACATGGAAGGCGGGCTGGACTACCTCAAGAACGTGATCCTGAACGACAGTCTGGGCCTGAACGCCGAGCTGGAAGCCCAGATGCAGCACGTGGCCGACACCTACCAGTGCGAGTGGAAGACCGCCGTCACCACCCCCGAGGTGCGCCAGCGTTTCCGCTCTTTCGTCAACAGCGACAAGAAGGACGAGCACATCGTCTTCGTGGAAGAGCGTGGCCAGATCCGCCCCGCCCGCCCTGAAGAACGCGCCACCGCCTCATCCGATTCCTTGGCCTGACCCTGCATTAGGAGCCATTCAGCATGAACACCGATACCCTGAGCTGGACCGCCGTGTGCGCGGCCGATGACATCCTGCCAAACACGGGCGTGTGCGCCCTGGTTGATGGCCGGCACGTGGCGGTTTTCCGCGTCGGCGAGAGCCAGTATTTCGCCATCGACAATGTTGATCCCAAGGCCAATGCCAGCGTGCTGTCGCGCGGCCTGGTGGGCAACCTGGGCGACAAGACCGTGGTGGCCTCGCCGCTGTACAAGCACCACTTTGACTTGAAGACCGGCGAGTGCCTTGAGTTGCCAGAGTTCTCAGTGCGCGCCCATGAAGTGCGCATAGAAGACGGCCAAGTGCTGGTGGTCGGGTAAACCGCCTTAGCCCGTTTTAAACGGCGGGCATGGACTGTCGCCTAGATGACTTTAAACACCCCTTGATTCAAGGGGGTGCGGAAATCCCCCGTGGGTTATCCCGCAATATTGAACGGTACTCGCTGCACAGAATCTCCTCGACGCCAGTGATGGCGACATCAAAACGAGTCGGGTCCACATCGGCTTCAGCCCATGTGGTCGGCTTTCCGTTCGATTTGAGGAGACAAGGAAATGACACAAAATCAAAGCACGCGCGCGCTTTTTCGGCGAGCGTGTCGATGGGCCGGCGGTAGCCTGCTCTGGGTGGTGGCCAGCACCGCCATCGCGCAAACCAGCACCACCATTTTTCAGCAGACCTTTGCCGGTGGCCTGGGCGCGTTCACCGCGGCAGGCACGGTCACGACAGGTAACGCTGGGGCCGTCATGGCAGGCTCGACCCTCAAAGCCGATGGATCCTTCACGTCCAAAGCGTTGAGCACCCAAGGCTACACGGGCATCGTCGTGTCGTTCGACCGAGTGACGGCCAACATGGAAGGCGGCATGCTGGCCTTCGATGAAGGCGTGTTCGAGTACGCCATCAATGGCGGCTCGTTCACACGTTTGGAGGCCACACGCGTGACCACCCCGGGCCGAGCCAGCTTCGTGCTGCCAGCCACGGCCAACAACAGCAATGTCACGCTCCGCTTCCGCGTCAGCGCCGACGTGGCCGATGAAACTTACACGGTCAACAACGTGGTCGTGAGCGGCTCCCTCGCAGGCACGGGCGGCACGGCCACGCCGCCCCCGCTGGGCCAGTTCAGCACCTTCGAGTCTGGACACGTGCGGCCCATGGTTCTGTCAGCCGATGGCGCAAGCCTGTACGTGGTCAACACGCCTGATGCGCGCGTGGAGGTCTTCGATGTGACGGGCACGACGCCCGTGCTGCGCCAGTCCATACCCGTTGGCCTGGAGCCGGTGGCGGTGGCCCTGGCGCCCAATGGCCGTCTGTGGGTGGTTAACCATTTGTCCGACAGCATCAGCATCGTTGATGTCTCCGTCGCGCCAGCGCGGGTGGTCAACACACTGCTGGTGGGCGATGAGCCCCGCGACATTGTCTTTGCCGGCCCGGGCAACCGCTGGGCCTTCATCACGGCCGCCCACCGTGGACAGAACACGAAGTTCGACCCCAAGCTGACGACGGCTGGCGTGGGGCGTGCTGACGTCTGGGTCTTTGACGCAAACTCGCAGGGCACCGCCCTGGGCGGCACACCGGCCACGGTGCTCAACATGTTCGGTGACACGCTGCGTGGTCTGGCCCGCAACGCGGACGGCTCACGCGTTTACACCGCCGTGTTCAATTCAGGCAATCGCACCACGGTGGTTCGCGGCCACAAGCAGCTTGTGCTCGACAAGAGCGGCCCCACGGCGGCGGCCGATGGCACGGTTGCCCCTGCGACCAGCCTGATCGTGCAGAAGAACGCCAATGGCGACTGGGTTGACGCTGGAGATGCCAAGAGCGGCGCGGCCCCCAAGGCCTGGAACCAGAACGTCAGGCTGGACCTGCCTGACTACGACGTCTTCACGATCGACACCACCACGGCCACCCCCATGGTGATCAACCGCCTGTCCGGCGTGGGCACCACCTTGTTCAACCTGGCGGTGAACCCGGCCAGCGGCAAGCTCTACGTCAGCAACCAGGAAGCACGCAACGTGGTGCGCTTTGAAGGTCCGGGCAAGAACAGCTCCACGGTGAACGGTAACTTCGTGCAGAGCCGCATCACCGTGATCGATGGTGCCTCTGTGCTGCCGAGGCACCTGAACAAGCACATCACCAGCTACGGCAAACCGCTGGGCACCGCCGCCGAGAACGCCGCAGCCGTGTCAACGCCGCTGGAGATGGCCGTCACGCCCGATGGTGGCACGCTGTACCTGGTGTCCATGGGCACCAACAAGCTGGCCCGCTATGCCACATCTCAACTGGAGACCGACAGCTTCACGCCTTCTGCGGCCCAACAGCTGGTCATGAGCGGTGGGCTGCCCACCGGCGTGGTACTGGACGCCCCTCGGGGTCGCGCCTTCGTCACCACCCGTCAGGACAATGGCGTGTCGGTGGTGAACACGGCGATGTTCCGTGAGGTGGCCCATGTGACGATGGCCAACCCCGAGCCGGCCGATGTGGTCAAGGGTCGCCGCTTCATGTACGACTCGGCCTACACCTCCAGCCGCGGTGATTCGGCCTGCGCGTCGTGCCACATCTTTGGCGACATGGACCAACTGGCATGGGACCTGGGCAATCCGGATGACGTGCCGGCCAAGAACAACAACGCCTACAACCGCTTCGTGTTTTCGTTCTTGCGCACCACCAAGAGCTTTCACCCCATGAAGGGGCCGATGACGACGCAAAGCTTCCGCGGCATGGCGGGCAATGGTCCGCTGCACTGGCGCGGTGACCGCCAGGGTGTCTCCACCGGTGTGACCCTGGAGGAGCGGTCGTTCAAGGATTTCAGTGTGGCCTTCCCTGGCTTGTTGGGGCGTGAGCAGGCCTTGAACGACGAGGAGATGACCTCCTTCGCGCGTTATGCGCTCAAGCTGGTGTACCCCCCCAGCCCGGTGGCCAACCTGGACACCAGCCTGACGGCCATTCAGAAGGCCGGCCAGGAGTTCTACATGAACAAGACCGCCGACACCTTGACCACCTGCAATGGCTGTCACGCGCTGGACCCCAGCAAGGGGCAGTACGGCACCGACGGCACCATGGCCTTCGAGGGTTTCGCGATCGCCGAGAACTTCAAGATCCCGCAGTTGCGCAACATGTACCAGAAGGTGGGCTCGTTCACCGAGAACGAGGCGGCGAAGCCGGCGACCGGCGCTCAGATCCGGGGCTTCGGCTACGCCTTCGACGGCGCGCTGGGCACGGTCGATCAGTTCCTGTCCGCCGCCGTGTTCGTGTCGGTGAACGCGACCGAGCGCAAGCAGCTGGAAGAGTTTGTGCTGGCGTTCCCGTCCGACCTTCAGCCGGTGGTGGGTCAGCAAGTGACCGTGACACCGACCAACGGATCGCAAGGTGATGTCAGTGCTCGCTTGAACCTGCTGGTGCAGCGCGCCATGGTCACCTCGCCACGCCCCGAGTGCGAGTTGGTCGCCAAGGGCGTGCTGGGCTCGGAAGCTCGTGGTTGGGTGTTGTCGCGCACCTCAGGCACCTTCGTGCCAGACCGCCGGGGCGAAAGCGGAGTCAGCATGTCGACGCTCTTGAGCACGGCCCGCACCGCCAATGCGCCGCTGACCTTCACCTGCGCGCCTCCAGGCAATGGCAACCGCTTGGGCATCGACCGCAATGGCGACGGACGCCTGGACCGCGATTGACCCTCAATCTGCGGTGAAGAAGAGGTGACCGGTCTGTCCACAGACCGGTCAAATTGAGGACAATCGGCTACCGTCCCGGTCAGCACGCTTGTCTCCTTATGCCCCTCTCAGTATCCCAGCTCGTTCTGCGCGCCAAACAACTGGAAATCGACGCCGTGCGGCACCTCGCCGGCCGAGTCGAGTTCGCCGACGTCATCGGCCAGTTGATCCACGCCCTGCAGCGTGAGCGGGGCGTCACCAGCATTTACCTGGCCTCTGGTGGCCAGCGGTTTTCGGCCGAACGGCAGTCGGCCCTGGAAGAGGCGCGCCCGATCGAGGCCACCTTGCGGGCGTTGTTCGCCGAACAGTTGGAGCCTGCGCAAGGCGCCACGGCGCGCATGCTGTCGCTGATGGCCTGGGTGCTGCTGGACCTGGACACCCTGTCCGATTTGCGCTTGCAGATCGACCAGCGCACCCCGACCGCCCATGATTCGGTGGCGGCGTTCAGCCGCTTGATCGCCGGTCTGGTCGAGCTGATCTTCCATGTGGCCGATGCGGCCTTGCACCCGGGCATCTCGCGCTTGCTGGTGGCCTTGGTTCACTTGGTGCAAGGCAAGGAAGCCGCGGGCCAGGAGCGTGCGGTGGGAGCGCAGCTTTTTGCGTCTGGCGCCAGCGATGACGCGGAGCAGCAGCGCATCATTCACCTGATCGATGCCCAGGAGCGCAGCTTGCGCGTGTTCGAGGAGTTTGCCGAGCCTGCCCTGCGCGAGCGCTGGCAGCAGCACCAACTGACGCCCAACGTGGCCCTGCTGGAGCGCTTGCGCCGCACCTTGTGCACTGCGCGGCCCGGCGCGGCCCTGGACACGGGCCTGAGCGACAGCTGGTTCAATGTCTCCAGCGAGCGCATCACCGAGATGTGGCAAGTGCAGGTCGATCTGGTTCAGTGCCTGCGCCAGGTTTGCGAGGCACAGCGCCTGGCCACGCAGCAAGACCTGCAAGATTCCGAAGGCTTGCTCCAGCAATTGCGTGACAACCCGCCGCCTCACACCCACGCGGTGGGCCGCTTTTTCAACAACGCCGCCGAGCAGCCAGAGGCGGCCCCGGTTTTGCCCGCCATGTCGGACGGCCCGAGCCACGGCCCCAAGTCGCCCGAACTGGTCGATCTGTTGAAGACCCAGTCCGCGCGCCTGGCCAGCATGGAGGTCGAGCTGGACACCGCGCGGCGGGCCTTGCACGAACGCAAGGTCATCGAGCGGGCCAAGGGCGCCTTGATGTCACGCCTGGGGATCACCGAGGAGGCCGCCTTCCGCGCACTGCAGAAGGCCTCCATGGACCACAACCGCAAACTGCTGGACGTGGCCGAAGCCACCCTGACCTTGCCGGATCTGGCCTTTGCCGCCAAGCCTTGAATGCACCACAAGTGGGCCTGATGCACCACATGGGGACTGATGAGGCGGAAAAACAGCCCAAATTTCGGGCATGAAAAATGCATCGTGTTGAGTGTCAAGCTAATGACGGCTTGACACTTGAACACGTGGATGACGGCGTCCCCGTTCTGGCTCAGCTCAGGCTGTTGTCCAGACGGGGACGCCGTTTTTTGTTTTTCCGCTTTTATTTTCAAAGGAAGTCAGATGGCTTACCTCGCTCCTGCCGAGTTCGTGACCAAGATGGTTGACGCCGGTGAATCCAAACTCCTGATGTCCACGCGGGACACCCTCATCCGCTCTTTCATGGCCGGGGCCATCCTGGCGCTGGGCGCTGCTTTCGCGGTGACCATCACGGTGAACACCGGCAATGCGCTGCTGGGCGCCTTGCTCTTCCCGGTCGGCTTCATCATGCTTTACCTGCTGGGCTTCGATCTGCTGACTGGCGTGTTCACCCTGGCCCCGCTGGCCGTGTTTGACAAGCGCCCCGGCGCCACCTGGGGCGGCGTCATGCGCAACTGGAGCCTGGTGTTCATCGGTAACTTCGGGGGCGCCTTCATGGTGGCCGTGTTCATGGCCATCATCTTCACGTTTGGCTTCAGCGAGGCGCCCAACGCGGTTGGCGTGAAAATCGGCCACATCGGTGAAGGCCGCACCGTGGGCTACGCCGCGCACGGCGCCGCCGGCATGCTGACCCTGTTCATTCGCGGCGTGATGTGCAACTGGATGGTGTCCACCGGCGTGGTCGCGGCCATGATGTCCACCACGGTGTCGGGCAAGGCCATCGGCATGTGGATGCCGATCGCACTGTTCTTCTACATGGGTTTTGAGCACAGCATCGTCAACATGTTCCTGTTCCCTTCGGGCCTGCTGCTGGGCGGCAACTTCACGATCATGGATTACCTGATCTGGAACGAGATCCCCACCGTGATCGGCAACCTGGTCGGTGGCCTGACCTTCGTGGGAGCCACGCTGTACTCCACGCATTACAAAACTGCAGCCAAGCGCATCGCTTGATCGCTTCTGCACTGCGCGTCACGCTCGGCCAGCATTCGCAGGCCGGGCGCAAGCCTGTCAACCAGGATTTCCATGGCGCGGCCATTCCGGCCGAGCCGCACCTGAGCACCAAGGGCATCGTCATCGCCTTGGCCGATGGCATCAGCAGCAGTGCTGTCAGCCAGGTGGCCAGTGCCGCGGCGGTGCGGGGCTTTCTGGATGACTACTACTGCACCTCCGAGGCCTGGTCGGTATCGAGGGCGGCCCAGCGCGTGCTGGACGCCACCAATTCATGGTTGCATGCCCAGACGCAAAAAAGCGATGCCCGCTTTGACAAAGACCGGGGTTACGTTTGCACCTTCAGCGCCTTGATCTTCAAGGGGTGCGAGGCCTACCTGCTGCACGTGGGGGACACACGGGTCTACAGGCTGCATGCGCAAGCCCTGGAACAGCTCAGCGACGATCACCGCGTTCGCGTCTCTTCCGTCGAGACCTACCTGGGGCGCGCGCTCGGCGCCGGGCCCACGGTCGAAATCGATTACCGAAGCTGGCTCACTGAAGTGGGCGAGGTGTATGTGCTGGCCACCGATGGGGCTTACGAGCATCTGGACGCCGCTGCCGTGCATGCGGCACTGGCCGAACACCCTGGCGATTTCGACGCGGCCGCCGCCGCGCTCACGGCCGTGGCCCTGGTGCGCGGCAGTGCCGACAACCTGACAGTGCAACTGGTGCGCATCGATGCGTTGCCGGATGCCCAGGCCTCACAGTTGCACGCCCAACGCGAAGGCTTGCGCCTGCCACCGCCTTTGCAGCCGCGGATGGATTTCGAGGGCTACACCATCGTGCGCGAGTTGCACGCCAGTTCGCGCAGCCATGTGCACCTGGCCATCGACCAGCTCAGCGGACAGCACGTGGTGCTGAAAACCCCTTCGGTGGATTTGCGCGATGACCCCGTCTACCTGGACCGCTTCATCCTGGAGGAGTGGATCGCGCGCCGGATCGACAGTGCCCATGTGCTCAAGGCCAGCGCGGCCGACCGTCCGCGCGAGCACCTGTTCGTGGCCATGGAATACGTCGATGGCCAATCACTGGCGCAGTGGATGATCGATCACCCACGGCCCGATCTGGGCAGCGTGCGCAGCATCATCGAGCAAGTGGCCAAGGGGCTGCGCGCCTTTCACCGTAAAGAGATGCTGCACCAGGACCTGCGCCCTGAGAACCTCATGATCGACCGGACCGGCACGGTCAAGATCATCGACTTTGCTTCCACGCATGTGGCGGGCCTGACCGAAGGCACCCTGGACGCGCGCCCACAGGCCATCGCCGGTTCATTGCAGTACACGGCGCCCGAGTACTTTGTGGGCGGCGTGGGCAGCCCGCAGTCGGAGTTGTTCTCGCTGGCTGTGATTGCTTACCAGATGCTCACAGGGCACCTGCCCTACGGCCTGCAGGTGACGCAACTGCGCTCGCCCGGTGACCTGCAGCGGCTGCGCTACATCCCGGCGCGTGAGCGGCGAGCGGATCTGCCGCCGTGGCTCGATGCCGTGCTGCGCCGCGCATTGCACCCTCAGGTCGGCAAGCGACAAGAGGCGCTCTCCGAGTTTGTCCATGACTTGTCGAC
>CAZKPN010000121.1:0-11364 GCA_964554655.1 uncultured Aquabacterium sp. | reverse complement strand
TCGCCATGCTGCCTTTCATGGGCTACAACATGAGCGACTACTTCCAGCACTGGCTGGACGTGGGTGCCAAGCTGCAAAAGGCCGGTCACCAGACGCCTCCGGTGTACTGCGTGAACTGGTTCCGCAAGGGCGCTGACGGCAAGTTTGTCTGGCCCGGCTACGGTGAGAACATGCGCGTTCTGGAATGGATCCTGGGCCGCATCGCGGGCACCGCCAAGGGCGTGGACAACGCCTTCGGCCTGAGCCCAACCTACGAAGACATCAACTGGACGGGCCTGAACTTCACCAAGGAACAGTTCCAGTCGGTGATCGGCATCGACACGGCGGCTTGGACGCAAGAGCTGAAGCTGCACGACGAGCTGTTCCAGCAACTGTCGTATCACCTGCCGGCCGAGATGCCCGCCACCAAGGCCAAGATCGAGCAGCGCCTGGCCGCTTGATGTTGTTCACATGATGGGAAAAGGCCCTTCGGGGCCTTTTTTGCATTTGCGTGACATGAAATATGGATCGTTTACCTCATTTGTAACCCCAATGACCTAGGGTTGTTACCTTTACCCCCGGGAACGGGGGGTATGACCGACCGGCGCATGGACATATAAAAGAGCGGTCGCGGTCCTGGAGCTTTTTGGGTCAGCGATCCGTTGGATAACTATTGGAGGTTGCTTATGAAATTGAAAATGTTGGTAGCTGCTGCTTCCCTCGTGGTGGCAGGTTCGGCAATGGCTGGTGCGCCAGCCTTGCCAGGCGGCGATCTGGGTGCTCTGACACCCACGCCCGCCTTGTTCCTGGGTACTGGTGCATTTGCCACCGGCGGCACGATCGCTGATCTGTTCACCTTCTCGGTGGGCGGTAACAGTGATCTGATCGGTTCGATTGGTGGCTACGGCGCCACCTTCAGTTCCGTGCTGATCGATGGTGTGGCCACCTCGTTGACGTCGACCACGACGGGCTACGGGTTCAGCTTCACCGGTCTGACGGCTGGTTCACACACCCTGAAGGTGGAAGGTGCTTTCCCAAGCATCTACACCTACGTTGGCAGTGTGTATTCCACGCCTTCCGCCGTGCCTGAGCCAGAGTCCCTGGCTCTGATCTTCGCAGGTCTGGGTGTGGTTGGCCTGGTGGCTCGTCGCCGTCAAGCAGTCTGATTGTTGTCAAGCTGATGTAAAAAAAGCGGACTGGCAACAGTCCGCTTTTTCTTTGTCTGCCAAGCGCCCCAAGGGGCGCTTTTTCAATGGCGTCAAGGGATCAAAGGCGCCAGCCAGTCGGCGAACATGTCGCTCAGCAAGACGCGCTGGGTGGTCGGCTTGGTTTCATAGGCACGCATGACCGGGCCCTTGCCGTCCAGCAGGTTGTCCACGAACACGCCCACCGAGTTCAGCTTCTTCTCGACGATGCTGGTGCCCCCGAAGGTGACGATGGTCGTGCAGTGCGAACCATTGATGTCACGCTTGTTGGGGATGTAGTAACCCACGTTGGTCGGTGTCATCTGGGCGATCCAGGGTTGGATCTCCTGACGCCACTTCACGTTCAGCATCTTCAGGCGGTCCGCGTCGGTGGCGGCGTTGGCGATCTCGGGGTAGAACTTCTGGTACGAGAAGGTCGAGAAGTTGGTGTCCTCCTGGAACATCGTGTAGCCAATGCGGTCGTTGGGGAAGATCTTGCCCAGGCCGGCGGTGATCGAACCCATGTTGTTCACGTCGCCTGCACCGGGATATTTGGTGATCAGTTGCGTGACCAGGCCGTCAGGACCGTCCAGGCCCCAGACTTCGCGGATCTTGTTGTGCAGCAGCACGGACGGGGCTTGCTCAGGTGTGGCGGTGCGGGGCACGTTGAACAGCGGGCCGGAGTCGGCGGCCAGGGCCATCTTCTTGGGCTTGAGCGTGGTGCGGAAGGCCGCGTAGTTGGCCGTGGAGCCCACGCCACCTGCCGAGAAGCCGGTCAGCAGCAGGTGGTCGGGCTGGGGCAGGTTCTTGGCCATCCAGTTCGCCACGGCCTGCGCGTTGATGGCGCCGCGGTGGAAGTAGGTCATGGGGTTGGCCGGGTCGGTGTTGTTGTACACGTTGACCTTGTTGCCGGTGTGCACGTCGCCGGTGCAGTACGTCAGGTAGACGATGTTCCAGCTTTGGGTCTGCACCGCTTGCAGCGGGTGGATGCGGGCGGTGAAAGGGGTCACCAGGCCCAGGTGAGCCTGGCGGTTCCAGTCACTCATGTAGTTTTCAGGGATGCCATCGGGGTTGACGGCGTTGAGCAGCGAGCCACCCTTGCACGCGGCCTGGTCCCAGCAAGCGCCGCCACCTTCGAACATGACCACGGCCTTGCTGTTCAGCGGGGTGCGGTTGACGAAGAAGCGGTAGGGCGTGCCGTTGCCGCAGGTGGCGCCGGTGGAGGCCGGCAGTTCGATCATTTCCCACTTGAAGTAGGCGGCGTGGGCCGCCAGGCTGGTCAGCAGGGTGAGGCCAACGGCCTTTGCCGTGGCCACCATCAGTGATTTCATGTTCATGTCAACGCTCCGTGGGGTGAAAGGTGTCTTCCTATGCCATGGAGTTTGAAACACAGTGTTTTTTCAAGGCCCTGGGCATTCCCCGTGGCTGGGGAGTGGCCCCCTGAAATCAGGGGGCGCCAACTGTCAGTCGCTTGACGGTTGGGCCGTTTAACGCTTCGGGTTGACCCTTGGCCAGTTCAGTCAGTCAAGCCAGCCATTCGATGCCCGGCAGCTTGGCGCACTGCTGGCGCATGATCAGGGCCATGTCTTGCATGTAGGGCTGGCTGGCCAGGGCCTTGGGGCAGATGGCGTGCAGCTCGCTCCACAGGCCCTTGGGGCCAATGGGCACGGCCTTGACGTAGTCGTGCTCCAGGTAGCTTTGCAGGCCCCAGCTGGGCAGGGCGGCGATGCCTCGGCGGCTGGCCACCAGTTGCACGATGGCCACGGTGAGCTCGGCGGTGCGGCGCGCGGGTTCGATCCCGGCAGGCTTGAGGACTTCGCGGATCAGGTCGATGCGCTGCTCGGGCACGGGGTAGGTGATGAGGGTTTCGCCCTCGAAATCCTGGGCCGTGAGGTGGCGTTTGTGGCGCAGCTTGTGCTCGTTGGCGACCACGGCCAGGATTTCGAAGCGGAACAGGGGCTCGACCGACCAGGGGCGTTGGGCTTTGGGTTTGGAGCCGATGACCAGGTCGGCGCGGCCTTCTTTGAGCAAAGCCAGCGGGTCGGCGTGGAAGCCAGCCACCAGGTCAACCTCGACCTCGGGCCAGCGCTGGCGGAACTCGTGCATCACGGGCATCAGCCAGTCGAAGCAGGTGTGGCATTCGAGCACGATGCGCAGCTCGCCCCCGGCACCGCCTTTGAGACGCTGCAGGTCGCGCTCGGCGGCGCCGATGTCGGCCAACACGGTGCGGGCCAGGGCCAGCAGGCGGTTGCCAGCGGGGGTGAAGCGCAGGCCTTGGCGGGTGCGCTCGAACAGGGCCTGGCCGTGGTGATCTTCCAAAGCGCGGATCTGGTGGGACAAGGCCGATTGGCTGAGGTGCACGCGCTCGGCGGCGGTGGCCAGCTTGCCGGTGTCGGCGATGGCGACCAGGGATTTGAGGTGGCGGACTTCGATCATCGTGGCCGGGACGCTCAGGTGCGGTCTTGCGCGCGGGCTTGGGGCTGCACGAAGCGCACGGGCTGAGGCTTGATCACCGCCGCCGCATCACGGGCGCGCAATTGGCCGCAACCGGCGTCCACATCTTGCCCGGCCGATTGCCGCAGCTTGGTCAGGATGCCGCGCCGGTGCAGGCTGCGCGCGATCTCGGCGGCGCGCTCCCAACTGGGGCGTTTGAAGTCGAGTTCGTCGACCGTGTTGTAGGGGATCATGTTCATCAGCGCGTACTTGCCCTTGAGCAGGCGCACGATGCCGTCCATTTCTTCCTCGTTGTCGTTGAGGCCGTCGATCAAGGTCCACTGGTATTGGATGGGGTAGCCGGTGGCGCGGGCGTAGCGTTCGCCTTGCTCGACCAGGTCCGCCGGGTCGATGCGGGGCGCGCGGGGCAGCAGTTGAGCGCGCAGCTCGGGCTTGGTGGAGTGCAGGGACAGGGCCAAGGCGGGTTTGACGATGCCCAGCGGCAGGCGCTCGAAAGCGCGCGGGTCGCCCACGGTGGAGAACACGAGGTTCTTGTGGCCGATGCCGCCGCAGGTGCCCAGCAGCTCGATGGCTTCCAGCACGTTGTCCAGGTTGTGCGAGGGCTCGCCCATGCCCATGAAGACGACCTTGGTGACGCGGCGGCGGGCGCGGGCCAGGGCCACCTGGGCGACGATTTCGGCGCTGCCAAGCTGGCGCAGCAGGCCGTCCTTGCCGGTCATGCAGAAGACGCATCCGACGGCGCAACCCACTTGGGATGACACGCACAGGCCATCGCGTGGCAGCAGCACGCTCTCGACCGCCTGGCCATCTTGCAAGCCAATCAACAGGCGGGCCGAACCGTCGTCGCCCGGGTGTTCAGAGCGCACCTGGGCCAGGGCGTTCAGGTCAGCGAGCAAAGCGGGCAGGGCGTGGCGCACGTCCAGCGGCAGGAAGTCTTCCGGGCGGCGCTTGCCGCTGTCCATGGGCAGCGCCTGCGACCACAAGCGCAAGATCTTGTCTTCATGGCAGGGCTTGGCGCCGTGGGCGCGCAAACGCTGGCGGATGTCGTCAATGCGCATGGGGTGGCAGTGTAGGCGCGGCGGCCTGGCGCCAGGTGCTGGGCGAGGTGCCTGTCCAGCGCTTGAAGGCGCGGGTGAAGGCGCTGACCTCGGAGAAGCCCAGCAGAAAGGAGATCTCGCCGACCGAATATTGGGCGGCGGCCAGGTAATCGAGCGCGAGCTGGTGGCGCGTCTGGTTGAGCACGTCGCGGTAGCTGGTGTCCAGCTCGGCCAAGCGGCGTTGCAGGGTGCGCAGGGTCATGGCCAGGCGCCGGGCGACGTCGTCCTGGCGGGGCTCGCCGCTGGGCAGCAGCTCTTTCAGCACGGCGGCCAGTTGCTGGGGCAGGCCCCGGTCGGGCCAGTGCGAGCGGTAGCGGTCCATGGCCTCTTCGCTGGCTTTGACGACTTCCAGGTTGGCGAAGGACAGGGGCTTGTGCAGCGTGGCATGGTCAACCACCAAGGCGTTGTCCTCGCAACCGTAGAGTGGCGTGCAGCGGAAAACCTTCTCGAACCTGGCGTGGTCTTTGGGGCGCTGGCGTTGCAGGCGCAATTCGAGCGGGACGAAGTCGCGGCCGTAGAGCATGCGTGAGCCGCGCACCAGGGTCAGCATGGCGTAGTCGAAGATGCTCCAGACAGTGGCTGCATCGGCGGTGCCCAGCAGGGCCTGGTCGCCCGTGATGGTGATGCGACCAGCGCCCTCGTCCAGGTGAAAGCGCACGTCGGCGGCATCGGTCACCACGTGGGCGTAGCGCGCCAGCCGCAGGTACATCTGGGCCAGGTTCTCGGAGGCCATCAGGGCGTAGCCCAGGGCGGTGAAGTTCAGGGGCAGGAACTGCAGGGCCACGTCCACGCCCAGCAGCTCTTCGCCCGTGGCCTGCAGGGCCTTTTGCCAGAAAGCCAGGCCCAGGCGGGCGGGGTAGCGCGCCATGGGGTCGCTCAGGGTGGACAGGTCCAGGCCCACCTGGCGCAGCAAGGCGTCGGCGTCCACGCCGCGTTTGTCCACGGCGCTCTTGGCGGCCAGCAGCCAGCTGCGCAGGGCAGAGGCGTCGGAGGCGGGCAAGGAGGGTGGCGGGGAGCTCATGCGGGACGGGCGGTTCGGGTCAAGTCGATTGGCGCAAAGGGGCAAGTATCGGCGACCGGCGGGTCGCAAGATCATGGGATCCCTCATTTCACGGCATCGACATGACATCGCTCACACGAATTGGACTGCGCACCCTCAGCCGCATGGCGGGCTCGACCAAGCTGGATTCGCTCGGCCTGCGCAAGCCGACCGAGCAGATGCTGTACCACGGCACCAAGGTGGGTTTCAAGGCCGTGACGGCCGCCAACCGTGCGTTCAAGTCGGTCAAGAACCTGGGCTCGCCGCAACGCCTGCCCAAGCGTGGAGCGGGCGACCTGTTCGACCTGGCGCCCACCGAAGACCAGCAGATGCTGCGCGAGGCGGCGCGCACTTTCGCGATGGAACAATTGCGGGAAGCCGCCGGCAAGGCCGACATGGCCTACGCCGCGCCGCCAGAGCTGCTGGCGCAATGCGCCGAGCTGGGCATCACCTCGCTGGGCATCCCCGAGGCGCTGGGCGGCATGGGCACCGAGCGCTCGGCCGTGACCAATGTGCTGATCGCCGAAGCCATGGCCGAAGGCGACATGGGCCTGGCCTTTGCGGCGCTGGCGCCCTCGGCAGTGAGCACGGCGCTGGTGCTGTGGGGCAATGCCGAGCAGCAGGCCGCCTACCTGAGCGATTTCACCGGCGAGAACGTGCCTGCGGCGGCCCTGGCCATCCAGGAACCCACGCCCTTGTTCGACCCCTTCGAGCTGAAGACGCGCGCGGTGGCGCAAAGCGGTGGGGGCTACGTGATCAACGGCCTGAAGTCGATGGTGCCGCTGGCCGCCCAAGCAGAGCTGTTCATCGTGGCCGCGCACATCGAGGGCCAGGGCCCGGCGCTGTTCGTGATCGAGTCGTCCACCAAAGGCTTGTCGGTGGAAGGGGACCGCGCCATGGGCCTGCGCGCCGCGGGCACCGCCCGCCTGAAGCTCGACGCGGTGTTGGTGCCTGCCCAGGCCGTGCTGGCCGAAGGCGCGTTTGATGCCTACCGCGAATGCATTCAGTTGTCGCGCTTGGCGTGGTGTGCGCTGGGCACGGGCTGCGCGCAAGGCGTGCTTGATTTCATCGTGCCTTACGTGAACGAGCGCCATGCTTTCGGCGAGCCCATCAGCCACCGCCAGTCGGTCGCTTTTGCCGTGTCCAACATGTCGATCGAGCTGAACGCGATGCGCCTGCTCACTTGGCGTGCCGCCAGCTTGGTCGATGCCGATGTGGATTTTTATGAGGCCGCCGCGTTGGCACGCCGCCTGTGCGCCGACAAGGGCATGCAGATCGGCAGCGATGGCGTGCAGTTGCTGGGCGGGCATGGCTTTGTCACCGAGTACCCGGTGGAGCGTTGGTACCGCGACTTGCGCGCGGTCGGTGTGATGGAGGGCGGGCTGCTGATTTGACCCACCCCCTACGCGCTTCGCGCGCCCCCTCAAGGGGGCAACACCAGTGGCCCGGCAAAGCCGGACCCACGGTGTTCGCTGGATGAGACTGGCTTACTGATGAGATTCACGCAATGATCAACCTCGAAATCCCCCGCAAGTTCAAGCCACTGGTGCGCCAGGCCCACGAGACCGCCGCCGAAGTGCTGCGCCCGATCTCGCGCAAGTACGACCGCGCCGAGCACAGCCGCCCGGTCGAACTCGACATGATGGCCGCCGTGATCGACGGCATGAACGAAGGCAACAGCGAAGTCGGCGGTACCGGCGCCACCGGCGTGCGCCGTGACGCGGCCGATGGTGCCCAAGGCAACCGCAACGGCACCAACATCTCCACCTGCCTGTCGATCATGGAGCTGTGCTGGGGCGATGTGGGCATGCTGCTGTCGATGCCCCGCCAAGGCCTGGGCAATGCCGCCATCGCGTCGGTGGCCAATGATGAGCAGCTCAAGCGCTTCAAGGGCCGCTGGGCTGCGATGGCCATCACCGAGCCGGGCTGCGGCTCTGATTCGGCCGCCATCAAAACCAGCGCCAAGCTCGACGGCGACCACTACGTGCTCAATGGCGAAAAGATCTACGTGACTGCGGGCGAGCGCGCCGACCTGGTGGTGGTGTGGGCCACGCTGGACAAGAGCCTGGGCCGTGCGGCGATCAAATCCTTCGTGGTCGAAAAGGGCACGCCGGGGTTTGAGCTGGTGCGCCTGGAGCACAAGCTGGGCATCCGCGCCTCCGACACCGCGCACTTCATGATCACCAATTGCCGTGTGCCCAAGGAGAACCTCCTGGGCGACCCCGAGGTGAACCCCGAGAAGAGTTTTGCCGGTGTGATGCAGACCTTCGACAACACGCGTCCGCTGGTGGCCTCGATGGCCGTGGGCCTGACGCGCGCCTGCATCGAAGAGATGGCGCAGATCCTGAAGGACTGCGGCTTGAGCGTGGACTACAGCCGACCCCTTCACCGCCAGCCTTCGGCCGTGGCCGACTTCGTGCGCATGCAGGCCGACTACGAGGCCGCGCGCCTGTTGACCTTGCAAGCCGCCTGGATGGCCGACAACGGGCGGCCCAATTCACTCGAGGCCTCGCTGGCCAAGGCCAAGGCGGGTCGCACCTGCGTGGACGTGGCTTTGAAATGCGTGGAACTGGCGGGCAGCATCGGCTACACCGAGACTTCGTTGCTGGAGAAGTGGTCGCGTGATGCCAAGATTTTGGACATCTTTGAGGGGACCCAGCAGATTCAGTTGCTGATCATTGCGCGAAGGTTGTTGGGGAAGAGTTCGGCGGAGTTGAAGTAGCAGGGGAGGGCTTGTTTGGTGAAAACCAAAAGCCTTCTTGAGCCCTGCGAGTTGCCGGGTGAACGCTAGCGTCACCAAACTAGGGGGGCGTTCTTTGACTCACCCCTAGTTCCAAGGGTAGATCCTGTTTCACAACTGGTGAACATTCGCTTCTGGGCATCCCAGCTCACAAGTCGCTATTGCAAACCTACCCTTTGGAGTCTCACGCCATGAGCCGTTTCATCACCCCTTCACGTGCCCTGACAGGGGCAGTCCTGATGGGCGCGTCACTCTCATCCAATGCCTTTGCCATGGGCCGCACGATGCTCCTTGCGACAGCCTCGCCACCGCTGCCGGGCGCTCGCAAGCGGTATGAATAAGCATCAGCGCGGAAGCACCCGCCTGGCCGCTAATCGCGATTGGCGAATGAACCTTGATTTCTCAATTCCAATTTTCAGTGGAGGCCAGTCATGGACCAGACACGTGTGACCAGTGGGTACGACGTCGAGGTGGCGATGGGCGAAAGGTATCTGCAGTATTTACTGTTGACCGCTGTCGAGACGGGGCTGATCCGGATCGGCGAGACATTCACGCCTAGCGGCGGCGATCCGATCCAAGTTCAGGTGCTGATCCCGCCCACCCTCGATCGGGCCTATGCCGTCGATGCCAATGCCCCCCAGCCACTCGAGGCGGCCCGCGACGGGGCGTTTGCTGTCCAGATTCTGCCAACGCACCCCATGGGCGCGGATCTGCAGGTGAGCGTCTGGCTCAACTTGGCGCGCGGTATGCAATCGGTCTTTGCGTTCATTGATTTGTACATCGGCATTAGCCTGAACACCACGCCGGACACCGACGGAATCGGTCTGGGCGCCATGACGCTGAAGCTTGAACTGCTCGAAATTGCCGGGCCGATCGTGACCCTTGCCGCTAACAATGGCCTGCCGCAGGCGGAGTTGCTAGAGAGGCTCCAGCCGCTGATCAACCAAGACATCTCGATGACCAACCTCGGGTCCGGCGGCCGGATTGGCGAGATCCACATGAAGAAGCTGGCCGGCGATGTGGAGCGCGAAGCGGCACTGGGGCTTTACATCAACCTGGTACTGCGTGCCGGCCCTCAGGAGGACAACGTGCTCGGGCCGCGCGGCGACCTCACACTGGCGCAGAACATCCTCGAGCCCCGCGCCGACATCACAGTCGCGACTAGAGCAAGCATCTACGGCGACTTTGCCGACGATGCCTACCACCGCATGGCACGACGGTCCGGGTCCGGATACCACCACCCGGTCATGAAGAAGGAAGAAAAGCTGTTCGACGTGGTCGAGATCGATGCCCGGTCCGTGTTGACCGACAACCAGCTCAAAGTCTCAGTGGAGGGCGAGTACGAAATCATTGGCCCGATCGATCCCAACTTCAAGGTGCACATTTACATCTACGAGGCGCTCGACGCCGAAGGGATCATGTCGTGGACTTCGAGCGCGGACGTTCAGGCCAGCATCCTGGCCGACATCCTCCTCGGCGTGATCGCGCTGGCCACCGTGCCGCTCCTGGGCCCCTATTCAGTTTTGGTCTTCGCCGCACTTGAGGCCGGGAGGTACATCACGCAGAAGGCGATCGCCGAGTGGCTCGTCGAGGAAACGACTGACAAGAAGGTCGACGCCGCTCTGCTGGACGTCGTTCCGAACCGGTTCACGATTGTTCGCCGCCGATGGGATCCGTTCTTCACCACCAGCCACCAGATAGGCCTCCGGCCGGGCGCCACACTGGTCAGTCCGCAGGGGCTGGCCTTGTGGGGCACAGCAGCGCTCGCGCGCGCCACTGAGCCGGCTAAATCAGTCGTCATCCGGGAGGCGGTGCGCGACACCGCAGGCAACGCGACCCAACTCATTTACCGAGTCGATGGCCTCGAGAATGCCGAGTACCTCGACGCAAGCGCGCCAGGCATGCACCGCAGCCGATTCACGCAGCCCAACGCGGACACCGAGCCGCAGCTGTTCCAGCTCGAAGTAGGCGATGCCATTGCGCGGATCGCCGCCCGCGAGCTGCACGGCGGCGAGACCTACGAGGTGCAGGCCATTGAGTTTCAGGGAGGCAAGGTCGTCAACCTTCTCGTCATCAGCAGCCGTGAGATCGAGGAGCAGCGCAACCGGTTGGTCGGTGAGGTCGCAGCGACGGCTGAAGCGGCAGCGCAAGCGAATGACTCGATCATCCGGACCGAGGTCCGCGACGAATTCGACGAGCAGGGGATCATCCCGACCGACGAGCAGGTCGAGGCGGAGGTCGCGGCGCGGAAGCAGGCGAGCGTCGCCACGGCCGTTGCCGCGTACGAGGGGAGCTCGTTGGCCAACGATCTGGCGGCGGCAATCTCCCCGCTGCTGCGGTTCGAGCTTTCACCCGACGAGTTCGGTCGGCTGCAGGCGGCCGGGCTTCTCCGGATTGCGAAGTATGAGCTCGTCGAGATCGGGGCGGCGGAGCGATATTTCTACCGCGATCGGTACGTCAGAGCGGAGGAGCCGACAGCCGCTGCGCGGCTGGCCGACAATCTGCACAGTCAACCCAGATACCGGAACACGCCGACCGGACGCGTGTTCGTGTGAGCTGGGCATCGTCATGCCGGGAGTGCCCCCCGCGCCCAACAACCCAATCGCCCCAGCACGCTGATTTCGCCCCAGCCCACCACCACCTAAAATGGCCCCCCCTCGCCCCTAAAACAACACCCCGTCCCCATGAACATCACGGTCAAAGAAGAACTGCGCGCCTACATCGACCCCCTGACCCCTGACGAACACGACGCCCTGGAGCGCAGCATCCTGGCCGAGGGCTGCCGCGATGCGCTCGTGCTGTGGGGCGATGTGCTAGTCGATGGCCACAACCGCCATGGCATCTGCCAGAAGCACGGCATCCTCTTCAACA
>CAZKPN010000120.1:0-11508 GCA_964554655.1 uncultured Aquabacterium sp. | reverse complement strand
TGGTCTGCTTGAGGGCGCCGACCATGCCTTGCACATCATCCTTGAGGCCCGCGATGGGCAGGCCGCCAAGCATCTTCTTCAGGCTGGGTGTGATCTCCGGCATGCCTTGGGCATGTGCCGAGAAAGACAGTGCCTGCGCACCCAGCAAGAGAAAAATGCCTTTGAGCAGGGTCTTCTGCATGGGCCTCAGAGGGGGCATTGCTGGTCTGAACATGGTGTCCCTGAAGGGTGAAAGCGCATGCAAAGGATGGCATGTCAGCGCTTCACACCCAGCTTGGATAAGCACGCGAAAAGCATCGCTTCACCGCGTGAGCACCTGCGCGTCAAGCAGCTCCTGGCGCGTGGGCACCCACATCTGGGCAAAGGGCACGTTCACGACCTGGCGCGCAAAGGCGGCGCTGACACCCGCCTGCATGTACAGGGCCTCTTCTTCGCGCCGGCTCCGTCCCGCCGGGCGCTGGCTGGTGGCCCGCTGGCGATCCTCGCCAATGGCACGAGCCTGGTGAAAGCCAACGCGCGCCTGGTCGCCGGCCGTGCGCTCGTGGCCCGCCAGGAAGGCCAGGGTGCAGGCCGACATGCAATCCCGCTCAACGTGGGTGTTCAGGTTGTGCGCCCGGATGACCTCGGCCATGCGCCGGCCTTCGCCGATCCAGCCTCCAGGCGATTCGAGCACCACCGTGTTCACCACCCCCAGCCGGGACATCACCGCCTGATCCAGGGCCTGTGCAGCGCCCTCGTTCACGCCTCCCGCAAACACCAACTCACGGTGATCGCGGCTGAAGGTCAGGGTGAACGACTCGCCGGGTTGCTCGCCCATGGCAACCTCCCAGTGCGCGGTCAGCGCGGGCCCCAAGGTGGACAGCTGGCGGATCATGCCGATGCACCCCAACACCAATGACAAGATCGCCGCCAGCGCCCAGAACCGGCTCCCCTCGCCACTGAACACCTGCTTGACGGCCGACATGAAGGTGCCAACGGTGGACCAAACCCAGACCAGCAGGGCGAGTGGTTCAAAGGCCAGCACGGCCATGGACACATAGCGCGCAGAGCTCGCGGCCGCGATCTGACCAACGGCCAGGCCGGTCAGGTACAGCAACACCCAACCAAAGACGACCGAGTGCAACCAGTACGAGCGGGCCAGCCCGTAGTGGCCCTTGAGGTGCCTGATGAAAAAACCTGACTGAACTGGACGCTTGTACGCGCGACCTCGCATGGCACCCTCCCTGTGGCCTTCTCGGCAGATGGCGCCCATGGTACTGGGCGGCGCGTGAAGCGCAGCTCACCGCATGTCGGGCGCCGGCACCGTTGACACCCCCTGCGCCAAGGCCGCCGCGTGCTGCGCTGCCATGGCGCGCAGGTACCCCGGGCGCTGCTGCAAACGTTGCCAGTAGCTTTGCACGGCGGGCTTGAAGCGCTCCGCCAGCCCCAGGTGGCTGGCCAGCAACAGCGCGTAGCCAACCGAGACATCGGCCGCCGTGAAACGGCCCGCGCAGACAAACGCCTCTTGCGCCAACAAGGGCTCCAGCGTGCGCAGCCGGGCCAGGAACCACTTGGCGTAGTCCTCGGCCACCTGCGGCTGCCGGCGCTCGGGTGACTCGAAGTGCGTGTACCGCAAGATCAAGGTCTGCGGGAAGGTCAGCGTGGCCTCGCCAAAATGCAGGAAGTTGAGGTAGGCCGCATAGGCAGGCTCGTCCACCGCCACGTCCATGCACGCGGCCGGGTGGCGCGCCGCGAGGTACTGGCAGATGGCCGCCGACTCGGTCATGCGCACGCCGTCGTCGAACAGCGTCGGCACCGTGCCCAGCGGGTTGAGCGCCAGGTAAGCCGCGTCATGAACCCGGGGCGGAAAAGCCAGCATCTTCAGCTCGTAGGGCAAGCCCAGCTCCTCCAACATCCACAAGGGGCGAAAAGAACGCGCGCTGACGCAATGGTGAAGTGTGATCATGTGCAGTGGCCATCCATGGGGCATCCAGTATGCTCGACCGGCCCCCTTCTTGAGCCCCCCATGAACAGACTGCAAGCCGAGTTGAAACGCCTCTACGCCCCCGATGATGCGCCGGGTGAGGTGCGCGCCGTGGTCCTGTCGCTGTCCAGGCCTGCCGACTGGGAGGCCCTGTCCCCCTTGTGGCGCGGCGTTCAGGCCGATCTGGCCTTGCCCGCCCCGGCCATCGCGGTCTCGGGCAGCGATGGCTATCAGATCTGGTTCTCGCTCCTGGAGCCCTTGCCTGCGGCCCAGGCCATGGCCTTCCTCGACGCGCTGCGCCTGCGCTATTTGCGCGGCATCGCCGCAGAACGCGTTGGCTTGATGGTGGACGCGCCCGTGGTGCCGGCCCTTCAGGCGCCCACGGGCAACTGGTCGGCCTTCGTGGCGCCAGACCTCGCCCCCGTGTTCGCCGACACGCCCTGGCTGGACATCCCGCCCAGCCCCGATGGCCAGGCCGACTTGCTGAGCCGCCTGGCCAGCATCAAACGCGCTGACTTTCAGCAGGCCCTGGAACGACTCAGCCCTGTGGACGCCGAGGTGCATCCGCGCTCGCCCAAGAGCTTTCTGCTTGAAGTCATGAACGACGACACCATCGAACTGGGCCTGCGCATCCAGGCCGCGCAAGCGCTGCTGCCTTACTGCTGAGGCAACCACCTCACCAACACCGCGTTCAAGGCCCGCATGTCCACCGGCTTGGTGAGGAAGTCGTTCATGCCCGCGGCCAGGCACGCCGCACGATCCTCGCCAAACGCGTTGGCCGTCATCGCCACGATCGGCGTGTGGGCCCAGCCCGGCAAGGCCCGGATGGCGCGGGTGGATTCGAGCCCGTTCATGACGGGCATCTGCATGTCCATGAAGACGAGGTCATAGGACTGCGCCTGCGCCTTGGTCAGCGCCTCCAGCCCATCACACGCGAGTTCGACCTTCATGCTCGCCGCCTGCAACATCCCCTCGGCCACCGCCCGGTTCAGGGCGTTGTCTTCCACCACCAGGATGCTGGCACCCGCGCAACGCCGCAGCCCCTCTTGCTCACCCCTGCCGTCCGCGTTCAGCGCCTTCGCCTTGGCCGACGAAACCGCCGCCCCCACCTCCTGGCCCCGCTGCAGCCTGGCGGTGAACCAGAAGGTGCTGCCCACGCCCACGGTGCTGTCCACGCCCACCTCACCGCCCATCAGCTGGGCAATGCCTTTGGCCACAGCCAAGCCCAGCCCCGTGCCGCCGTATTGGCGCGTCGTCGAAGCATCGGCCTGCTCAAACGCCTGGAACAGCAGCGGCCGCTTGTCGGGCGCCACGCCAATGCCGGTGTCCTGAACTTCAAAGCGCAGCAGCAGCTCATCGCCGTCCTGGTGCTGCACCCGGGCACGCAGCGTGACGCTGCCCCGCGCCGTGAACTTGACGCCATTGCCCGCGTAGTTGAGCAGGGCTTGCCTCAAACGGGTGGCATCACCCCGCAGCCACGGGGGCACCCCCTCGGCATCGACCTGCAGCACCAAGCCTTTGCTGCGCGCGGATTCGGCCACGATGGAGACCACCCCATGGAGGAGCTGCTCTGTCGAGAAATCGATGTGCTCCAACACCATCCGGCCCGCCTCGATCTTGGACAGGTCCAGGATGTCGTTGATGACCGACAGCAGGTGGTGGCTGGCGCCATGGATCGAGTCCAGCCGCTGGGCTTGCGGATCGCTGACGCCCTCTCCCCGCATGAGTTGCGCCAGCCCGACGATGGCGTTCAAGGGCGTGCGGATCTCGTGGCTCATGTTGGCCAGGAAGGTGCTCTTCGCGCGGCTGGCGGCCTCGGCCTCCTCCTTGGCCGTGAAGAGGGCTGCGGTGCGCTCCGACACCAGCTGCTCAAGGTGAATGCGGTGCTGGTCCAGCGCATGCTCGGCCTCCTTGCGCCCGTGGATGTCCGTGCTGGAGCCGAACCATTTCACGATGGTGCCAGAGTCGTCCCGGTGGGGCACGGCCATCAGGGCATGCCAGCGGTATACGCCATCAAAGCGCCGCAGTCGGCAGTCGATCTGGTACATCGCCCCTGTCTGCAGACACTCGGCCCAGTGCGCCTTGCACAAGGGCAAATCATCGGGGTGGATCATGGCCGTCCAGCTTTGGCCGAGGAATTGGTCGACCTCGGCGCCCGAATACTGGAGTGCGCTCTTGCTGACGTAGTCCAGCGCGCCATCGGCCTGCGCGGTCCACAGCTGGTTGGGGGTGCCATCGGCGATCAACTTCAAGCGCGCCTCGCTCATCTGCAAGGTGCGTGAGATGGCATCGCGCTGCGCCAGCTGCTCGCATAACTCCCGCTGCAAGCGGGTCACGCCGTTGGCCAGTTCATGCAACTCGTTGGGCACCTTGGTGCGCGGCAACGGCGCAGGCTCGTTGAGCCGGTCCGGGGTCATGTTGTGCACATGGCGGGACAAGGCCAGCACCGGCAACGTGACGCTGCGCCGCATGAGCGCGAAGATGAGGATGGCGAAGAGCACCATCTCCACACCGACCAGTGCGATGGTGCGCCCGACACCGACCCACACCTGCTCATGCAAGGCCGCCCTGTCCAGGCTCAGCCGCAGCTGGCCGATCTCCAGGTCACCCTCAGGCGACATGAGCGGATAGCTCTGCACCTCGTCAGCAGGAGCGGGCGCCACACCCTTCTTGACATAGCCGGCACGCAAATCTGGCGAGACGACCTCGACGCGCTGCAGCGCAGGAAAGCGGTCCAGCTGCGACAGGATCTGCTGCGCCGAGGCCTGGTCAAAATCCCACACGGCTTTGGCCAGTTGCAGACCGAACAAGGCCCTGACCGACGCCACCTGCTCCTGCTGGCGGGCCGCTTCCTGCCGGTGGGTGATCCACACGTTGACCAAGCCGACCGGGATCGACAACAGCAGCGTGTAGCCCATCACCAGGATGAGCAGCTGCCTTGAGAGGGTTTTGGGTCCGCGTCGCATGTCAGGATTGGGCGCATGCCCTGGCAGCCTCTCGGAAAGCGTCGAACGAGAAGTTGTAACGGGCGAGCTTTTGATTGTGCGCCTTGGAGAACGCTTTGAAATCAATGCGGTGCGCGCACTGGCCCAAGCGCAGGTGCTGCGCGGCGTTGTCCCGGGTGGCCACCAAGGTCGGGAACTCGATCTCGCGGCCCAGCTCGGCCTCGAAGTCCCTGCCCTGGAGGTAGTCATACACCAGGATGGCCACCTGGGCATAGGACAGCAAGGGGCTGGCGGCCGTGGCCACGAACTGGCCCTGGGAGACCAGGTCAAGGCCCAGCGCGGACAAATCCAGGCCGCCGGTGAAGGCCGTCTGGCCAGGCACTTTGCCCGCCGCCATGAGCGCCCGTGCGGCGCCGGCGCCCAGTTGATCGCTCGCCGCCCAAAACACACTGGCTTGCGGAAAGCGCGTCAGCAGCCTGGCGGTGTACTGCTGGCCTTCTGGTTGAGCCCAGTGCGTGGGCACCACCTGCTTCAACACCGCCTTGGGGTGCTCTGCCACCGCGCGCTTCAAACCCGCCTGGCGCAAGCCCGAGCCAAACCAGCTGGGGTCGCCGCCCAAACCCACGACATGGATGTGGCCATCATCCGCGACGGCGTTTTGCCGCAGCGCCGCCTGCAGCAGCACCTTGGCGAGCGCGTAGCCCTTTTGCTCCTCGGCCCAGTTGAACAGTGCAGGCCAGTTCTGGTATTGAACCCGGGGCGCGCCACCGATGGCCGGCAACTCGGCCGGGAACAGTGGGCCCAGGATGAAGACCGGGATGCCCATCGATTGCGCCGCCTCCAGAATGCCCTTGCTTTGCCCGATGACGACCGACGCGATCACGGCGTCCGGGCGGGGCTGCTCATTCAGGATCTGCAAGGAATCGCGCAGGCGGGTGAAGCGGTTCTGAACGCCAAAGCTGTAAGGCACGAACTCAAAGCCCAGCGATTGCGCCACCAAGCCCATGATGCGAAAGACCTGGGGCCAATAGGTGTTCCCCTCGCTGTTGGGCGTGAAAAACGCAATGCGGGGGCGGGCCTTGGGCGCGGGGGCCGCCCAGGCCCATTCAGGGTGGGCCAGCCAGCCCCCCATGGCCGCCACGAGATGGCGGCGTGCCGGTTGCGGCGAACGCCATGCATCGGGTGGTCGCGTCTTGCGGACTGGGTGGGGCATGAGGGGCGCGCAACTCAGGAGTCAGCGGAAAGCTGATGGTAGCCCGGATGCCCGTCTCATGCAGCGTTTGCCGCACCAGGGCGCCATCTGTCAAGGCTTCGGCCACTTGCAGCCCCGCTGGCGCCCGCGCATGGCCGCTCAAGCCCAGCACGCGCTCCACCTGGATCATCGCCCCCACGGCCGTCAGGTGGGTTTGACCCTGCGGATCGGTCAGGGAGAGCACCGAATGCACGCGCCCCCCAGCGGCATCCCGCCCCACGACCGAGACCTCGATGCGGTGCGGCCCACCCGGCCCCGGATTGTGAAGCAGCGCATGGCGCAAGCTGGCCAGGCTGGGCCGCGAGAGCAGGCGCCACAGCCCGGAGCGAACCGCCATCCTCAGCGCCCAGGATGACAAGGGGTCGTCGAAAGCAATGCGCGTGGCGACGGTGCGCGCCCCGGTCAGCGTTGGCAGGGTGAATTGGTCAGGCGCATCAAAGCGCGCGGTGCGGGCCGTGGGCCCATCGGCAAAAACCACATCCCGGGGATCGGACAAGGGGCTGGCCCAGACCTGCCGGCCGTTTTCCATGACCTGGAACGCCGTCGCAAGGCGGTCCATGTAGGCCACCGAGTTGGGCCCCGACCGGTCTTTCAGGGCATACAGGATGTCGATGTCGATGCGCTCGACCATGGCCAGCTTCAGCGCAGCCTCACGCGCCAGGGTGGCGGCCAAACCCGCCATCCAGGAAGAGGCGAACACGATGGGTGCCGACAAGGCCGGTTGCTGCGGCAGCGCCAGCAAACGCGCGGCGCCCATCTGCAAGCGCTCGGTCCAGCGCGTGATGTCGATCAGGGGCATGCCAAGCGCCGCCGCCGCCAGCAACAGGTGGTCATCGTCGTCATTGACGGCGGCCACGATGACATCGACGGGCCCGGACAGATCGCGCAGCGGGTTGGCTGACGCGATGTCGATGCAGGCGCCTTGGGCCCCGGGGATTTCGTTCGCCGCGGCCTGCGCGGCGGGCAGCGAGCGGCCCGCCAAGGTCAGCGCGAGCTGGGGATGCCGATGGGCCAGCAGCGTGGCGATCTGCCGCCCCACCACACCGTAGCCGCCAATGATCAGAACATTCATGGGTTTATTAATTGGTCATGTGACCAATTAATGTAGCGTGTGGATCAAACATGGTCAAATGACCAACTATTGGCATTCAGCGAGCGGGTTGTGCATGGAGCAACAAAACTTGACCGGCAAGGGCCACGAGCGGCGACTTCAGATCCTCGGCGCGGCCACACAGCAGTTGATCGAGGCCGGCTACGCAGGCTTTTCGACCAGGCAGGTGGCCGAACGGCTGGGGCTTCGGCTGTCCAACGTGCAGTACTACTTTCCCACCCGCGATGCCTTGCTGGAGGCCCTGCTGGCCGGCGTGCTGGCCGATGCACTGGCCGAGTTCGGGCGGCATCCCGCCGACCACGACCTGACCACCCTGGTGCGCTTCGTGTTGGCCGGCCAAACGCCACACGCCTGCCGCTTGTTCCTGGAACTGTGGGCACTGGCCGCGCGGGATCCCGGGGCTCGCAGCGCCATGGACCGCTTCTACCTGGCTTACCGCAAGGAGATCGAGCGGGCAGTGGCCAAGGTGGCACCAGGCATTGGCGGCGCGGAACGAACGCGCCGTGCGGCCTTGATCATGGCCTTGCTGGAAGGCGTTTCGCTGTTCCGCCATCCCGGTGGGGCGGCCTCGCCGGGCATGGACACGGCGGTCACCGAGGCGGTGCAGCGCATCGCCTGCGGAAAATGAACGGCTCCCATGCAATGATTGCTCCGCAGCCTTCATGCAACGATAAAAACTCACTCACGGGAGCACCCATACCGACCCCTGGCCGCGTCAAGTTTCGCCGCACGCGCGGCATCGTGGTCGGCTCCTGGGTGGTGGGCTACCCAGGACAGAAGCCTGCCTTGCGCGCCTTCATCCACCGGCAAGGGCTCACACAAGATCTGACGGACCTGGGCGTAAAGCTGCCAGCGGGGGCTTACTTCAGCGCGGTGGCGGGCGTCAATGCCAAGGGGTCGATCTTGGCCACGCAGGTGGATGCGAAGGGGCTGAAGCCGGTAGAGGTGAGGTTGACGTTGGTGCCTTGATGGGTGGAGGGCCCGAGTGCCTGGCCCGCCGGCAATTCACAAAGTTACCCCTAACCGCCAGTGCGGCAGAATCCCCGCATGCAGCAACCAACAAGCACACAGGGGACGACTCAGACCAGCTCAGCTGACGCCTTCATTGCCAAGTGGCAGGGCAAAGACGGCAGCGAGCGCGCCAACTATCAACTGTTCATCACCGAACTGTGTGAAGTCCTCGGCGTCCCGAAGCCTGATCCCGCACACAAAGACAGCGCCGAGAACGCTTACACCTTTGAGCGCCACGTCAAGATGAGCCAGGGCGATGGCAGCGAAGCCGACCGCTACCTGGACTGCTACCGCCGCAGCGCCTTCGTGCTGGAGGCCAAGAAGGTGCGCGCAGGCGCCCACACCAAAGGCTTCGGCGAAGCATTGCTCCGCGCCCGCACCCAGGCAGAAGCCTATGCCCGCGCGCTGCCCGCCACCGAAGGTCGGCCGCCCTTCCTGATCGTGGTCGATGTGGGCCACGTCATCGAGCTGTACTCGGAGTTCACTCGCAGTGGGGCCACCTACACCCCCTTCCCGGACAGCCGCAATCACCGCATCAAACTGGGCGATCTGCAAGACGCCAAAGTGCGAGAGCGCTTGCGCCAAGTTTGGCTTGATCCTCTTGCGCTCGACCCCTCGCGCATCAGTGCTGAAGTGACCCGCGATGTGGCGGCGCATCTGGCCGATCTGGCCCGCTCGCTGGAAGCCAGCGGCCACCGCAGCGAGCACGTCGCCGCTTTCCTGACCCGCGCCCTGTTCTGCATGTTTGCCGAAGATGTGGAGCTTCTGCCCAAAGACAGCTTCCGGGGCCTGCTGGAGCGCCACCTTGATGACCCGAGCACCCTGGTGCAAATGCTGCACGTGCTGTGGAAAGACATGGATGGCGGCGGCTTCAGCGCGGCGCTGACGCGCCAAGTGCTGCGCTTCAACGGCAAGATATTCAAAGGCCATGGGCACGCCGGCTATGTGCTGCCCCTGAACAAGGCTCAGATCAAAACCCTGCTGCAAGCGGCGAAGGCCGATTGGAAATCGGTCGAGCCAGCCATCTTCGGCACCTTGCTGGAGCGCGCCCTCAACCCGGACGAACGCCACGCCTTGGGTGCTCACTACACCCCGCGAGCCTATGTGGAACGACTGGTGCTGCCCACCGTGATGGAGCCCCTTCGGGCGCAATGGGCCGACACGCAAGCCGCCGCCCTGCTGCTGGCCCATGAAGCCCACGACTTGCTGCACCCCGTGGATGCCAAAGGGCAGCCCAAGGCCCCAACCCGCAAGCAAGCGTTGGAGGCAGACAAAAAACTCAAGGCCGCCCGAGCCGAGGTCAAGCGTTTCCATCACCACCTGTGCACCCTGCGCGTGTTGGACCCTGCTTGCGGCAGCGGCAACTTCCTTTATGTGACGCTGGAACACCTCAAGCGCCTTGAAGGCGAAGTGCTCAACCAGCTGAATGACCTGGGCGACACACAGGACAAACTCGGCCTGGAAGGCGAAACCGTGACGCCCAAGCAATTGCTGGGCATCGAACTCAACAGCCGCGCCGCCGCCCTGGTAGAACTGGTGCTGTGGATCGGGCATCTGCAATGGCACATCCGCACACAGGGCAACGCCAGCGTGGCCGAGCCCGTCGTGCATGATTTCGGCAACATCGAGAACCGCGATGCCGTGCTGGCCTTTGACGGCCAAGAGCCCGCGCTGGATGCGCAAGGCCAACTGCTGACCCGCTGGGACGGCAACACCTTCAAGACCCACCCGGTGACAGGTGAACAGGTGCCCGACGAGGCCGCGCAAGTGCCGCAATGGCGCTACCTGAACCCACGCGCCGCCGCCTGGCCTCAAGTGGATTACATCGTGGGCAACCCGCCGTTCATTGGCGCCAGCACCATGCGCGCGGCCCTGGGCGATGGTTATGTGCAAGCCCTGCGCAGCGCCTGGCCGGGCGTGCCCGAGAGCGCCGATTTCGTCATGTACTGGTGGGAACAGGCGGCGCGCACCGTGCGGCTGGGCCAAGCCCGCCAGTTCGGACTGATCACCACCAACAGCCTGCGCCAAACCTTCAACCGCCGCGTGATTGAAACCCACCTGAGTGACGCCAAAGCGCCGCTGCACCTGGCCTTTGCCGTGCCGGACCACCCCTGGGTGGACAGCGCAGCCGGGGCCGCCGTGCGCATTGCCATGAGCGTGGGCGCCCCGGGCACAGGCACCGGGCGATTGCTGACCGTGGGCAGTGAAACTGCTGGTAAGCACGATGAAGTGACGGTGACTTTGGCCGAACTCGAAGGCCTGATTCATGCCGACCTGCGCGTCGGGGCTGATGTGGCGGGCGCCAAGCCTTTGGTGGCCAACCTGGGCGTGTCATCGCCTGGTGTGAAGCTGCACGGCGCGGGCTTCATCGTCACCCCAGCTGAAGCGCAAGCCTTGGGCCTGGGGACTGAACCGGGGCTGGATCAACACATCCGCCACTACCGCAATGGTCGAGACCTGACGGCAACACCCCGCGATGCGCTCGTGATCGATCTGTTTGGGTTAAGCGCAGAAGATGTCCGCACCAAGCATCCAGCCACCTATCAATGGGTGCATGACCGGGTCAAGCCCGAGCGTGATGCCAACAACCGGGATACCTACAGGCTGAACTGGTGGATTTTTGGTGAACCGCGACGCGAACTGCGCCCAGCCTTGTCAGGGCTGCCCCGCTACATCGCCACGGTTGAAACCACCAAGCACCGGGTATTTCAATTCCTTGATGCCAGCGTGCTTCCCGACAACATGCTTATTGCGATTGCTGTGGACGATGCTTGCTTAATGGGCTCGCTCTCGTCAACAGTCCACGAGGTCTGGGCGCTGGCAACAGGCGGCACCTTAGAAGATCGCCCTCGCTACAACAAAACCCGTTGCTTCGAAACCTTCCCCTTCCCCTCTGACGACACCGGATTCGATGTCACCAGCCCACTGGCCACCACCATCGGCGACCGCGCCGAAGCCATCGACGCTCACCGCAAGCGCGTCCTCGCCTCGCCCGAAGGCCTCAAGGCAGGCCTGACCCTCACCGGCATCTACAACGTGCTCGAAGCGCTGCGTGCAGGGCGAACGCTCAGCGCCAAAGAGAAACTTCACCACGACACGGGGCTCGTCGGCGTCCTGCAAAGCCTGCACGACGAACTCGATACCGCCGTGCTGCAAGCCTACGGCTGGCAAGATAGGGGGGGGGGGGGGGGGGGGGGGGGGGGGGGGGGGGGGGGGGGGGGGGGGG
>CAZKPN010000119.1:0-11513 GCA_964554655.1 uncultured Aquabacterium sp. | reverse complement strand
CCGCCACCATAGGAGCCCCGCCCGCCTCCGACTCATCCCCGCCCCGCGCTGCCAGGACAAAGCGCTCACTCGTCGCACGCCTGAACGAAACCCAAAAATCAGTTCAGCAGGCGACCAGGATCCGCATCAAGCTTGGCCAAGGCCTCGCGCGTGGCCCGCACGGTGAGAGACTCATCCTCCACCGGCACCAGCAACCCCGCTTGCAGAAACGCCGCCAGCCGGTGCAACTGGAACAACACGCCCCGCCCCTGCGGCGTCACGAACAAGGCCAGTTGCTTTTGCAACCCCGACCAGGCGAACTGCACCGACTCCTGGCTGCCTCGGTAGTCCAGCTGGAACCAGGCGCCAATCTGCAACTCGCGCGCCCAGGCCATCATGGCCGGGGTGGGCATGGTGCCCCCTTCGGCCACCACTTCCAGGTCGCTGCTTTCGTGGCCCGACAGATCGCGCAGGGTTTGCGCGTCCAACTCGACCTCGGCCAGGTTGGGCAGGATGTCGTCCAGCGCCTCAAGGCGTTCGGTCACTTCCTTCAAATGGGCGGACGAGATCGTGGCCGAGCGGGCCGAGAAGGCCGCGGCCAGCGCCGCGTTGAGCTCGTGCACATGCTCGTCCTGCTTCTCAACCGACATGCCGGCGCGGGCCATGCCATCGCGCACCTTCTTGAGCAACGGGGGCAGGCGGCGCAACACGTCGGCGCGGTCTTCGCGCGAATGCTTGGCGCTGGCTGACCAGATCAGGTCGGCCGCTGCACGCTTGAGCACGCGGGTTTCTTCACTGGACGGGCTGGTCTGCACGGCACTGTGGGCCAGCACATCGGCCCACACGCGGAACAGGAACTCGCGCACGCCTTCGTGCACCGGTACATCGGCCAGCATCTTGCGCAGCTCGATCGTGTACTGGATGGCCCAGGTTTCGCGCTGCTCGACCTGCTGCGCCAACGACACGCCCTTGCGGCTGGATTCGTTCTCGTCGCGGAAATAGCGCTCCAGGAATTTCTCGAACTCCACCAGCACGGTCTGGAACACGCGCCGCCCCGTATCGGGGTAGGCCTCGACCACCTGCACGATGCGCTTGATCTCGCCCGGCAAGGTGTCTTCCTGCTCACGCGGGGTGGCGGCAAAGCCCATCACGCAAGCACCCATGCGGTCGATCAGCGCACGCGCCGGGTGATCGATCGTGGCAAAAAAGTCGGGCTCGGTGACGGCCACGCGCAGCACGGGCATCTGCAGACGGGCGAACCACACGCGGATGGCAGCAGGCAGGCGCTCTTCGGTCAGGATGCTCTGGAACAACAGCGCCACGATCTCGATGATGGCGCGCTCGTTGGGTGTGCTGGCCGCCTGCTTGAGGGCGCGTTTGCTGTCCTGCAGGTCTTGCAGCAAGGCCGCTGGCGTGCCCGTGGGAACGCCGGACTCGTCATCAGCGTGGCGGCGCACCACCTGGCCCGCCGCCTGGATGGCCTGGCCCAAAGCCGGCGCCACCACACCGACCACCACGTTGGCACCACCGCCCAGTACCTGCGTGGGCACGAAGCCGGGCACCTTGTTGGACACGAACTGGTTGAGCTTGCCCAACACCGCCTGGGCCGGCACCGCCGAGCGGCGCAAGGCGGGCGTCTGGGTCATCAGGCGGGTTTCTTCATGGGCGCCGCCCATGGGTTGCAAACCACTGTTGCCACCCATCTGCGAGGAGCCGCCCAGGCCGGAGTGCGGCATCGCTGCGGCGCCTCCCGAGCTGCCACGCGAGCCCGCTTTGGCCGTGCCCATGGAAGCGCCGATCCCGGCACTGCCACTGACATAAGGTGCGGCGGAACGCTGGATGGTGGGACCCACGCCCGTGTCTTTGGTCCGCCGGATGAAAGGCCGCAAGTCGATCTCGGGCTTGACGCCGTGGTCCAGCAGCACATGGTTGGCGTCGTGGTAGGCCTCTTGCGCCAGGTGCGTGGCTTCGTCGTGCAGCACGGTCTGCAAGGTCATCCAGTGCGTGGCGCCCAGGCCGGCATCGGTCCAGCTGTCGATCAGCCAACGCGCCAGCACCTGCGGCCGCAGCACGTCACCGGCCGGATCGGGGTGGCTGTTGCTGCCCGCTTCCAGGGCATTCAGGCGAGAGCACAGGTCGGTGTATTCCCAACCGGCCCGGTCGGCAATGGTCTGGCCCAGGCGAGACGCCATCATGTCTTGCTCAACCGCGCTGTCTTCGACCAGGGTGAGGTCAGACACCAGTTGGCCCACGGGCTTGGTGTCCAGCGGCCGGGCCAGGCGCACCGCCGTCAGGGCCGACTGGATGCGCTGCTCAAGACTGCGCTGCCAGGCGTCCAGGCCGATCGGCATGTCCAGCACCAGATCGCGCCGGCGCATGTACAAGCCAGGCTCGGCGGTTTGCGAGGCCAGCAGTTTGGCCCCGTTGGCGCAGGCGTGGATCAACCCGGAGGCGCCCCGCAAGAGGGTTTCCAAATAGGTTTTTCGGGCCGTGATGGCCAATGCACGCGAAGAGCCTATCGATGACATGTGGTCAGTTGATCCGCAGGGCTCGACCTAACCTCTCAGGCCGAGCATTTCATGGTTGATCAACTCTACACCACGGCCCCGGAGTTCGGATCGTTGGGATCGACCTCTTTCTTGGTGCTTTTCATGAGGTCTTCACGGGTCACGCCCAGCCACATCGCGATCGCCGCCGCCACGAAGACGGACGAATAGATGCCGAACAGGATGCCGATCGTCAAGGCCACGGCAAAGTAATGCAAAGTGGGGCCGCCAAAGATCAGCATGGACAACACCATCATCTGGGTCGAACCGTGCGTGATGATGGTGCGGCTCATCGTGCTGGTGATGGCGTGGTCGATGACCTGCGCCGTGCTCAGCTTGCGATAACGGCGGAAGGTTTCGCGGATCCGGTCAAAAATCACCACCGATTCATTGACCGAATACCCTAGCACCGCCAGCACCGCCGCCAGCACCGACAGCGAGAACTCCCACTGGAAGTAGGCGAAGAAGCCCAGGATGATGATGACGTCGTGCAGGTTGGCGATGATGGCCGCGACCGAGAACTTCCACTCGAAGCGGAAGGCCAAGTAGATCATGATGCCCAGCACCGACACGCCCAGGGCCAGCGCCCCGTCGCGGGCCAGCTCGCTGCCCACCTGCGGGCCGACAAACTCGCTGCGCTGCAAGGTCAGGTTGGTCTGGCCGCCGGTCTGGCAGGCCTTGGTGGACGAGGGGTGGCCTGGCGTGGGCGCCAGCATCGTGACCGCGCCTTTTTCAGTGGCGCACAAGATGCCGAACACCTTGTCCACCACCTCGGCCTGCTTGAGGCTGCCGCGCAAAGGCAGGCGGATCAGCACATCGCGCGAGGTGCCGAAGTTCTGCACCTGCACTTCGCCATAGCCCAGCGAGTCCACGGCGTGGCGCACCTTTTCAAGGTCGGCGCTTTGGGCGTACTGCACCTCGATGACCGAACCGCCGGTGAACTCGATCGACAAGTGCAATCCCCGGGTGACCAGGAAAAACACGGCGGCGGCAAAGGTCAGGAACGAAACAATGTTGAAAATCAGCGCATGCCGCATGAACGGGATGTCGCGCTTGATGCGGAAAAATTCCATGGCGAGTGTCCTTCAGGGGGTGCGGGGGGTCATTGGTCCACGGTGTCGACGTCGGTCGACAGGCTGCCGGGTTTGGCAGCGGCCTTCCAGACCTGACCGATGGACACGCTCTTGAGCTTTTTCTGACGGCCGTACCAAAAGTTGACCAGCCCACGCGAGAAAAACACCGCCGAGAACATCGAGGTCAGGATGCCCAGGCAGTGCACCACGGCAAAGCCCTTGACCGGCCCCGAGCCAAACATCAGCAGCGCCAGGCCCACGATCATGGTGGTGACGTTGGAGTCAAGGATCGTGGCCCAGGCGTGCTCATAGCCGGCCTGGATGGCCGACTGCGGCGCCGCGCCATTGCGCAACTCTTCACGCACGCGCTCGTTGATCAGCACGTTGGCGTCAATGGCCATGCCCAGCGTCAGGGCGATGGCCGCGATGCCAGGCAAAGTCAGCGTGGCCTGCAGCATCGACAGCACCGCCACCAGCAGCAGCAGGTTCAAGGCCAGGGCCAGGGTCGAGAACATGCCGAACAGCAGGTAGTAAGCGATCATGAAGACCGCGATGGCGGCAAAGCCGTACATCAGGCTCTTGAAGCCCTGGTCGATGTTGGCGGCACCCAGGCTGGGGCCGACGGTGCGCTCTTCGATGATTTCCATGGGCGCTGCCAAGGAGCCCGCGCGCAGCAGCAGCGCGGTGTCGGCGGCTTCGTCGCCCTGCATGCTACCGGAGATCTGCACGCGGCCACCCGAGATCTCGGAGCGGATGACCGGGGCCGTCACGACCTCGCCCTTGCCCTTCTCGAACAGGATGATGGCCATGCGCTTGCCGATGCTTTCGCGCGTCACGTCGCGGAAGATGCGGGCGCCACGGGCGTCGAGTGTCAGGTGCACGGCGGCTTCCTGGTTCTCGTCGAAGCCGGGTTGGGCATCGGTCAGGTTGTCGCCCGTCAGCACCACCTGGCGCTTGACGATGATCGGCACGCCTTGGCTGTCAGAGAATTTCTCGGTGCCGAAGGGCACGGTGCCGCCCGCCAGGGCCGCGTGGGCCTCGGTGCTGTCATCGACCATGCGCACTTCCAGTGTGGCAGTGCGGCCAATGATGTCCTTGGCCTTGGCGGTGTCTTGCACGCCGGGCAACTGCTCCACCACGCGGTCGATGCCTTGCTGCTGGTTGATGTGCTCGGTCTCGCCCTGCTCATTGATCCGGTTGTGCAGGGTGGTGATGTTTTGCTTGAGCGCGTTTTCCTGGATGGTGCGCTCGGACTGGGCCTTGAGCTGGCCGACCAGGGTCAGGGTGCCGCTGCCATCGCTGTCGGTGCCATCGGTCCATTGCAGGTCGGCCAGGGCGTCTGTCAGCACGTTGCGGGCGGCCTTGCGCCCGGCTTCGTCGTGGAAGCGCACGGTGACGACCTGGTCATCACGGCGGATGCCGCTGTGGCGGATGTCCTTGTCGCGCAGCAGGCTGCGGATGTCGCCGGTCAGGCTTTCGATCTTCTGCGTGAGCGCGCCCTTCATGTCGACCTGCATCAGGAAGTGCACGCCACCGCGCAAGTCCAGGCCCAGGAACATGGGGTTGGCGTGCAGGGTGCGCAGCCAATGCGGTGAGCGCGACACCAGGTTCAGTGCCACGATGTAGCGCTCGTCCTTGGGATCGGGGTTGAAGGTGCGGCCGAGCACGTCGCGCGCCTTCAGCTGGGTGTCGGTGTCGGCGAACCGCGCCTTGATGGAGTTGCCATCGAACTCAACGAAATCGGCCGCAATGTTGGCCTGCTTGAGCGCGGCCTCGACCTTGGCCAGCGATTCGGCGTTGAGCTTGACCGTGGACTTGCCACTGGACAGTTGCACGGCCGGTGCCTCGCCAAAGAAGTTGGGCAAGGTGTAGATCAGGCCCACCAGCACGGCGATGGCGATGATCAGGTGCTTCCACCAGGGGTAGCGGTTCATGGTTTGAAATCCTGCGATTTATTTACTTGTAGCTGCCCTTGGGCAAGACCTGGACGATGGCCGAGCGCTGGATTTGCAGCTCCACGCCATTGGCCACTTCCACCGTGGCGAAGGTTTCGCCCAGCTTGCTGATCTTGCCGATCACGCCACCCTGGGTGACGACTTCATCGCCCTTGGCCAGGCTGTCCATCATGGCCTTGGTCTCTTTCTGGCGCTTCATCTGCGGGCGGATCATGACGAAGTACAGGACCACGATCATCACGATCGGCAACAGCATGCTGTTGAGCAGACCTGCGGGGCCGCTGGCGGCAGGGGTCGCGGCTTGGGCGAAAGCGTCGGAAATGAACACGGTAAAAATCCTTCAAACGGACGGCCACCAAGGCGGGCCAAATCCGTTCGATTGTATGCCGCGGGGGGCAGGCCCCTTCAGAGCACGTACTTGACCAGGGGATGCCCGGTGAAAGCGCGGTAAATGCCGTCCAGGTGCTCGCGGCTGATGGCATTGACCGTGATGGTCAGGCCCATGTACTTGCCGCCGCTGCTGGGGCGCAACTCCAGCGTCTTGGCGTCAAAGCCGGGATCGTGCTGAACGGCCAGGGCGACCATGGTTTCCACGAAAGGCGGCTCGTGCAGGCCCATGACCTTGATGGGGAAGGCGCAGGGGTACTGGATCAGCGACTCTTCGGGCGGGATCTCGGGGGGGGCGGGTTCGTTCATTCAGCTAGTTGGTTTGTCAGGGCAGTTGCATGAAGCCAAATTGCAGCCGAAAACTGCTCTAAATTTGTGCCGAATCCGGTGCATCACCACTGAATGTCTGGGCGGTTTCAAGCTTGAAGCGCAACACCAGCAAGGTGTTCTTGCTTGAGTGTTGAGAAGACTTCATGTGGGGACAGGAAGCCGAGGATTTTGCAGGGACGTTTGATTCAACGAATGCTCAATGGCGGTTAGCTGCTGGTGAGAGACGGCACTCAAATCCATGCCCTTTGGCAGGAACTCGCAAATCAGCCCATTGGCATTCTCGTTGGATCCACGTTGCCAAGGGCTATGGGCGTCCCAAAAGAAGATGTCCATGTGAAGTCGCTTGCGGAGACTCTCGTGCAGCGCCATCTCCGACCCCTGATCGTAGGTCATGGTTTTGCGCAGGCTCTGCGGGATGGTTTTGAGGCGTCGATCAAAGCCCTCAAGGATGTCAGGTGCGGTGCCGCCATCAAGCTTGACCAGCATGACATATCGGCTCGTGCGTTCAACCAAGGCGCCCACTGATGAACGATTCATGGCACCTTTGATGAGGTCGCCCTCCCAGTGGCCAGCACCGATGCGTGCAGCGACCTCAGGAGGACGCAGTTCAATGTTGGTCATATTGGGTAGTTGGGTAGGCGCGTCTTGTGGCTCTGGCGCAGCAAGCTGATCAACTCTGCCCGCAGGGTGCCTCTTGGCATGGCGTAGATGGCGCAATAGACGGTCTCGTGCGAGACCGTCATGGCCTTAATGGTAGGGCTCTGATCGCTCGCGTTGGTCGGCTTGTTCCCCGCAGGTAGTTTGCCTGCGATTTGCTCGGGCGACCAGTTGCAAAGCAGCCCGTTGAGGACGATGCGCCAGAGAGGTGTTTGAAGATCCACGCCAAGTTTTCGGCGCGCAGCCCCTACCTCAACTCGCCTGGCACGAGCGCGTACATGAGCCACGCCAGCCTGATAGCTGCTGGTAGCCGCCGTGGGTTTGGACTTGCTGCGGCTGAGTTCTCGGCTGATGCAGGAGTGAATCAAATTCAGTTGGCGACCAATTTCCCGGCCGCTGAGCTTGGCTTGGACCAAGGGCTGGATCGAGATGCGATCAGCCTTTGTGATGTGCGAGTAGTGGGTTCCCATTTGCGCTGGACCTTACAGGACATTGGGGTGTCACACTTCAACTTTAGGCATTTGGTGGATCAAGACGATTTTGAAGCACAGCAAACCATGCATGGTTCTTGTCGGTGAGAATCCCTTGGGAATTGATTTTTATTGACTTAACGCTAACAGAGTTCGCGACATTGCCCCCCAAAACCTGGATGGATTGCGCTGATTTTGCAATGACTATATCGGCGTGAGATTTATAATTTGCAGACTGGGTATCAAAACTAATGCCTGCTTCCCGTGAATAGCAGACAAGATCACCAACCTCAGGAGCGCGCTCACTGATGCGGTAGCCCCAGAAACCATATTTCTTGTTGTCTTTTTCTCTGGCCTTTATTGCCGAACGAATATAGGCGGAGTGCTGGGCGCTGTAGCGGAAACGCTCACCTGCACCAGCCTTTCGCATGACATACGAGATAAATGTAGCCGACCAAGGATAGTCATCGTTTTTTCCTGTGAGGTTTTTACCGGAACCGTCTCTCCAATAAATACCGACACGCTGCCAATACCCATCTTCAATTTCGTCTTTACCGTCACGCAGTTTCTTGCCAGAAATGTCGAATTCCTGACGCCCAAAATAATCCCACTCAGCCTTTGCGACAGTGACGATTTGCTCTATCAAAGCCATCTGAATCCCCCTTTATGGTGAAAGTAAAATGTTAGGCCACGCTAGAGGAGCGCAAACCCAATTGCTTTGTTCACAACCGCCCGAACAACCTCGAGCGCAGCGTTCAGTGCTTGTTCAACCATTAGTTGCGTGAGTCCCTGAACCGCAAGCAGGACGGTTTCCCACGCCTCCTTCTGAAAGTCAAAGTGCAGCTTAGCTCGATCCTCCGAGATCAGCCCGGACTTCCGCATCTTCTCGATGCTCGCTAGTCGTTCGGCAAATATCTTTGTTTCTGATTCAAAGTATTTCTTTGTCGTGGGCCACTTGTCACCGACAACACCTTTGGCCGCTCCGAGCATATCTTTGGCAATCGCCTCGACGTCTAGACTCATTTCTTATCTCCGGTTGCGGGTTGTTGGGGAGTAATTGCTGCGGCTGCCTTGGCTTCGTCCGGTTTCTCCCCACGCTTCTTGGCGAGCTCAAAGGTCAGAATTGCTGTGAACTGGCTTGTGAATCCGCCTCGAAATGAATCCGTGATCTCCACCTTCTTAATGCCTTCTTTATGGGCCGCCTCAAACCGCTTAAGGTTGTTCGCCAAGCGGTCAAATGCTCGCACGGTCAAACTATTGCGCTCTGTTGCGTCAGCCCTCAGCCTAAGCCCACTGATGGCCACGATCGAGTCGGCGTAGAACTGCTTATGATTCTCGTATGCCTCTACCTTGTCATTAGGCTTCGCGGCCGTTCCTTCAAGTTTTACCAAGAAGACCTCAAACTCTTTCTGCAATGCAGTTGTACCCTTGTCGATCTGTTCGTCGTAGTCGCCGACCAACCTAATGGTCATGCAGCCCGACAGCCCTATCAGCAGGAGCATGCATAGCAGCCAGCTGACAAGTCTTTGGGCCTGAGGGATGGTTCCTCTCATCTCGTCCTCCAAGTAGCACCGGGAAGCCCCCGGCGTGGCATTTCGCACGGCCAACCTTCCTTCAAGCGGACCGTCCACAGGCGGGGGCTGAAGGAAGGTTAGGCCCCACTTCCACCAAGTTTCTGTTCGACTGCTTCGAGCGCATCTAGCGTTTCCTTTTTTAGCGTCGCCACATCAGGCATGCTCTTGCTGATCCGGTTAGGAAGCCTGAAAGCTTCAAGATGTGCGTTGATTATGTTCGCTACCGAGGGGTAGCCTTTCTCGAATTCTGACTTGAATTCAGGATGCAGTTCTAAGGTAACTTGCCCGTTCACGTGCAGCCAAGTCAGCCACGAAGCCAGGAGATATCTGCTAGTTACTTCGGGGCCATGCGAACCCATCAATCTAGTTTCTATGGCGCCAAATGGATCTTCCGGGATGATTTTGTCCTTGTAGCGGTAATTTTGCAGAAGTTCCGGAAGCTCCAGCCGTAGGTCCAAAGAATCGGAGTAAGCCTGAGCTTGTCGAACAAACGAAAGTGCTTCGCGTTTTGCGGCCTCGACTTTGACTGGATCGCCATTTCGCACCTGCGTAAAGATGATGAAGGAGGTTGCGTAACGTTTGCCCAATTGAAACGCCTCGTAGGACGCTTTCGCTCGATCAGCTTCGAGCTTGGCGCCAGCATCTGAGCGATTCAGGTATAGCGTTGAGCCACTCACGACAAATGAGAAAAGAGAAAGTATGAGCGCCAATCGATCTTTCCTGCCGATCCGCTCAGCAGGTTTCGTTAGTGTTTCGAGAGTACGACTACTCTGCTCGGGCGCCGCTTCTTTCATCATAGGGGACCTCGCGAGTTACGTGAATTATTGGATCTACCGAATGAAAGGTTAACATGACGCATTATTCAGGGCAATTTCATGAAGTTGGCAGTTCACGACTGCAATTCGGTTTCATGCAATTTCCCTGCTGCACAGGTGCGGGAAGGATCCCCACCTTTAGGGATATGACGTCTACAGGACTCATGCACTCCCTAGCACAAGGCACTGACGGAATTGAATCCACCAAGCTTCAGCGTAGCGGCCCGCCCTTCCTAGCTCACATCGTTGTCAGGTTTCTAACGTAGTATTTTTGAAAGCCATCATGAAGATATCAAAGGTACCCTTCGCGCTCGGCAACGCTCATCAAAAGATGATGGACGACATTCGCGAACACGTGAAGTTCGACCACTACATATGGGGGCAAGGAGCAGTAGAACCGGACGGAACAATGAAGATCGACATTGATCGCTCCGTCTGCAGCTTTCCCGATGGGGATACCTTCATGGCCCATTACAACAACTTTCACCGGTTTGGTGACGTGCTCAACCGGCTGCATGCCAGCTTCCCTGAATCGCCGATCGTTTGGACTGACAGCAAGGCGAGAGAACACACGAAGGCGTCAAAGTCGATTGAGGACTGGGGAACAGACAAGCATGTCAAACACCTGATGCTCAGTGGCATATCGTCCGTGTTCGGGCGAACGTGGCTGACGTTGTATCGAACCGCTCGCGTCGAGCAAGCCGATTCTCTTCCGGCATTTACCAGAGCAGACGCTGACTACATGAGGTACTCAATTCCGCAATTTCTGTACGCTGCGCAAAAGAGGTGGGCTGAGATGAACGCCGATGGCATGCCTCGCGGGAATTCATTGGCGCTGCCAGAGCCAGTGTCGCGGTGCGCCTATCTCACGCCTTACGAAATGTTCTTGGTCATCGCCTATGCCAAGCGGATGAAACCCGAAGACATCATTGCATCCATAGCAAGTGCGCTACCTGACAAAAAAGATGTATCGGACGTCAGCGCCATTCGCGTTGCCTACATGAGGGCCTTGAAGAAGCTGGAAAAATCCGAGCCCCAGGCGCTTGCACTGCTAATGGGGCGTCAGTGTTCCGTGAGCTGATGGAACCGGGACTTGATATTTACTTGACGCCCAGGCGGATGGCGTCCCACAGGCGGCCGAACCAGCCGGCGCTGGGCACGGCCTCGAGGGTGTTCAGGGGCACATCCTGCCAGGGTTGCCCGGCCAGGGTGATTTTGAGCGTGCCCACGGTCTGGCCCTGGGTCAAGGGGGCCACCAGGGGATCGTTGCGGGCCACGGAGGCTTTCAGGCCGCCGGCCTGGCCGCGCGGCACCACCACCATGACAGGGTTGACGCGCCCCAGGCGGACGGTGGCCGATTGGCCTTTCCACACCGGCGCGTTGGTCACGGACTGCTGGGCAGCAAACAGCTTGACCATGTCGAAGGCGCCGTAGCCCCAGTTCAACAGCTTCTGGCTTTCGTTGGCGCGGGTCTCGGGCGAGGTCGCGCCGATCACCACACTCAAAAGGCGGCGCGGACCGGCGGGCGTGGCGCGCAAAGCCGTGGCGATCAGGCAGTAGCCGGAGGCGTCGGTGTAGCTGGTCTTCAGACCATCGACCGTGGGGTCGCGCCACAGCAGCAGGTTGCGGTTGGGCTGGCGGACGCCGCCGAAGGTGAATTCCTTGCTGCCGTAGTAAGGCAGGGCCTGCGGGAAATCGGTGGCCAGCCGCACCGCGATGACGGACAG
>CAZKPN010000118.1:1415-11872 GCA_964554655.1 uncultured Aquabacterium sp. | reverse complement strand
CGCATGTCGGTGTGGACGGTCACGCGTGCTGGCACGGCGTCCGTCAGGCCCAGGTCGTTCGCGGCGGTCATGCCATCGATCAGCATCCGTGCCTGGTCGCGCCTGGCCAGTGCGTCGATCACGGCGCGGTAGTCCGGCGTGGTCGGCCGATGGGTCAGGCTGTTGATGATCGGCTGGTCATACAGACCACGGTCGATGCGGCGCAAGTGGCCGCTGGCGACCATGCGCTGCAAGGTCTTGTCGATCACGTCGCGGTTGCCAAGCTGCGCAAAGTCGCCAGGCACCCAGACGTGTCCGGGCCCGGCGACGCTGATGAGCGCTGAAATCTGGTCGCTGGTCGATGACATGAATACGGCTCCTGTCCGTATTTTGTGCGCAAATTTCGGACAAGCGCAATGATGAACGGTTTCTTTCTGAAATATGTGTGCAAATTTCGGACATTCCAGGCGAACAGCTTGGATGCCCCTGACGAAGCGGCTGAGTCAGGGGGACTTATTGGGGGACTTGCGCCAATCCAATCACCCATAAATCCAGCATCCATGCGCCTCACAGCCCATGATGTGAACGACACCCTCCCGCCAAATTAAAACCCTAAGTAGTTGATCTGCTTAGGGTTTTTTAGGTTTTGAGTCGCGAGATTTTGCTCAATCCTCAACGGAGGTGACGCATGTGGATGGAGTTGGCCAACCGTGGCAATCTCGTTCTGGGGTTGGCCATTTCCGCTTACACGATTTACTCGTTCGCCGAAGCCTTGATCCTGCGCAGGCGCCAGCGGTACGCCTTGTTGAAGAATGTGCACGAGGAGTTCTCTTATTTCCTGGCACTGGCGTCCGCCCTGGCCCTCCGTGCCAATCAGGCCCAAAGCGCCTGCGAGCCCTACCTTGACGGTGCCTACCCGCCCCCCGCCACCGACAAAGACACCTTGCCGCCAGACGCCGAGACGCTGGCCCGATGGCTGGTCAAGCGCGCCGACCACCTCGTGAACTACCCCATGCCCATCGACATCGAAAAACTGGGCGCCATGCTCAACCGTCGCCAAACCGAGGCGTTGTTCAACCTGCTGGCAGCCCGGCGGGTGTATGTTCGGGTTCTGGCCACGCGCGCGATGGATCTTGACGCATTTCCCCGCAGGCCGGGCGTGTTGGCCAGGTTTGTGGGTGTGGCGCACCTGAACGTGCCGGACCTGAACGAGAAACTCAAAGCCTTTGCCAAAACCCTGGGCTTGGCCGCACCCGATCTGGCCGGTGACTGACCCCTGGCATGGGCAAGGCGGCCCAGGTGAAAGATAATGCTGGTTTCCGCACGCCGTTGTGCAGTTTCGCAGCACCCGCCCGGAGAGCGCATGAAAGACCACTACGCCAGCCTTGGCCTGGGCAGCGCCGCGACCCTGGCCGACATCAAGAAGGCCTTCCGCCAGAAGGCCTCGCTCTACCACCCTGACCGCAACACCGCCGACGACGCGGCCGAGCGTTTTCGGGCGGTGCAAGAGGCCTACGACGTCCTGTCCGACGCGGCCAAACGCCAGGCCTACGACGACAACCGCCGCCGCAACCTGCTCGACAGCCCGATCGAGACCGCCAGAGACATCTGGCAAAACTACTTCAGCGCCTTGCTTTGACGAACTTCAGCCCCACATGAGTATTTCCCCCTTCTTCCATGAACTGCGCTCGGCCTACCAGGCCGAACTTGACGACCTGAGCTCCGACTCCGAAGGCAAGGACGTGCTGCGCCAGCGCCTGGCCGCCAAGCGCAAGGAGGTCGATTTCTTGCTGCAAATGGTCGAGGTTTGCCCCGAGATGGTCGCGGTGGTGTTCCACCAAGGCTTTCGCTTTCCGCAGCCGGTGTTGATGGACCAATTGCTCAGCCTGGAAGTGGACGAGTTTCCGGAGTGGGACACCCTGGGCAACGCTGTTCAGTTGACGCCATGGGCGCAGGAGCTGGCCCAGGTCTTCTTGAAAGAACCCTCAGGCGGCCGTTTCCTGACCGTGGCCGCCGGGCTGGAATACATGCATGGCAAGGCCGACCCCTCACAAGCCGCCCAGGCGGCTGATGAGGACACGGAAGAAGAGGATGGTGAAGACCGCGACGGCGACTTCAGCCAGCAGGACAGCGACGACGCCCGTGCTCGCGAAGAGGCCGGCGCCGACTGGATGGTCGAGCAAGGTTTCGACCGCAAAGAGTGATTGATCGATTGACTGACCGTTTGAAGAAAGAGCCCTGATGAGCAGCAACCACCTTGCCCTGATCGCCAAAACCCAAAGCCTGATCGCCGCCGGCGACATCGTGGGGGCCGAATCCGCCCTGGTCGAGCTGGCCGACACCGAGGGCGATGGCGCGTTGATGGTGGTGCTGGAGCAGCTGCCACCCAAGGACATCCTGGCCGTCATCCGCGAGTACGACAACTCCAAAGAGTCGATCATCAACCTGATGGTCACCCCGGCCCAGTTCGCCCGCGCGGTCGTGATCGAAAAGCGCTACAAAGATCTCACCCGCACCCACCTGCGCGGCATGGTCAACTCCATCATCTTCCGCGAAGACGCCAGCCCGGTTGAGTTCTTGACCGCCGTGGGCGACCTGGAAGGCGGCAGCGAAGCCCTGGCCGACTACTTTGCCGACAAATGGAGCCGCGTTGAAACCTTTGCCCGCACCGGCAGTTTCGATGCTTTGGAAGACGACGGCCAGATGCTGTCCGAGACCGCGCTGTACGCCTCGGCCTACGTCAAGCCCATCGTCGATCAAGATGAAGTGGCCGACCAGGACTGGATGGAACTGGCCTGGATCCTGCGCTACCAGTGCCCCGACTTGTTCATCGAGATGCTGTTGGTGCTGCGCGCCAAATCACGCGCCTTCGATGCTGGCGAGGAAGAGGCGGACGAGGCCGAAGAGGGTGATGGCAAGGTCGATCTGGCTGACACCGACCGCGGCAAGATCACGCCTGCCAATTTGGAATCGGAAGAAGAGTCGGCGATCTAAATGACGGGCAGTACCTCTTCCGATTCAGCTTCGTCCATCGCGGTCTACGACGCACGGCCTTTTTTTGAAAAAGCGCTCCGGTACGGCGTGCAAAACGGCATCATCGACCAGTCCAAACTGGACGCCATCTGCCACGATGCGCCCAAAGGCATGGTGCAGATCGCCAGCTACTTTGGCAGCGAGTTCCTGCGCCCCGAGCTTGAGAAAGCCAAGGACCGGCTGGTGAACCTGGTCAGCCTGTACCTGGAAGAAACCTGCGGCGGCGACCCGCGCCAAGCCGCCGAGTCCTTGCGCGACCACTCGTTTTTGTCGCGCTCCAAGGGCGGCTCGGACATGCTCAAGCGCCTGATCGCCATGCCGCAGACCAGCCACTTCGGCATGAACGAGCGCCACGGCTTCACCGACGACCACATCCCGCAACTGGCCAAGTGGTCCTTGCGCAGCCTGGCCGACTACCGGGCTGAGTTGGCCCAGCGCGGCCACGCTGCTCAGGCCATGGACGCGGCCATTTGGCTGGCCGAAGCCTTGGGACTCGATGCCGCCGAACTGGAAGAGGCCGGCGCCGATGCCGATGCGGTCATCCGCACCGCGTTGCTCAGCTTCGCCACCAAACACACCGCCATGCCCGACTGGGCCGCCTTCGACAAAATGGTGGGAGCCCTGCGCAAAAAGCCACCTGCCAACTTGACGGCAGGCATCCCGCCCAAGCTGCCCGGACACCTCAAGCCTGTGGTGGATGAAGCGTGGCAATCGGTCATGGCCGACCTGCCCAAGATCCTGGACACCAGCTTGACGCCTCACAAGCTGTTCCACAAAACGCCGGCCTTTCGGGGGCGCTATTTCTGGATTGAAGACGCCTTGAGCGAGGTGGACCACCACGACCGCTCAGCCTCTGCCAGCTGGAAAAAAATCACCGCGGGCCACAGCGATGAGGGCTCCTTGATCACCTTGTTTCTGTGCGTGGCCACCAGCACGGCGCCCAAGACGATGCTGACCGAACGCAGCGCCGCCACCCTGATCCGCAAGATCCGAAAGACCGGCCTGGATGCCGAGTTGGCCAGCCAGTACATCCGCGACCACGCGCCCATGCAGCACCAGGACGACTACGTCCAACTGTGGCAGTCCTTCGTCACCGAGGCGCTGGCCACCTTGAAGAGCGATGCGGACTACGCCTTGAAAGACGCCATGGCCGTGCTGCGCCGCGAGGGCAATGTGGCGCCGGCCTGAAGAGGCCGTGCACGTTGTTTACTTGGGCGTGATCTTCCAGAGTTCACCTTTTGGTTGATCGGTCACCACGTACAGCGCGCCGTCCGGCCCCTGGCGGACATCGCGCAGGCGTTGCTTGCGATCGCCCAGCAGGTGTTCTTCGCCAACCACCCGATCGCCCTTGATCTCCAGGCGCACCAGCCAGCCTTCCTTGAGCGAACCCAGGAAGAGGCTGCCTTGCCAGGCCGGGAAAGCCGCGCCGGTGTAGAACTGCGCGCCCGAAGGTGCGATCACCGGGTCCCAGTAGTACACAGGTGGCGCAAAGCCCGGGCGGTCGGTCATGGCGCCCTCGATGGGCTGCCCTGAATATTCTTCGCCAAACGACACCAGCGGCCAGCCAAAGTTTTTGCCTCGGCCGATCAGGTTCAGTTCGTCGCCACCGCGCGGGCCCATCTCGGCGGTCCACAAACGTCCCTGCGAGTCAAAGGCCGCCGACTCGACATTGCGGTGCCCCAGGCTCCAGATTTCGGGCTTGGCGCCTGGCGTGCCCACCAAGGGGTTGTCGGCGGGAGCGGTGCCATCGGGCTTCAGGCGCAGCACCTTGCCCAGGTGGCTGTCTGGCCGCTGCGCATGGGGTCGCATCTCGGCATCCGAGCGTTCGCCCAGCGTCATGTACAACATGCCGTCCGGGCCAAAGGCCAGGCGTGAGCCGAAGTGCAGGCCACCGTCAAAGCCAGGCAGGGATTGGAAAATCACCTTGGCCTGGTCAATGCGCAAACGGTCTTGGGACAGCACGCCCCGCGCCAGGCTGGTGCCGTTGAGGCCCCCACCGCGCGCTTCGGTGAAGGTCCAGTAAATCAGGCGGTCGGTGGCAAACGTGGGGCTCAGGGCCACGTCCAGCAGGCCACCCTGGCCGCGCACTTCAACCGGGGGCAGACCGGCCAATGGCGGCCCCACGGTGCCCGAGGCCGACACGATCCGCATGGCGCCCACTTTCTCGGTGACCAGCAGTGCGCCATCGGGCAAGGGCTCCACGGCCCAGGGTCTGTTCAGCCCCTTGGTCAGCACCGTCACCTGGTAGGCGACTTTGGAGTCCACGCCCGGTGCGCGGGTCTGCCCGGCAAAGGCGGGGCGTTGGTCGGCGGCGTTGGGCTCGCGTGTCTCGATCGGTGTGCCAACCGGCCCTTGCACCGACGTTGCGTCTGTGCATGCCACCGTCAGCCCCACCACTGCCAGCACGGCACCCAGGGCGGCGCGTTTCACTTCAGCCATCGGCGGATCCTGCCCGCGTCCTCGCTTGTCGGCAGATGTTGCTGCCGGTCAGGGTCAGTGTCAGGTTGCCGCCGTCCCAGACCATCCAGTCCAGGTCGATGAACTCGTCGATGTCGCTGGGGGGGATCAGGTCGGCGCGGCGTTGTTTCAGCAAATCGACACAGGCCACCAGGGCATCGCGCAGGGTGTCCAGGCGGGTGGGCAGGGCAGGCGGGGGCGTGACGGCGCCTTTGGTGCTGGCACGCGGGCGGCGTGCGCGGGGCCGGGCGGGCCCATTGAGCTCAGACATGGGGAAACTCCAAAAGCTGAGACACGTTAGCACGGCGATGCGGCTTGTTCCTGCCCGATACTCCCGGGATGTCCCTGCATCGCAACCGATTCATCCGCCAGGTCCAGGTCCGACCGCGCTTGTTCATCGCCGCTGCGCTGGCAGGGGCCATCATGGCACTGCTGCCGGCGGGCGTGGTGGAAAGCCTCACCACCCGAATGCTGATTGGCTGGAACGCCGGGGTCGTGCTGTACCTGGTGCTCGCGGGGGGCATGATGGCCCGCTCGTCGCATGAAAGGATCCGCTGGCGCGCCAACTTGGAGGACGAGGGGCAACTGCTCATCCTGGCCCTGGTCATCGTGGCCGCCGTGGCCAGCCTGGCGGCCATCGTGGTCGAGCTGTCACTGGTCAAGGACATGGCCCGGGCCACCAAGTTCCTGCACGTCGGGCTGGCCATCACCACCATCGTGTCCTCGTGGGCGTTCACGCACGTCATGTTTGCGCTGCATTACGCCCACGACTACTACCTGGACGAGGGCAAAGGCACCGCCGGTGGGTTGGATTTCCCGGGCACCAAGACGCCTGATTACGGCGATTTCGTCTACTTTTCCTTCGTCATTGGCACCTCGGCTCAAACGGCCGATGTCAGCTTCACCAACAGCGCCATGCGGCGCATTGGCCTGATCCACTGCGTGTTGGCCTTCCTGTTCAACACCACCTTGCTGGCTTTGACCATCAACATGGCCGCCAGCCTGATTTGAGTGTTTTCACAGATCTTTACGGGCCGGCCACACTTGCTTCACGGCGCGCTCTCACCATGAAGGCATGGACAGGTGGCAAGGGCCATCTCCCGCCAAAGGAAACAAACCATGGGCAAGATCGCAAAACTCACTCACGCTGACACCTGGAGACCGCTGGCCATGGCCAGTGCGTTGTTGGTGATTTCGGCCGTGTCGGCCTTCAGCATGAGCTCGCTGGCACAAGCCCAGGAGCCCGGCGCGGCCGTCAGCGCTTCGGCACCTGGCGAGCATGCTCGTCATCACGGTCGCATGATGCATGGCCACGGCCATGGCCATGCAGGCCCGGGCATGATGCCGCTGGACGGGCGTCGCCTGGATCGCGTGCTGGACCAGGTCAAGGCCACCGATGCTCAGCGCACGCAGATCAAGGCGTTGGCCCAATCGGCGCAAGCTGATTTGAAGCCGCTGCATGAAGCAGGACGCAGCATCCATGAGCAAACGCTGGCCTTGTTTGCCCAACCCCAGGTGGATGCCGCCGCTGCTGAAAAGCTGCGCCAGCAAGGCCTGGCCAGCCACGATGCCCTGAGCAAGCGCATGCTGCAATTCGCGCTGGATGCAAGCAAGGTACTGACCCCAGCGCAACGCGCTGAACTGGTCGCCAAGGTGCAAAAGCGCCACGACCGGATGAAGTCACGCGGCCAGTCCCATGCTCGGCTTGAGCATTGAGGCCACAGGGGGCGACAATGCTGGACATGAGCGAGCACATCCTACTGATCGACGACGACCTGCGCCTGAGCGCGATGGTGGGCGACTACCTGCGCAGCCACGGCTACCAGGTCTCCAGCGCCCCCACCTTGAGCGCGGGCCGTGAACTGCTGGCGCGCCAGGCGGTCGATGCCCTGGTCCTGGACCTGATGCTGCCCGATGGCGACGGTCTGGACCTGTGCCGCGAGCTGCGCTCGGCGTCCCGCACGCGGTCCTTGCCCTTGCTGATGCTCAGCGCCCGAGGCGAGCCCACTGACCGCATCGTTGGTCTGGAGGTCGGGGCCGACGACTACCTGCCCAAGCCTTTCGAGCCGCGCGAACTGCTGGCCCGCCTGCGTGCCCTGCTGCGCCGCACCAACCCTGCCGCCCAGGACGATGACGTGTGGCGCTTTGGCCGCCTGGAGATCGATGCTGGCCTGCGCCAGGCTCGGCTGGCAGGCACGCCTTGCGAGCTGACCTCCTACCAGTTCGACCTGCTGTCCGTGCTGGCCCAGCACCCTGGCCGCGTACTCAGCCGCGACCACATCATGGACGCGCTCAAAGGCCATCCCCTGGAGGCCTACGACCGCTCGATCGACGTGCACATCTCGCGCATCCGCGCCGCCATCGAAGACGACCCCAAAGAGCCCAAGCGCATCCTCACCGTGCGTGGCGCGGGTTACGTGTTTGCCAAAAAGCAGGACGCTGATACCGAGACCGCATGAAGACCCTGGCGCTGCGGATCTACCTGACCGTGGTCACGGTCTTGCTGCTGTTCACGCTGGGCACCGGTTGGCTGGCGCAGCGCCACATGGAGCACGAGCGCAACGAGTTTCAATCCCAGGCCGCCTCGAACGAACGTGCCGCCGCCTGGGGCGAGCTCATCGAAAACAGCCTGCCCGCGGTCAACCAGCCAGAGGCTGACCAGGCCCAGGCTTTGCTGGAATGGGCCACGCGCCTGCGTTTGCCCCTGGCGCTGGACAACCCCCAAGGCCGGCGCATCGCCACCTCGGACCTGATGCAAGAGCGTTTGCTGCGCCAGCGCGGCACCCTCATCCGCCTGCAGGAGGTTCACCTGTCTGATGGCCGCGTCCTGTGGATCTTGCGGCCGTCATTGGTGGCGCGGGGGCGCGGTGGTCCGCCGGTCGGCGAGGGCGGCCCACCGCCGCCAGCGGGCATGGGCGGGCCGCCACACTGGTTTGGCGGCCCCTTGGGCTGGTTGGCGCCACCGCCTTGGCTGCTCAGCGGCGCGCCTGCGCTGATTCTGTCGCTGCTGCTGTTGTTCGTGGCGGTGGCCATTGGCGCCTGGCCCGTGGCCAACCGCCTCACGCGCCGTCTGAAAGCGCTGCGCCAAGGCGTTGAAACCTTTGGCTCGGGCCAACTGCAGCACCGCGTGGAGGTCGAGGGGCGTGATGAAGTGGCCGACCTGGCGCAAAGCTTCAACCAGGCGGCTCAGCGCATCGAAGACCTCATCGGTGCCCACCGCAATCTGCTGGCCAACGCCAGCCATGAACTCCGATCGCCTTTGGCCCGCCTGAAGATGGCAGTGTCCATGATGGCCGAGTTGCCGCCCGAGCGCGGCGAGGCCCTGCGCCAGGAAATCAACCAGGACATCAAGGAGCTGGATGCTCTGGTGGAAGAGGTGCTCCTGGCCAGCCGCCTGGATGCCAAGTCCGAGCTGGACCGCCAGCCTGTTGACCTGGTGGGCCTGGCCGCCGAAGAGGCGCGCCGTGTCGGTGCCGTGCTGGAGGCCGACGAAGCCTCAGGCCAGGCCGTGAAGTTCGACGAGCGCCTGGTGCGCCGCGCCGTGCGCAATCTGCTGGAAAACGCCAAACGCTATGGCGGTGACCGTGAGCCCATCTTGCTGAACGTGTCGGCCGGCCCCCTGCTGGTCGAGATCAGCGTCAGTGACCGGGGCCCCGGTGTGCCGCCCGAAGAGTGCGAGCGCATCTTCGAGCCCTTCTACCGTCTGCCCGGCCATTCAGAGCATGCCGGCGGCGTGGGCCTGGGGCTCAGCCTGGTCCGCCAGATTGCCCAAAGGCATGGCGGCCAGGTGCGCTGCGAAGCCCGCGAAGGCGGGGGCAGCCGCTTTGTGATCACGCTGCCGAAGCAGCCCGCCCAATGGCCAGATAGTCCAGGCCAGAAGCCTTGACGATGCTGGGCTCATAGAGGTTGCGCCCGTCAAAGATGACGGGGGTTTTCAGGCTGGCCTTGATCTGGGCAAAGTCAGGGCTGCGGAACTCCTTCCACTCGGTCACGATGACCAGGGCATCGGCGTCTTGCAGTGCGCTCATGGGCGATTCAGCGTAGCTCAGGCTGGGGTGTTGGCCAAAGATGCGCTGGGCTTCTTCCATGGCCACCGGGTCGTAAGCGGTGACGGTGGCCCCGCGCTTGAACAGCTCTTCCAGTACCACGCGGCTGGTGGCCTCGCGCATGTCGTCGGTGTTGGGCTTGAAGGCCAGGCCCCACACCGCAAAGCGCTTGCCGCTCAGGTCTTGCCCGAAGCGGCGGGTGACCTTGTCCACCAGCACCATCTTTTGCGCATCATTGGCATCTTCCACGGCCTGCAGCACCTTCAGGTTCTGGCCTTGCCCACTGGCCGTCTTGATCAGCGCCTTGACGTCTTTGGGGAAGCAACTGCCGCCATAGCCGCAGCCAGCGTACAAAAAGTGGAAACCAATGCGCTGGTCAGAGCCAATGCCCTGGCGCACGGACTCGATGTCGGCGCCCATTTTCTCGGCCAGCAGCGCCAGCTCGTTCATGAAACTGATGCGGGTGGCCAACATGGCGTTGGCGGCGTACTTGGTGAGTTCGGCGCTGCGCACGTCCATCACCAGGACCTTGTCGCGGTTGCGCGAGAAGGGCGCGTAAAGGGCACGCATCAGCAAGATGGCCTGCTCGTCGTCGGCGCCCACCACGATGCGGTCGGGGCGCATGAAGTCTTCCACCGCCGCGCCTTCTTTCAGGAACTCGGGGTTGGAGACCACCGCAAAAGGTGTGTCGCTGCCGCGCTTGGCCAGCTCGTCGGCGATGGCGGCGCGCACCTTGTCGGCCGTGCCCACGGGCACCGTGCTCTTGTCGACCACCACCTTGTAGTCGGTCATCAGGCGGCCGATGTTGCGGGCGGCGGTCAGCACGTATTGCAGGTCGGCCGAGCCGTCTTCATCCGGGGGCGTGCCCACCGCGATGAACTGCAAGGTGCCGTGCGCCACAGCGCGGGGGATGTCGGTGGTGAAGGCCAGGCGCCCGGCCTT
>CAZKPN010000118.1:0-1315 GCA_964554655.1 uncultured Aquabacterium sp. | reverse complement strand
GGAGGTGGCCGCGCCCGGTGTTCCCCAAGGCGCCAGGGCGGCGGCGGGCAGCGAGCTCAGCAGGGTGCTTTCTACGCTCAAGGCCCGTTGCACGGTCTTGGTGTAGTCCTGCGCCAGGATGTCCGAGCTGGTGGGGGTGGACGCGATCTTGCGCACCGCCTGGTAAACCGCCGCGCTGCCATAGGTGCTGCCTTCACCCGCCATGCGGGTCAGGCCCGAGGTGCTGAGCTGGTAGGGCATGACCTGCTTGCCCGACAGCCACACTGGCCCGCTGTTGATCCCGATGGAGGAAAACGTGCTCACGGTGTTGCGCGACATCAGGCTGTCCATCATCAGGCCGCCCCAGCCCGCGACCGCCCCTTCTGCAGCGAACGATTGCCACATCGACTGTTGGTCGTTGTGCGACATCAGGTTGGTGGGCACCGGGAAGCTCAGACTGAACAGGTCGATCTTTTGGGTGGGCATGATCAGGGGGCCCACGTTGGCGATCACGGCCGCCTTGCCGTCCACGTACATGTCGCGGATGCGCTTGAGTTGGGGGTGCAGGGCAAAGGACTTGAATCTGCGTTCGGTGTTGAAGCCACCGGCGTCCGCCACGGTGATGGGCAACAACTCCGAGCGCTTCAAAGCGATGGACAAGGCGCCGGGAATGGGTGTGCCCCCATTGGCCACGATGGCTGCGTTGGAGTCACGTGCCACGCTGTAGTAGTACCACGAGGCCTCGTCGGTGGGAATCACGGTGTTGTGAGCATCGTTGCCACCAGCCAGGAAAATGCACACCAGGGCCTTGTAGTCCGTGGCGCCGCTCGACTGGGCCGAAGCCACCCCCATGGAGGCCAGGTTCAAGGCCCACGGCGTGGTCAGCCCGGCCGCGCCCAGCACGGTGGCTTGTTTCAGAAATGATCGACGTTGGTTGGTGCTCATGTCGGCAAGCTCATTTTTGAATCAGAAACTCTGGTGACACGGCGGTCATCAGGATGGCGGCATTGACGCGCTTGTCCAGCGCGGTGTTGATGTCGGCGGTGTTGGTGCCGGACTCGTTCAGCGCTGGCACGGGGATGGTCAAGACCGCGGCGGTGATGTCCTTGCGCAGTGCCTGGCTCATGATCCCGCCCAACAGGCGGTTGGACATGTCGGACACCAGGTCATCAGGGGTGTTGGCCAGCAAGCGTTGATCGGTCAGCACCAGGCGCACGCCGGCTTGGTTGCTCACCTTGCCAATCCCGTTGTTCAGCACTGACAGCACTGAATTGACATACCCCGTCACGCTGATTTCGCTGGCGATCTGCATCTCCGGCAGCACCATGCCCAAGGA
>CAZKPN010000117.1:0-12189 GCA_964554655.1 uncultured Aquabacterium sp. | reverse complement strand
GGGCTCTGCGTACCGGCAAGTCGCCGGTGATCTATCAGAAGGCCTACGACATGAGTCGCCACTTGCCCATGGCCGAATCGGTTGCTGCGCAGGCTGTGTCGACCATGAGGGATTGGATCGAATCACCGCAGAGCCTGCAGAACATCATCCTGGTTGGTGGTGGGGCGTTCCTGTTCCGAAAGGCGGTCAAGGCGGCGTTCCCACTGCACAAGATCCATGAAGTGAAGGAGCCGATGTTCGCCAATGTGCGGGGCTTTCAGCTCGCAGGGCAGAACTATGCGCGCACTGTCATGCAGGCATCGCGTTCGGACAAGGGTGGGATCGAGGCTGGAGGTGCTGAATGAGTGCCGATGCCAAAGTGCCGGGTGAGCAGATCCGTCTGGTGTTTGAGCTGACCCGGGCTGATCACCCCAGGCTTTACGATGACCTGATCCGATTCCCGAAGGGGACGAAGCGGATCAATCGTCTGAGGGTGCTGGCCTACGATGGCTTGCTGGTTCAGGGCGGGCAGTTCGTTGCGGCAGGGGCATCTGGGTCGATCGGTCAGGGCCAGAGCGGTGGCGATGATGCCAGCGGTGCCATGACGAATGATTTGTTTGTCCAATCGCTCAGTGAATGATCATTTTGCGCCAAGTTGTCACTTGATAACCTGTTTGCGCACCTTTATGCTGGCATGCCGTCGAGCGTCTCATTCAGCGCCACGAAGCCAGCAGCGTTTCGTCATCTAGCCATGCTGCTCATGGCAGGGACAAAAATGAACTGCTTGGTGACCGGATAATCTGAGTCGCGCCGTTGGTATTCAATGCCCTGGATCCCACCTCCAGGCGCTGGAAGTGTTTGCCAGTAGTCGCCGTTGGTGAACGGGTTGGCATAGAAGGTCCTGATGTGTCTTTTGATGCTCAGGTGCCGCTTGTCTTCCAGAAGGTCTTCCAGCTTGCTCGGATAACTATGAAGCGATCCCGTGTTGGCGTAGTAGTAGCTTTGAATGGCTTGGACATACTGTTCACCCACCCAATCAAGCTGGGCCATTTTCTGGCGCTCTGCGGTTGTTGTCCACACTTCCGAGATTGCCAGCAAACCGATCCCCATGAAGGCGATGGCCATCAGCACGCCAATGTAGGTGAATCCGTTTTGGCGGTGCTGAGCGGGGGCCGTCATCCCTTGCTCACCACTGGTTGAACGGTTTGCCATCACGCCCGACTCCTTCAGCTGCGCTGTGCACATCGTAGATGCCCGAAGTAGTTCCATCTGGATGCGGCACCAGCAGCCACGTGTTGTCCTGGTCCGTGATCGGATCGACAGGCACCGCCTGGATGTACCTGGCCGTCACCAACTTCTCCAACGCTTCCGGTAGCTTCCCGGTGTCGGCGCGGTATTTGTCGATGGACTCTCGCAAAATCCGCAAGTTGGTCTTCAAGGTGGCCTCTTTAGCCCGGTCAACCGAATCTGAATACCGGGGCGCCACGATGGACAACAGCGTCGCCATGATGGCCAGCACCACGAGTAGTTCAATCAAGGTGAACCCACGATTGTGTGAATGACGCTCACCCTGGCGCACGCTCACCATTTTCTGTAGGGCACGCCATTCATGCCGGCCCCCTCGGATTTGGAATAGATGTCGAAGACGTCCTTGCCTGGTTTGGGCTCTTCTGCCGTGCTTTCATAGCTGCGCAAGCCCCATGTCTGGGCCGGGGCGTCGATTGCATCGGGTGCAAAGGGATCCCTGGGAAGTCGTCGAAGAAAGAACAACTTGCTACCCCTCGGTGATTGCGCATCAACCACCCCTGTGACCAGGACATCCAGACTGGATGGGTAACCACTGGCGTTCACCTGTCTGACGATCTGGCCCGCATCGGTTGCCTTCTTGTAGGCATCCAGCGCAGAGCGAATCTGACGCAAGGACTGGCGCAGTTCTTCCTCTTGCGTGCGCCTGTGTGCGAGTTCAGCCAATGGCAATCCAATGGAGGCCAATATCGACACCATCGCCACCACCACCAGCAGTTCAATGAGGCTGAACCCGTTTGGCGGCTGTCCTGAATGCTTGCAAGGCTGCATTGTGCTGGCCTCAATCAAGGCTTGGGCGAGACAGCCGCCGGAGGCGGCAGGGTGTTGGGGGTGCGACGACGAGGCGGGGGCGCAAAGGGGATGTCGGGCTCAGCCTCGGGTTGCATCGCTGGCGGGGCGGGGGAGGGTGCTGCCGCAGGTGCAACAGCCGTTGCCGGGGCGATCAATTGCGGTGAGCCGTTGTCTGAGGGTGGTTGGGCCATGGAAGCTGGCCCCGAGGATGGCGTTGCCACTGGGGAATGCCCCACAGTGCTTGTACCCGGCGTTAGTTTGGTCTGGGCTTTGCCGACACCCAGTTGAATCGGGGCAGCGCCGATGGCGTTTTCGGTACCCGATGTGAACTCCTGCAGGCCAACGCCAGGTACGTCCAGATTACGGATGATGCGTGGTGTGATCAACAAAACAATTTCCGTTTTGGAGTCGTGGTCTGAAGAGCGTCCGAACAGTTTGCTCAGCACGGGCAACTCGTTCAGATACGGAATCCCGGTGTTGGATCTTCGATCTTCCTTTTGAATCAGGCCGGCCAACACATTGGTTTCCCCGTCATGCACCCGAAGCACGGTGGAGGTGTTGCGCGTTCCCAGCCGATACGTCTGAGTGCCACTGGTGCGCGTGATGGTGTCGACGATGTTGGAGACCTCCAGACTCAGCTTCATGGACACATCGTCATCCAATGAAATCGTGGGTTCGATTTCCAGCTTCAATCCGACGTCCAGGTAACTGACGGACTCAGAGGTACCCACGTTGGCGGTGTTGGTCACCGTGATCACCGGCACCTTGTCCCCAATCATGATCTTGGCGCTCTGTCGGTTGCGAACGCGAACCCGGGGATTTGCCAGAACGTTGGAGTCCCCCTTCTGGCTTCGCAGTTGGGCCGATACCAGTGGATTGCCAACGTTGACGTTGACCAGGCCACCGCCATGGCGCAGTTCATCAAGTGTGAGTTGGCCGACCACGCCGCTGGCCCCAGTGATCGAGGCGGAAACGGCATCTGGCCATTGGATTCCGATCTCCTGAAGACGGTTGACGTTGACCTCCATCACCTCCAACTCCAGCATGACTTCGGGTTCCACAATGTCGGCCGCGGCGATGAGCTTTTCTGACAAGCGCACGATCTCGGCGGAATCTCTGATCACGATGAGATTTAGGCGTTCATCCACGAACACGTCTTTGGCCTTGGCAATGCCTTTGATCATGGCGGCCGTTTTGTTGACGTCGGCATTGCTCAGGTAAAAGGACCTGACCACCATCTCGCGGTAGTCCGCCGATTTGCCGGCCGTGTTGGGGTAGATCAGCAGGGTGTCGCCGTCCAGGATCCGGTACGCCAGTTGGTTGGTGGCCAGGACCAGGCGCAAGACGTCTTCAACGGGTTTGTCTTTGAACGACATGGTCACCCGGCCGTCTTGGGCCATGTCTTTGTCAAACAGGTAGTTCAGGCCCGAGGCCAGCTTCAAGGCCTCAAAGACCTGCCGCAAGCTGGCGTTGGTGAAACTCATCGACACGGGTGTGCGGTAGGTGGTTTTCAATTGGGGATAGATGCCAAGTTCCTTGCCCGTGGCTTCAGCCTGCTGGCGCATCAGGCGTTTCAAGGTGACCATGGCACGCCGATGCGTGGAGCTTTCAGACAGGATCTGCCGGACTTTGACGATGGCAGCGTCCAGGTCACCGGCTTCCGCCATGGTCACAGCGGCATCCAGCAACTTGGCGTGTCTTTGCGCTGCTTCCACATTGTTCAGCCCTGCGCGTGCCCGGGTGTTGTCCACCTGCATGAGCAGCACCTGGTTGTAGGTGTTCTTGGCTTGATCGAAGTTGTTGTTGGCAACGCTCAGCTCGGCTTGGCGGATCAGGCTGTTGACGATCGCATCGCGCTGATTCAGGTAGGCGCGTCGGTAGTCCGAGTTGCCAGGAGCAAGCTCAGAGGCTTGCCTGATCTTGTCCAAGCCATCCACCACACGGCCTTCGGCAATGGCCGTTTGACCTTCTTGGTAAGTTTGGTAGCCAGCGCAACTGGTCAAGCACAGCACTGCCAAAACAGATTGAGCAAGCCTGAGGAATGGATGCGTACTCATGGGTGTCCTGCGCCGTTGCAACGTCGCGGTGTGGAAATGTTCAGAGAGCAATGAAGTACAAAGCGCTTCATCGGCCAGGCCACGTTTGCAAAGTCGAGGGCGCTGCAGGTATGGGCAAATTCCATGTGCGCTGGTTGCTGTTTTGAAGCAATGTCAGTTGCTGTGTGGTGATGCTTTGCACGCGGTAGTCAGAAAGAATGACTTCACCCTGTCGCGCCAGGACGGTGCCTTGCGGGCCGCCCACAAAGACGGCAAGATTGGTTTCATCGCCCCATGTGCCGATGATCTGCAAAGGTGGGGGCGTTGGAGGTGGTGGTGGAGGCGGCACATAGGCCACGGGCGCAGGCGCTGCAACAGGGGTTGGTTTGAGCGGAGTTGGAGGTGGCACTTGCCCACGGGCCAGGAAAGCATTGCCCGCGCCTTCATCGTGTGTGCTTGAGCGTACCGGCCAAGAGGGCCCCTTGGCATAAAAAACGTCTGCCGCTGGCGATGGATTGGGGGCCACAGCCTGGCTCACCCGCTCCACAGCGCCTGAGGCGGCTTCGATGGCTTTGGGGCGCCCCATGGGGTCCCACCACCGAATGACGAGCACCAGCGCCAACAAACCCAGCCACAACACAAGCCGCTGACGGCTCATGGCTTGTCCCCTTGGCTGGCTGGCGGCCAGCCATCGGCCAGGAACACCGTCCAGTGGAGCTTGGCCTCCACCTCGATGGCATCCCCATTGGGGCGAGACAAGGCCAATTCGCGCAAGGCCAGGGCGGGCTGCTTGTCCAGCAAGGTGGTGATGAGTTGCCGCAATTTGGGATAGGGGCCTTTGAGCGTCGTTCGGATCTCCAGGGCGGACAAGGCCTCATCACTCAAGCGGGTGATGCGGTACTCGGCTTGCGGCCAAGCCAGGCCGTTGGCCTTGGCTTCACCCTCCAACATGCGAAGGATTGCAACGGCATCACTGGCGCGAGGCAAGATGGGATTCAATGGCGCCGATGCGGCTTGAGCAGGCGCGGTGGGCGTGCTTGGCGTGGCCTCTGCAAATGGCCGTGTTGCCTGATGGGCTTGATGGACCCACGCCAACAGTGCCAAGGCGATTGCCATGCCGGCGACTCCTGCGCAACCAGGCCAGCCGAGGAGCAAGAACAGACGCGCAGCAGCGATGCGGACAAGCTGCGTGTTCATGGTGCCACCACCCACCTGGTTTGCAAGGAGAAGCGGGTCAAGGGTCGGCCCTGTGGATCAGAGGACTCGTCGTGAGACAAGATCTGAGTTTGGGAGAGAGCAGGCGCGGCTTGAAGCGCAGTCACGAAATCCAATGCAGCATCCAGGCTGGGTGCCTCAGCGTCCAATTGCAGTCGCCCACTGGCCGGATCAGACTTGAATCCCACCAAGAAAATGGGCGGCTTGGTCGCCTGCTCCAAGGCCCGCAAAGTGTTGATCCAAGGCAAGGCCAGTTCCTTGGCGGCGCGGTGCCATCGTTTGTCGTCCACATACGCCGGCATGGGCGGGGGCAGGGCGGCCAAACGTTGGCGTTCATTCTCGGCCTGCAGCTGAGTTTGCTGCTGATGCGCTTTGGCCAAGGCCTCTTGCCGATGCTTGAGCGCCAGGTATTGCCAGCCCGCCAAGCCCAGCATCGCCAAGGCAAAGGCCAGTACCAGCCAACCAAGCTTGGGCTGGCTTGGCGACCTCACGAAGTCAATGCGCATGCCCCTCACTTGGTGGACCCCTGGGTTCCAAGCACTTGCCAATGAAATGCATCCGATGAAGGGCGGGTCGCCATCTCTGGCATGGCCTCGAACGAGAAGCCCGCCACCGAGGTGGACTCCTCAAACACGCCAAAGCGCAGGGCTTCGGTGCGGAGCACTTTGTCCAGATGAGCGGGGCTTTGCAGAGTCGGTCCAGCAGGTTGCAGTCCCAGGGCCTGCCCTTTGGGGGCCCAGACCAAGATGCTGCGGTCTTGCTCGGCCAGGACAAGCCAAGTACCAGCTTGCCCTGCACCTGAGCGCCAGATTTTCTCCCATGTCCAAGACAAAGTGGGCGCAAGTCCAACCAGCCGGTGCCTGACATGCCCTCCCGGCTGCTGGGCCTCGATGCCTTGGCGCAAGCCGGTCAGCAGTCCACTGGGACAGGCAAACGCCATGGTTTGGGCATCACCTGCCACATAGCTGCTTTGGATGTTCCAGACCTTGGCATGCTCGCCAAAGATCTGCGAGAAGCGGTGCTTGGCCAGAACATCGATTTGGGCTCTCGACAAAGGCTTGCTTCCTGTGAGAATCATGCTGACCGGCATCCATTTGGAATCGGCCAGCACTTGCACGCGCGCACCCTCAGGCAGTGCCTGGGTGATGCCGGGCAGCAGTTCTGAAAGTTCCGTGTATTGATCGTGGGCCAGGTGATGCACCGCCTGGCTTTCAATCTGCGCCCAGTCACGGCCATTGAACTGCCACAATTGAATGAAGGCCTGTCCCAAGCGCAGCAGGTAGGGTGGCGAGCGCCACATGTCAGGAAGCCACACGGTTGACCTCCTCAATCGTCGTCTTCCCCAGCGCTGCGGCGTTCAAAGCCAAACCCCGCAAACCCACCCAGCCATTCTTTTGCGCTTCAACCTGCAATTGATCCAAAGGCGCCCGAGCGGCGATCAGCCCCTTCATGGTGGGCGTCATTTCCAGGATCTCTCCCAGCGCAAAGCGCCCCGAATAGCCCGAACCTCTGCAGTGCTCACAACCTTGGGCTTGCAGCCATTGGTGGCTACTGGAAGATGTCACCAGATGCGCTTGATCCTGCGCCGAGGGCAGGTCTGAGGGTTGCGTGGCCTTGATGGCGCAGTGTGGGCAAACCTTGCGCAGCAGCCGTTGAGCCACGATCCCGTTGATGGCCGATGCAAACGTGTAGACGTCAATGTCAAATTGCGTGAAGCGGCCCACCACATCGAACACATTGTTGGCGTGCACCGTGGTGAACACCAAATGCCCCGTCAAGGCCGACTGGATGGCAATCTGGGCGGTCTCGGCATCGCGGATTTCTCCGACGAGGATCTTGTCCGGATCGTGGCGAAGGATGGAGCGCAGGCCGCGTGCAAACGTCAAGCCCTTGCGTTCGTTCACCGGGATTTGTAGAACGCCGGGGAGTTGGTACTCCACCGGATCCTCAATGGTGATGATCTTGTCCCGCGGGTTGTGGGTTTCTGCAATGGCCGCGTACAAGGTGGTGGTCTTGCCCGACCCTGTGGGGCCGGTGACCAGCATCATGCCGTGCGATTTGCAACTCCAATGTTGCAAGGCGGTGATGGCCTCGGGATTGAAGCCCAGCTTGGACAGAGTCAACCCCTCCAGGCTTTGGGCCAGGTGCTGGCGGTCCAGCACGCGCAACACAGCGTCTTCGCCATGGATGCTGGGCATGATGGAGACGCGGATGTCGATGCTGCGACCCTCGAAATTGATCTGCAAGCGGCCGTCCTGGGGGATGCGCCGCTCGGCGATGTCCAGTTGCGCCATCACCTTGATGCGGCTGATGGCCTGGGTAGCAAGTTCGATGCTGTCCATGTGCCGCTGCAGGCTGAGCACACCATCGATCCGAAACTTGACGCTCAAGCCGTTGGGGTCGCATTCCAGGTGGATGTCGGAGGCGCCCGTGCGCAGGGCATCGAACAGTGTCGAATTGACGAAGCGCACAGCGGGGCTCTCGTCCGCGCCGATTTGCAGCAGGCTCAATTGCTCTGCTTTTGCAGCGCTGACAGCGGCGCCGCTGGAGCTTGCCACCGTCATCGTGCCCAAGGCGCTCATGTGGGCCTCGCAGTGAGAAAGCCAGGCTTCAAGTGTCTCTTTGCTGGCCAAACTCACGGTGTGTGGGCCAAGAACCGTGTACGCCCATGCAAGCCGGTCTTGATCAAAGGGGTCGGTGACCATGAGTTGCAAGCCGCCATGGCCATCCTGAGCCAAGGCGCAACGCATGCGCGAGCTGTCCACGAACGACAGCAAGTCAAACCGGGGCGTCCACTTGCCCAGGTCGGCCATGTGAACGACGGGCATGCCCAGTTCATGGGCCAACCAACTGACCAGCGCACCATTGGTCTCGAACCCCGCCTGCAGGCTGACCAGCAAGTCTGCTGGCTGGCCCCCGGAGGACACCGCGCGAATGGCATCGGGCAAATTTTGAGACAGAAAGGACACTGGCGTCATGGTTGCTGCGATGGCTTTCACTGGATGGCCGACGCCAGCTCAAAAATAGGCAGGTACATCAACACCACCACCACTCCCACCCCCAAGCCGATCACGGTCATCACGACCGGTTCAATGATCCGCATGGCCTTGTCCAGCGACTTGGCCACCTCGTTTTCGTGGAACTCGGCGGCACGCCCGAGCATGACCCCCACATCGCCTGAGCGTTCCCCCGCCCGCAGAAGCTGCTCGGCCACGGGCGTGGCCATGCCAACCAGCATGAAGGCATTCGATGGGGCCAGTCCTTGGCGCATGGCCTGTTCGACGGCCAAGCCACTTGACCTGAGGCCCAGGGGCAGCACCTGGTTGGCCAGAGCCAGTGATTCAGGCAGGGGCATGCCACCTTCCACCAGCATGCCAATGGTCCGGTACCAGCGGGCCAGAAAATAAATGCGCAAATGTTTGGCCAGAGGCCCGACGCCCAAAATGCGATTGAGCAGCTTGGCGCGGTAGGCGGGCACCGCCAACATGCTCACCAATGCAGCTGCGATCACGGCAGCCCCCAGCAACAGGTCAAGGCCATGGGCTTTGAGCAGGTGAGACCAAGCCACCATGGCCTTGGCGGACCAGGGCAGGTTGTTCATGCTTTCAAACACCCTCGCAAAACGGGGCATGACGTAGAGCATCAAGAACAGCATGACGCTGCCGCCCACGCCCATCAGCAGAACCGGGTACAGCGCCACTGATGTGATCTGGTGCAGGACCTGCTCCGAGCGGCGCTCGTGCTCAAGATAACGAGTCAATGCTTGCGGTAGATCGGAGGTCACCTCAGCCGACCGAACCATGGCGATCAGAAGTGGTGGGAACAGGGGCTGAAGTTCCATGGTTTTGGACAAGGTCTGCCCTTGCCGCAGGTGTGTGTCAACTTGGCCAATGATCTCTGCCCAGCGACCGCTCGCCCCCTTGCGCAAGGTCTCCAGCGCTTCAATGAGACTGAGCCCCGCTTGCAGCAAGGCGTGCAGTTGCTCGATGAAGAGCACCAGATCACGCCGATTGGATCGGGCGCTGGTTTGGCCGACAGCCTTGGATTTGAACGCGCCGCCTTGTTCGCGACCGGACAGGACGATGTAGCCTTGTTGCTGCAAGCGTGCCTTGGCATCGTCCAGGCTGATGGCGTCCATCACCAATGTTTGAGGGGCGCTTCGGCCTTGAACCACATCCAGATGGAAGCGCATGGGTGTCAGCTCAACGACCGGTTTGCCAGGAGGCGATGTCGGCAGCGTCACCATCGCCACCGCGCTGGCCGTCTTTGCCAAATGAGACGATGTCGTAGTCGCGCTTGTTGTCGCCCGGTGCCTTGTACTGGTACAGCTGTCCCCAAGGATCGGGCGGCACGTCCTTCTGCAAATATGGGCCACCCCACTTGGCCTCGTTGGCGGGCCGATCGATTAAGGCTTTGAGGCCTTGTTCGGTGGTGGGGTAGTGGCCGATGTCCAGCCGATAAGTGTCCAGCGCTTTGCTGAAGGCATCGATCTGGGCACGTGTGGCTTTGATTTCGCTCTTGCCGACTTGCTCGAAGAAGCGCGGGCCTACGTAGCTGGCCAGCAGACCAATGATGACCATGACGACCAACAACTCCAACAAGGTGAAGCCGCGAGCCAAGGCGTGACGAACACTAAGTTGCATGCTTGAATTTCTCTCCCCGGAGGGCTCAATTGTGCCATCCCGACGAGGGTCTCGATCTCATTTGAGCGTTTTCGGTGAAGATGGCATGAACCTACTTTTCAGTGTTCACGCAGCACTTAACGCTCAATGAAAACATAGTGTTAACCACTGCGAAACTGTCACATTGTGTCCGTAAAATCTGTGAGAGCTTCGTAGTGGGCTCTGCGAGAATATGCAAGGTATGTGCTGTCTGGTGTCCTGTTGGGAAGCCGAACAACTGTCATATATAAATTCAGGGGAAAAATTTGGGAACAACATGCTCATGGCTGTTGGCCGTACTGGTGGCTGCCTTCGTGGCCGCGCCAGCACCAGCGGCCCCTTCCATTGATCTGTCCAAGACCCGCGAGGTCAACGCCTTCGCTATCGCTGGGCTAGCTGAAGTGCGCATGATTGCCAAGAGATCTCCAATGCCACGGGGATTTATGGGTTCGTGGCAAGTTTGCGCTGCAGTGCGCCACATTCAATAGGCCAAAAAGCCTAGCCAGAATCACGTACTCAACAATCTATCAATAAGCACAGGGATTGCCCGATGAACTACTATTTGCCGGCGGCACTTACGTACACCTGCAGTTATCGAACTCTGGCATTGGCCAGCCTGCTCACTGCCTGTCCGATTCATGCTTGGGCAGAGTATTACTGGTATGACCAAGACGCTCCGGCACCCCAAACCCACTATATGAGCGGTAAAGGTGCTTGTCATGGCGGCGCGCAGCGAATTTTGTCGTCCTATCAGTCTGGATCCACGATCAAGCATCGCATCCAGATGTTGGCTGCATCCGAAATCGACATTGGAGAATATCTTTGTAGCGTAACTATTTACAAAAAGCAGCTATCGCTGTGGTTACCTGTTATCGTCGAGCAGCCCTTCTCTGTTTTCCAAACCGGTTCAGCCTGCCAAGTTGCTGGTCGAGGCGATGCCAATGGGTACTGCGGGGCAAAACAGCCGCGTAATGAATGCAACGGCAGCAACCCCATCTTGGGGGCTTTTGGCGCAAAATACCAATACGAAATCGACGCCACAGCCGGTCAACTTATCCCGATCACACTCGGCCGACACTACAATCACTTGGCCACCGAAACCTATAGCATGGGGGCGGGCTGGCGTAATGAGTACGAGCGTAAACTGGTGGTCGATGATGTCAATTTGACTAGCTCCCGGTTTGACCCGACAAGCTTGTCTCTGCAGAGGCAAGATGGCAAGCGCTATCGTTTCACGGCCAATGGATCTGCATGGCAGGCTGAACCAGATGTTAGCTTCAAGGTCACCCGGCTGACGGATGCCGAGATTGGAACTACTGGATGGCGCGTCCACACACTTGACGGCTACATTGAAACATATAGCGCGGTTGGAGACCTATCAGCCATTCATTCGATGGCTGGCGCACCTCTCATGTTGAGTTATGACACTTCCCACAGGATCAAAACTCTGACCGATACCTTCGGTAGGGCATACGGCTTTAGGTGGAGTGCCACCGGCTTCATCGATAAGATCACAGCACCTGACAGTACGGCCTATGACTATGGTTACGATGGGCAGGGCAACCTGTCCTCTGTCACGTATCCCAATGGAACGGTTAATGGAGAAACGCGGAGCTACCTCTATAACGAATCCCTGTACACGGCCGGCAACGTATATCCGAACTTCCTGACTGGCATTCTCGACGAGGGTGGCAAGCGATTTGCTACGTTCAAGTATGACAGTAGCAAACGGGCAATCGAGTCGAGGCATGCTGATGGTGCTGCTCAGACCTCCTTTTTATATCCGTCTGACAATAACGTTCAGATAACAGGGCCGCTTGGCAGTACTTCAACTTACACTTATGTTGCCATCAATGGGGTGCGACTGATTTCCGGGCGCACACAGCCAGCTGGAGCAGGTTGTTTAGCGGCTAGTAACAATCTGGCCTACGACACCAACGGCAACGTGGCCAGTAAAGACGACTTCAACGGCCACCGCACCTGCTTTGCCAACGACCTGAGCCGCAACCTGGAGAGCACGCGGGTAGAAGGCTTGGCCAATACGGCCACCTGCACCGCAGTGACCGGAAGCGGAGCCACCCTGCCCAGCGGTAGCCGCAAGATCAGCACAGCCTGGCACCCGGACTGGGCCATCAAGACCCAGCAAGCCGAGCCCTTGAAGCTGACGACCTGGGTGTACAACGGCCAGCCCGACCCGTTCA
>CAZKPN010000116.1:0-12203 GCA_964554655.1 uncultured Aquabacterium sp. | reverse complement strand
CGCTGCTGCGCGGCAAGAGCGTGTTCAACCTGTTCTTCGAGAACAGCACCCGCACGCGCACTACTTTCGAGATCGCGGCCAAGCGCCTGAGCGCCGACGTGATCAACTTGGACATCGCGCGCTCGTCGGCCTCCAAGGGCGAAAGCCTGCTCGACACCATCGCCAACCTCAGCGCGATGCACGCCGACATGTTCGTGGTGCGTCACGCCGAATCCGGCGCGCCCTACCTGATTGCCCAGCACGTCGCCCCGCACGTGCACGTGGTCAATGCCGGCGACGGCCGCCACGCGCACCCCACGCAGGCCTTGCTGGACATGTTCACCATCCGGCACTACAAAAAAGACTTCAGCAACCTCACGGTGGCCATCGTGGGCGACATCGTGCACTCGCGCGTGGCCCGCTCCAACATCCACGCTTTGACCACCCTGGGCGTGCCCGAAGTGCGCGTGGTCGGCCCCCGCACCCTGGTGCCGGGTGATTTGCGCGAGATGGGCGTGCGCGTCTGCCATGACATGGTCGAAGGCATCAAGGACGCTGATGTGATCATCATGCTGCGCCTGCAGAACGAACGCATGTCTGGCGGCATGCTGCCCAGCGCGGGCGAGTTCTTCAAAGAGTTCGGCCTGACCGAAGAAAAGTTGGCCCACGCCAAACCCGACGCCATCGTCATGCACCCCGGCCCCATCAACCGAGGCGTCGAGATCGACTCCGCCGTGGCCGATGGCAAGCAAAGCGTCATCCTGCCCCAGGTCACCTTCGGCATCGCGGTGCGCATGGCCGTGATGTCCATCATCGCTGGCAACGAAGCCTGAGCCCCGCATGAAAATCCTCATCAAGAACGGCCGCCTGGTTGATCCAGCCTCTGGCCTTGACCAAATCGGCGACCTGGCCATCACTGGCGGCCGCATCACCGCCATTGGCGACACCAAAGCCGACTTCGCGCCCGACCGCACCATCGACGCCACGGGCCTGATCGTCGCCCCCGGCCTGGTCGACCTGGCCGTGCGCCTGCGCGAACCGGGCCACGAGCACGAAGGCATGCTCGAATCCGAACTCGCTGCTGCCGCTGCCGGCGGGGTCACCAGCGTGGTCTGCTTGCCCGACACCGATCCAACGCTCGACGAACCCGGCCTGGTCGAGATGCTCAAGTTCCGGGCGCGCAAGCTCAGCCGCTGCCGCCTCTTCCCACTGGGTGCTTTGACACGTGGCCTCAAGGGTGAAATCCTCACCGAGATGGCCGAACTGCACGAAGCCGGCTGCGTGGGCTTCTCCCAAGCCGAAGTGCCGGTGCGCGACACGCAGGTACTGCAACGGGCCCTGCAATACGCCTCCACCTTTGGCTACACCGTCTGGCTGCGTCCTCAAGACGCCTGGTTGGGCAAGGGCGTGGCCGCCAGCGGCCCGGTCGCCACGCGCCTGGGCCTGTCGGGCGTGCCGGTCAGCGCCGAGACCATCGCCCTGCACACCATCATCGAACTGGTGCGCGCCACGGGTGCCCGGGTGCACCTGTGCCGCATCTCCAGCGCGGCGGGTGTTGACCTCGTCCGGCAGGCCAAGGCCCAGAACCTGCCCATCACCGCCGACGTCAGCATCAACTCCCTGCTGTTGACCGACATCGACATCGGCTACTTCAACCCCGCCATGCGCCTGAACCCGCCATTGCGCCAGGGCCGCGACCGCGATGCCCTGCAGGCCGGCCTGGCCGACGGCACACTCGACGCGCTGGTGTCCGACCACACCCCCGTCAGCGAAGACGAAAAAACCTTGCCCTTTGGCGAAGCCGAACCCGGCGCCACCGGCCTGGAACTGCTGCTGAGCCTGGCCCTGAAATGGGCCGGCGCCGATCACCATGAACCCGCTCATCCCGCCAGATTGCGCCAGGCACTCTCGGTCGTCACTGCAGGTCCGGTCAAGGTTCTGGGCGATGCGTTGGGTTCGCTGTCCTCCAGTGCCGGACGACTGGTGCAGGGCGGCGTGGCCGATGTCTGCATCTTCGACCCCACGGCACGCTGGCAAGCCGTGCCTGGCCTTTTAACCAGCCAGGGCAAACACACGCCTTTTGCTTTCGAGGTGTCAGGCACGGACCTGCCGGGCCGCGTCCGCCTGACCTTGGTCGCCGGCCAAGTTGCCCACGAAGCCGTCTAAGCCGTGCCCGACAAAGCTTTCCCTGCGGGAACGCCCGTGAGTCGCACTTGGTCAAGCTGGTTGATCGGGCCCTGGCGCCTGCTGGGCATCGTCGGGCACATCGTGCGCGGACTTTGGCTGGCACGCATCGCCTATGTCGACCGACCTGCTGGCGAGCGGGATGAGGCGGTGCGCCGGTGGTCGCAGCAGTTGCTCAAGGTGCTGGGCGTCACCCTGGTCGTGAAGGGGCACCCCCGCCCTGGTGCCAAGTTGGTGGTGTCCAACCATGTGTCGTGGCTGGACATCGTGGCCATCAATTCGGTCGTGCCCTCGCGCTTCGTCTCCAAAGCCGAAGTGGCAGGCTGGCCAGTCGTGGGCTTCATGGTGACCGCCGCCGGCACCTTGTACCTGCAGCGTGAGCGCCGTCGAGACGCCATGCGCGTTTTGGGTTTGATGTCCAGTGCTTTGCAAAACGGGTACACCGTCGCGGTGTTTCCGGAAGGCACCACGGGCGACGGCCACAAGTTGCTGCATTTTCACGCCAACATGTTGCAGGCTGCGATCGATGCCAAAGAGCCGGTGCAGCCAGTCGCGCTGCGCTACAGCGATGAGCTGCATGACATCAGCCCGGCCGCGGCCTTCGTGGGCGACACCACCTTGTGGCAGTCCCTGTGGGGCGTGATCACGGCCCGCCAATTGACTGTCCACGTGACGGTGCTGCCCCTGCAGGCGGCCAGCCATGCCGATCGTCGCGCTCTGGCCGAGCTGCTCCGCAGCCAGATTGGCGATGCCCTTGACGGGAATTGAACCTGCTAGCGCCTTTTTTTCCGGGCGCCAAACACCCAACGTTGGAAACAAACTTGGATGGTGTGGAAAATGCCGCAAGTCCCAGGGCGGCACGAGGGTTGCCACGCTGCTGGGTGAGCGCCGCAACCCCTATTGTTTTGACATGAGGGCGCACCCATCTACCGTGAGCCGCCTACAATGGCTGGTTCCGTTCGAAAGGTTTTTGAATGTTTGATTTTCTGTCCATGGGTGCGGTTCACGACTCACTCGTGCAATGGTCGATTGATGGGTTTCTTCAGGCCAATTGGTGGCAAGTTCTGGTCGCCACGCTCGTGTTGACCCACATCACCATCGCTTCTGTCACGATCTTCCTGCATCGTGCGCAAGCGCACCGCGCCTTGGAGCTTCATCCCATCCCGGCGCATTTTTTCCGCTTCTGGCTGTGGTTGACGACCAGCATCGTCACCAAGGAATGGGTGTCCATCCACCGCAAGCACCACGCCAAGTGCGAAACCGAAGAAGACCCCCACAGCCCGGTCGCCCACGGCATCAAAACTGTGCTGTTGCGCGGTCGCGAGTTGTACGCCGCCGAAGCTGAAAATCAGGAAACCCTGAAAAAGTACGGGCACAACACGCCCAACGACTGGGTGGAAAAGGTCGTCTACACCGGCAAAGCCAATTGGGGCGTGATCCTGATGTTGTTGCTGGACCTGTTCCTGTTCGGCGCCATTGGCATCACGGTTTGGGCCGTGCAAATGCTTTGGATCCCCGTGACGGCGGCCGGCATCATCAACGGTCTGGGCCACTGGTGGGGTTACCGTAATTTCGAAGCGCCCGATGCTTCAACCAACATTTCGCCCTGGGGCATCATCATTGGTGGCGAAGAGTTGCACAACAACCACCATACCTACCCGACGTCGGCCAAGCTGTCGGTCAAGCCCTACGAATTCGACATCGGCTGGGGTTACATCCGTGCCCTGGAAATGATGCACCTGGCCAAGGTCCGCAAGACCGCGCCGCGCCTGATGCTGGGCGACATCCGTCCGGTGGCCGATGCCAAGACGCTGGAGGCCATCGTGGCCCACCGTTACGAGTTGATGGCGGGTTACGCCCGAGAAGTCAGCGCCGCCTGCTCGGCCGAGTTGGCCAAGCTGAAGGCCGGCGGGCAGGAAGCTGCTGCCGACAGGCTGCAGCGTGTTCGCCACTGGCTGCACCGCGATGACGACAAAGTGCCGCAAGGCCTGCGCAGCGAGATCTCTCAAGCCCGCGAAGCTCACCCCAAGCTGGACAAACTGATCGTGATGCGTGAAGAGTTGCGTGCCCTGTGGACGCGGACCAATGTGTCCGCCGAGCAATTGGTGGTCGATCTGCAGGGCTGGTGCCAGCGCGCCGAAGCCAGTGGTGTGGCCGCCCTGGAAGACTTCTCCCGCAAGTTGCGCGCCGCGCACGCCTGATATACCGATAGACGGCACGATGTGCTCAGGGGCCTTGCGCCCCACATATGTTCAAAGCCCCGCACTGCGGGGCTTTTTCATGGGCGGCTCATGACGCATGCCTGCATAAACCCACCGACACCCCAGGGTCATCAGCCATGAAAAAACCCGCTGAGCTTGCGCTGAGCGGGTTCTTGCGACAAGAAACCAGTCTGAATTACTTCAGCTTGATTTCCTTGTAGGCCACATGCTTGCGAGCCTTGGGGTCGAACTTCATGAATTCCAGCTTTTGGGGCGTGGTCTTCTTGTTCTTGGTCGTGGTGTAAAAGTGGCCGGTACCCGCAGTGGATTCCAGCTTGATCTTTTCGCGTCCGCCTTTAGATGCCATGATTCAGCTCCGGATCACAGTTGGCCACGGGCACGCAGGTCGGTCAGGACCTGGTCGATGCCCACTTTGTCGATCAAGCGCAAAGCCGATGTGCTGATGCGCAGACGCACCCAACGGTTTTCGCTCTCGACCCAAAAACGACGGTACTGCAGGTTAGGCAGAAAACGACGCTTGGTTTTGTTGTTCGCGTGAGAAACATTGTTTCCCACCATCGGGCCCTTACCCGTGACTTGACAGACGCGTGCCATGACGCTTCTCCGTTCGCTGTGATTGCGCTTGTTGCCGCTGCGCTTTTGTGTGACGAAGCAGTGATCAGAACAAGGATTCTTGTTTTTAAAAACTTGAACCCTTGGGTCATCACCCTTCCGGTGACAGCGCCCAACTCATGAAACTCATGAAATCATGCACCGAACACCGGGACGAATTTTGCAAAGACTGAGATTATAACCAAAAACTTGAGGCTTGCCAACTCAGACACATCAAGTGCTCTCCTGCTCCAGGAAACGCTGGGCATCCAGGGCCGCCATGCAGCCCGTTCCGGCGCTGGTGATGGCCTGGCGGTAGATGTGATCCTGCACGTCGCCAGCCGCAAAAACGCCCGGAATGCTGGTCATGGTGGCCATGCCGTTGCTGCCGCCCTTGGTCAGGATGTAGCCGTCCTTCATCTCCAGTTGGCCCTTGAAGATGTCGGTGTTGGGCTTGTGGCCAATGGCGATGAAGCAGCCCTTGAGTTCCAGCTCGGTGGTGCTTTCGTCCACGGTGCTCTTCAGGCGCACGCCGGTCACGCCGCTCTGGTCACCCAGCACTTCGTCCAGGGTCTTGAACAGGTGCAACTCGATCTTGCCGGTCGCCACCTTCTCGTGAACCTTGTCGATCAGGATGGCCTCGGCGCGGAACTTGTCGCGGCGGTGGATCAGGTGTACCTTGGAGGCAATGTTCGACAAGTAAAGCGCTTCTTCGACGGCCGTGTTGCCGCCCCCGACCACGCAGACCACGGCATCGCGGTAAAAGAAGCCATCGCAGGTGGCGCAGCCGCTCACGCCGCGGCCCATGAAGGCTTCTTCGGAGGGCAGCCCCAGGTACTGGGCCGAGGCGCCGGTGGCGATGATCAGGGCGTTGGTGGTGTAGGTGCCGGAGTCGCCTTTGAGCGTGAAGGGGCGCTTGGACAGGTCGACCTCATTGATGTGGTCGTAGAGCATCTTGGTGTGAAAGCGCTCGGCGTGCTCCTGAAAGCGCTGCATCAGTTCCGGGCCTTGAACGCCGTTCACGTCGGCCGGCCAGTTGTCCACTTCGGTGGTGGTCATCAGTTGTCCGCCCTGGGCCATGCCCGTGACCAGGGTGGGGTGCAAATTGGCGCGGGCAGCGTAGATGGCGGCGCTGTAGCCGGCGGGGCCCGATCCCAGGATCAGGACGTTGCTATGTTGGGCGGTGGACATCGTGTTTCCTTGTGGTGTTCAAACTGTGCGGGTTTCCAGCCTCATATTTGGGCTTGGCTTAGGGTTTGCAATCGATAAAGTGCCTACAAATTCCTGGAGTCCTGCCGAAAATTGTAGGGACTGGTGATTTGTCTCACACCAGATAAGGTGAATGTTTCACCTCGAATTCATCCAATGAGGAGCTTTCCATGGCCATGCTGTCCAATCTCGACCTGATCCGGCGGGTGCCGCTGTTCTCGATGCTCACTGCAGCACAGGCCGAGGCCATTGCAGAGGGCGTCGTCAAACGCCGCTATCGCCGTGGTGAGCTCATCGTCGAGCGGGGCCGCAAGACCAACTCCTTGTTCATTCTCCTGACGGGCCGTGCCCGCGTGGTGGCCTCCGACGAGCGGGGCCGTGAAGTCATCCTGGCAGTGCTGGAGGCCGGTGACTACCTCGGTGAGATGAGCCTGATCGACAACGATCCGCACTCGGCCACGGTTCGCGCCGAAGTGCAGACCGATGTTCTGGTGCTGGGACGTGCCGATTTTGCCCGCTGCTTGCCCGAAAATTCCAGCCTGTCCTACGCTATTTTGCGCGGCTTGGTGCAGCGCCTGCGCAATGCCGACCGCCAGATTGAATCCCTGGCCCTGCTGGACGTCTATGGCCGCGTGGCCCGTGCCCTGCTGGACATGGCCGATGATGACGACGGCGCCCGGGTCATCCGCGGCAAGGTGTCGCGCCAGGATCTGGCCAAGCACGTGGGCGCTTCGCGCGAAATGGTCAGCCGCGTCATGAAGGACCTGGAAGAGCGTGGCCTGATCGAAACTCAGGAAACGGGCAGCGTGGTGCTCAAGGAACGCCTGGTCGCCACGGCTTGACGCCCGTTTCGCCGGCTTCACCGCTTTGAAAATGCCCGCACAATGCGGGCATGACTTTTCCGTTGGGTTCACTCCGCCATGAGGCGTCTGCGGACGCCAAATCCGACCGACGCCCGGACGCCTCCTCGTCCCCGCGCGTGACTGGGCGACTGCACCGCAGTCCTGTTGTGGTGGCGCCCGAGCCACCCGGCCCCCCGCTCGAAAACACTTTCCGCTTCCAGACGGGCTTGTTGATCGGTGGCGTGCTGCTGGTGCTGGCCTTGCTGTCCCTGGCCAGCCACAGCCGCCTTGATGCGGCTTTCACCACCTCTGGTTTGAACCAGGAAGCCGCCAATTGGGGCGGGCACCTGGGCGCTTATGCCTCTGATGTGGCCCTGTTCTTGTTTGGCCAATCGGCCTGGTTGGGGCTGATCGTGGGTGCGCGGGTCTGGCTCAGTGCGCTGGCGCGTTGGTTGCGCCGCGACACCGCGGTTTCTCTCATCCCTTCTGGTGCGGTACCGCTGGCGTCGCAGTCGGCCGATGCGGCGCCTCGCGCGCGCTGGTTGTTCTGGCTGGGCGTGGTCCTGCTGATGTCGGCCAGTTGCTCGCTCGAATGGTCGCGCCTTTACCGGCATGAAGCCACTTTGGCTGGAGAGCACGCTGGCGGCATCCTGGGCATGACCTTGGGCCTGTTCAGCCACAAATGGCTGGGCTTCAATGGTTCGGGCGTGGTGTGGATCGCTTTGTTGATCGCTGGCCTGTCACTGGCCCTGCATTTTTCATGGTTGGACATCGCCGAGCGCATTGGCGGCTTGTTCGAACGCGTCCGCGAGCGCAGAGAGGCCAAGCGCGAAGAGGCCGTTGATCTGCGCATCGGCGAAAAAGCCACCATCGAGCGCGAACGCGTGGCCGAAGAGATCCGCCACGAGCAGCCGCTGGAGCCCATCCCTCTGGTGATCGAAAAGACGATGGTCGAGGTGCCCAAGTCCGACCGCATCATCAAGGAGCAGCAAAAGCCGCTGTTCTCCGACATGGCCGACACCAAGCTGCCGCAGATCGCCTTGCTGGATGCCGCCCAGGGCCGCATGGAAACCGTGACGCCCGAGACGCTGGAAATGACGTCGCGGATGATCGAGAAGAAGCTCAAGGACTTTGGCGTGGAAGTTCGCGTGGTCGCGGCCTCGCCGGGCCCGGTCATCACGCGCTACGAGATCGAACCGGCCACGGGCGTGAAGGGCTCGCAGATCGTCAACCTGGCCAAAGACCTGGCGCGCTCGCTGTCGCTGGTGTCGATCCGCGTGGTTGAAACCATCCCCGGCAAGAACCTGATGGCGCTGGAGTTGCCCAACGCCAAGCGCCAGATGATCCGCCTGGCCGAAATTTTGGGCTCACAGGTCTACAACGACGCGCAATCCATGCTCACCGTTGGTTTGGGCAAGGACATCATCGGCGCGCCCGTGGTGGCCGACCTGACCAAGATGCCGCACTGTCTGGTGGCCGGCACCACCGGCTCCGGTAAGTCGGTGGGCATCAACGCCACGATTTTGAGCCTGCTCTACAAGGCCGAAGCGCGCGATGTGCGCCTGATCCTGATCGATCCGAAGATGCTGGAAATGAGCGTCTACGAAGGTATTCCGCATTTGCTGTGCCCGGTCGTGACCGACATGAAACAGGCGTCCAATGCCCTGAACTGGGCGGTGGGCGAGATGGAACGCCGCTACAAGCTCATGAGCAAGATGGGCGTGCGCAACCTGGCCGGCTACAACAAGAAGATCGACGAGGCCGCGTCGCGTGGCGAACACCTGCCCAACCCGTTCAGCCTGACGCCGGAATCGCCCGAGCCACAAGAGCGCATGCCGTTCATCGTCATCATCATCGACGAGCTGGCCGACCTGATGATGGTGGTGGGCAAGAAGATCGAAGAGTTGATCGCGCGCCTGGCGCAGAAGGCGCGCGCCTCGGGTGTGCATTTGATCCTGGCCACGCAGCGCCCCAGCGTGGATGTGATCACGGGCCTGATCAAGGCCAACATCCCCACGCGCATTTCCTTCCAGGTGAGCAGCAAGATTGACAGCCGCACCATCCTGGACCAGATGGGCGCCGAAGCCTTGCTGGGGCAGGGTGACATGCTCTACCTGTCCTCGGGCAGCGGCCTGCCTGTGCGCGTGCACGGCGCTTTTGTCAGCGATGACGAAGTGCACCGTGTGGTCGAGTACCTGAAGTCGCAAGGCGAGCCCAACTACATCGAAGGCATCCTCGAAGGCGGCGTGCTGGACGGCGATGCCGGCAGCGATGGTCTGCCTGCCGGTGGCGATTCAGAGTCCGACCCCATGTACGACCAGGCCGTGGCCATCGTGCTGCAGCACCGCAAGGCCTCGATCTCGCTGGTGCAGCGCCACCTGCGCATCGGCTACAACCGGGCCGCCCGTTTGCTGGAGCAAATGGAGAAATCTGGCCTGGTGTCCAACATGGCCACCAATGGCAACCGCGAACTGCTGGTGCCCAACCGCACTGGCGATGGCGGCGCAACCGCCGCCCCCTGGGACGCCTGAGGGCGATGAAACCAATGACGACACCGACGATGATCAACCGATTCACCTGGAAGCCCGGCGCGCTGGCCCTGGCCTTGAGCGCCTCTTTGGCCAACGCGGCGCATGCCGATGGCGTGGCCACCCTGCGCGCTTTCGTCAAGGATGTGAACTCGGGCCGGGGCAGCTTCACCCAGCTGGTGACTTCGCCCGATGGCAAGAAGACCCGCAAGTCCAATGGCAGCCTGGAGTTCCAGCGGCCCAACCGTTTTCGCTTCAACTACACCACGCCCACCGAGCAATTGATCGTGGGTGATGGGAAAAAGGTCTGGCTCTGGGATGCTGATCTCAACCAGGTCACTGTGCGCCCCATGAGCAATGCACTGGGCGCCTCGCCCGCAGCGCTGTTGTCCGGCGGATCGCTGGACAAGGACTTCACGCTGAAGGACGTGCCGAAGCCATCCGCATCAGGCGCGGATTCAAATCTGGAATGGGTGGAAGCGGTGCCACGCGACAAGGACGGACAGTTCCGTTCGGTGCGGGTCGGGTTCAAAGCGGGCGTGTTGGCCGCGCTGATGATCGAGGACGGCTTTGGTCAACGATCAAGACTGGACTTTGCCCAGTTTGAATCACGGGTGACTTTGCCAGCCACCCGCTTTCAATTCACGCCCCCGGCAGGGGCGGATGTGCTGGACCAGCCCTGAGGCCAGTCCAGTCTGACTGAGTGATCAGTCTTCGCGCTTGAAGCCGCCACCTTGGCGCTTCGGGCCGCCAAAGGAAGGCTTGCCGCCGCCGAACGAGGGCTTGGGGCCACCGAAAGAAGGCTTGCCACCAAACGACGGCTTGTTTGCGCCGAAAGAGGGCTTGTTGGCGCCAAACGAAGGCTTGCTGTCGCCACGGGGGCCGCCACCAAACGCAGGACGGTCGTCACCACCGGCAGGACGGAAATCGCCACGCGGTTGATCGCTGCCGAAGCTGGGGCGGCTGTTGTAGCCACCTTCAGCGGGGCCATCACGACGCGGGCCACGGTTTTGATAACCGCCACCGTTGCTGTTGCCGCCACCGAAGCCACCTTCGCGCTGACCGCCGCCGAAGCCGCCTTCACGCGGGGCGCCGTACGAACGGCCACCACCACCAAAGCCACCTTCACGGGGGCCGCGGTGACCAGGCATGGGCTTGCCAGTGCGCATCGGGCCGCTGGACTGCATCGGGGCCTTGGGTTCCAGGCCGGCAATGGTCGCCACGGGGATGTTCTGCGTGGTGTAACGCTCGATGCGGCGCAACATGGGGATGTCACGGCGTTCGGCGATCGTCACGGCCAGACCACTGCGACCAGCACGGCCCGTGCGGCCAATGCGGTGAACGTAATCTTCGGGCTTCATCGGCATGCCGTAGTTGATCACGTGGGTGATCGTGGGCACGTCGATGCCACGGGCGGCCACGTCGGTGGCGACCAGGATTTTGAGCTGGCGTTGACGCAAGGCTTGCAGCACGCGGGTGCGGCGACCTTGGGGCATGCCACCGTGCAAGGCTGCGACTTCATGGCCCAGTTCGGCCAGGCGGTCGGCCAGGATGTCGGCGTCGCGCTGGGTGCTGGTGAAGATCACGGCTTGATCGACATCACGCTGGGTCAGCAGGCTGTCCAGCAGGTCGTTCTTGTGCGCGAAGTGGTCAGCATAGTGCAGACGCTGTTCGATGTTGTCGTGGCTATCGGTGTGTGAGGCCACGTCGATGCTTTGGGCATCAGGACGGGTCAGGCGCGCAGCCAGCTTGCCAACGTGACCGGCGAAGGTCGCGCTGAACATCAGTGTCTGACGATCGGCAGGCGTTTGCGAAGCGATGTGCTCGATGTCTTCGATGAAGCCCATGTCCAGCATGCGGTCAGCTTCGTCCAGAACCAGCACTTCCAGGTTGGACAGCACGCAAACGCCAGTGCCCAGGTGGTCGATCAAACGGCCAGGGGTGGCGATCAGCACGTCCAGAGGACCGCGCAGGGCCTTCAGTTGGGCGGCGTAAGGCACACCACCGACGACGGTGGCAACGCGCAGGCCTTGCATGTGGCGACCATAGGTCGAAGCGGCCTTGGCCACTTGCATGGCCAGTTCACGGGTCGGGGCCAGCACCAGGATGCGGGGACCATGGACCGTGCCTTTTTCGCGGCGCTTGCCATCGTTGCGGGCGGTGATGAGGCGTTGCAGGGCGGGCAACATGAAGGCGGCGGTCTTGCCGCTGCCGGTGCTGGCGGCGACCTTGATGTCAGCGCCGTTCATGGCCACAGGGATCGATTGGATCTGGACCGAGGTGGGCTGGGTGTAGCCGGAATCGGTCAGGGCCTTGATCAGGACAGCGTCCAGACCCAGGTCCGAAAAGCGCACGCCACCGGAGGTGTCGACCGCAGTGTCTTCTTCAGCGCCGACGTCGTCGGTGGCCACGTCGAGTTCGCGGGCCAAAGCGTCGATTTTCGACGGTTCAGCGGCGGGATTAAATTCTTGATTCATGATTGTTCTTTCAAGCCAGGACAAAGCGCTGCCGCTTCCGGCGAAGCCAGAAGGCAAAAGCGCTGCGACCAGGTGCCAACGAAATGGTTGGTCAACCTGGAACAGGTGAGGTCGCTGTGGATTCGTGTCCGAATCGCGTGACAGGGCGGATGGCTGAAGAGCCAAAACGCA
>CAZKPN010000115.1:3790-12230 GCA_964554655.1 uncultured Aquabacterium sp. | reverse complement strand
AGGGGTCGGCGAGGACTGTTTGAGCTGCCGAAGGACAGCGAGTTCCGCAGCCGCCCGCCGTGGCCGAGCACCGAGCGCAGTCCGCCGCAACGCGGTGGACCGACACCATAGGAGCCCCGCCCGCCTCCGCCTCATCCCCGCCCCGCGCTCCCAAGACAAACCGCACAACCCAAGCACGCGAACACCACAAGCCGCCAGCTACCAGCCCTACCGAACCGCAAAGTACCGCACCAGCCCCGTCAAAAGCACCTCAATGAGGGAGGCCAGGTGCCGCTCACTGGGCACCTCCGGGAACCAGGGATCATCCGGCCCCATCACCAGCTGGCGCGCGGTGAATCCGTGGATGCCCTCCCAGTAGATCTGGGTCATCAGGTCAACGTCGGTGTCCACACTCGACACCTCGCCCGTGGCCGCCCATTGCGCGAACAAGGTGCGTGAAAAAGCATACGGATCTTCAGCCGGATCGCCATGCTGAACGTGGGCCACTTCATTGGCCGCGTGCGGGCGTTTTTGCATGAACACAAACGCGTACTCGTCCGGGTGCTTGAGGCCAAAGTCCACATACGCCCGGCCCATGGCTCGGATGCGTTCCAGCGGCTTGCTGTGCGCTTCGCTGGCGCGGCGCATGGCGCTGGTCAGCTCCAGCAGGTCTTCACCCATGGCCTGCGAGATCAGCATGGCCTTGTCCTCGAACAGCGAATAGACCACGGTGGTGGAATAACCCGCCAACTCGGCCACCTTGCGCAGCGAAATCTCGCCCAAGCCGCCTTTCTTGATCAGCTTGCGCACGACCTTGATGATGCTTTTGCGGCGCTGTTCCGCTTCACGTTGCTTGCGTAGCTCCTTGACGCTCTGGGTCACGAATGCGGTCTCCGTTTTGGTTGATGGGGCTTGTTCAGCTTTTTAGCACCAGATCATCGCCATCACGCACCGCCGCGCCCACCTTCACCAGCTGTTGCGCAAACTGCTCGCTCAGCAAGGCCGGGTCGTGGGGGTAGTGGTCGTGCACCACCGTGTTGAAGATCTGGCTTTGCTGGATCAGCTGGGCGATGTCGGCCAGGCTCAGGCGCTGGTGGGCCATCAGCTTGAACGCCAACAAAGCCTTGATGGCGTTGTCGGCATTGCGCTTGGGGTCGTCCATCAGCCACTGGATGCGCGAATGGGCCGTTTGCAGAGCGGCCGCCACCTCGGTGAACGGCGCGCCGTGCCCAGGGATGACCAGCTTGGGCGACAGCTGCGCAATCAGATCCAGCGTGGCTTGCTGGCGGCCAAAGCCGGGCTCGCCCACCAGTTCCGAGAAGATGATGCCAAAGCCTTTTTCCCACAAGGCATCGGCCGAGATCAGGATGCCCAAGGCCTCGCACCACAGCATCACCATGTCGTGATCGTGCCCGGCGGCGGGCAGCACTTGCCACTCATGCGCACCCAGCCGGAGGGTGCCGGGCACGGTGAGCACCGCGTCATGGAGGAAGCGTTCGCAGTGCTGGCCCGTGGCGGTGTAGCTCAGGCGGGCTTCATCCCACACGGTCACGGCATCTTGCAGGCCGGGCGGGATGATGATCTGGCACGCGGGGTAATGCGCTTTCAACACGGCATTGCCGCCCGCGTGGTCGGAATGCAAGTGGGTGTTGACGATGCGTTGGAGTGGCTGGCCCTGCAGGGCAGCCTGGATCAGCGCCAGGGTCTGGGCGCTCTCGCTGCCATAGCCGGTGTCCACCACCGTGGGCAGCTCGGGGTCGTGAAAAACGATGTGGTTGGACGACAGCCAACCACGTTCCAACACCTGGATGCCATCTGGCAGTTGCATGTCCATTCACCCCAGCCCTGCCATGTGCAGTGGGGCGATCTTACGGCAGGGCGGCGCCTGCCGTGGGCAAGCCGATTCAGGCAGCGCGGCGGGCGCGGGCGCTGGTCATGCGCGGCACCGACTTGGGCGCGTGCAGCTGCTCCCAGTACGCCACAGCCTTGCCCACCCACTCACGGTAGGCGGGCTCTTCAGGGGCGTAGTAGGGGATGCCACGCGCGGCAAAGGCTTCAAGCTCTTCGGCCACCGCGTGCGGGGCCTCGACCACCTCCAGCTCCAGGGCGTGCAGGGCATGCACGCGCTGGATGGGTTCGGGCGCCATCAATTGGGCGCGCAGGGTTTGAGCGGTCGTCTTTTGGCCCATGAGCCTTCTCCGTGAGTGGTTTCACTTCGGATAACGGCTCAGACCCCCTCCAGGTTGAGCCCGGCTTACTTGAAAACCACCTGCACCGTGGAATCCGGCACGGCTTGGGCGGCAAAGTCCTTGTAAGCCTGAGCGTGGGCCGGTGTGCAGACGTTGCCCACCGTGCGGTCGTCAAACACGCGTTTGACGGTCAACACCTGCTCCTTGAACTGGTAGGTGGCGCTGTACGACAGCTTGTCGCCGTCCAGCTTGACGTCTTTGGGCAGCTGGTCGATGGTCATGTTGGCCGGCAGCTGGTAGCGGTATTCCTCGATCGAATGGCCGCTGGAGCAGGCGGTTTCCACCGCGTCGTCCACCACCTGGCTGGCGGCCGCCACGTAGTCGGCCACCGGGCTTTCGCTGTAGAACATGGGCGTGATGGTGAAGCTGCCTGGCCCCGGCAGTTTCACCCATTGATCGACCTTGAACTGCGCACGGTAGCCATACGTGTCGCGCAGGGCTCGGGCGTTGTCCTTGACCATGCTGCCGCTGCCCTTCTGGCCACCGGACTCAAAGAAGGTCTTGACCATCTCGGCCGACTGCACCTGCGTCAGCTGGCGCAAACGCATGCGGGCGTTGACCGCGAACAGGCCGCGCAAGGCCACGTCCACCGTGCCCGAGGCCGAGCCATCGGCCTGCACGATCACCTCGGTCTTCATGACCTGCTGGTTGAAGCCCACCGGGGACACGGGGGTCTTCAAGCCATCCTTGTGGCCGTCGGCCAGCAGCACGGGTTTGCCTTCATCGGCAAAGGGCAACATGCCAAAAGGCACGCTGTCTGCGGTGGTGTCCAGGTACAGGTCCAGGCTGGGGATGTGGTTGATGACCTGGTTGACCAGGGACGCCACGGGCACCTTGGGCAAGCTGTAAGCCGTGCCCGCGTTGATCAGGGCCTGGGTGCTGGCAATGCCTTTGGCCTTCAACAGGGCTTGCAACAAGGTCGCGTGGTCCTTGCAGTCGCCGGTGCGCTTGTCCAGGATCGCGTCCACATCGCGGGGCACCACCGAGCCCAGGCGCAGGCACGGCCCGGTGTTGCCGATGTTCAGGGTCACCCAGTCGTACAGGGCCTTGGCCACCTCGCGGGGTGCTTGCTTGCCATCCTGCGTGATCTGATCCGCCAGTTGCCGAACCTTGGGCGTCACAACAGCCTTGGCTTGGGCGGGCACGCCATAGGCCTTGGCCAGGTCGCCCTGGTTGCGGAAGGTGGAGAACAGCACACCGGCCTCTTCTTCCAGCTCGTGGCCCGACAGCTTGGGCGGCGCGCTCTTGAGGGGTTGCGGGTTGTCCCAGGCCCATTCAACCACCTTGCGGCCCGCCTTCTCGACACGCTTGACTTCGCGGAAGCCACGCGCCTGGTCTTGTGACCACATGCTGGCAGGCACGTCGATCTTGATCCTCACATCATCGTAAGCATCGGTCTTGGGAAAGCTTTCGTTGATGGAGAACTGTCCGGCGAACAGCGGCTTGCTGGTGGTCACGCGGTAGGCCAGCACCACGGTGTCGCCCACCGCCACGTTGGGAAACTCGATGCCCAGATCTTGCAGGCCCGAAGTGGCATCGGGCGCATCCTTGAAGCCCGCCTTGGGCACCTTCAGACGCCGGCCATCGGCCTTGCGCGTGTACGCCTCGGTCACGGTGACCTTTTGCAGCTGGCGATCGTAGGACACCGAAGTGCGGCTGGCGCTGGCCACCATCTCGGGCTTCAACACGGCCATGGACCAGGCGCGGTCTTCCAGGTGGGAGCCATCCGGGTTGACGGTGTAGCTGGCGGCATAGTGCGTCACGCGCGAGGCCAGAGCTGGCGCCGGTACCGCGTCGGCCGCCCAGGTGGCGCCGGACCAGGTCAGCGCGCCCACCAGGGCCATGGCTTGCAAATGATTGGATTTCAAAGTGTTTCTCGTTGGAGCCCGTGCAAGCCCGCAATCTAACCGAATGGCCCGGGGCTTGAATGCGGTGTTTACCTTTCTTCACGTCAACGGGGGGCGTCCAGGGCGCGTTGAACCAACATCCTCAACACCCCAGGCCACCTCATGACCAAGACCCTCGCCCTCGCTGCCGTGCTGACCGTTTTCGCAGCAAGCTCCTTCGCCCAACCTGCCGCCACGGCTTCGGCCCCTGCGGCGGCCGCCAGCGGCGCGGCCCCCAAGAAGCACGAGGGCAAAGCCCACAAACACGAAGTGCCCGCGCGTGCCGCCTCGGCTGCGGCATCCAAGTAATCGCCATTGCAGGGGTGAAAAGCCCAGGTATCCGCGCTCAGGCGAAAATCTGTGAAGATGCAGACACCGGGGCAAGACCCTGTCCTCGACACGGCGCTTGACCGCGTTGAGACCACATGACTGACTGTAGGAGACCGACATGAAAAAACTGTTTGCTTTGGCGCTGGCCGCTTTTGCCATCACCCCCGTGATGGCGCAAACCAACGTGGGGGTGTCCATCGGCATCAACCAACCGGGGGTGTACGGCCGGATCGACATTGGCAATGGCGGCTATGGTCAGCCTCAACTGGTGTACCCCCAACCGGTGATCATCGCGCAGCCCGCCGTGGTCTATGAACGCCGTCCCATCTACCTGTACGTGCCCCCGGCGCATCAGCAAAACTGGCGTCGCTATTGCGGCCGCTACCAGGCTTGCGGCCAACCGGTGTACTTCGTGCAAGAGCAATGGGTGCGCAACCGCTGGCAGCAAGAGCACCCCGGCAACGGCCGTCCTGGCTGGGGCAACCGCGATGGCCGTGATGACCGCCATGACCACAATCACGACCATGACCGAGGTGGCAAGAAGGACCGGGGTCACGGCAACGGCCATGGCAACGGCCACGGCAAACATGGCCGCGACTGAGGTCAGAGCATTTCTTCAGGCGCAAAGGGCGAGAGCAGCTTGATGCCGAACTTGAGCCAAACGGCGGCCTCAGGTTCGCTCTGACCCAGCAAAGCGGGATCGGGTGGCGTGGTGTTCCATTGCACCCGCTGCCCCTCACCCAAGGAGAGGTGGTAGCTGCCCCGGCTCACCTCGTCAAACAGCAGCGCCAGTTGTTGCGCGATCTCCGGGCTGTGCATCAGCACGCCCATCTCTGAATTGAGTTTGGCCGAGCGTGGGTCCAGGTTCATGGACCCGACCAAGGCGCGCTGCCGGTCCATGACCACCACCTTGGCATGCAATGACGCGTGCGAGGATCCAAACGAACCCAGCTTGGCCTGCCGGGCATTCAGCAGGGGCCGCAACTCGTGCAGCTCCACCCCCATGGCCAGCAGCTGCGTCCGATAGCGGGCATAGCCAATGTGCACGGCAGGCGCGTCGGTCGTGGCCAGTGAATTGGTCAGCACGCGCACCTTGACCCCCCGATCCCGCAAGCCCTTGAACAGCTCAAGCCCCCGCACGCCTGGCACGAAGTAAGGCGAGATCACGATCAGCTCCTCACGGGCCGAGCGGATGAGGCGGTCCACATCGTCGGCAATGGCTTCGGCGTTGGTGGGTTGGCCTTCGCTCTGGATCTTGGAGGGTTTGTCGGCCAGCACCGTGGCCCGCGCCCACACCAGCTTCAAGCGTCCCTGCTTCAGGTCGCTGGCAAAGTCCGTGTCGGGGATCACCACCGGGGCGATGGCCGGCCTGCTGGCGGCATCGGCCTGGGACGCGGGGGCGGTCAAGACGGATGGGTCCACCACGGCGGTCACCGGGTAGGCCATGGGGTCGTTCCAGAATCGGTCAAACGTGGCCGACAAGGCGCGCACCGCCGGGCCCGCCACGATCATGTCGATGTCCAGGAAGTTGCTGTCCTTGCTTTGCACGAAGTAGGCATCGCCCAGGTTGCGCCCCCCCGTGATGGCCAGGGTGTTGTCGGCCACGAACATCTTGTTGTGCATGCGGTGGTTGATGCGGCTCATGTCCGTGATGGACGCCAGCAAGCGGCTGATGGTGCCGATCCGACCCGCCGGGAAGGGGTTGAACAGGCGCACCTCGATGTTGGGATGGGCCGTCAGGCGCAGCAGGCCCTTGTCCTGCCCGGCCGTGTTCAAGTCGTCCAGCAGCAAGCGCACGTGCACGCCCCGATCGGCGGCTGCGCGCACCCGCTGCATCAGGCTGCGCGAAGACCCATCGCTGTGGATCAGGTAGTACTGCAGGTCAAGTGTGCGGCGGGCGTTGTCGGCCAAAGCGGCCAATGAGCCCAAGGCGTCTTCGCCGGACGACAACAAGCGCAGGCCCGACACGTCGGGGCCGGGGGCACTCGCGATCGCCAGGCGGCCCAGTTCGGTTGCCTGGTGGTCGGCCAAGGCATGGGTGTCTGCACGGGGCACGGGCTCGGGCAAACTGGCGCAGCCCGTGGTCAAGGTGGCCATGCTCAGCACCCAAAGCAGGCGGCGTGCCCATCGGGCCATGCTGCAAGGCACCGCGTTGGCGTCAATCAGCATGAAAGAGGTCATGGGGGATCAAGGGCATGTGGACCGGCCAGCGTAGCAGAACGGCCCTGAACGTGCGCTCAGGTGGTGGCGCATCACTGGCACAATTTCCGGCATGACGATTCCTTTACTGCTGCTGGAAGACGACCCGGCCATTGCCCGCACCGTGGCCTACGCGCTGGAACGTGAAGGCTTCACGGTTGACCACGTGGGGCTGGTGCGCGACGCCTCCCACAAGCTGGCCGACCCGCAGCACCCGTACGCGGCGGCCATCCTGGACGTGGGCCTGCCCGATGGCAGTGGCCTGGACCTGTGCCGTGACCTGCGGCGTGACGCAGGCCGCAATGGCCGCCTGCCCATCGTCATGCTCACCGCGCGTGGTGAAGAGCTGGACCGCGTGCTGGGCCTGGAGCTGGGTGCCGACGACTACCTGACCAAGCCCTTCAGCACGCGCGAGCTGTGCGCCCGCTTGCGCGCCCTGTTGCGCCGCACCGCCCACGCCCCCGCGCCTGACGCCAAGCCCAACCAGGCCACGCTGATCTGCGACGAGGCTGGCCAACGCATCCGCCATGGCGACACCTGGCTGCCCCTGACCCGGCGCGAGCATGGCCTGCTGATGGCCTTGCTCAAGGTGCCCGGCCGCATCTGGTCGCGTGAGGCCTTGTTGGACGCCGTGTGGGGCCTGGACGCCGACAGCACCGACCGCACGGTGGACACGCACATCAAGACCCTGCGCGCCAAGTTGCGCGAGGCCTGCGGCGATGTCGAGCTGATCGTCACCCACCGTGGCCTGGGCTACGCCATCGACCCGGCGCGCCTGTGAAGCTCGGCCTGCGCCTGCTGCTGGGCTTCTTCCTGATCACCGGCATCGCGGCCTTCTTCGTGATGCGCGTGTTCGTGGCCGAGGTGCGCCCCAGCGTCAGCGAGGTCATGGAAGACATGATGGTGGACACGGCCAACATCCTGGCCGAGCTGGCCGTGGATGACCTGGCCGCCTTGCCCGCTGGCGGCACGCTGGACCAAAGCCGATTTGCCCTGCGCGTGAAGGACTACGCGGCCCGGCCGGTGGACGCGCGCATCCGGGGTCTGAGCAAGCAGACCATGGACTTTCGCATCTACCTGACCGATGCCAGCGGCCGCGTGGTGTTCGACACCGGCTTTCGCGACAACGTGCCGCCCGCCACCGGCCAGGACTACTCGCAATGGCGCGACGTGACACGCACCCTGCGCGGCGAGTACGGCGCACGCTCCACGCGCCTGGTCTACAGCGACGACCAAAGCTCGGTGATGTACGTGGCCGCGCCCGTCAAGCAAGGCACGCGCATCGTCGGCGTGCTCACCGTGGCCAAACCCATGAGCACGGTGCAGCAGTTCATCCACCGGGCCGAGCGCGACATCCTGGTCAAAGGCTTCTGGTTGCTGGGCCTGTCATTGGCCATTGGCGTGGCCGTCACCGGCTGGATCGTGTGGTCGGTGCGCCGCCTGCGCCACTACGCGCAGCATGTGCAACTGGGTCAGCGCCAACCGCCGCCTGAACTGCCCGGTGAGCTGGGCGACCTGGCCCAGGCCATGGAGGCCATGCGCGATCGACTCGATGGCCACGAACATGTCGAGCAACTGGTGCGCGCCATGACGCACGAACTCAAGAGCCCGCTGGCCGCCATCGGTGGTGCGGCCGAGCTGCTGCAGGAAGAGTTGCCCGCCGCCGACCGGCACCTGTTTGCCCAGCAGATCCGCGACCAGGCCGACCGCCTGCACGTGCTCGTCGAGCGGCTGCTGGAACTGTCCAAGCTGGAACACCGCCACAGCCTGGACCACCAGGTGGTGCTGGACCTGGGC
>CAZKPN010000115.1:0-3690 GCA_964554655.1 uncultured Aquabacterium sp. | reverse complement strand
CCCCGCCCCGCCGCACCCGGCGAGACCCCCCGCAAGGGATCGGGCCTGGGCCTGGCCATCGTGCGCCAAGTCATGCAACTGCATGGTGGCAGCTTGCGCCTGCAACCCGCCGAGCCCGGCTTTTGCGCCACCTTGCGCCTGCCGACTTCACGCTGACTTCACCAACTTCATCGGCCCCTCACCTGGGCTGACGAGACTGGCGCCGTTGAATCAAAAACGGAGCATCCATGAAATTCCCCATGTTGAGCAAGGCGACCGCCCTGGCCGCCGTCATCCTGGGCCTGTTGTGGGCCTTGTGGTCGGTGCAGGCCCTGGTGCGTGAGCGGCAAGAGCGACAGGGCGAGGCCGAGCGCAGCGTCGCCAACAGCCTGGCCACCAGCCAGACCTTGATGGGCCCAACCCTGGCCCGCCGTTGCACCGAGACCTGGGTGTCCGGCCAGACCGAAGGCAAAGACCCCCGGCCCGTGCTCACCACCGCAACACGCGAACTGCGCCTGGCACCGACGGTGCTGAAGGTGGACGCCACCGTGGACATGACGGTGCGCCATCGCGGCATGTTCAAGGTCAATGGCTACGGTATGAGATCAGGGCTGGCGGCCGAGTGGGCCGATGTGCGCGGCCTGATCGCCCAGGCCGAACACCCCGGCGGCGAAGTCAAGTGCGAGGCCCCATTCCTGTCGGTGGCCTTGAGCGATGCGCGCGGCATCCGCGTGGCCGAGATGCGCCTGCAAGGCCAGTCCCTGCCCATCCTGCCCGGCAGCGGCATGGCCAAGTACCCGCAAGGATTCCAGGCCCCGGTGTCGGCCGACCTGCTTGAGCGACCTGGCCCGTGGCAGGTCGATTTGAACCTGGAGATCGCTGGCACGCAATCGCTGTCATTGGCCCCGGTGGCCAACACCACGCAAGTCACCTTGAAAGCCGACTGGCCACACCCCTCGTTCGGCGGCCGCTTCCTGCCCACGGACCGCCAGTTGGGCGAGCGTGATTTCACCGCCAGCTGGAAGGTCACCTCCCTGGCCAGCACAGCCCAAAGCGCCTTCACGCGCGATGCCCCCTTGTGCCCCGCCTGGTTCAAAGGCGACCCGGTGGAATACGCCACCCGCACCAGCGAAGGCGGCAGCGAGCAAACCGGTTGCGTTGAAGCCTTTGGCGTGGCCTTCGTGGACCCGGTCAGCCCTTATGTGCTGAGCGACCGCGCCACCAAGTATGGCCTGCTGTTCATCGTGCTGACCTTCGTGGGCGTGGGCCTGGTCGAGGTGCTGCGCAGCCTGCGCGTGCACCCCATACAGTACCTGCTGGTCGGCGCCGCGCTGACGGTGTTCTTCCTGTTGCTGGTCAGCCTGTCCGAGCGCCTGGCCTTCGGCATCGCCTACGCGCTGGCCGCAGGCGCCTGCACCTTGCTGCTGACTTTTTACGGCAGCTTCGTGCTGCACGGCTGGCGCAGCGGCCTGGCCTTTGGCGCGGGCATCGCTGGCCTGTTCGGTACGTTGTATGCGCTGCTGCAACTGGAGCAGAACGCCCTGGTGCTGGGCTCGGGCCTGCTCTTCCTGGTGCTCACCGCGATCATGGTCAGCACGCGCCGCCTGGACTGGTATGCCCTGATGGCGCAGATGCGAACCCAAGCCAACACGCCCATCGCCGACCAGGCTTGATGCCTTCATGCTTGATGTGCATCAAGCACCCGCAGCCCCGGCCTGGTTAGGCTGGGGCCATGGCCCCTTTCATGACTTCACTCAGCCCTTGGCGGCGTGGCGAGTTGCTGGCCCTGCTGGCCACCATCCCCGCCTTCTACATGGCCGCCTTGTCCACCCAACGCCTGGTTTGCGCGGCCTTGTACCTGGTGGGCTGTGCCGCCTGCACCCTGGTCATCTTCCAGGAAGGGCACCACGCGAGACAGCACGGCCCGTGGGCCAAACGGTATGCCCATCACCAGCTGTCTGGCGTTTTGGCGGGTGCCTTGCTGCTGTCGGCCATCCTGCCCTTGGGTGAACAGCTGGACGTGCTGGGTGTGCGCCTGGCCACGGCACTCCTGATCATCCTGCGGTGTGGCCAATCGCTGTGGCCCCGGTTCTGGCGAGGCGGGCTGGCCCACCTGCTGACCCTGGCGGTCGGCATCCTGGGTTTGTGCGGCATGGGCTTCTGGTGGCTGGAGCCGCAGGCGAAAACCTTTGGAGATGGCCTGTGGCTGGCCTTCACCACCGCCGCCACCGTGGGTTATGGCGACATCGTGCCCACCACCCCCGCCGCCAAGATCTTCGCCGTGTTCGTGGTGCTGATGGGCTTTGCGGCCTTGTCGCTGGTCACTGCGGCCATCGCCGCCATGTGGGTTCAGTCAGAAGAAAGGCGCATTGAAGATGAGATCTTGCGCGACCTGCACCTGCAGATCAAGGGCCTTCGTGATGATCTGGCCGCCATGCGGCATGCCGCCAACCGGTGAAGCGCAAACCTGTAGGCCGAGGCCTACGTGAAATGCGGGCGCCTGCTGATGGGCCAGTGAACTGCTCGTCGTTACATTGGGCTTCCAGAAGGAGCACCAATCATGTCATTTGCACTTTACCTCGTCGGCTTTTTGCTGATCACTGGCGGCGTCGCCTGGGGCCTGGTGGTGGCGGGCGTGCCTCACCTCTATGTCGGCATCGCTTGTCTGATCCTGTTGGGATTGGGCATCGTCACTGGCGTGTCCAAGACACGCGCTCGGGATTCATCGAGCTGACCACACGGTCTTCAACATAAGGCCACAAGGTCAGCGCGCCAATGCCTGCCGCCGCCACCGCCGCGATCAGCACGGCACCCGCTGCAACGTCCTTGGCACCCTTGACGGCCAGCGCGTATTGGGGTGACACCACGTCACACACGAATTCGACCGCCGTGTTCATGGCCTCGGCCCCCCACACCATGGCCATGGCCAGCAGCAACCAGCGCCAGTCAGCGGCACTCACGCCACACCACCAGGCCAGCCCGGCCACCAGCACAGAAGCGATCAGGTGCAACCAGGCGTTGTGCTGCGTCTTGAGCATCAAGGCGAGCCCTTCCAAGGCGTAGCCAAAACTCTTGATGCGGGCAGCGAGTGTGAAACGGAGTCTCATGGTTGGTCATCCTGTCTTGGGGTCAATCGCCATGCCTGAGCCTGGTCTGCGCGGCCAAAACTGCTCATCCACCAGGCCTTGAAACCCAAGGCCGCACACCAGGTGGCGGCCATCAACACGCAGCAAGCCATCAGTGCACCTCCAGCGGGCTCACGCTCAAACAGGTCCGCCCCAACAGCGGCACCACCAGGCACACGCGGCCCTGCGCATCGGCCTGAACCTGATTCACGCCAGCGGCCTTGACGCGATAGCGCGCGTGCGCCCGCAGGCCCGACACCGTCATGCGTTGGACACCATCGCCCAGCCCGCCGTACAGCACCGCCTGCAGCGAACCAGTGAGCGCATCGGCATGGGCCGAGGCCACCAGCACATCGGGGTAGCGCAGGCCTTCCAGCCTGGGGCCGCTGCCTTCCTCGGCACCAGCGGTGACCAGTGATGGAGTGGTGATCAAGCGCCTGAAGCCATCGCGGGCACCGGCCAGCGCCATCAGCTCAACCCCATGCGCCCAGACCGATGCCTTGGCCCGGTGGATGACGCCATCCTGGAGCATGCTCGGGCACTCGTCTTCCAAGGCGGCCAGGCAATGGGCGGCCACGGACTCGTC
>CAZKPN010000114.1:0-12243 GCA_964554655.1 uncultured Aquabacterium sp. | reverse complement strand
GCCCAGGTGGCGGAATTGGTAGACGCACTAGTTTCAGGTACTAGCGGGTAACTCCGTGGAGGTTCGAGTCCTCTCCTGGGCACCAGATTCAAAAAAAGCCGCATGAATAACATCATGCGGCTTTTTTATCGTCCATGAAGATCCGGCAAACCTGAGCACAAGAAAAAAGGCAACAGACTTGCGGCCTGTTGCCTTTCGTGAACACCGCCAGAGTTCTGATCAACTCACTCAAACTGGCAGGCGCTTGAGCAAAGCATCAGGGCGCAAGGTGTCATAGTCCTCGAAGGGCTGATGAATCCATGGGCTGGTGGGCAAGGTTTCGACGTAGAAGTCCGGCGTGTAGCTGGACACACCCTTGACCCACAACACGGCCGACTTCAGCTCGGTGATGGCTGGCATGCTGCGCAAACGATCCACCACCGCGCGCAAGGTCACGCCCGAATCGGCCAAGTCATCGACCAACAACACTCGGCCAGCCAGCTCGCCCTTGGGCATGGTGATGTACTGGGCCATGTCAAGGCGCCCTTGCAAGGTGCCGCCGTCATCGCGGTAAGAGCTGGTCGCCATGATGCCCAGAGGGCGATCAAAGATGCGCGACAACACGTCACCCGGCCGAAGGCCGCCACGCGCCAAGCACAGAATCTGATCAAACGCCCAACCCGATTGATGCACCTGCAGTGCCAGGCGTTCGGTCAGGTGGTGGTATTCCTCCCAAGACACATACAAGTGCTTGCCGTCATCGGTGAGCATGGGGTCTCCTATCTCGTGATCTCGAATGCTGTGGCTGGGCGCCATGGCCGGATTGCGCTTCAAAGCACGTCGTCTTTGTAAGGATGGCGAAGCAGGATGGTGTGGTCACGGTCGGGGCCGGTGGACACCATGTCGATGGGCGCGCCAATGAAACCTTGCACACGCTCCAGATAGGCACGGGCATTGGCGGGCAGCTTGTCCCACTCGGTGATGCCGAAGGTCGTGCCTTCCCAGCCTGGGAAGCTTTCGTAGATGGGCTCGCAGGCGATGATCTCGTCGGCGTCCAGAGGCAGGATGTCCACTCGCTGGCCATTGAGCTGGTAACCGGTGCAGACCTTGATTTCATCCAGGCCGTCCAGCACGTCCAGCTTGGTGATGCACAAACCGGAGATGCCATTGATCAGCACCGAGCGCTTGAGGGCTGCGGCATCAAGCCAACCACAGCGGCGGGCGCGACCGGTGACGGTGCCGCGCTCCTGGCCAACGGTGGACAGGTGGTAGCCGACGGTGCCGGGCGCCTCCCAATCGAGTTCTGTCGGGAAGGGGCCGCTACCCACACGCGTGGTGTAGGCCTTCGTGATGCCCAGGATGTAGTGCAGCTTGTCAGGGCCGACGCCCGAGCCTGCCGCGGCATTGCCCGCCACGCAGTTGCTGGACGTGACGTAGGGATAGGTGCCGTGGTCGATGTCGAGCAAGGTGCCTTGCGCGCCTTCGAAGAGGATGCTGCCGCCCTTGATGTTGGTCTCGTGCAGGCGCACACCCACGTCGGCCAGCATGGGCACGATCTGCTGGGCCGCCTTCATGGCGTTGTCGTAGATGGGCTGGAATTCCAGCGCGGTGCCATTGAGGTAGCCGGTCAAGGCGAAGTTGTGCAGCTCCAGCAGTTCGTGCAGCTTCTTGGCGAAGCGCTCGGGGTGCTTCAAATCCTGCACGCGCAGTGCGCGGCGCGCCACCTTGTCTTCGTAGGCCGGGCCAATGCCCTTGCCGGTGGTGCCGATCTTGCCGTTGCCGCTGGACTCGCGCAGCAACTCTCTGGCCTTGTCCACTTCAACGTGGAAAGGCAGGATCAGCGGGCAGGATTCGCTGATGAACAGGCGCGAGCGCACGTTCAGGCCAGCGGCTTCCAGGCGCTCGATCTCAAGCAGCAGGTGGGCAGGGTCGACCACCACGCCATTGCCGATGTAGCAGGCCACGCCGTCGCGCATGATGCCCGAGGGGATCAGCTGCAGCGCGGTTTTCTTGCCATTGATGACCAGCGTGTGGCCGGCATTGTGACCACCTTGAAAACGCACCACGCTCGCAGCATGGTCGGTGAGCCAGTCGACGACCTTGCCCTTGCCTTCGTCACCCCATTGGGTGCCGACGACGACGACGTTGCGGCCGGTTGATGCAGGGCGGGGACGAGCCGGCGCGGTTGAGCTTTGCATGACTGAATCCTGTAATTCCAAAAAAAGCCGGAGGTATCGAGGCTTGCTGAATGATGACTAGCGCGAACGCACCGACCACTGTCCGTTGAGCAGCACCAGTTCGCGGTCGCAGTCAAACTCTTGGACTTCGTGTTCATGACCAGGCAGCACACACACGACCGTGTGCCCCTCCAGACGCAGTTGCCGCACGGCTTGGCGCAATGCAGGATCTTCACCCCACGGCGCGCGAATGGCCGACCGGGGCGCAGAGCCGTCGCGGCCCGACAGCAGCTCGCCCACGATCTTGAGATCAAGGCTGAAACCCACAGCCGGACGGCGGCGCCCAAAGATGGCGCCCACTTCATCGTAGCGGCCGCCGCGCAGCAAGGCGTCGGCATGGCCTTCACCATAGACGGCAAAACGCGAGCCACTGTAGTAGGCGTAACCGCTGAGGTCGGCCAAGTCAAAGCCAATGCGCACTTCGGGGTGCGAGCGGCGCAGGTGCGTGGCCAACCATTGCAGGTCATCCAGCGCAGCGCGGACCAAAGGATGGTCGGGCAGCACACGCCGAGCCTCAAGCAGGATCTCTTCGTCCCCGTACAGACGGGTCAAGGCCACCAGCGACTGCACTGCTTGTGGTGACCATGGGGTGGCCAGTTCACGCAGTGTTGCCGCGTCTTTGGCGGCCAAAGCGACCAGCAATGCATCCTGGGTTGCCGGATCCAGGCGATCGGCCACACCCAGGCCTTGCAGCACACCCTGAACCAGGCGCACATCGGCCAAGTCGAGCACCAGGCCTTTCAGCCCAATGGCTTGCAGGCCTTCCAGGGCCAGCTCTTGCACTTCCAGATCGGCTTCCAGGCCCGCGTGGCCGAAAATTTCAGCGCCAAACTGCAAGGGTTCGCGGCTGGCGTGTGGGCTGGCAGGCCGCGTGTGCAGCACCGGGCCGCAATAGCAAAGCCGGGTCAGGCTGTCGCGGTTGAGCAGGTGGGCATCAATGCGGGCCACTTGCGGCGTGCTGTCGGCGCGAACGCCCAGCGTGCGACCGCTGAGCTGGTCCACCAACTTGAAGGTCTTGAGGTCGAGCGCATGGCCGGTGCCTGACAGCAGGGATTCGATGTGCTCCAGCAAAGGAGGCATCACCAACTCGTAGCCGCAACCACGCGCTGCGTCCAACCAAGTTCGGCGCAACTCTTCCAGGCGTCGAGCCTGAGCAGGCAAGACATCAGCAATGTGCTCTGGCAGCAGCCAAGCAGACGACATAAGAAATGGGGAGGGGGTTAAAAACAGGATTTTACCGGGGTCTGGCGTCAATTTGACGGCCAAATTTTGCCCCGGCGCGAATCTGCACCTGAACCAATGGAATTGGTGCCTAAAAAGGCCTGGTTCAGGTCACTGCAGCAGCCAGAAAAAGACCAAACCGACCAGGATGCAGGTCAAGCCCATGGAACGAAGCTGACCATCACTGAGGGTGAGCGCTTGCTCGAACATCCGCCGCCAGGCCGCAGGGTTCAAGAAAGGGAGCAAGCCTTCGATCACCAGCACCAGGGCCAATGCCGTCCACAAAGCGTTCGACATGGTTACCCGGCCGCTCAGAGCCTGAGCTTACTTTCTGGCGGGCGCAGGCGCGGCACCACTGTTGCCACGCATGGCTTTGAAGAACTCACTGTTCGGGTCCAGCACCATCACGTCCGTCTTGCTGCGGAAAGTGGTTCGATAGGCTTCCAAGCTGCGGTAGAACTGGGCAAACTGGGGATCCTTGCCGAAGGCTTCGGCGTAGATGGTCGATGCCTTGGCATCGCCCTCGCCCTTGACCTTCTGGGCGTCGCGGTAGGCTTCGGCCACAATGACTTCACGCTGACGATCGGCATCGGCCCGGATCTTTTCGCTGTCGGCAAAGCCGGTAGAACGCAACTCGTTGGCCACGCGCTTGCGCTCGGATTCCATGCGGCGATAGACCGATTCGGTGATGCTGGCTGAGAAGTCCACGCGCTTGATGCGCACGTCAATGATGACGATACCAAAGGCTTTGGCGTCATCTGCCAGGCGTTGGATAACGCCCTGCATGACTTTTTCGCGCTCTGTAGACAACACCGCACCGACCGTGCGCTTGGTCACCTCTTCATTGAGTGCGGCCTGCACGATAGGGCTCAGGCGATTCTCGATGTTGCGAATGTCCGTGCCATTGTTGCGGATGAACTGACGCGGATCGGTGATGCGCCACTTGACCAGCCAATCGATCACGAGGCTTTTCTTTTCTGCGGTGAAGATGGGGCGCGACTCCACGCTGTCCAGCGTCTGAATGCGGCGATCCAGGAAGACCACATTCTGCAGCGGGGCCGGCAGCTTGAATTTGAGGCCGGGCTCGCTCTTGACGTCCTTGATCTCGCCCAAGGCGTAGACCACGGCGAACTGGCGTTGATCGACCACGAACAGGGTCGAGGCCAGGATGATGATGACCAGCAATGCGCCGGCCACGAAGATTCCAATGCGGTTCATGTCAGGTTCCTTGCCTTTGACATTCAGCGACTGTCACGGTCACGGCTGCGCAAGCCGTCACGTGATCGAGGGTCTGTTGCAGCGGTTGAACCACCGGCAGCAGCGGCACTGCCGGTATCGGCAACCGCCGGGGCCACCGGCGTGCTGGCAGAGGTCGAGCCTGAGGCATTGCCCGAGGTAGCACTCATCTGAACAATCTTGTCCAGCGGCAAGTAAAGCAAGTTGGAGCCAGAGCGAGAGTCCACCATGACCTTGGTCACGTTGCCATACACCTGCTGCATGGCATCGATGTAGAGGCGATCACGCGTCACGCCGGGCGCCTTCTGGTACTCGGTCAACACCGACTTGAAGCGTTGTGCATCACCTTCGGCGTGGGCCACCACATTGGCCGAATAAGCAGCCGCTTCTTCACGAAGACGGGCTGCCGTACCTTGAGCCTTGGGGATCACGTCATTGGCATAGGCCTGGCCTTCGTTCTTGGCGCGCTCGCGGTCGGCACCGGCCTTGAAGGCATCATCGAAAGCAGCCTGCACCGGCTCGGGCGCTTGCACGCTTTGCACGTTGACGTTGGCGATGATGACACCGGCATTGACCTTGTTGACCTGGGCCTGGATGGACTTGACCAGTTCAGCGGCGATGGCGTCGCGCTGCTCGTAGAGCACCGAATCCATGGTGCTGTTGCCCACGATTTCGCGAACAGCAGATTCGGCGGCCTGGGCCACGGCTTCGTCGGAGCTGCGGTTCTCGAACAGGTACTGTCGGGCATCGCTCAAACGGTATTGAACCGTGAAGCGGATGTCGACGATGTTCTCGTCACGGGTCAGCATGGAGGACTCGCGCGAACCCGTCGCCTGCATCACCGAATTGGTGCCCACATCGATGGAGCGCAGTTGGGTCAGATTGACGATCTCGTGGCTCTGGAAGGGGTATGGCGCGCGCCACTGGAAGCCGGCTTCAGCGGTGTGGCTGAAACGCCCGAAGGACATCACCACGGCCTGCTGGCCTTCCTGCACGATGAAAAAACCGCTGCCCAGCCAGATCAAGGCCACCAGGCCCGCGATCAAACCAACACCAATACCGGCATTGTTGCCATCGGGGGACAAGCCACCACCAGGACTGCTGCTGTTGTTGTTGTCACCGCCGCCTTTGCCCGCGAACAAACCGCTGAGCTTGCGGTTGAAGTCGCGCCACAGTTCGTCAAGGTCGGGCGGACCATCATTGCGGCCGTTGTTGTAGACCACGTCTGGACCGGCGGACTGCGGCAACGCGAGCTTGAGCGCACGAAGGCCAAGCCAGCCCAGACGCCGACCGGCGCCGAAGGCCAATTGAGCAGCGGCAGCCAGCACACTCAAGGCTGGCTGGCGAGGCTTTTCAGGCGCTTGGCCTGGCTCCAGGGATTGCATGTTCATGATTGGACAGTCGTCGAAGGAGTTTCCAGGAGCCCGGCATCGGGCTCCTGTTGAGAATTGTCGGGATTGTGCATTGTGAATGGGCTTTGCAAACCGGGAAACGCACCAGGGTCTTCGCCCAGGCCATTCAAAGCGGCTTCGGCAATGACTTGCCGCAACACATCCAGCCCCTGGCCGCGCAAGGCACTGACGAAAACGCGCAGACAGCGGCGCCCTGAAGGCAGCTCAAACACGTCCAGGGTGTGCCGGGGCTGCTGGTGCTCGGGCAGGCAATCGCATTTGTTGAAGACCAGCACCTGCGGGATGTCGGCCGCGCCGATGTCGCCCAGCACGCGGATCACTTCGGTGAGTTGCTCCATCAACACGGGGCTGGCGGCATCCACCACGTGCAGCAACACGTCGGCCTCGGTCGCTTCCTGCAAGGTCGCCTCGAAAGACTCCACCAGGGTGTGCGGCAGGTCGCGGATGAAACCCACGGTGTCTGACAAGGTGACACTGCGCTGGGCCTGGGCCAGGTAGAACTGGCGCGTGGTGGTGTCCAGCGTGGCGAACAACTGGTCGGCCGCGTAGGTGCCTGCCTTGGTGAAGGCATTGAACAAGGTCGACTTGCCCGCGTTGGTGTAGCCCACCAGCGACACGCGGAAAGTGCCCGTGCGTTCACGTGAGCGACGCTGGGTGTTGCGCTGACGCTTGACCTTGACCAGTTGCTCTTTCAGCGATTTGATGCGCTGATCGATCATGCGGCGGTCAAGCTCAATCTGGGTTTCGCCAGGGCCGCCACGCATGCCCGCCCCACCCCGTTGGCGCTCGAGGTGAGACCAGCGACGGACCAGGCGCGTGGACAAGTATTTGAGCCGGGCCAGTTCGACTTGCAGCTTGCCTTCATGGCTTCGGGCGCGCGCACCAAAAATCTCGAGGATCAAACCTGTGCGGTCAAGCACTTCAACGCCCAGGTGGCGTTCAAGATTGCGTTGCTGGGCGGGAGAAATGGCTTGATCAAAGATCACGGCCTGCGCTTGATGCAGGATGACCAGCTCTTTGATTTCATTGGCTTTGCCCGAGCCGACAAAGAAAGCGGGATCGGGGGCCTTGCGTTTGGCTGTGACTTTCTCGATGGGCTGATCGCCCGCGGACTCAGCCAGCAAGGCAAGCTCGTCAAGGGTGGGATCGAAGGACGACCCCGGCCCAAAATCGACGCCCACCAGCACAACCCGAGGTGCATCGGAGAGTTTTTGCACAGACTGCGATGAGGATGTCAAGGCGTCGGTGCGTCAGTGCAACACGGGCCGGTGCTGGATGAGCGAGAAGACATGGCTGACAAGATCAGGCCGCGTCTTCGGTCGAGTCGTTGGCGTGAAAATTCACCGCACGACCAGGCACGACGGTCGAAATCGCGTGCTTGTAGACCATTTGGGTGACCGTGTTGCGAAGCAGCACCACGTATTGGTCAAACGACTCGATGTGTCCCTGAAGTTTGATGCCGTTGACCAAATAAATGGACACCGGCACATGTTCTCTGCGCAAGAGATTCAAGAAGGGGTCTTGTAGGAGTTGCCCTTTGTTGCTCACGATATGCTCCGTGTTGAAAAGTTTCGGACTTGACACCTTAACACAGCCCCTTACGCCTGATCGGTGAAGGGATTGTGAAGCGGGGTAAAGAGGCGGCTATTTATCGACGAACGGGTTGCTGGACGATTTCGTCTGGATGCGCAACGGCGTGCCGGTGAGCTTGAAATGCGCCCTGAAACGGGCTTCCAGGTAGCGCTTGTAGGAGTCCGTGAGGTGCTCCAGCGAGTTGCCGTGGATGACGATGATGGGCGGATTTTGGCCCCCTTGGTGCGCGTAACGCAGTTTTGGGCGCGAGATGCCACCACGCTTGGGCTGTTGGAACTCAACCGCCTCCAGCAGCAGGCGCGTCAAAATCGGCGTGGGCATTTTCCGCGTGGCCGAAGACCAGGCGTCGGCGATCGATTTCCAGACCGGGCCCAAGCCTTGGCGCTTGATGGCCGAAATGTGCAGGATCGGCGCGAATTTCAAGAAGGCCAGGCGGGTTTCGATGGATCGGGCCAGCAGTTCGCGCTGGTAGCTGTCCACCGCATCCCACTTGTTGATGGCCAGGACCACGGCGCGGCCTGATTCAAGGATGAAGCCGGCGATGTGGGCATCCTGGTCGGTGACGCCTTGTGTGGCATCCAGCAGCAACAGAACCACGTTGGCGTCGGAGATGGCTTGCAGGGTTTTGACGACAGAAAATTTCTCGATCGCTTCAAACACTTTGCCCTTGCGGCGCAGGCCAGCGGTGTCGATCAACTCAAAGCGTTGCCCTTCGCGCTCAAAAGGCACGCTGATGGCGTCGCGGGTGGTGCCGGGCATGTCAAAGGCCACCAGGCGCTCTTCGCCCAGCCAGGTGTTGATCAGGGTGGATTTGCCCACGTTGGGGCGCCCTGCCACGGCCAGCTTGATCGGGGCATTGACATCGATTTCAACCGCCTCGTCCTCGTCTTCCTCATCCCCGAAGAAATCGTCCAACGCCATGTCGAGCAGGCTGCGAATGCCCTGCCCGTGCGCGGACGAAATGGGGATCGGATCGCCGATGCCCAACTCGAAGAACTCGGCCAGATGCACCCCTTCCTGCATGCCTTCGGCCTTGTTGGCGGCCAGCAGCACCTTTTTGTTGGCCGTGCGCAGGTAGCGGGCGATGTCGTGGTCCTGAGCAGACAAGCCACCCCGGGCATCAACCACGAAGACGACGGCATCGGCCTCGGCCACGGCCTGGCGGGTCTGCTTGGCCATCTCCTTGAAGATGCCTTCAGTGCAATCCGGCTCGAAGCCACCGGTGTCGATGACAAGGAACTCGCGCGAGCCCAGGCGGCCTTCACCGTAGTGGCGGTCGCGGGTCAGCCCGGCGAAGTCGGCCACGATTGCATCGCGGCTTTTGGTCAGGCGGTTGAACAACGTCGATTTGCCGACGTTGGGTCGTCCGACCAACGCAATGACAGGTTTCATGAAACTCCAGGGAAACTTTTAATTGGCACGCAAAGCGTAAAGGGTGCCGGAACGGGTGGCAAGCAACAGCAGGCCGTCGGAGACGACCGGGGCGGCGCTCAAGGCGTCGTCCAGGGAAATGCGCGCCACGGTACGCCCATCGTCCGAGGCCAGGATGTGCAGTTGCCCATCGTCGTCGGCCACGGCGATCAGCTTGCCCCAAACAGCGGGGGCGCTGAGCTTGCGGTGGGTGAAACGGTCAACGCGCCAGCGGATTTCACCGTTTTCTGTGCGCCAGGAGGTCAGGCGGTCGGCGCCGTCCGCGCCCACCACGGAGGTCTCGTCGGCGGCCACGGCCTGGGTGCCCGACTGAGGGCGTGACCAGCGCAAACTGCCGCGATTCATCTCGATACAAGCCACCGACAACTGAAAGGCACGAACACAGATTTCGTCGTCCGCACGGGCGCCGGGACCGACCAGGTCGGCCAAGCGCTCGACCTCATTGGTGCCACGCGGCGTGCCAACGCTGAAATCGAAACGGGGAGCCCCCTTCAAAGGATCCAGGCCCACGAAACGGGCACCCTGCCCCACCACCAAGGTGTCGCGGAAGGCGGACAACAGGCTAGGCGTGGACAGCGACAAGGGATCGCCACCAGGGCGCTGGTAATTCCAGAGCCAGCGGCCGTCCAGGACGTCATAGGCGCGCACGCTCCGGTCCACGCTTTGCACAAAAACGCGCTCACCGGCCACCAGGGGCGCGGTGATGACACGGCCCGGTAGGCGCTCGCGCCACAGGACCTTGCCTTGGTCAAAGGTGATCAGCTCATTGTCGGTGGTGACCACCGCAGCATAGCGGCCATCGCTGCCCACCGCAGCGCTGAGCTTGGCGTTGGCTTGGGCACGCCAGCGCTCCTGGCCAGTTTTGACATCCGCCGACAAAATTTGCCCATCGGTGGCAGCCCAGGTCACGGCACCCTTGGTCACGGCCAGGGAGGCGGGACCATCCACCGATCCCAGGCGCTTGCTCCAGACCGTGGTGATGCCCTGGGTCGGGGTGAAGGTCTCAAGTGATGCGGGCTTGGGCTTGGTCGAGCCACAAGCCGACAACAGTGCAACGGCGGCGGCCAAAGCCGTGGCGCCAAGAGCGCGTCGTAAAGGAGTCATGGTCAGAGGATGGTCCATGGACAGAGGTTCGGGTGAGAAATCAGTTCGTGGGGGCCAGGCCGGGCGGCATGCCCGAAGGCTCGGCAGCGCCGGTGCTTGGCACTGGCAGAGGCTGAGGCGCCTGGCCTGCAGCCGTCAGTTTGCCTTCCACGAAACGGCGGTAGTCGACCGTGGCCGGCAAAGCTTTCCAAGCTTCCTGGTAGGCCTTGACGGCTTCTTCTTTCTTGCCTTGCGCGAACAGGATGTCGCCACGCCGATCGGCGATCAAGGCCGCGTAGGCCTTGGGCATCTCGGCGCTCAACACCTTCAAGGCCTCGTCATGCTGTTTTGCATCGAGCATCAAGCCGGCCAAGCGCAAGCGGCCGATGGCCACCAAGTCTTTGTTTTTGCCGCTGTCCACCAACCACTGCAGGCTGGCTCGCGCCAACTCAGGCTTTTGCCGACTGACCTCGACCTTGGCGACCAGCAAAGCGCCTTGCTCGGCAAAGGTGGTGCCAGCGTAGCTGTCCTTCAGGTCGGCAAACACCTTGGCGGCCTTGTCGACTTCACCGGCACTGGCGGCACGGTCCAGCTCTTCGTAGAGGCTGCCGGCGCCCACAGACAGCTTTTGCTGCCAATAGAGGTAGCCAGTCCATGCGGCGTAGCCACCCAGGGCCAGCACCAGCACCCAGGTGACCAGATTGCCGTACTGTTTCCAGAAGTGCTTGACCTGATCAAGCTGCTCTTGTTGTTCAAGGTCGTAAGTGGCCATGACGATTTATAGGTGTAGGTGGAAGCGGTGGATTATGACTGGCGATGGGCTTGCAATGACGCCGCCCATTCCCCAGGCTGCGCGAGAGGTCGGGCAACTTGCTCGCCACCGTCGCGCAGGGGCTTGACGGAGACCTGCCCCTGGGCCACCTCGTCGGGGCCGAAGATGAGGGCGAACCTGGCGCCGCTGGCGTCGGCTTTCTTGAACTGCGCCTTGGGGCTGGCGGGGCCATCTTTACCTGCCGGATTGAGCAAGACGCGGACGCCCGCCTGGCGCAAGGCTTCGACCGTGCTCATCACGGTGGCCAGGGGTGTGCCCGCGAACACGAGCGCGACGGCGTCAGGCGCGGTGGACTGCGACTCGATGTCCAGCTCTTGCAGCAGGAGCAGCAAGCGCTCCATGCCCAGACCCCAGCCAACGGCGGGTGCGGGCTTGCCGCCCAATTGTTCGATCAGGCCATCGTAGCGGCCGCCGCCACAGATGGTGCCTTGGGCGCCCAGGCGATCGGTGACCCACTCGAACACGGTGAGGTTGTAGTAGTCCATGCCACGCACCAGGCGCGGGTTGACTTTGTAGACCACACCGGCGGCGTCCAGCACTTGCTTGACGGCGTTGAAGTGGGCCAGCGAGGCCTCGCCCAGGAAGTCCATGAGCTTGGGCGCGGCGTCGACCACCGGCTGCATGGCCGGGTTCTTGGTGTCGAGGATGCGCAGAGGGTTGCTGTGCAGGCGGCGGCGCGCGTCTTCGTCCAGCAAGGATGCGTGTTGCTCAAAGTGCTTGATCAGGGCCTCGCGGTGAGCGCGGCGCTCTTCAGGCTGGCCCAGGCTGTTGAGCTCCAGGCGCACATCCGTGCCCACGCTCAAGCCCAGGTCGCGCCACAAGGCCACGGTCATCAGGATCAACTCGGCATCGACATCAGGCCCCGCGAAGCCCAGCGCCTCGGCGCCGACCTGGTGGAACTGGCGGTAGCGGCCCTTTTGCGGGCGCTCATGGCGGAACATGGGCCCGATGTAGAACAGGCGCTTGCCGCCTTCGTACAAAAAGCTGTGCTCGTTCATGGCGCGCACCACGCCAGCGGTGCCTTCGGGACGCAGGGTGAGCTTGTCGCCGTTGAGGCTGTCGGCGAAGGAGTACATCTCCTTTTCGACGATGTCGGTGACCTCGCCCAGACCACGCACGAACAGCGCGGTGGGTTCGACGATGGGGGTGCGGATGTTGCTGTAGCCGTAGCGGCGCATGAGGGCGCGCACGGTTTCTTCGAGCCATTCCCAGCGCGCCG
>CAZKPN010000113.1:0-12500 GCA_964554655.1 uncultured Aquabacterium sp. | reverse complement strand
ATGAAATCCGCGCAGTGAGTTCCACGGCCCCACCTCGGCATGAGCATCGCAAGGCAGTCCCGCTTCCAGCGGGACCACCAAGCTGAAGCCCTGCCGGAGACCGCCCCAGCCCGCGCCCCGCGCTGCAACGACAAAGCAAACTCACCGTGCCCAGCCCCGATGCTCAGCCCACATCCGTCGCCAAGCGGTTCACCCTGGCATGGCGGCCCACCGTCTTCACCAGGTCTTCCAGGTTGATCGGCTTGACCACCAGGTCCACCATGCCGACCGCCAGGCATTTGATGCGCTCTTCCGCCATGGCATGCGCGGTCTGCCCAATCACCGGCAGGTCCGGGGCCATCGCCTTGATGCGGCGGGTGGTCTCGTAGCCATCCATGCCCGGCATCTGGATGTCCATCAGCACCACGTCAAAAGCCTGCGCACCGTTCTGCGCCAGGCACGCCAAGGCATCCTGGCCGCCATCGACCATGGTGACCAGCGCCCCTTCGATCTGCAGCAACTCGTTCAGCACCCACTGGTTGACCTGGTTGTCTTCGGCCGCCAGCACGCGCAAGCCCGCCAGGCGTTGACCGACCTGCGCCACCGCAGCCACCTCGTCGCCAACGGGCTCACCCTCGCCGATCGACATCGGGCGCGCCGCGGCCGGTGGCGTGCTGACCAGCGGCAGCACCACCTCGAACCGTGTGCCTTGCCCCAATTCACTGTGTGCATGGACCTCACCGCCCAGCATCTCCACCAGCCGCTTGGTGATCGACAAGCCCAGCCCCGTGCCGCCATACTGGCGCGTGGTGGAGCCATCGGCCTGCTCAAACGGGCGGAACAACTCGCTCAACTGCTGCGTACTCATGCCGATGCCCGTGTCGGCCACCGTCAGCACCAGTTGCCCACCCCGGGCGGCCGCCGACACGCTCACCTCGCCCTGCACCGTGAACTTCACCGCGTTGGACAGCAGGTTCAGCAGGATCTGCTCCAGCCGCAAGGGGTCGCTCTCGCACAGCACGGGCAGCTCGGGGCTCACGTGGGTGTGCAAGCCGATGCCTTTGGCGTGCGCGCGCTCGCTGAATTGCGCGGTGGCGCGGGCCAGCAACTCTCGCAGGTTGACCGGCAGGGTCTCGATGTTCAGCTTGCCCGCCTCGATCTTCGAGAAATCGAGGATGTCATTGATGATGCCCAGCAGCAATCGCCCCGAGTCGATGATTTGCGCGAAGATCTGGTGGGCCGATCCACCATGGTCCCGGTGGCCGATCTGCGCCAGGCCCAGCACGCCATTGAGCGGCGTGCGGATCTCGTGGCTCATGTTGGCCAGGAACTCGCTCTTGATCTGGCTCAGGCGTTCGGCCTCCTGGCGCGCGGTCTCCAGCTCCACGGTGCGCTGCCGCACGGTCTGTTCCAGGTGCTCCTGGTGGGCTTGCAGGGCCAGTCGGGCCTGCTGCACTTCGCTGATGTCCTGGATGGCGCCTTCGATGCGCACCACCTTGCCATCTTGCCAGATGGGTTCGCCCTGGGTGCGAATCCACTTGCGCACGCCTTGTTCGCTGATCAGCTCCAGCTCCATGGCATAACGCTCGCCCTGGTCAATGGCGCGGCGCATGGTCTCGGAAATCCTGCTGCGGTCGCTGCCCTGGAAATAGCGCAGGCCATCCGTGATGGACATCGACTCGGGCAAGCTGGGGTCCAGGTCGAGGATGCGCGCAGCGCCATCGGTGCGGGTGCCGCGCATGGTGGCCACGTCGATGCTCCACCCGCCCACCTTGGCCAAGGTGCTCATGCGGTCCAAAAGGGCCTGTTTGTCGCGCAAGGCCTCTTGGGCGGCCACATTGGCGGTGATGTCGCGCGCCATGCCGAACATGCCAGCCATCTGGCCCTGCGCGTCGAACATCGGGCCTTTGGTGACCAGGAAGGTCAGCTTTCGGCCATCGCGCATGGTCAGGCGGTCTTCGGTGGTGACGGTGGCGCCGTTTCGCTTGATGTCGTCGTCGCCCGCCAGGATCAGCGCGGCGGATTCGGGTGAGAACAGGTCGTGGTCGGTGCGCCCGATGACCTGATCGACGGGGCGGCCCAGGAAGGCGGCAGCGGACTGGTTGACCATGACATACACACCGGCCTGGTCCTTGACGAAAATGGCGTCGGTGGTGCCGTCGATCACGGCGCGCAGCAGTTGCTCGCTGCGCAGCAAGGCCGCTTCGGTGCGTTGCCGTTCGCTCACGTCCAGGGCCAGGCCAATGACCACGGTGCCGGTTTTGGTGGGCACGCTGCGGCCATGGACTTCCAGCTGCACCACGCTGCCGTCACGGCGGCGCCCGGAAAAGGCGTGGCGCATCTCCTGGTCGAGGCCGTCCAGGCGCCTCTGCATTTGCTCGATCACGCTGGCCCGGTCTTGTGGCATCACCAGATCACGCCAAGGCACCTTGTTGATGAGCTGCTCGGGGTGGTCGTAGCCCATCATCCGGGCGAACTCGGGGTTGGCGTAGCGCAGGTACTCGCCCTGAGCGATGTAGATGCCCGCCAGCGATTGTTCCACCAGGGCCTTGAACCGGCTGTTGCCCGCCTGCTGTTCGGCCTGCCGAAGCCATTCGATCACCCGGCTCATCAGGATGCCCATGGCGAAGAACACACCAATGGCCACCACCGAGGTGTTGGGCCCCGACATGAACACGGACCAGGCCAGCCCGGCCGACAACACCGTGGCCACGATGCCGGCCACCCCGCCGCCCAGCCACGATGCCGCGAACACGGCCGGGTAGAACAGCAGCAGGGCGATGGGTTGGATGGCGGGCCAGAAGGCCCACTGGATGGCGGCGGCCGCCAGGGGGATGGCCAAGCCCCAGAGCACGCCCGCCGCCGAAGTTTGGGGTGGGGGCTCGTCGGACAGGCTGGCCTCGGCGTCGTCGGGCACATGCTGCAGGGTGAACCACAGCATGACCGCGGTCACCAGGATGAAGAAAAGACCTTTGAGGGTGGAAAAGTACGTGATCGAGGTCACGTCACTGAAGGTGGCCAGCACCCGGTCTGACAGGAATATCCACAACGCCGCGAACACGGCGTAACCCAGCGTTGCCCGAAGGCTGAATCGCTTCCGACGGGAAATCGGCATCAACGCACTCCTGCACCACCCTGAGGCATCAGGTGATTATGGTGCCGCACACAACGCTGTGCATGAAAGTTCGAGCGCAGTGTGGTGCCCCGGTCACCCGGGGTTTTCATCCATCAGGCCGCTTCGATGCGTGCCGTGACGGCCTTGCCGCTGCGCAGGCCCAGCTTGCTCAGCAGGGCTCGGTCGCGTTCGACCTCGGGGTTGCCCGTGGTCAGCAGTTTGTCGCCGTAGAAGATGGAGTTGGCGCCGGCCAGGAAGCACATGGCCTGCACGGCCTCGCTCATCTGCTGGCGCCCGGCCGACAGGCGTACGCGCGCCGTGGGCATGGTGATGCGCGCGACCGCGATGGTGCGCACGAACTCCAGCGGATCCAGCGGCGGCGTGTCGGCCAGGGGCGTGCCGGGCACGCGCACCAGGTCGTTGATGGGCACCGATTCGGGGTGCGTGGGCAGGTTGGCCAACTGGGCGATCAGGCCAGCGCGGCCTTCGCGCGTTTCGCCCATGCCCACGATGCCGCCGCTGCACACCTTGATGCTGGCCGAGCGCACGTGCGAGAGCGTGTCCAGGCGGTCTTGCTGGTCGCGCGTGGTGATGATGTCGCCATACAACTCGGGCGCGGTGTCCAGGTTGTGGTTGTAGTAATCCAGGCCGGCGTTCTTGAGCGATTGCGCTTGCGGCTCGGTCAGCATGCCCAGGGTGCAACAGGCTTCCAGGCCTTCTTCCTTGATCACGCCGATCAGCTCGGCCACTTTCTCGATGTCGCGGTCTTTGGGCGCGCGCCAGGCGGCGCCCATGCAGAAGCGGCTGGCGCCAGCTTCTTTGGCAGCCACCACGGCCTCGCGCACCTGCTCGGGCGACATCAGCTTGCTGGCCTTCACGCCGGTGTCGTAGCGGGCGGCTTGCGGGCAATAGCCGCAGTCTTCTTCGCAACCGCCGGTTTTGACCGACAGCAAGGTGGCGTGCTCGACCTCGTTGGCATCCCAATGCTGGCGGTGCACCTGCTGGGCCTGCCACATCAGGTCATTGAAGGGCAGGTTGAACAGGGCCAGCACCTCGGCGCGTGGCCAGCGGGCGCCGGTGTCGTCTTCCGGCGTGGTGCAGTCGCCGCCGCAACCATGGGCGTTGAGCACGGCCTTGGGCAACCATTGAACCGTCTGGGGGGTGGTCAGGGCGGGCGAGGGGCTGGCGAGTAGGCTGGAAGGCATGGGCTGGACTGCGGACAAAGCAGTGCTGAAACGGTCAAAACAGGCCCCAGTGTAGGCCAGACCAGCGAGGAGCGCCAAGCGGCTCGCCAGAGCGGGCTGCCCTGAAAATCGGCCAGGGCCAGGGGTTGACGCGCGGGCTCTTTGCGTCAGATCGGCCTGGAGCCCAGGATCGCCATTGCGCTAAGCTCAGGCCATGCGTTTTGAACACCTGATCGAGATCAATGCCGCCAGCGTGGCCGCCCAAACCGTGGTGCCGCCCTTCACGCGCGAGCAACTGTGGCGCGGCCTGATGGCCCGTGTGCAGACGCCGCAGCGCTTTCCGCTGGGGCCCGACAGTTGCGACTGGCGCGAGGTCGAACCAGGCGTGATCCAGCGCACCGTGAATTTCGGCGCCCTTGCCATGAAGGACGAGGTGCAAGCCGACGCTTTTCAGAAGCTGGAATTCACACCCGAGCCGCATGGCGACACCACGCCCATCCGCCTGACCATCACGATCGAAGAGCCCCAGCCGGGCCAGATGGTGCTGCGTTTTGTGTACGAAAGCGTCAGCGAGCTGTCGGCCGAAGAGGCTTACTTCAACGACTACCGCCACAACGCCTGGCTGCACAACGACCGCGACATGGTGCGCACGCTGCGCCAGTGGCTGGTGGACGAAGGACTGTAGGAGACCGAACGATGCGGAACGACGCTTTCATCTGCGATGGCCTGCGCACGCCATTCGGCCGCTACGGCGGGGCCTTGTCGTCGGTGCGCGCAGACGACCTGGCGGCGGTGCCGCTGCGCGCCTTGCTGGCGCGCCACCCCAGCCTGGACCCGGCCCTGATCGACGACGTGCTGTATGGCTGCGCCAACCAGGCGGGCGAAGACAACCGCAACGTGGCCCGCATGGCCGCCTTGCTGGCGGGTCTGCCGATGGACGTGCCGGGCGCCACCATCAACCGCCTGTGCGGCTCGGGCCTGGATGCGTTGGGCACCGCCGCGCGCGCCATCCGGGCGGGCGAGGCGCATTTGATGATCGCCGGGGGCGTTGAAAGCATGAGCCGCGCGCCCTTCGTGACGGCCAAGGCCGACAGCGCTTTCAGCCGCCACGTGGCCACGTTCGACACCACCATCGGCTGGCGTTTCGTGAACCCCTTGATGAAGGCCCAATACGGCATTGATTCCATGCCCGAGACCGCCGAGAACGTGGCCCGAGAGTTCGCCGTGGGCCGTGAGGATCAAGATCTGTTCGCCTTGGCCTCGCAGCGCAAGGCCGTGGCGGCTCAAGTGGCGGGTGTCTTTGACACCGAGATCACGCCGGTCAGCATCGCGCAGAAAAAGGGCGAGGCCATTGTGGTGTCTAAAGACGAGCATCCTCGCGAGACCACGCTGGCGTCTCTGGCCAAGCTCAAGGGCGTGGTCACGCCCGAGGGCACGGTGACGGCGGGCAACGCCTCGGGCATCAACGATGGCGCCTGTGCCTTGCTGGTGGCCTCGGAAGTGGCCGCGCGTGAGCACCACCTGACGCCTTTGGCGCGCATCGTGGGCATGGGGGTGGCCGGTGTGCCGCCGCGCATCATGGGCATCGGGCCAGCGCCCGCCTCGCTCAAGCTGCTGGCCCGCCTGGGCATGACCATCGACCAGATGGATGTGATCGAATTGAACGAAGCCTTTGCCGCGCAGGGCCTGGCGGTGATGCGCCAGTGGGGCCTGCACGATGGCGATCCCCGCGTCAATCCGAATGGTGGCGCCATTGCGCTGGGGCACCCGCTGGGCGCGTCGGGTGCGCGGTTGGCATTGACCGCGGTGAACCAGTTGCACCGCATTGGTGGGCGTTATGCGCTGGTCACCATGTGCATTGGGGTGGGGCAGGGCATCGCGGTGGTGCTGGAGCGGGTTTGAACCTGAAGGCCTAAAGCACCGGGTGCGGCGGTGGCACCGGGCCGGCCTGTGGATGATCTGCTCGCCCATTGGACACCGCCTCTTGCAAACCCGGCAGCGCCGCTTGGGTTTGTGCGAGCGTGCTGCCCAGGCCACGCACCACGCAGACGGCGGCCGGATCGCAACTCGCCGCTTGCCGGACATCCTCCGCGTTCAACAGGCCGCCGATCGCCACCACGGGTGCCGGGCTGTGGGCAACCCACCATCGCAGGTTGTCGGGGCCTTGTGGCTGCCAAGGCATGTCCTTGGTGGTGGTGGGCCGCACCGGGCCGCAGGCGATCAGGCTGGCGCCGCAACCGGCCGCGCGGGCCAGCTCCCACAGGCTGTGCGAGCTGAGGCCCAGTTGCAGGCGGGCGCTGTGCTGGCGCAGCAGGGCCTGGTCCTGGGGGCTCAAGGCCAGCAGATCCTCCTGCCCCAGGTGCACGCCCAGAGACACTTTGTCAACCACATTCAAGGCCAGGGCTTCGCGCCAATGGTCGTTGATGAACAAGGTGGCCTGGGCCGAGGCACAGGCGTCCAGGCTGGTGGCCAATTGCTGGACCAGGGCAGCGTCCTTCAACTTGCGGCGCAACTGCAGCAGGCGCAAGCCGCTGGCCACGCCATCCTTGATGCGTTCGGCGCTGTCAACGATGCCGTACAGGCCATCGGCCGGTGCGGTGAAGGGGGTGAAGCGGGTGCCTTGCAGGGCCCACGGCAGTTGCTCGTCCAGGCCCAGCCAGGGCAAGGGCGCGCCGCCATGGTGTGGGCCTGCCGCAAAGCCTGGGCGGGCCATGACGGGCCCGGCGCCTTGCCCGGCCGCATGGCCTTGGCTCAGCGCGTGGTGCGTGAGCATCTTGGCCAGCACGACGGCGTCGGCCTCGACATGGCCCAAGGCCAGCGCGGCCGCGATGCCGGTGGCGAAGGTGCAGCCGGTGCCGTGCGTGTGGCGAGTGTCGATCCGGGGCGCCGTCAACCAGCCGGTGGCATGCGGGGTCAGCAGCCAATCGATCGCCTGGGCGGTGGGCGATGCGGGCTCGCCCAACGACACCGCATCACCCCCAGTGATGACGACGCCGCGCGCGCCCAACTGTTGAAGCTGGCGGGCCATCTCGGGCAACAAGCCCTGGTCCAGGCCGTGGCTGGCTTGAGGCCAGGCCAGCAAGCGCGCCGCCTCCAGCCGATTGGGCGTGATCACCGTGGCGCGGGGAAGCAGCAGCTTGCGGTAGGCGCTCAGCACCGATGGGTCGGCAAAGGTGGCGCCACCGGCCGAGGCCCCCAGCACCGGGTCGATCACCAAAGCCAGTTGCCGGTGTGGGTCGTCGCCAGGCGGTGTCGCTGCCCGCAAGTGATCCACCCAGCGGGCTACTGCTTTGATCGCGGCCACGCTGCCCAACAGGCCGGTCTTGATGGCGCGTGGTGGCAGGTCCAATGCCAGCGCGGCGAGTTGAGCCTCCAAGGTGCCCGCATCGACGGGGACCACGGCCTGCACGCCTTGCGAATTTTGCGCCGTCACGGCCGCGACCACCGGGCACAGGTGCACGCCCAGGGCATCGGCCGCGCGTTGGTCGGCGCTCAGACCAGCGCCGCCGCTGCTGTCGTGCCCGGCGATGCTCCAGATGATGGGAAGGCGATGGCGCATGATCATCACAACAGCACGAAGGGTTGGCCACCCACCGGCGTGGTGGCCACGGCCACATCGCTGGTGGGCATGAGCCCGGCTTCAAAGCCGGTGCGCCCGGCCTGCACCGCGTGGCGAAACGCCGTGGCCATGCGCACCGCATCGCCCGACTGCGACACGGCCGAGTTCAGCAGCACGGCGTCCATGCCCAGCTCCATCGCGGCGGTGGCGTGCGATGGCGCGCCCAAGCCGGCATCGACGATCAAGGTGGTGTGGGGCAGGCGGGCGCGCAAGGTCCGCAAGGCCCAGGGGTTGAGCAAGCCCAGGCCCGAGCCGATAGGGGCGCCCCAGGGCATCAGCACCCGGCAGCCTGCATCGACCAGGCGTTGGCAGGTGACCAGGTCATCGGTGCAATAGGGCAGCACTTCGAAGCCATCGCTGACCAGTTGGCGCGCGGCATCGAGCAGTTCAAATGGATCGGGTTGCAAGGTTTGCTCGTCGCCCACCACTTCAAGCTTGACCCAGTGGGTGCCGAGTAGTTCGCGCGCCATGTGGGCCAGGGTGATGGCCTCGCGGGCACTGCGGCAGCCGGCGGTGTTGGGCAGCAAGTGGGCACCTTGTTCGCGGGCGGTGGCGCGGATGATGTCGACGAAGCCGTTGTCGCCGCCACCTGGCACGGCCAGCGTGCGCTTGAGGCCCAGGGTCAGCACCTGGCAGCCGCTGGCGATGATGGCTTCGCGCAAGATTTGCGGCGAGGGGTAGCCGGCCGTGCCCAGCAGGAAGCGGCTGGTGAGCGGCGTGTCGCCGATGTGCCATGCCTGAGAGCAAGAGGCCTCCCGCCGGGCCGCCCGAAGGGAGGCCTGCGCCCCCTCGGGGGGCAGCGAACAAGGTGAGCGTGGGGGTTCCATCTTCAGCCTCCTGTGATGGCGCTGAAACACAGCACCGCGTCGCCGTCGTGCAAGGTGTGTTGGTCGCGTTCGCTGCGCGGCACGAACTCGCCGTTGACGGCGGTGGCCACTGCGGTGTCGTCCAGGCACCTGGCCTGGTTCAGGTGGGCCAACAGGTCGGTCACGGTGCTGCCCAGGGGCAATTGTTGGGTGCCCTGGTCGGTGTGCACGGTGATGAAGCTCATGTCAGCAGTCCAATCTGGTCCAGGGCTTCGTCCACCAGCGATGGCGCCAGCAGCCAGCCATGGCGGTACAAGCCGTTGATGCGCACCAGGCCGGGCTCGACGTGGCACTCGGGTCGGTGGTCCGGCAGGGCGGGGCGCAGGTTGGTGTCCATGCGCAGGATGCGGCTTTCGGCCAGGGCGGGCAGCACGCTGTGGGCGGCGGCCATCAACTCGACCGCGCTGCGCAGCGACATGGGCGAGCGGTCTTCGGTCTCGATCTCGCTGGCGCCCACCAGCACCACGTCGCCGGGGCGGGGCACCACGTAGACGCGGTGGCGCGGGTGCAGCAGGCGCACCGGGCGTTTCAAGCCCAGGCCGGGTGCGTGCAGCCACACGATCTCGCCCCGCACACCGCGCACCGCGCAACTGGCCTTGGCGCCCACACCGCGCAGGTCGAACACCCAGTCGTAGGGGCGGCCATCCAATTGGCCAGGTTGAATGTGTTGCACGGGTTGCGCCCAGTGCCATTGCACGGCGGGGGCGTCGTCGTGCAGGCGCTGCAGGGTGCGCACCGTGTCGATGTGGGCTTCGCCCGCCAGCATCCAGGCGTGCAGGCGGCCCATGGTGCTGTGCAAAGAGGGCTCCAGCTGGGTGAGGGCCGCAGCATCCAGGGCCTGGGGTTGCGCCGCCGCACTGAGCTGCGTGCCATCAACCAAGCGCGCCAGCACCCGCCGTGCCGCGCCCTGGTCGCTGCCATGGGCCACCAGCAGGCTGCCATGCTGCTCAAAGAGCCTGGGCATGCCGGGCTGGGTTTGGCTGAGCCGTTCGGTGATCTGCTGCCAGCGTTCGATCGATTGCCAGCCGCGTTGGGCCAGGTCGGCATCGGCGGTCTCGCGCTCGGCCATCGGGCTGAGCATGCCAGCCGCAGTGAATCCGGCCGCGCCTTGCCCGTCAAAGGTGGGCACGGGGCCGTCTGCCGGGTCGAAGACGCTGACGCGGTGACCCGCGTGCGCCAGCGTCCAGGCCACCAGCCGACCCAGCAGGCCCGCGCCCGCGATGCCGATGTTCATGCTTTGCATGGTGCTGGCGCCCGCTCAGGCCCGGGGCGCTTCCGACCTGATCGGGATGTACAGCTCGCCACCCACCTGCTTGAACTCGGCCGACTTGTCGGCCATGCCCCGGGCGATGGCATCGCCATCGGCCACACCCTGTGCCGCCGCGAACTCGCGCACCTCTTGCGTGATCTTCATCGAGCAGAATTTTGGGCCGCACATCGAGCAAAAATGCGCCACCTTGGAGGCGTCCTTGGGCAGGGTCTCGTCGTGGAAGTCTCGGGCGGTTTCCGGGTCCAGGCCCAGGTTGAACTGGTCTTGCCAGCGGAAGTCAAAACGCGCTTGCGACAGCGCATCGTCACGCGCGCGGGAGCCCGGATGGCCCTTGGCCACGTCGGCCGCGTGCGCCGCGATCTTGTAGGCGATCAGGCCTTGCTTGACATCGTCGCGGTTGGGCAAGCCCAGGTGTTCCTTGGGCGTGACGTAGCACAGCATGGCCGTGCCCATCCAGCCGATCATCGCGGCACCGATGGCCGAAGCGATGTGGTCGTAGCCCGGCGCGATGTCGATGGTCAGTGGGCCCAGGGTGTAGAAGGGCGCCTCGTGGCAGGTCTTGAGCTGCTCGTCCATGTTGGCCTGGATCAGGTGCATGGGCACGTGGCCGGGGCCTTCGATCATGGTCTGCACATCGTGCTTCCAGGCGATCTGCGTCAACTCGCCCAGGGTGCGCAACTCGGCGAATTGCGCTTCGTCATTGGCATCGCTCAGCGAGCCTGGGCGCAGGCCATCGCCCAGCGAGAAGCTCACGTCATACGCCTTCATGATCTCGCAGATCTCTTCGAAGTGCGTGTACAAGAAGTTTTCCTTGTGGTGCGAGATGCACCACTTGGCCAGGATCGAGCCACCGCGCGAGACGATGCCGGTGCGCCGTCCTGCCGTCAGGTGGATGAATGGCAAACGCACACCCGCGTGGATGGTGAAGTAGTCCACGCCCTGCTCGGCCTGCTCGATCAGCGTGTCGCGGTAGATGGCCCAAGTCAGGTCTTCGGCCACGCCGCCCACCTTCTCCAGCGCCTGGTAGATGGGCACGGTGCCAATCGGCACGGGGCTGTTGCGCACGATCCAGTCGCGCGTGGTGTGGATGTGCTTGCCGGTGGACAAATCCATCACGTTGTCGGCGCCCCAGCGGATCGCCCACACCAGTTTTTCAACCTCTTCTTCGATGCTGGAGGTGACCGCCGAGTTGCCGATGTTGGCGTTGATCTTGACCAGGAAATTGCGGCCAATGGCCATCGGTTCCAGCTCGGTGTGGTTGATGTTGGCCGGGATGATGGCGCGGCCACGGGCCACTTCCGAACGCACGAACTCGGGCGTGATCTCGCGCGGGATCATGGCGCCCATGGGGTTGCCGCGCAGGCGCGTTTCGCGCTCGGCATCTTGCTGGTAGGCCGTGCGCCAATCACCCACGCCATCGGCCAACTCCAGCCGGCGCTGGTTCTCGCGTATGGCCACGTACTCCATCTCGGGCGTGATGATGCCTTGGCGCGCGTAGTGCATTTGCGTCACGTTCAGGCCGGATTTGGCACGGCGGGGCGTGCGTTGCAGGGCGGCCGCGGCCAGGCGCAAAGCGGCCATGCGTTCATCGTGGCGCTCGTCGGGCTTGAGGCCATCGTCCACGGCCTGGATGCTGCGGCCAGGGTAAGACTCGGTGTCGCCCCGCGCCAGGATGGCGGCTTCGCGCACGGGCGGCAGGCCGCGCGTCACGTCGATCTCCACGGTCGGGTCCGAGTAAGGGCCGGAGCAGTCGTACAAGGTGACCGCTTCGCCATTGGTCAGCGAGACCTCGCGCATGGGCACGCGCACGCCGGGCTGGCTGCCTTCCACGTAGATCTTGCGGGACGCGGGCAGGGGTTCACGCGTCAGGCGCGTGAGTTCGCTAAGCGCGGCCAGGGCGACAGCAGGATCGGGTGCGTTCATGGGGCGGACTCCTCGGGTGGCAGTGGTGAATCACATGCTCCGAGGGGTGCCTGGGCGAGACGGAATGCTTCCATCGGCCGGGACCGCGCCATTGGCAGGCGGAAGGCCCCATCAGGTACAGCTCTTCTTTCGCCGGTATGAGCCGGATCAAGTTCAGCGGGTTCGGTCTTCGACCATCTCAGCGCAGCACGATGAAGCAATCATCGCGAGGCACACCCCGGAGCAGTGCCTAGTGTAGTGCCAAGTGGGCTTACCGGGCCAGGGTGGCGGTCAGGTTGCCGGCCGGTTTGACCTGGGCAGGGCTGCCTTCGCGGTCAAACAGCAATTGCCACACCTTCGCGACCAGCGAGGGGCTGGTGGCGGACGAGACTTCGGTGGTGCTTGGTCCCAGTAGGACGAACGCCAGAGCCAGGGGTGCGATGGCAAAAACGGGGCGCATAGATTGGTAGAAAACCTGATATGAAGTTATTGAGGCCAAGTGTATGGCCCAATTCGTCATCCTGTCATCCCCATTGCAAGGGGTGCACACCCCTGAGGCGAGGGG
>CAZKPN010000112.1:0-12568 GCA_964554655.1 uncultured Aquabacterium sp. | reverse complement strand
CGGCGAGCGCGCGGCCAGCAAGATCCCCGATGTGCCCGCCGACACGCCTTTGCGCCAGGTCGACAAGGTGGCCATCATTGGCGCTGGCACCATGGGTGGCGGCATCGCCATGTGCTTCCTGAACGCGGGCGTGCCGGTGATCCTGCTTGAGATGAAGCAGGAGGCCATCGACCGAGGCCTGGGCATCATCCGCAAGAACTACGAAGCGCAAGTGGCCAAGGGCAAGCTGGCGCAGGCCAAGTACGACCAACGGATGAGCCTGCTCAGCACCACGCTGAGCTACGACGACATCGCCCAGGCCGACATGGTCATTGAAGCCGTGTTTGAAGACCTGGGTGTCAAATCCCAGGTGTTTGCCAAGCTGGACGACGTGATGAAGCCGGGCGCGATCCTGGCCTCCAACACCTCGACGCTGGACGTGGACAAGATCGCCGAAGTGACCAAACGCCCCGGCGACGTGGTGGGCCTGCACTTCTTCAGCCCCGCCAACGTGATGCGCCTGCTGGAAGTGGTGCGCAGCAAGCACACCGCCAAGGATGTGATGGCCACCGTGATGGCCGTGGCCAAGAAGATCAAGAAAGTGGCGGTGGTGTCGGGTGTGTGCGATGGCTTCATCGGCAACCGCATGTTCGAGCAGTACACCCGCCAGGCCGGCTTCCTGATCGAAGAGGGCGCCACGCCTGAGCAGGTCGACAAGGCCGCCGAGAAGTTCGGCATGGCGATGGGCCCCTTCCGCGTGGGTGACCTGGCTGGCAACGACATAGGCTGGGCGATTCGCAAACGCCGCTATGTGGAGAAGCCCAACATGCGCTACAGCAAGGTGGCCGACCTGATCTGCGAAGTGGGCCGCTTCGGCCAGAAGGCCGGCAAGGGCTGGTACGACTACGAAGTCGGCAAGCGCGAGCCCGTGCCTTCGGTCGAAGTGCTGGCCATCCTCGACAAGTTCCGCCAGGACAACGGCATCACCCCTCGCGAGATCAGCGATGACGAGATCGTCAGCCGCCTGGTGCTGTCGCTGACCAACGAAGGCGCGAAGATCCTGGAAGAGGGCATCGCCAACCGCGCCTCCGACCTGGACATGGTCTACCTCACGGGTTATGGCTTCCCCATCTACCGCGGTGGCCCGATGCTGTACGCCGACGTGATCGGCTTGCCGAAGGTGATCGAACAGATGAAGGCTTTCCAGCAGAACCCGCACGACGACGCGGCCTTCTGGGAGCCCGCACCGCTGCTGGCCAAGCTGGCCGCCGAGGGCAAGAACTTCACCGGGCAGGCTTGATCGGCCTGTTGACCAAGACGGTTGATTGACTACAAAAGGTCTGCGGCACTGTTGAAGGCTGTGGACCTTTTTTTCGGCCGTCTGTTCCTGTTTGCTTCCTTTCCCATCCGAGGTCAGCATGTCTTCCTTCATTGAAACCACGCAGAACGGGCACATCCTGGAGATCCGCGTCAACCGGCCGGAGAAGCACAACGCGCTGTCGCCGGAGATGTACCGCGACATCGCCAAAGCCTATGGCGAGTTGAGCCGCAATCCAGACCTGCGCGTGGCGCTGTTCCATGCCGAGGGCAAGCACTTCACCTCGGGCGTGGAGCTGGACAAGTGGGCGCCCATCTTCGGCAATGGCAAGGGCTTCGAGATCGGCGAAGGCGAGATCGATCCGTTTGGCTTGAGTGGTCCTCGCCACAGCAAGCCGGTGGTGATGGCGGTGCAGGGCAACTGCTTCACCTGGGGCGTCGAGATGATGCTCAACACCGAGGTGCGCGTGGCCGCTGAAGACACGCGCTTTGCGATGCTGGAAGTCAAGCGCGGCATCTTTCCGTGTGGTGGCGCCACCCTGCGCCTGCCGCAGCAGATGGGCTGGGCCAATGCGCAGCGCTACTTGCTGACGGGTGACTACTGGTACGCGCCGGAATCGCACCGTTTGGGCCTGGTGCAGGAAGTGGTGCCCGCGGGCCAACAACTGGCCAAGGCGCGCGAGATCGCAGAGCAGATCGCCAAGGCCGCGCCCCTGGGCGTGCAGAACGTGCTGAAGTCCACCCGCCTGGCGTGGAACGAAGGCGAGGCCGAGGCGGCAGGTCAGCTGTTCAAGGAGCTGCTGCCCGTGATGCAGAGCGAAGACGCGGCCGAGGGCATCCGCTCCTTCATCGAACGCCGTGACGCGGTGTTCCAGGGCCGCTGAAACGACACCAGAACCGAATCTTCAAGAGACCAACATGACCCACCGCGCCACCCTTGATTTCCTGCTGCACGACTGGCTTCACGCCGAAGACTTGTGCCAGCGCGAGCGCCACACCGACCACAACCGCGAGACCTTCGACGCGGTGCTGGACCTGAGCGAGAAGCTCGCCAGCGAACAGTTCGCGCCGCACAACCGCCTGACCGATGTGCAGGAGCCCGAGTTCGATGGCGTGCGCGTGCACCTGCCCAAGGAAACGCCCTTGGCCTTGCAAGCCTTCAACGACGCCGGCCTGATGGGCGCCAGCAAGGACGCAGAACTGGGTGGCATGCAGCTGCCCACCGTGGTCGAAATCGCCTCGATGAGCTTTTTCTACAAGGCCAGCGTCTCGCTCGCGGCCTACCCCATGCTCACGCGCGGCAACGCCAACACCATCCTGGCGCATGGCACACCCTGGCAGATCGAGGTGTTCGCCAAGGGTGGCTTTGAAGGCCGCACCTTTGGCACCATGTGCCTGAGCGAACCACAAGCCGGCTCCAGCCTGTCGGACATCGCCACCAAGGCCACGCCTGATGTGAACGGCGACGGCGACGGCAGCGGCATCGACTGGGCGCAGGATGCCTTGGGCCCGCGCCACCGCCTCACCGGCAACAAGATGTGGATCTCGGGCGGTGAGCACGAGATGGGCGAGAACATCGTGCACCTGGTCCTGGCCAAGATCCCGGGTGAAGATGGCAAGACCATCCCTGGCGTGAAGGGCATCTCGCTGTTCATCGTGCCGCGCAAGCTGGTCAAGCAAGATGGGGCCATCACCGATCAACGCAATGATGTGGCCCTGGCTGGCTTGAACCACAAGCTGGGCTACCGCGGCACGGTCAACACTTTGCTGAATTTTGGCGAGGGCAAGTTCCCGGTCGATGGCCAGGCGGGCGCGGTGGGCTACCTGATCGGCAAGCAGGGCGAAGGCCTCAAATGCATGTTCACGCTGATGAACGAGGCCCGCATCAGCGTGGGCCTGGGCGCGACCATGCTGGGCTATGCGGGTTATGAAGCGTCACTGGCATACGCGCTGCAACGCCCGCAAGGCCGACGCATGGGCGCGGGCGGCAAGGACCACAGCGCGCCGCAGATCTCGATCATTGAGCACACCGACGTCAAGCGCATGCTGCTGCAACAAAAGGCCATCGCTGAAGGCGGGCTGGCATTGGGCCTGTTTTGCGCCAGACTGGTCGATGAGGAATACACCGGCACGCCAGCCGAAGCCGAGCACGCCGGGCTGTTGCTGGAGTTGCTGACCCCCATTGCCAAAAGCTGGCCCAGCGAATGGGCACAAGAAGCCAACAGCCAGGCCATCCAGATCCTGGGCGGCTACGGCTACACGCGCGATTTCCCGGTTGAGCAATACTGGCGCGACAACCGCCTGAACATGATCCACGAAGGCACGCACGGCATCCAGGGCCTGGACCTGCTGGGCCGCAAGGTGGTGATGAATGGTGGCAAGGCCTTGAGTGTGCTGGCCGAGCGCATCAGCCAGACCATCCAGAAGGCGGGCCAGATCGAAGGCCTGGCCTTGCACAGCCATGCTTTGGCGCAGGCGTTGCAGAAGGTGGGGCAGACCACCAAGGCCGCGTGGTCCACCGGCGTGCCCGAAGAAGCTTTGGCCAACGCCACGCCTTACTTGCAAGGCTTTGGCCACACGGTGCTGGCGTGGATCTGGCTGGAGTTGGCCATCGCCGCCAAGGCCGCGTTGTCGTCGGGCCAAAGCCCATTGGGCGAAGGCTTCCTGCACGGCAAGCTGGCCGCGTGTGATTACTTCTTCAGCTTCGAGCTGCCCAAAATCGACGCCTGGCTGGGCGTGGTCGCGCGCCGCGACATGACTTGCGCGCAAGTCCAGCCCGACTGGTTCTGAAAAAACATCCCATCCTCATTCAAGGACGATCAACATGATTCGACACATCGTGATCTTCACGCTCAAGCGCCCCGAAGATGCCCCCAAGGTCAAGGCCTTGCTCGACAGTTGCAAGGGCCTGGTGCCCGGCATGCACGAGTTCGACGTGGGCATCAAGACCGAAGGCCTGGAGGCCAATTGTGACGTGGTGCTGATCTCCACCTTTGAAGACGCGGCGGCGCTGGCCGCTTACCAGCCGCACCCGCATCACCAGGGCGTCGTCGCGCAGATCCGCGAGATGGCCGCCTCACGCTACGTGCTCGACTACTTTTGCTGAACGTCGCTTCAACGACAACCAAAACGCAAGGATTCACCATGACCACCCCCCGCAAGGTGCAACAACTTTTTGACTTGACTGGACGCACAGCGCTCATCACTGGCGGTTCGCGCGGCCTGGGTCTGCAGATGGCCCATGCCTTGGGCGAAGCCGGTGCCAAGGTGCTGATCAGCTCGCGCAAGGCGGCCGATCTTGAAGAGGCCGTGGCATCGCTCAAGGCCGCGGGCATCGATGCCAGCTTCATCGCTGCTGATGCCGGCAAGCCCGAAGACATTCAACGCCTGGCCGACGAGGCGCTGGCCCAGTTGGGCCACATCGACATCCTGGTCAACAACGCCGGTGCCAGCTGGGGTGCGCCCGCGCAAGAGCACCCGCTGGAAGCCTGGGACAAGGTCATGAACCTGAACGTGCGCGGCTATTTCCTGCTGTCGCAAGCGGTGGCCAAGGCCAGCATGATCCCGCGCAAGCAGGGCCGCATCATCAACGTAGCGTCCATCGCCGGCCTGGGCGGCAACCCGCCTTTCATGCAGACCATCGCCTACAACACCAGCAAGGGCGCGGTGGTGAACTTCACGCGCGGCCTGGCTTGCGAATGGGGGCACCTGGGCATCCGCGTCAATGCCATCGCGCCGGGCTTTTTCCCCAGCAAGATGACGGCGGGCCTGCTGAGCATGGCGGGCGAAGAGAACATCGCCAAGGGCGCACCGCTGATGCGCATCGGTGACGACGAAGACTTGAAAGGCGTGACGCTGCTCTTTGCCAGTGACGCGGGCAAGCACATCACCGGGCAGATCCTGCCGGTCGATGGCGGTGTCAGCGCCTTGATCGGCGGTTGATTCAAATTTTGGCGTGCCTTGCCCGTGTCGGGTCGGCAGGTGCGCCCAGTTCTGGCTGAACCCGAGGAGACACCCCCATCATGAGCACCCTCAATCGTCAGATCCTGTTGGCATCGCGCCCACAAGGCGAAGCCACCACCGACAACTTCAAGCTGGTCGAAACGCCTGTGCCCTCGCAGGCCGAGTTGAGCGATGGCCAGGTGGTGGTCAAGCACCATTTCCTGTCGCTCGACCCCTACATGCGCGGCCGCATGAACGACAGCAAAAGCTACGCCGAACCCCAGCCCTTGAACACCGTGATGATCGGTGGCACTGTGGGTGAAGTGGTGGCCAGCAAGCACCCCAAGTTCGCCGTGGGCGACCAGGTGCTGGGCATCGGTGGCTGGCAGGAATACGCGGTGGTCGATGCCAATGTGCGCGGCGCCATCCACAAGGTCGACACCACGCACATCCCGCTGTCGGCCTACCTGGGTTCGGTCGGCATGCCGGGCGTCACCGGCTGGTATGGCCTGGTCAAGATCATCAACCCCAAGGTGGGTGAGACGGTGGTGGTCAGTGCCGCCAGTGGGGCAGTCGGTAGCGTGGTCGGCCAGTTGGCCAAGGCGCGCGGTTGCCGCGTGGTGGGCTTTGCTGGCGGTGCCGACAAGTGCCAGTACGTGGTCGATGAGCTGGGCTTCGATGCCTGCATTGACTACAAGGCGCACCCCGATTCGCGCAGCCTGTACAAGGCCTTGAAGGAAGCCACGCCCGATGGCATCGACGGCTACTTCGAGAACGTGGGCGGTGCCATCCTGGACGCCGTGATGGCCCGCATGAACGCCTTTGGCCGCATCGCCATGTGCGGGATGATCGCTGGCTATGACGGCCAGCCCATGCCTTTGGCCAACCCCGCCATGATCCTGGTGTCGCGCCTGAAGATCGAAGGCTTCATCGTGAGCGAACACCCCGAGGTGTGGCCCGAGGCCACCAAGGAGCTGGGCACCATGGTGGCCACCGGCAAGATGAAGTTCCGCGAATCGATCGCGCAGGGCATTGCCAGCGCGCCCGAGGCATTCCTGGGCTTGCTCAAGGGCAAGAACTTTGGCAAACAGCTGGTCAAGCTGGTTTGATTGAACACTTGAGAAGGACCACACCATGTCGATCATGAATTTGCAGGCCGGGCAGACGGCCGTCATCACGGGCGCGGGCAGCGGCTTCGGTCTGGAGTTGGCACGACTTGGCGCGGCCAAGGGCCTGAACCTGGTCATTGCTGATGTGCAGCAAGATGCGCTGGACGCGGCCAAGGCCGAGTTGAAGAGCCTGGGGGCCAAGGTGGTGGCCTTGCGCAGCGACGTGTCGCGCGCTGCCGACGTGGAAGCGCTGGCCACCATCTGCCTGGAGCGATTCGGCGTGCCCCACCTGGTCATCAACAACGCGGGCGTGGCCCACGGTGGCCTGGTCTGGGAGCACACTACCAGCGACTGGGAATGGGTGCTGGGCGTGAACCTGTGGGGCGTGATCCATGGCGTGCGCGTGTTCACCCCGCTGATGCTGGAGGCGGCTCGCAAGGATCCCCAATGGCAAGGGCACATTGTGAACGTGGCCTCCATGGCCGGCTTGCTGAACTCGCCCAACATGGGCGCCTACAACGTCAGCAAGCACGCGGTGGTCAGCCTGACCGAGACGCTGTACCAGGACCTGGCCTTGGTCACCGAGCAGGTGCACGCCTCGGTGCTGTGCCCCTACTTCGTGCCCACGGGCATCCACCAATCGCACCGCAATCGCCCGGCAGAACTGCGCAGCGAGGGCAAGCCCACGCCCAGCCAGATGATTGCGCAGGCCATGAGCACCAAGGCGGTCACGTCAGGCCGGGTGTCGGCCACGGATGTGGCGCAACTGGTGTTCAACGCGGTTGAGCAGAACCAGTTCTACGTCTACACCCACCCGCAGGCCCTGGGCATGGTGCAGACGCGATTGGAAGACGTGGTGCAGATGCGCAACCCGACCGATCCCTTCGCAGGCAAGCCGGAGTTGGGCGAAAGCCTGCGGAAGTCCCTGCGCGAAGCGATGGGCGGCTGACGCCAGCCCAGCAGGACGCGTTGTTAACGCGCGTCCTGTTCGCGGTGGCGTGCCAGCGCCACGCCTCGCTTCACGAAGCGCGCCACCAGTTGCTCGACGCAATACACCGAGCGATGTTGCCCGCCCGTGCAGCCAATGGCCACGGTCACGTAGCTGCGCTGATCGCCTTCCAACGTGGGCAGCCAGCGCAACAAAAATGCCTCGATCTGCCCGATCATCTCGGCGGCTTCAGGTTGCTGGCGCAGGTAGTCAATCACCGGCTGGTCGCGGCCCGTCAAGGGGCGCAACTCTTTCAGGTAATACGGGTTGGGCAGCATGCGCACGTCGAACACGAAGTCGGCGTCCATGGGCACGCCCTGCTTGTAGGCGAAGGACTCGAACACCAGGGTCAGGCGCGACGGTTCGGCCTGCACCACGTTGCGGATCCACGAGCGCAATTGCGCGGGCCGCAGCAGTGAGGTGTCGATCACGGCCGACACTTCGCGCAGCGGCTCCAGCAGTTCGCGCTCCAGATTGATGGTGTCGATCAGGGCCTGATCCTGGTAGGCCAGCTGTTCGTCCATCTGGTCGGGCATCGGCGGGATGCCGACGAAGGGGCGCGTGGGTTGCTTGGTCTGCAGCAGCGGGTGAGGGCGGCGGGTTTCAGAAAAGCGCCGCACCAGGGCGTCGGTGCTGGCATCGAGGAACACCGATTTCACGCGCACACCCTCGGCCTTCAGCTCGGCCAGGATGGGCATCAGGCTGGGCAGGGATTGTGCGCTGCGCACGTCCACGGCCACGGCCACGCGGCGGCGTTGCGGCTCGGCTCTAGCCAGCTCCAGGGTGATCAAACCGCGCAGCAATTCAGGCGGCAGGTTGTCCACGCAAAAGTAGCCGGCGTCTTCCAAAGCATTGATGGCCACGGACTTGCCGGAGCCCGAGATGCCGGTCAGGAAGACGACGTCCAGGCTCATGCGGCCTCCTTGCGGCGGCGCTTGGTGGCGCTGGTCTGATCGGTTGCCGCGTGGGCGGTGTCCACCATGACCTGGGCGTGGGCCCGGCTGGTGTCGGTGACGGTGCCGCCCAGCATGCGGGCCACTTCGCGCACGCGGTCTTCACCGGTCACTTCGCGGATGTCGCTGGTGGTGGTGCCTTGGCTCAAAGCCTTGGACACGACCAGGTGTTGGTGCGCACAAGCGGCGACCTGGGCCAGGTGGGTCACGGCCAGGACTTGTTGGCTGGCGCCCAGGCGTTGCATGAGTTGGCCCACGGTGTCGGCCACGGCGCCACCGACGCCCGAGTCGATTTCGTCGAAGATCAGGGTGCCTGATTGCGAGGCATCGTCGGCACGCTGCGAGGTGGTCACGGCGATGGCCAGGGCCAGGCGCGACAGCTCGCCACCCGAGGCCACCTTGCCCAAGGGGCGGGGCGTGCTGCCAGCGTGACCCGCCACCAGGAACTCGATCGATTCCAGGCCAAAGGCTTGCGGCTCGTCCTGCTTGGGCAAGGCCACTTCGAAGCGGCCGCCGGACATGCCCAGGTCCTGCATGGCCAAGGTCACGGCTTGGGCCAATGCGGGTGCGGCTTTGGCCCGTTGTTGGGACACGGTCTTGGCCACGGTCAGCCAGGCTTGGTGGGCCTCATTGGCGTGGCGCTCCAGGGTTTCAAGGTCGGCGGCGGCATCCAGCGTGGCCAGTTCGTCGCGCCAGCTTTGCAGCAGTTCGGGCAGGTCTTGCGGCAGGCGTCGGAAGCGCCGGGCCAGGCTCATCCAACTGGCGATGCGGCTGTCCAGTTCACCCAAACGGCCCAGGTCGAGCTCGGTGTGGCGCAGGGCACCGTTCAGGCTGTGCGCAGCGTCTTCCAGCTGTGCCTGGGCGCTGCGCAACACTTCGAGCGCGCTGGCCAGGTTGGGATCGACCTGGGCCACGCTGTCGAGCGCGTCGATGGCGCGCGAGGTCAGCGAGCTGGCGTTGGTGTCGTCTTCAGAGATGGCGCTCAAGGCCACCTGGGCGGCATCGAGAATGGCCTGCCCATGGCCCAGTCGCTGGTGCTCGGTGTTGAGCTCGTCCCATTCGCCGGCTTGCGGCTTGAGCTTGTCCAGTTCGGCGATCTGCCATTGCAGGCGCTCGCGTTCACGGTCCAGGTCGGCTTGGCGGCTCTTGGCATCGTCCAGGCGGCGTTGGGCCTCGCGGCGCGCTGTCCAGGCTTGCTGAAGGGCTGCGGTGTCCACGCCGGCTTGCGTGTCGACCAAAGCGCGCACTGAATCGGCACGGGTCAGGCTTTGCCAAGCATGCTGGCCATGGATGTCGACCAGGTTTTCGCCCAGCTCACGCAACTGCGTGACGGTGGCCGGGCTGCCATTGATCCACGCTCGGCTTTTGCCTTGGGCATCCACCACGCGGCGCAGCAGCAAGGCCGCGCCGGGGTCGGCAGAATCAAAACCAGCGTCGTGCAGCCAGGGCGCCAGGCGTTCGGCCAAGGCGGCGTGGGGCTCGAACTCGGCGGTGATGTCGGCGCGGGCGGCGCCTTCGCGCACCACGCCTGCATCACCCCGGCTGCCCAGGGCCAGCTGCAAGGCGTCGATTAGGATGGACTTGCCCGCGCCCGTTTCGCCCGTCAGCGCCGTGAAGCCGGCGCGCAGGTCGACTTCCAGGGCTGTGACGATGACGAAATCGCGCAAGGTCAGGCGGCGCAGCATCAAGCAACTCCTTCGTTCCAGCGCAGCTTGCGGCGGAGGGTGGCGTAATAGTTCCAGCCCGTGGGGTGCAAAAAGCGCACCCGGTGGGCCGAGCGGCGCACGGTGATGCGGTCGCCGTGCAGCAGGCTGGCCAGGCTTTGCATGTCGAAGTTCATGCTGGCGTCCTTGGCGGCCACGATCTCGATGGTGATGACCCCGGTGTCGGGGATCACGATGGGCCGGTTTGACAAGGTGTGCGAGGCAATCGGCACCATCACCCAACCGCCCAGGGCTGGGTGCAGCAAAGGACCACCAGCCGACAGTGCGTAGGCCGATGAACCCGTGGGCGAGGCCACGATCAAACCGTCGGCGCGGTAGTTGGCCACGAACTGGCCATCGACCTCGGCGCGCAGTTCAACCATGCTGGCGGTGGCGCCGCGGCTGACCACCACTTCGTTGATGGCAAAGCCTTCGTAGATCGTTTCCAGCCCACCGTCGCGGTTCGGGCGCAGCACGGCGCCGGCCAGCATGGCGCGGTGCTCTTCTTCGTAGTGGCCGGTCAGGATCTGCGGCAGGACGGTGGCCATGTCCTTGTGCTGGATGTCGGTGATGAAGCCCAAGCGGCCCTGGTTGATGCCGATCAGCGGGATGTCAAAGCGCGACAACTCTCGGGCGATGGCCAGCATGGTGCCGTCGCCGCCGACCACCACGGCCACGTCGCACTGCTTGCCAATCTGTTTGAGGCTGAGCGAGCCGTAGTCGGTGATGCCGGTGTTGAGCGCGGTTTCCATCTCCAGCGAGACCTCCAGGCCGGCTTTGACCAGGATGGCGGCCACGTCTTCCAGCACTGGGCGGATGCCGCTGGCCTGGTATTTACCGACCAAGGCGGCATGGCGAAAACGGCAAGGCTGAGGGCTGGGCATGAGCGGAATTACACCACACGGGACCGCCCTGAACGAGGGGTGGTTTTGCCCCCATCGCCCTGATTTGTGACGGCTTGTGCGCGCCAGCGCCTAGAATCAAATCCATGCTGGATGACCGTGCCAAGATACTGTTGAAAGCCCTGGTCGAGCGCTACATTGCCGACGGGCAACCCGTGGGGTCGAGGACCTTGTCGCGCGCGGCCGGGTTGGACCTGTCCGCTGCCACCATCCGAAATGTGATGGCCGACCTGGAAGAGTTGGGCCTCATCGTCAGCCCGCACACCTCCGCCGGGCGCGTGCCCACCGCGAGGGGGTATCGCCTGTTCGTGGACACCATGCTCACGGCGCGCCCGTATGAGTTCAACACCGACAAGCGCGAGCAACTGCAGCCCGACCAGCCGCAACGCGTGATCGCCAACGCGGCGCAAATGCTGTCCAGCCTGTCGCAGTTTGTGGGCGTGGTCACCTCGCCGCGCAAGGCCTCAGTGTTCCGCCACATCGAGTTTTTGCGCTTGGGCGACAAGCGCGTGCTGGTCATCCTGGTGGCGCCCGATGGTGATGTGCAAAACCGCGTGCTGTTCACGGCGCAGGATTACACGCAGTCAGAGCTGGTCGAGGCCAGCAACATCCTGAACACGCACTACTCCGGCTTGGCGATCGACGAGATGCGCAATCGCCTCAAATCGGAAGTGGATCAGCTGCGTGGCGACATCGCCAGCCTGATGCAGGCAGCCGTGCAGGCGGGCAGTGACGCGATGGACGAGAGCACCGACCAGTTGGTGGTGTCGGGCGAGCGCAATCTGCTGACGGTGCAGGATTTTTCGAACGACCTGGGATCGCTGCGGCGCCTGTTTGACCTGTTCGAGCAGAAGACCCAGTTGATGCGCTTGCTGGAAGGCTCCAGCCGGGCCGAGGGCGTGCGCATCTACATTGGCGGCGAAAGCATGGTGGTGCCGTTTGAGGAACTTTCCGTGGTCTCGGCCCCTTATGAGATCAACGGGCAGATCGTGGGCACGCTGGGCGTGATCGGGCCGACGCGCATGGCGTACGACCGGATGATCGAGATCGTGGACATCACTTCGCGGATGGTGTCGAACGCGCTGAGCCAGAAGTGAAGGCCGGGGCGTCCGGGTTCTCTTCTTCGTCCTCATCTTCTTCGGAATATTCTTCGTCGGCGACCAGGTTTTCCAGGTCTACGGCCTGGGGGTCGTCAATCGACACCAGGTCGGGGTTGGTCTCCAAAGCTTCTTCGCCGGACAAGATGACGCGGTCTGGCGCGATGTCGCCGCCTTCGCGGATGTGGTCCGGCACGGCTGAGCCGCGTTCGCCTGTACCGCCGCTGTCCGAGTCGGATTGCAGGTCGGTGTTGCCGGCGCCGGAAATCGCGGCCGACAGGGTCTCAAAATCGTCGGTTTCCAGGTGCAGTTCGCCCTGGATGTCGGAGCCGCTGTCCGAGCTGTCGCTGGGGCCAAGCGCGTCGGCGTCGTGACCTGGGGCGTGGCGGGGGGCTTGTTCGGTGCCGAAAATGCTGCTTCTGGCCATGATGATCTCCTTCAAAGAGGGTTGAGGCTCGTGGAGGGAGTGGCAAGCGGTGTGCCCTTACAATCGCCGCTCCCTTGCGTTTGCCAGGCCGGGGGCCGTTAGCTCAGTTGGTTAGAGCAGAGGACTCATAATCCTTTGGTCGTTGGTTCAA
>CAZKPN010000111.1:10810-12604 GCA_964554655.1 uncultured Aquabacterium sp. | reverse complement strand
CGGAAGCACGGCGTGTGGCCGGTCAACTTGATGGGCAACTGGTCCACCGGCACGATGGTGTCGGCCACCGAGTTGGTCAAGGTGACTTCCGAGGTGGGGATCAAATACCACTTGCTGCCCGAGGCATCGCCATCACCCGAGGTGACGTGAAACAGGTCTTGCTCGAACTTGGGCAACTGGCCGGTGCCCTGCAGCGCCTTGGCCTGCACCAGGTAGGGCGTGTAGCACTCGGTGTAGCCGTGCTCAAGCGTTTGCGTGTCCAGCATCAACTGGGCAAGCGCGCGGTGCAGGCGGGCGATGGGGCCCTTCAAAAAGGTGAAGCGGGCGCCCGACAGCTTGGCGCCAGTTTCAAAGTCCAGGCCCAGCGGGCTGCCCACGTCCACGTGGTCCTTCACCTCAAAGGCGTAGGTCTGCGGTGTGCCCCAGCGGCGCACTTCCACGTTGCCGGATTCGTCGGTGCCCACGGGCACGCTGTCGTGCGGCAGGTTGGGCAGGGACAGCAGCAGGTCTTGCAGCTCGGACTGGATCACGTCCAGGCGCTCGGCACTGGCCTTAAGTTCGTCGCCGATGCCGCCAACTTGGGCCATCACGGCCGAGGTGTCTTCGCCCTTGCCCTTGAGCGCGCCGATCTGCTTGGACAGGCTGTTGCGCTGCGATTGCAGCTCTTCGGTGCGCGACTGGATGGTCTTGCGCTCGGCCTCCAATGTGCGGAAGCGGGCTTCGTCCAGAAAGGGCTGGGGGTTCTTGCGCAAGGCCAGGCGCGCCAACACGCCGTCGAGGTCTTTGCGCAGCAGGGTGATGTCAAGCATGTTGGTTCAAATGAGAAGAAGCTGAAATATTAGGAGGCGCTGCGCTGCGTGGGCAAGGGCCGGTCCAGCCCCGTGCCGCCCAAGCCTTTGGGCAAGGGGAAACGCACCGATTCTTCCACGCCCTGCATGCGGCGCACCGACACCGCGCCCAATTGCTTGAGCTGGGCGATGACTTGCTGCACCAGCACGTCGGGCGCAGAGGCACCTGCGGTCAGGCCCACGCGGGGGCGGCCGTCGAACCAGGCTTCCTGCAAGTCTTGCGGGCAGTCGACCATGTAGGCGGGCGTGCCCAGGCGTTCGGCCAACTCGCGCAGGCGGTTGCTGTTGGAGCTGGTGGGGCTGCCCACCACGATGACCACGTCCACCTGCGGTGCCAGCACCTTGACGGCATCCTGCCGGTTCTGGGTGGCGTAGCAGATGTCCTGGCGCTTGGGCTCGCGGATGTTGGGGAAGCGCTGCTTGATGGCCTCCAGGATGGCGGCGGCATCGTCCACCGACAGCGTGGTCTGGGTGACCACGGCCAGCTTGTCGGGCGTGGTCACCTGCACGGTGGCCACGTCCTCGATGTCCTCCACCAGGTAGATGCCTTCGGACAATTGGCCCATGGTGCCTTCGACCTCGGGGTGGCCCTTGTGCCCGATCATCACGAACTCATAACCCTCGCGGCGCAGCTTGGCCACTTCAATGTGCACCTTGGTGACCAGCGGGCAGGTGGCATCGAACACCTGGAAGCCGCGCTCGTCGGCCTCGTGGCGCACGGTCTGGCTGACGCCGTGGGCGCTGAAGATCAGGGTGGCGCCGGGCGGCACGTCGGCCAGGTCTTCAATGAAGATGGCGCCCTTGGCCTTCAGGTCGTTGACCACGTAGGTGTTGTGCACGATCTCGTGGCGCACGTAGATGGGTGCGCCGTATTGCTCCAGCGCGCGCTCGACGATCTCGATGGCGCGGTCCACACCGGCGCAAAAGCCACGCGGCTCGGCCAGCA
>CAZKPN010000111.1:0-10710 GCA_964554655.1 uncultured Aquabacterium sp. | reverse complement strand
GTCTGGCCGGCCAGCGGGTGGTTGAAATCGAACACGGCCCAGTCTTCACCAGCCGGGCCCATTTCGCGCAGCACGCCCGCGAAAGCCCCTTGGCCATCGGGCGTGGGGAACTGGACCACATCGCCCACGTCCCAGGTTTCGTTCAGGTCGCCCAGCTTGCGCAGCAGCGACAGGGCCACGCGCTGCACCAGTTCGGGGTTGCGGGGGCCAAAGGCTTCGCCCGGATCCAGCTGGATCACCGTGCGGGTGCCTTCTTGCAGGCCCAGCATGCGGGCCTCCAGCGCAGGCGACAACTCGCCCGAGCCCAGCGACAGCGTGGCGGGCTTGTCGGCAAAGGTGTTGACGATGTCGCCGCCATCGGGGCCTGCCAGACGGTAGTGCAGGGTCAGGAAGGAGCCGGGAACGACGGTGGGCACAGCTGTGGTCATGGAAACGTGCCCCACCCTTCAGGAGGATTGGGCTTTCAGTTTGGAGAAACGACAATTTTAGGTTTGAGTCAACCAATCAGGGAACGTTTCCATGAAAGATCTTCCCGCCGCCCTTCGGCCGCGCGAAAAATTGCTGTCCATGGGGCCGCAAGCCCTGGCCGACACCGAACTGCTGGCCCTGCTGCTGCGCACCGGCCTGCAAGGGCTGGGCGTGTTGCAACTGGCAGAAAAAGTGTTGAATGACCTGGGAGGATTGTCAGGCCTGCTGCGGGCGCAACCGGCGCAACTGTCTGGCATCAAGGGCCTGGGGCCGGCCAAACGCTCAGAATTGATCGCGGTGATGGAGCTGGCACGACGGGCCATGACCCGCGAGTTGAGCGAGCAGCCGGTGTTCACCTCGCCGCAAATGGTGAAAGATTATTTGCGCATGCACATCGGCGCCCTGCCTCACGAAGTGTTCTCGGTGATGTTCCTGGATTCTCAGCAACGCCTGATTGCTTGCGAGGAGATGTTCCGGGGCACACTCAGCCAGACCTCCGTGTACCCGCGCGAAGTGGTGAAGCGGTCGCTGGCACTGAACGCGGCCAGCGTGATCCTCGCCCACAACCACCCCTCGGGCGTGCTGGAGCCCTCACGCGCCGACGAGTTGCTCACGCAAACGCTCAAGAGCAGCCTGGCCTTGGTGGACGTGCGCGTGCTGGACCATTTCGTGGTCGGCGCAGGGGGCGCCCTGTCGTTTGCGGAGCGCGGTTTGCTGTGATTTAAAAGCCGCTTCAGGCTTGAGGTAGGCTAGGCACCGTGAGCCCAGCCCGCAAGTCCTCCACCAACACGCCTCTGAGCGACTTCGCCGACCTCAAGCGCGCTTTGAAAAAAGCCGCCAAAGAGGCGGCGGCCAAGCTCGCGCAAGAACAGGCCGAGCGGGCCGCGCGAGAGGCCGAGCAGCGTGCCCATGAGCTGGAGCAAGAGCTGTTCAAGCACGCCGTGGGGCCGGTCTACGCCATGGCCCCCAATGGGCGCGCCGTGGGCTCCAGCGCCATGCGCCCGGCGCCTATCCCCAAGCTGCGCCAGCAAGATGAAGCCTCGGTGCTGCGCGAATCGCTGTCAGACGAGTTCGACGTAGAAAGCCTGCTGGAAACCGACGAGTCCCTGTCCTTCCGCCGCCCGGAAGTCGGCCAGGACGTGACCCGCAAGCTGCGGCGTGGCGTGTGGGCAGTGCAGGGCCACCTGGATTTGCACGGCCTGCGCACCGACGAAGCCCGCGACAGAGTCAGCGCGTTCTTGCGCGAGGCCCAGACCAAAGGCTGGCGCTGCGTGCGCGTGGTGCATGGCAAGGGCCTGGGATCGCCCGGCAAGCTGCCGGTGCTGAAAGACAAGGTGCGCCGCTGGCTGGTGCAAAGCGACCGCGTGCTGGCCTTTGTGCAGGCGCGTGGCGATGATGGTGGCGCGGGTGCCCTGGTGGTGCTATTGAACTCTGGCGGCAAAAGCCCCGCCCCGCCAAAAACGCCGAAACCCGCACCCAAAGTCGCCAAATAGGCCGCCAGATAAGGCGGGCCTTCAGACGCCTTGGTTGCGCATCCAGTCGGCAGTCTGGAAGAAGGACTTCTCCAGCCGCTCGGCCAACACCGGATCCACCTTGATCTCTTGCATCGCCTGGAACATGCAGGCCAGCCATTGGTCGCGCTCCAGGATGCCGATGGAAAAAGGCAGGTGCCGGGCGCGCAGGCGCGGGTGGCCGAACTGTTCAACGTACAGATCGGGGCCGCCCAGCCAACCGCTGAGGAACCAGTACAGCTTGTCCCGGGCATCGGCCAGGGTGGTGCCGTGGACCTGTCGCAATTCCTTGTAGGCAGGCTCCAGGTCCATCAAATCGTAGAAGCGATCGACCAGGGCGCGCACTTTCGCGTCGCCACCCATCACGTCATAGGGGGTCGGAGCGTCAGCGGTCACCGGGGTGTGAGCTTGGTGGCGATCTGGACGATGCCTTGGGCGGCAGGGCTGCCGGGCATCAGCTCCATCAGCAACTGGCGCTTCTGGATGGCTTGGCGCACGGCCGGGTCGGTCGGGACCTCGCCCAGGAAATGGAGCTTGGGCACAACTCCGTTGGGGCCTTGCACAAAGCGATCCACCACCGTTTGCAATTGGGTGCAAATGGCGCGGCCCTCGCCGGCACGGCTGACCTGATTGACCACCAGGTGCAGGCTCTCGCGCGATTGCTGTGACGACAGCACCTTGATGGTGGCGTAGGCGTCGGTCATGGAGGTGGGTTCAGGCGTGGCGACCACGATGATCTCGTGGGCCAGGGAGACGGCGTACAACACCACGTCGGAAATGCCGGCGCCAGTGTCGATGATCAGCACGTCGAAGCGCGGCGACACGGTCTCGATGATGTGCTGCAACTGGTCGCGCACCTCAGGGGTCAGGCGAGAGTATTCAACCAGACCGGAGCCGGCCAGCAGCACCGAGAAGCCACCGGGCGCGGGCAGGATGGCTTCTTCCAGCTGGGCCTTGCCGGTGAACACATCGTGCAGCGTGATCTTGGGGTACAGGTTCAGCACCACGTCCAGGTTGGCCAGGCCCAGGTCGGCGTCCAGCACCAGCACGCGCAAGCCTTGGCGGGCCAATGCGGCGGCCAGGTTGGCGCTGACGAAGGTTTTGCCAACGCCGCCTTTGCCGCTGGTGACCGCCAGGGTGCGGGCCAGGCGCGGCGTGGCAGCCGGCTTGGACGTTTCAGGGGTGGAAGTGGGGCTGGACATGGTGACCGTCATTCCGTGGTTTTCGGCACAAAGTCGATGGGACCTGAGTCCGCAATGAAGTCGGATTGCGCAAATCCGGCAAATAGCAAGCTTTTCTCTTCGGCGCTGACCACCGTGAGCGGCGGCATTTCAAGGCAGGTGCGGTTGCGGCCTTCGGTTTTGGCGCGGTACAGCTGTTGGTCGGCACGCTCGCACCACAGGCTGGCGGAGGAGCGCACCCACTGAGGTGCAAAGGCGCCCCCGATGCTGATCGTGATGGACAGTTGCTGCCCACCAATCACCACCACGGGCGACGTGGCCACTTTGTGGCGCACGCGCTCGGCCACGGTCTGGCCAAAGGCGGGCGGGCAATTGGGCAGGATGATGGCGAACTCCTCGCCCCCGATGCGGGCCACGGTGTCCATGGGGCGCACGCAGTCTTGCAGGGAAGCGGCCACCGACTGGATGACCACGTCGCCAGCAGCGTGGCCATGCGTGTCGTTGACCCTTTTGAAATGGTCAATGTCGACCATCAGCAGCAGGGCGGGTTCGCCGATGCGGGCCACGCGATCGACTTCGCGGCCGATGGCGGCCTCGAACAGGCGGCGGTTGGACAGGCCGGTGAGCGCGTCGCGGCTGGAGATCTCGCACAAGCCGTCAACGACCGACTGCAGCCACGGCTGCGAGCCCAGGGCCAACCCTTCGGGCAGGCTCCAGCCGGCCTGGGCCAGCATTTTCAGGGCGGGCTCCAGCCTCATGCCCGCGCAAAACGAGCCTTCCAGGGCGGTCAAGGGGGCGAAGTCGGAAGTGATGGGCGGCTCCAAACCTGCTAAGAGATCCATGAGCCAGTCTATCAGGGCGCTTCGGGGTGATGGGCCAATGAGACACGGTTTCCCGGACCGACTCCACGGCTTGAACCCCGTTACCACCCGCATCCTCAAGCACGCGTCCTGTTTGCCGATATCAAGCTGGGGCGCCCTAGCGGATCGTCCGCTGATTTCACGCAACCTGCCAGAGTGCCTGTCTATGTCGGATTCCATGGGTTTGGTCACTGACCGCGAGTTTTCCTTCAACGCGAAGGATTTCTCCCGTGTGCGTTCGCTGATTTACCAGCGCGCCGGCATCAGTCTGCACGATGGCAAACAGGCCATGGTGTACAGCCGCCTGTCGCGCCGCCTGCGTGACACGGGCTACAACTCCTTCGAGCAGTACCTGCAGTGGCTGGAAAGTGCCTCGGGCGCGCCCGCCCAGCAGGAGTGGCAGGAGTTCGTGAACTGCCTGACCACCAACCTGACCTCATTTTTCCGCGAAGAACACCATTTCCAGGTGCTGGCCGAGTGGTTCAACGCACGTGGATCGCAGCCCACGCGGATCTGGTGTTGCGCCGCATCAACCGGCGAAGAGCCCTATTCCCTGGCCATGACTGTGGCCGAGACCGTGGGCCTGCACGCCCCCGTCAAGATCATCGCCAGCGACATCGATACCAATGTGCTGACCACGGCCTCACGCGGTGCCTACGACGCCAACGCGCGTGGCCTGAGCCCGCAGCGCCTGCGCCAGCACTTCCTGAAAGGCAAGGCCACCAACGCGGGCCAGATCCGCATCAAGCCCGAGCTGGCGTCCATGGTCGAGTTCAAGCCCTTCAACCTGATGCAGGAACAGTGGCAACTGGGCGAACCCTTTGACATCGTGTTCTGCCGCAACGTGATGATCTATTTTGATGCGCCGACCCAGCGCAAGGTGCTTGAGCGCATCCACCGGGTCATGAAGCCCAAAGGCAAATTGTTCGTGGGCCATTCGGAAAATTTCACCGAATCGCGTGACCTCTTCCTCTTGCGGGGCAAGACGGTCTACGACAAGGTTTGATGGATTCACCATGATGAGCACGACTCCCTCCAGCGCCCTGCGCCCCGGCACACCGCCCCCCGGCTTCGCGGCCAGTCTGGGCGCCGCCGCGGCCCGCAAGGACCGCCTGGGCGCCCTCAAGGCGCGCGTCACCAGACCTGGTGAAGCATCCTTCTTTTTTTACGATGCGCACTTCCAGAACGAGGCCGTCAAGATCCTGCCCGGCGAGTACTTCGTGTACGACGAGGACATCATCATCATGACCACGTTGGGCTCGTGCATCGCCACCTGCCTGTGGGACCGCAACGCCCGCATCGGCGGCATGAACCACTTCATGCTGCCCGACAACGGCGGCGGCGCCAGCGACTCGGGCCGCTACGGCTCATTCGCGATGGAACTGCTGATCAACGAGATGATGAAGATGGGGGCTTCGCGGATGACGCTGGAAGCCAAGGTGTTTGGCGGCGGCGCGGTCATCAGCGGCATGAGCAGCCTGAACGTGGGCGAGCGCAACACCAACTTCGTGATGGACTACCTCAAGACCGAGCGCATCCCGATCGTGTCGAAAGACGTGATGGACATCTACCCGCGCAAGGTGTGCTTCTTTCCGCAAAGCGGCAAGGCCATGGTCAAGCGCCTGGCCGCCGCCAACCCCGACGCCATCGTGGCCCAGGATCGCCTGGCTGCGCAAAAAGCCGCCGCCCCTGCCGCGGCCGGTGGTTCGATCGATCTTTTCTGAGCAGGGAGCACAACAATGGCTAAGACACGTGTGGTGGTGGTCGATGATTCGGCCCTGGTTCGCAGCCTCTTGACCGAGATCATCAACCGCCAGCCTGACATGGAATGCATCGGCGCGGCCGCTGACCCGCTGGTGGCGCGCGAGATGATCCGCAACCTCAACCCCGATGTGATCACGCTGGACGTGGAAATGCCCCGCATGGATGGCATCGACTTCCTGGCCAAGCTGATGCGCCTGCGGCCCATGCCGGTGGTGATGGTGTCCACGCTGACCGAGCGCGGCGCCGAGGTCACCTTGAAGGCGCTGGAGTTGGGTGCGATCGACTTCGTGGCCAAGCCCAAGATCGGTGTGGCCGATGGCCTGCGCCAATTGCAGGACGACATCACCGACAAGATTCGCATTGCCTCCAAGGCACGCATCAACCGGCTGCATACACCGGCCGCTGCTGCTGGCACACCAGGCCATGACCCCAAGGTGGCCGCCCGCCCGGTGTCGGCCAGCCTGGGCCGCTTGTCCACTGAAAAAATCATCTTCATCGGCGCCTCCACGGGCGGTACCGAAGCGACCAAGGAAGTGCTGATCACACTGCCGGCTGATTCGCCCGCCGTGGTCATCACGCAGCACATGCCGCCAGGCTTCACGCGCAACTACGCGGCGCGCCTGGATGGCCTGTGCAAGATCAGCGTGAAGGAAGCCGTGGATGGTGAACGCATCTTGCCCGGCCACGCCTACATCGCGCCCGGCGGCATGCACCTCAGCGTGGAACGCTCGGGTGCCAACTACCTGGCCCGTGTGCAAGACGGCGACCCCGTCAACCGCCACAAGCCCAGCGTGGAAGTGCTGTTCAAATCCGCCGCCCGCGTGGTGGGCCCCAACGCGGTGGGCATCATGCTGACCGGCATGGGCGCCGATGGCGCGACCGCCATGCGCGAGATGCGCGATGCCGGCGCCTACTGCGTGGCCCAGGACGAGGCCACTTGCGTGGTCTTCGGCATGCCGCGCGAAGCCATCGCGGCGGGTGCCGTGCAAGAGGTGCTGCCCTTGACCAAAATCACCGGCCACCTGATGGACCACCTGCGCGCCACCGCCGGCCCGGCCCTCAGCCGCGTCTGAACCTGGGGCCTAAGGACGGCCCACGAAGATCATCAAGGTGGAGCCCACGCGCGGGCTGTAGACCACGGCGCTGTACACCGGCCCGAAGGCGGTGTCCGCGCCCAGGTACAGGCTCATGCCTTTGCGCAAACGGCCATCGCCTCGGTCCGAAGGTCGGTCCCAGGCATTGCCCACCTCCAGGCTGGTGCCCAGCACCAGGCCCCGGGTCAGGTACAAATTGGCCACGCGCTGTTGGTACCCCAATCGCAGCAAGCCGATTTGCGAGCCGCTCACCTGGAAAGGCTCATAGCCTGACAGCTGCTGAAAACCGCCCAGGCCATAGCGCGGCGTCAGTTGCTGCGCCCCATCGGACAGGCCGATCCTGCTGTAAGCACTCAGGGTGTGCACGCCCCATGACCAGGCACCTTGCGCCTGGGCTTCGAAGTGGTTGACCTTGCCGGTCTCGGCCTGGCCACGGCCGAAGCTGCGACCTTGCATCCAGTTGGCTTCCACGCGCCAACCATGCATGGGGAAAAAGGCGTGGTCCAGTTGATCGAACACGGCGCCAAGGTGCCAGCCGCGCTCGGTCCAGCGCAAGGGTGACGTGGGGCCGGCGTAACTGGCCAAGGCCAGGTCAGGATCATCGCGGTAGGCCTCGTCCACCCAGCCCAGGCGGACCTCACCCAACTCGCGCCAGGTGGTGCCCAGGTCCAGGGTCACGTTGCGCCGCTTGCGCTCCAGCACCGCCGACAAGGGCCCCTCGGGGTCGTCGTGCAAAGACAGGCGGCGCCCTTGCAGCGACGCCGAGGCCGACACGAAGCCGCGCAGGCCATCGGGCAGCTTCCAATCCATGGGCCGGTACCACTCGGTGCCCATGGCCGGCGAGGTGCCCACCTTCAGGTAGTTGCGCCACTCGCTGCCGTGCTCGTCCAGCCAATGGCGGTTGTGCACCAGCTTGAGGTTGAACAGGCTGCGGCCACGGCTGTCGGCGCTGAAGTCCAGGCCAATCTGCAGGTAGTTGGGGCCCCAGGGCTTGTCCTCCAGATCGAACACCAGCCCTTCGACCCCCTCCGGCGTGCGCACCAAGCGGTAGTCGGCGCGCAGGTAGTCGCCGGTGGCCGCCAGCCGCGTCGCATCGCGCTCGGCCTTGGCGATGTTGAAGGTGTCGCCCGCCCGGCTTTCCAGGATGTCGTCGCGGCCCTCGGGCTTGGTCTGCTTGCTGCCTTCAAAGCGCACGAAGCTCAAGGGTGCCGCTGGCGTGATCTTCTGCTGACGGCGGGCCTTCCAGCGCGCGTAGTCGGCCTCGCTGAGCTTGAGGTCTTGCATGCGCAACACCAGCGCTTCGGCCTGCAACTGGCCCAGGGCCACGAACTCGGCGCCGCGCTCGAAGTCGGCGGCGGTCAGGTTGTCCAGCGTGGGCGCGATCAGCACATCCTCCGGCTTCAGGCTGCGCAGGCTTTGCTGCACGTTCTGCTCGGTCAGGATGTTGATCATCTGTGCCGTGACGCCCGTGAAGGAATTGAGCGTGTCGCGCTTGGACAGCGGCGTGCCGATGTTGACCACGATGAGGCGTTGCGCGCCCATGTCGCGGGCCACGTCGACTGGGGTGTTGTTGACCAGGCCACCATCGCCCAGGATGCGGCCATCGACCTCGACCGGCGCGAACACGCCCGGTACCGACATGCTGGAGCGCAGCACCGTGGCCAGGTCACCGCTGCCCAGGATGACGGGCTTGCCGGTCTCCATGTCGGTGGCCACCGCGCGGAATGGCGTGGGCAATTGATCGAAATTGGTGAACTGCCGCGAAGGCAAGGTCATGCGCCGCAGGTGCGACTCCAGCCCACGACTGGACACGGGACCCAGTGGTGCCTTCAGCCCGGTGGCGTCAATGCCCAATTCAATCAGCGGCGAGACCTCAAAGTCCTGCTCCTTGCGGCGTTGCGACAGCTCGCGCCGATCGACCCGGCTGGCGAACACATTGCCCCAATCCAGGCGCAGCACTTCAGCCTCGATCTGCTCGGCAGACAGGCCACTGGCATACAGGCCGCCCACGATGGCGCCCATGGAGGTGCCCGCGATCACATCGACGGGAATGCGCTCGCGCTCCAGCACCTTGAGGACGCCCACATGGGCCAGGCCACGCGCACCGCCACCGGACAAGACCAAGCCAATGCGGGGGCGGATTTTTTCTTCAGTGGGGGAAGCGGTGGGGCCGCCAGGCTGGGCACCGCACGTCAGCGGCACCAGCCAGGCCAGCATCCAACACCCTGTGAGAATCTGTTTTGCACAACGCTGCTTCATGCAGCCATTGTGCAGGGTGTCGGAGCAGGGTCAGCGCAAACTCAGAACGAGAATTGCACGCCGCCAGAGACAGCGTTCAACGCGCCATCGCTGCCACCGACTTCAAACGAAGTCAGGTCGATCGCGCCAACGATCTTGAGGTTCTTGGCCACGGCGTATTCAATGCCAAAACCGGCGTACAGGTTGATGGAGCTGTCGGAATTGTTGCCGACGATCGACGTCAAATCAGAACTGACGCTGGCCAGGCCCAGGCGGGCGATGCCAGCCCACTTGGGCGAGAAGTCCCAACGGTAAGCACCATTGACGATGAAAGCCGACGTGTCAACGCTGTAGGTGCGAACTGGTCCTAGGGTGGCGTTGGTGCTGCCGAAATCAATGTAGGCAGCCTCAATCGCAATGTGCGGCGCCAAAGTGAAGCCACCATAGATCTTGAAAGCAGTGTCTTGGGTGTCGCAACTGTTGAAGCTGGGGCAGTTAACGCTGAAGTTGCTGAAACCCACCGTGCCACCCACATAGGCTTGGGCCGATGCGGCACCGGCGAACATCGTCATGGCGGCAAAGGCAGCAACAGACATCAAATTTTTCATTGGTCAATCCCGTGATCGTTGGAAAAACAGCAACATCGCTGATCGCGGGAGTCTGGCAGGTGGGGACGATTTGGCGAACCGCCTGTTTCGGTGGGAATTGTCGCAAACGGTTAATGGAATGCAATAAAAAAGGGCCGCATCGCTGCGACCCTTTTGATGACAAGAGCTTGAAAAGCTCAGGCCGGCATTTACATGCCCATGCCACCCATGCCGCCCATGCCACCCATGTCGTGGCCACCGCCAGCAGGCGATTCATCCTTGGGGGAATCAGCCACCATGCATTCGGTCGTCAGCAGCAACGAAGCCACCGAAGCCGCGTTTTGCAGGGCCGTGCGCGTGACCTTCGTGGGATCCAGGATGCCCATTTCGATCATGTCGCCGTAGGTGCCGTTGGCGGCGTTGTAGCCGTAGTTGCCCTTGCCACCCAACACAGCATTCACGACCACGCTGGCTTCGTCGCCGGCGTTGGACACGATGATGCGCAGGGGTTCTTCAATGGCACGCAGGATCAGCTTGATGCCAGCGTCTTGATCGGGGTTGTCGCCCTTGATCTCGCCAGCCGCTTGCTTGGCACGCAGCAGGGCCACGCCACCACCGGCCACGATGCCTTCTTCCACTGCAGCGCGCGTGGCGTGCAGGGCGTCTTCAACGCGGGCCTTCTTTTCCTTCATCTCGACTTCGGTGGCAGCGCCAACCTTGATCACGGCCACACCGCCGGCCAATTTGGCCACGCGTTCTTGCAGCTTCTCGCGGTCGTAGTCGCTGGTCGCTTCTTCGATCTGGATGCGCACTTGCTTGACGCGGGCTTCGATGTCACCAGCGGCGCCAGCGCCGTCGATGATGATCGTGTTTTCCTTGCCCACTTCGATGCGCTTGGCTTGGCCCAGGTCGGCCAAAGTGACTTTGTCCAGGGACATGCCGACTTCTTCAGCGATGACCTTGCCGCCCGTCAGGATGGCGATGTCTTCCAGCATGGCCTTGCGGCG
>CAZKPN010000110.1:3004-12909 GCA_964554655.1 uncultured Aquabacterium sp. | reverse complement strand
TGATCGCGCGGATAGACGGGGTCCAACCGGGGCCAGAAGTGCCCGACGATGAGCTCACCGATCAGGAAGTCCTTGTAGATGGGCTGGGACCATTTCACCTGCAATCCGTAGTCCGCCACCGCGACCGGGTCACCGACGATGCCCCCAAGCAAAGCCTCCAGCGACAGCACGCGCTGATCGCCGAATGCTTGGTAAGCACCCAGGCTGCTGGACCAGCTGACGTCCTTGGTGGCGCGGGTCACGGTGGCAGCGTTGAGCCAGCGTGCCACCAGGGTGGACGTCAGCGTGCGTTCGTAAGACAGGGCGGTGGTCGAACCCAGTTTGTCATCCTCGGTGAAGAACAGCGTTTCACGGAACTCCACCCGGTCTGTCGGGCTGATCTCCCAGGGCTGCCGGTAGCGGGCCTGGGCATACGGTTTCAGGCCGCCCCGAAAGCCCAGCCGCAGATCCACCGAGTCACGGAGCGTGGCTCCGATGCCGGCAAAGAAGGCGTTGTCGCGGTTGTCGCCACGAGACAGTTGCTGTTGCCGCGAAAACGTGTCGGGCTGGTCGGTGACGATTTCGCGCCTGTCGTCATTGCCGACAAAGAGGTATTGGTAGGATTCGAGATTGGGCAGCCGGAATCGGGCTTTGAAGCGGACGCCCACCGTTGAGGGTTGGTCCTGGCGCTTGTATACGTTCAGTCCCAGTTCGCCATTGGTGACCTTGCCTCCCTGGGCGTAGGGGATATCGCCAAACCAGCCATCGACCCCGCTGGCCAACCACTCGACCGAGGATCGGACCGTGCTGCGCGTGGATTCCAGCACCTGCTCGGTGGCAGAAGATGGGGTGGAGGGTGGCGTCTCGGTCTGGGCCGATACCGGTCCGAAGGCAAGGAGGCCGATGGCCAGCGCCAAGCTCGGCAGGTGGATCGCATGCCAGCATCGAATGGTGTGGTTCATTCTGGCCTTTGTCCCCGTTGTGGTGCTGACCAGCATACAACGTCCCAATCCGGTGGTGTCAAGCTTGGCATGTCTGGCTACAATGTGGGCATTGGCGCCAGACATGGTGCGCTACTGCGACAGATTTAAGGAACGTAGAAAGGCAGATCCGGTTATGACACCGCGAACTTCGACCACCCCTTCGACCTCTGCCGAGGTGTAGTCCGGCTGGCCACTGCTTTCGTTTTCCTCTTGTTCATTCAGAAAGCGCGGCGACCACCGCGCTTTTTTATTGCTTCTCAAGGTTCACACCATGATTTCGATTCAATTGCCTGACGGCTCCAAACGTGAATTTCCAGGTCCGGTGACCGTGTTCGACGTGGCCTCGTCCATAGGCACCGGCCTGGCCAAAGCGGCCCTGGCTGGCCGTGTGGGGCAAGGCGACAGCGCCCGCATCGTAGACACCAGCCACCTGATTGAGTCGGATACCCAGCTGGCCATCATCACCGACAAGGATTCAGCGGGCCTGGACGTGATCCGCCACTCCACCGCCCACTTGCTGGCCTACGCCGTCAAGGAGTTGTTCCCCGAAGCGCAGGTCACCATCGGCCCGACCATTGAGAACGGCTTCTTTTACGACTTTGCCTACAAGCGCCCTTTCACGCCCGACGATCTGATCGCCATCGAGAAGAAGATGAGCGACCTGGCCAAGAAGGACGAAAAAGTCGAGCGCCGCGTGCTGCCGCGCGACGAAGCCGTGGCTTACTTCAAAAGCCTGGGCGAGCACTACAAGGCCGAGATCATTGAAAGCATCCCGGCCGACCAGGACGTGTCGCTCTACAGCGAAGGCGCTTTCACCGACTTGTGCCGTGGCCCCCACGTGCCCAGCACCGGCAAGCTCAAGCACTTCAAGCTGATGAAGGTGGCCGGCGCCTACTGGCGCGGCGACCACCGCAACGAGCAACTGCAGCGCATCTACGGCACAGCCTGGGCCACCAAGGATGACCTGCAAAAGTACCTGACCCTGCTGGAAGAGGCCGAAAAGCGCGACCACCGCAAGCTGGGCCGCGAACTGGACCTGTTCCACATCGACGACCACGCGCCCGGCGTCGTGTTCTGGCACCCCAATGGCTGGACGGTGTGGCAGGCCGTGGAGCAGTACATGCGCCAGGTCTACCGCGACAACGGCTACAGCGAAGTCAAGGGCCCGCAGATCCTGGACAAGACGCTGTGGGAGAAGACCGGCCACTGGGACAAGTACCGCGAGAACATGTTCACCACCGAGAGTGAAAAGCGCGACTACGCCCTCAAGCCCATGAACTGCCCGGGCCACATCCTGATCTTCAACCAGGGCATCAAGAGCTACCGCGACCTGCCCGTGCGCTACGGCGAGTTCGGCCAATGCCACCGCAACGAGCCCACCGGCGGCCTGCACGGCATCATGCGCGTGCGCGGCTTCACGCAGGACGATGGCCACATCTTCTGCACCGAAGACCAGATCCTGCAAGAGTGCGTTGACTTCACGGCCTTGCTTCAGAAGGTTTACCTGGATTTTGGCTTCACCGACATCATCTACAAGGTGGCCACGCGCCCCGAGGCCCGCATTGGCAGCGATGAAGTCTGGGACAAGGCCGAGCAAGCCTTGATCGAAAGCCTGCGCGCCACCGGCAGCGAGTTCGAAATCGCGCCAGGCGAGGGCGCTTTCTACGGTCCCAAGATTGAGTACACCCTGAAAGACGCCCTGGGCCGCCACTGGCAGTGCGGCACGATTCAGGTCGATTTCTCGATGCCGCAGCGCCTGAATGCCGAATACGTGACCGACACCAGCGAGCGCCAGCACCCCGTGATGTTGCACCGCGCCATCCTGGGCAGCCTGGAGCGTTTCATCGGGATTTTGATCGAACAGCACGCTGGCGCACTGCCCGGCTGGCTGGCGCCGACGCAGGTTGTGGTGCTCAACATCACCGATTCGCAGGCGGATTACGTCAAACAGGTGACCAAAACATTGCAAAAACAAGGACTTAGGGTCAAATTGGATTTGCGTAACGAGAAAATCACCTATAAAATCCGCGAGCATTCGCTACAGAAGGTGCCTTACATCCTCGTTGTCGGTGACAAAGAGAAGGATGCTGGTGCCGTCGCCGTGCGCGCCCGGGGCAATCAAGACCTCGGTGTGATGTCGCTAGACAGCTTCTCCCAGAGGATTGCTCAAGACATCGCCAGCAAGGCTTGAGGTGAAGCGTGGGTGTTTTCAGCCCACGCCAGCTTCGCTTTCCGGGACGCGTGTTTCATTGTTGACTGGTGCGAGCTCCATTGAAGAGCCCGTGGCCTGAAGGAATTCGAGATCGCTAACTTTTTTGACCGCCGGACGCCCAATGTTGAGCGCAAGCACCGGCTGAATCGTGAGATCACTGCGCTAGAGGTCCGTTTGAACGGGATTGAGAACGAGCCCCTGGGCATCGTGAGCATCCAGGACGCTTTGCGCATGTCTGCCGAAGCTGATGTGGACCTGGTCGAAATTGCCGCCGCGGCTGAGCCGCCGGTCTGTCGTCTGATGGACTACGGCAAGTTCAAGTACCAGGAGCAGAAGAAGGCTCACGACGCCAAGCTCAAGCAGAAGGTGATCGAAGTCAAGGAAGTCAAATTCCGTCCGGGCACGGACGAAGGCGACTACCAGATCAAGATGCGCAATTTGCGCAAGTTCCTGGAAGACGGCGACAAGGGCAAAGTGACCTTGCGCTATCGGGGCCGAGAAATCACCCACCAGGACATCGGCATGAGGTTGTTGGAGCGCGTGCGTGATGAGCTCACCGATGTGTCGGTGGTCGAAAACATGCCCAAGCTCGAAGGACGCCAGATGATCATGATCCTGGGTCCGAAGCGGAAGAAGTGATTGTTTTGAAGAGATGACACCTCCCGGGCAACCGGGGGTGTTTGCCCTGGAGAAGGTTTGGTCGCCGTCTCCGTGGGTTCAAAGTGCCTGCAGGCCATCAAGACGCGGAGAAGTTCGCGGCGCCTGTCAGGAACAATTTAAAAGGAGCAGAACATGCCCAAAATGAAGACCAAGAGCAGTGCGAAGAAGCGTTTTCGCGTGCGCCCGGGTGGCACCGTCAAGCGCGGTTCCGCCTTCAAGCGCCACATCCTGACCAAAAAGTCCACGAAGACGAAGCGCCAACTGCGCGGCATCTCCAACGTGCATGAAACCAACATGAGCTCCGTCGCCAAGATGTTGCCCGGGTTTGGTATCTGATTTTTTGATTTTGATTCATCGCCTGAAGGAGTTCATCCATGCCTCGCGTTAAACGTGGTGTAACAGCCCGTGCTCGTCACAAAAAAGTCCTCGCCCTAGCCAAGGGTTTCCGCGGTCGCCGCAAGAACGTTTTCCGCATTGCCAAGCAAGCGGTCATGAAAGCTGGGCAATATGCCTACCGTGACCGCCGTGCCAAGAAACGCGTGTTCCGTCGCTTGTGGATTGCCCGGATCAACGCCGGTAGCCGTTCACTGGGCTTGACTTACAGCAAGTTCATGGCCGGCATCAAGAAAGCGTCGATCGAGATCGACCGCAAGGTCCTGTCCGACATGGCCATCAACGACCCGGCTGCTTTTGCAAGCCTGGTTGAGATCGCCAAGTCCCAGTTGGCCGCTTGATAGCCTTGCACAGCACACCATGCTGAAACGGTTTGGCTGAAATTTTCAGCCAAACTTTCACAAAGGCCTGACCCCGTGTCCGGCCTTTTTTTTCGACGCATTTAGACAAAAGCGCGACGAAAAACACGACGAAGACCGCGACGACATGAACGATCTCGAACAACTGGTTCAATCTGCTGCCGAGGCTTTTGCCGCCGCCGCCACCCCTGCCGATCTGGAAAACGCCAAGGCGCGCTTTCTGGGCAAGTCTGGCAGCCTGACGGAGCTGCTCAAGGGCATGGGTGCGTTGAGCGTGGAAGACAAGAAGACGCGCGGCGCCGCCATCAACCAGGCCAAGCAGCAGGTGGAAGCGGCCTTGACCGCACGCCGCCAGGCCTTGGCCGACGACGAGCTGGCTTTGCAGTTGCGCGCCGAAAGCCTGGACGTGAGCTTGCCTGGCCGCCGTCGCGGCGAGGGCGGTCTGCATCCCGTGTCGCTGACGCTGGAACGCATGGAAGCCATTTTTGGTTCGATGGGTTTTGCCGTGGCCGATGGTCCGGAAATCGAGACCGACTGGTTCAACTTCACGGCCCTGAACACGCCGGAAGACCACCCTGCGCGCTCCATGCACGACACCTTCTATGTAGAAGGCGGCAACCTGTTGCGCACGCACACCAGCCCGATGCAGGTGCGCTACGCGGTGCAGCACGTCAAGCAGCACGCCGAGGCCGTGGCCCGTGGTGAGCGCATCCCCGAGATCCGCGTCATCGCGCCGGGCCGCACTTACCGAGTGGACAGCGATGCCACCCACTCGCCCATGTTCCACCAGTGCGAAGGCCTGTGGATTGGCGAGGCGGTGAGCTTCACCGACCTGAAGGCGGTGTTCGCCGATTTCTTCCGCAATTTCTTCGAGACCGACGACCTGGACATTCGTTTCCGGCCTTCGTTCTTCCCCTTCACCGAGCCGTCGGCCGAGGTGGACATTGCGTTCGCCAGTGGCCCCCTGAAGGGCCGTTGGCTGGAAGTGGGCGGTTCGGGCCAGGTGCACCCCAACGTGGTCCGCAACTTTGGCCTGGACCCTGAAAAGTACATCGGCTTTGCTTTCGGCCTGGGGCCGGATCGCCTGACGATGCTGCGCTATGGGGTCAATGACCTGCGCTTGTTCTATGAAGGCGATCTGCGCTTCTTGTCGCAGTTTCAGTGAAGATTGACGTCCCCACACCTGGAGCCGAACCGATGACCACCGCCGCCACGTCCATCCAAGCCTGGGCTGCCAACGCCGCCAAGCAACCGCTCGAGCCTTTCAACTATGAGCCGGGCCCGTTGGGTTTGGAAGAGGTTGAGATCCAGGTCGAGCATTGCGGCTTGTGCCACTCCGACCTGTCCCTGATCGACAACGAGTGGGGCGTGGCGCCTTACCCGATGGTGGGTGGCCACGAGGTCATCGGCCGTGTGGTGGCCTTGGGCTCGTCGGCCAAGGGCCTGAAGCTGGGCCAACGCGTGGGCCTGGGCTGGAACTCGTCCAGTTGCACACATTGCAATCCCTGTCTGCGCGGGTTGCAGCAGTTGTGCCGCCAGGCACAGCCCACCATCATTGGGCACCACGGTGGCTTTGCCGAACGGGTGCGCGCGCATTGGGTTTGGGTCGCGCCCATTCCTGAAGGGCTGGATGCCAGCAAGGCCGGGCCTTTGTTGTGTGGCGGCGTGACGGTGTTCTCGCCTTTCCTCACGTACGACGTCAAGCCCACGCACCGCATCGGCGTGGTGGGCATTGGGGGTTTGGGCCACCTGGCGCTGAAGTTTGGCCGGGCCTGGGGTTGCGAGGTCACGGCCTTCACGTCGTCCGAATCCAAGCGCGACGAAGCCTTGCAGCTGGGCGCGCACCGTGTGGTCTCCAGCGTTGATCCGGCGTCGATGAAGCAGATCGCGGGGCAGCTTGACCTGGTGTTGGTCACCGTCAATGTGATGCTGAACTGGAAGGCCATCATGGGCACGCTGGCGCCCAATGGCCGCCTGCACCTGGTGGGCGTGCAGACCGAGGCGATGCCTGTTGAAACGCGCGGCCTGATGGCCGCACAACGCAGCGTGTCGGCCTCGCCCACGGGCTCGCGAACCGACATCGACGCCATGCTGGCCTTTGCGGCACGCCATGGCATTGCGCCGCAAACCGAGCATTTCCCGATGAGCCGCATCAACGACGCGCTGGACCACCTGCGTGCTGGCAAGGCCCGTTACCGCGTGGTGCTGGACGCCGATTTCGCGCAAGCTTGAGATCGCCCGCATCCGCTTTCTGATTAAAGATTTCCCAAGGATCCCTCATGCAATTTCCCGAGTCCTGGCTGCGTTCGTTTTGCAACCCTGACCTGAACACCCAGCAACTGGCCGATCTCTTGACCATGGCCGGCCTGGAGGTGGAAGAGCAGCAGCCGGTGGCGCCTCCTTTCACCGGCGTGGTGGTGGGCCTGGTGCTGGAAGTGGCCAAGCACCCGGATGCTGATCGCCTGAACGTGTGCAAGGTGGACGCGGGCACGGGCGAGGCGCTGCAGATCGTGTGTGGCGCGGCCAATGTGGCCGTGGGCATCAAGGTGCCTTGCGCCACCGTGGGGGCCGAGTTGCCGCCCGGTGCCGATGGCAAGCCCTTCAAGATCAAGCTGGGCAAGCTGCGTGGGGTCGAGAGCCAAGGCATGCTGTGCTCGGCACGCGAATTGGGCGTGTCTGAAGAGGCTTCGGGCCTGCACATCCTGCCGTCGGATGCGCCCGTGGGCACCAGCATCCGCGACTACCTGAAGCTGGACGACACGCTGCTGACGCTCAAGCTCACGCCCAACCTGGCTCATTGCCTGAGCGTGCAAGGCGTGGCCCGCGAAGTGGCGGCCTTGACGGGCGCCCATCTCAATCGTTTGACCATCAAGCACGTGGTGCCCACGATCGACGACCGCGTGCCGGTCAAGGTCACGGCGCCTGACCTGTGCGGTCGGTTTGCGGGTCGCGTCATCCGTGGTGTGAATCCTCAGGCCCCAACGCCCGCCTGGATGGTCGATCGCCTGGCCCGTTGCGGCCAGCGCTCGGTGTCGGCCCTGGTCGACATCTCCAACTACGTGATGTTCGAGCTGGGCCAGCCTTCGCATGTGTTCGACCTGGACAAGGTGCATGGCGGCCTGACCGTGCGTTGGGCGCAGGCGGGCGAAACGCTCAAGCTGCTCAATGGCCAGACCGTGACCCTGGACGAGCACGTGGGCGTGATCGCCGACGAGCAGCAACTGGAGTCGCTGGCCGGTGTGATGGGCGGTGACTCGACGTCGGTGGGCGACGACACGCGCAATGTCTACCTGGAAGCGGCCTTCTGGTGGCCCAAGGCCATCGCGGGTCGTGCGCGCCGCTACAACTTCTCGACCGACGCCTCGCACCGCTACGAGCGTGGCGTGGACCCGGCGCCCACGGTGGAGGCCATCGAGCACATCACGCGCCTGATCCTGGACATTTGCGGTGGCCAGGCCGGCCCGGTGGATGATCAGGTCGTCAAGGCCGTTGAGCGCCCGCCCGTCACCCTGCGCTTGTCGCGCGCACAAAAGGTCATCGGCATGCCCGTGACCCTGGCGCAATGCCAGGAAGTGTTCACGCGCCTGGACCTGCACTACAGCACCCAGGCTGCCAAGGGCGGCGACACGAACCTGGTGGTGATCCCGCCAAGCTGGCGTTTCGACTTGCAGATCGAGGAAGACCTGATCGAAGAAGTGGTGCGTGTGATTAGCTTTGACCAGTTGCCCAAGCGTCCACCCATCGCCCCCATCGAAGCGCAGGTGCTGCCCGAAGCCAAGCGCAGCCTGTTCGCCGTGCGGCGTTCGGTGGCCAGCCGTGGCTACCAAGAGACCATCAATTTCAGCTTCGTGGAAGAGCGCTGGGAGCGCGAACTGGCGGGCAACGAGAACCCCATCCGTGTGCTCAACCCCATCGCCAGCCCATTGAGCGTGATGCGCTCCAGCCTGGTCGGCAGCTTGGTCGAAGTGCTGCGCACCAACCTGTCGCGCAAGGCGGATCGCGTGCGCATTTTCGAGATCGGCCGCGTGTTCAAGCGCGATGCCTCCGTCATCAACAGTGACCAGACCGTGGCGGGCATCGACCAGCCGGTTCGCGTCACGGGCCTGGCTTATGGTCCGGCCGATGTGCAGCAATGGGGCGCCGCATCGCGCACCGTTGATTTCTTCGATGTGAAGGGCGATGTGGAGGCCTTGCTGGCGCCGCGTCAGCCTCGCTTTGTGGCGGCCGAGCATCCTGCCTTCCACCCCGGCCGCTGTGCCCGCGTCGAGCTAGACGGCCATGCCGTGGGTTTCATTGGCGAGTTGCACCCCAAATGGCGCCAGGGCTATGAATTGCCCCAGGCCCCGGTGCTGTTCGAGCTGGACGCCGCCGTGCTGACCCAGCGCGTGGTGCCATCCTTCCAATCGGTGCCGCGCCTGCAATCGGTCTACCGCGACCTGGCCTTGGTGGTGAACGACAGCATCACGCACGATGCCCTGATGGCGGCGATCACCGAGGCGCCTTCCGAGGGCCTGGTGCGTGGTGCGCGCCTGTTCGACATCTACAAGCCCAAGGCCGCCGTGGCCGGCATGGCCGACAACGAACGCAGCCTGGCGGTGCGCATCGAGTTGCGTGACGACGAGCAGACCTTGACCGACGAGCGCATCGAAACATCCTTGAAGGGTGTGCTGGCGTCCTTGTCCGAACGCGTCAGTGCGCGGGTGCGGTCATGAGCGACAAGATTCCGCCCGAAGTGCATGTGCTGTTGCCGACCCTGGAGACGCCCACGCTGACCAAGGCCGACCTGTCCGAGATGCTGTTCGACCGGCTCGGCCTGAACAAGCGCGAATCCAAGGACATGGTCGAGGCGTTTTTCGAGCTGGTGCACGAGACGCTGGACCAGGGCCAGGACGTGAAGCTGTCGGGCTTTGGCAACTTTCAAATCAGGCGCAAGGCGCCCCGCCCCGGGCGCAATCCGCGCACTGGCGAGGCCATTCCCATCGCGGAACGCCACGTGGTCACCTTCCATGCCAGCCAGAAGCTGAAAGGCATGGTGCAAGGAGACTCACCCATCGAGGACGAGTTGGAGTAAAGTCTCAGGCCCTTCACCGATCTTGTTGATTTAGATCGGGAAATTGCCAACACGGGCCTTTTGACGACCATGGACAGCGCCTTGCCGCCAATTCCCGCGAAACGCTACTTCACCATCGGTGAGGTCAGTGAGCTGTGCCTGGTCAAGCCGTATGTGCTGCGCTACTGGGAGCAGGAGTTCGTCCAGCTCAAGCCCATGAAGCGGCGCGGCAACCGGCGCTACTACCAGCACCACGAGGTGCTGCTGAT
>CAZKPN010000110.1:0-2904 GCA_964554655.1 uncultured Aquabacterium sp. | reverse complement strand
CCCGATGTGCGCGAGGTGCAAAAGGCCAGTCCGCAGGCGGTGGAACAGCTGCGCGAAGCCTTGCTGTCGATCCGCGAATTGCTGGAATGAGCGAAATTAATGGTATAGTCTAAGTCTTCGGGGCGTAGCGCAGCCTGGTAGCGCACTTGCATGGGGTGCAAGGGGTCGTGAGTTCGAATCCCACCGTCCCGACCAAGCATCACGAGGGTTAGTAGGTTAGCGCCTACTAACCCTTTCGTGTTTCTGGGCCACCTTGATGCCCGACTTATCCCCGACTTCTGTGGATAACCTTGTTGGCAAGTGCGGGGTAAAGCGTCCCTCCCCAGGCAAGCGCTTTCTGTGCTGCGAAATGAGGCAGTTCCGTGACATCTGGAGCATCCCTTGTCCCTGAGAAAAATGGCCCCGACCAAGGAAGAAACTGCGGTGATGCCGCCGTTCCCAGGTTTGCCTCTGGATCGCATCTTCGTGCCCAGAACCCAGGCCGAGTTCGCGGTAGCGTTTGACGAGATCCTGGCGGCAGGCCGGGCGGGCTTCGACACCGAATCCAAGCCCACCTTCACTATGGGCGAGGTCAGCGAAGGCCCGCACGTGGTGCAGTTCGCCTTGAGCGACAAGGCTTTCATCTTTCAGCCGCACCGCAGCGAAGGGCACGCTTTCCTGACCGAGCTGTTGCACTCAGACAAGGTGCTGAAGGTCGGTTTCGGCTTGCAGTCCGACAAAGGGCAGATCCACGCCAAGCTGGGCGTTCAGCTTCAGGCGGTGCTTGATCTGAACAGCGTGTTCCGCCAACAGGGCTACAACAACTCGATGGGTGTGCGGGCGGCGGTGGGCGTGGTGTTCCAGCAGCACTTCCACAAGTCCAAGAAGACGACCACCTCCAACTGGGAGGCGCGTGAACTCACGGACAAGCAACTGCTGTACGCCGCCAATGACGCCTATGCCGCGCTCAAGGTGCTTGATGCGCTGAAGCTGTCCCACCCCGATTTGCCGTAGCGCTCACCGGGGCCTGATGGCCTGAGCAGCCGATCCGATCAGACCGGCATGCGTTGTTCGACCCGATCCAGCACGGCTTCCGGCTCTTGCGCCTCGGCCTCGGTCTCGTTGTTCAGTTGCCTGTGCAGGCGAGCCTTGTCCAGGTCACCCGTCATGTTGGCCACCACGATCGTGGCCACGCCATTGCCCACCAGGTTGGTCAGCGCGCGTGCCTCCGACATGAAGCGATCAATGCCCAGGATCAGCGCCAGCCCCGCGACCGGCACGCCGCCCACCGCCGACAAGGTCGCGGCCAGCACGATGAAGCCGCTGCCGGTGACACCAGCAGCCCCCTTGGAGGTGAGCAGCAGCACTGCCAGCAAGGTGAGTTGCTGGGTGAGTGTCATGGGGGTGTTGGTGGCCTGCGCCACGAAAATCGCGGCCATGGTCAGGTAGATGGAGGTGCCGTCGAGGTTGAACGAGTAGCCCGTGGGAATGACCAGGCCGACCACCGACTTGCGCGCGCCCAGGTTCTCCATCTTGACCATCATGCGCGGCAGCACCGATTCGGACGACGAGGTGCCCAGCACGATCAGCAACTCTTCCTTGATGTACTTGATGAACTTCCAGATCGAAAAGCCGTTGAGCCAGGTGATGAAGCCCAACACGATGAACACGAAGAGCAGGCAGGTGATGTAGAAGGTGCCCATCAGCTTGCCCAGCGACAAGAGCGAGCCGACGCCGTACTTGCCAATGGTGAAGGCCATGGCGCCAAAAGCACCAATGGGGGCCAGCTTCATGATCATGCCGACGATGCTGAACAGCACGTGCGAGCTCTTCTCGATGAAGTCGAACACCAGCGTGCCGCGCCCGCCAAACTTGTGCAGCGCAAAGCCGAACAGCAGGGCGAACAAAAGCACTTGCAGGATGTCACCTTTGGCGAAGGCATCAAACACCGTCGAGGGGATGATGTTGAGCAGGAAGTCGGTGGTGGTCTGCATCTTGCCGGGCGCCGTGTAGGCGGCGATGCCATGCGTGTCCAGTGACTTCGGATCGATGTTCATGCCCGCACCCGGTTGCACCAGGTTGACGATCACCAGGCCAATGACCAGCGCGACGGTGCTGACCACTTCGAAGTACAGCAAGGCCAGTCCGCCGGTCTTGCCGACCTTCTTCATGTCTTCCATGCCGGCGATGCCGACCACCACGGTGCAGAAGATGATCGGGGCGATGATCATCTTGATGAGCTTGATGAAACCATCGCCCAAGGGCTTCATGGCCTCGCCGGTGGCGGGGTAGAAATGGCCGAGCAGCACACCAATCACGATGGCCGTGATGACCTGAAAATAAAGCGACTTGTAGAGGGGTGGTTTGGGCATGCTCATCTCCTGGTGGACACCGCGGGATCACGAGGCAGTATGCCGATTTGCACTGTTTGCGCCGTACGTAGATCCCACAGAGATGAGCAGGGGCGGGCTACCTCACGTAGGCCTGCGTGAGCGCGGCAGGCGCGGTCTGGCGGCCCACCAGGCCACCCACGGCCAGCAGCGCCAGCAGGTAGGGCAGCATGATCAGCAGGGCGCTGGGCACGTGGATGCCCAAGGCCGGCAACTGGAACTGCAAGGCTGTGGCCGCGCCAAACAACAGGCACGCACCCGCCGTGCGCCACACCTTCCAGTTGCCGAAGATGACGGCGGCAATCGCCAGGTAGCCCGCGCCATTGGTCATGCCTTCGGTGAAGGTGTGGATGTCGCCGATGGACAGGAAGCAGCCCGCCAGCGCCGACATCATCCCGGTGAACATGACCACGCCATAGCGCACGGCGGTGACCGACAGGCCCGACTTGTCGACCGCTCGCGGTTGCACGCCCGAGGCATGGATGGCCAGGCCCAGCGCGGTTAGAGTCACCGCCAGCATGGCGGTGTTGGTCGA
>CAZKPN010000109.1:4409-12931 GCA_964554655.1 uncultured Aquabacterium sp. | reverse complement strand
TGGCGGGTGCGGATGGGCGCGGGCAGGGCCGAGGTGTGCGACATGAACAGCGCATCGGGCTGGTGCCGCACTTCGATGTGTTGGATCAGGTCGGTCGGGCCCAGCGCCAGGCGCACGATCTTGCTGATGGCGGCCAGCACCGACTCGACAAAGTAGCCGCGCACGGCGGAGTCGTTGTCGTGCAGCTCGATGTCCAGCAGCAAGGCGGATTGGGCCCCGGTTTCCTCCACCCGCAAGGCCATGTTGGGCATGGTCATGCCGGCCCATTGCAAGGCGGGCAGGGCCTGGCGCAAGGTGGGGCTGGTGGCCAGGAAGGTTTCCAGCGCGGGCAGGTGGTCGAAGGCGAACAGCTCGCCCAGCACCAGGGGGAAGTGGTAATGCGGTGCGGCCCGGTTCACGCACTGCTGCATCAGCCGGGTCAGCGCCTGTCGGCGGATCACCGAGACGTTGTTCGTGCCCAGGGTCACGCCCGCCTCGGCGAAAAGCGGGTCGATGTTGAAGCGACAGTGCATGGCCGCCTTGATCCAGGCATTGGCGGCGACGAAAGGCATGTCGCTGGTGGGGGAACCCGTGCGGGTGGTGTCAAGCATGCCTGCACTGTAGGCATGCCGCCGTGTCGCGGCCAGTCCCCTGGGCGACACGAAAGGGGCCGTTTGCGACAAATTCACGCCTTATCCTTGGTGTTTGAATCCAGCCAGGGGAGTGAACATGACAGTGCAACGCATCGGCCACCGGTACCGTGACCAGGCCACCGGCCAAACCATCGACACCTGGTTCGCGGCCTCGAACGCCAGAAAGAGGCGAAGCTGCCTGGCCGAGAAAGTCGGCCTGATCCGGGGCGAGTTCGTGGAGGTCGTCATCGACTCGCTCGACCTGCCGCCCGCTTCCACCGAGGACGCTTACCTGCGGCTGCACCTGCTGTCGGAGCGGGCGGTGCTGCCCAATGGCCTTAACCTGGAGGGCCTGTTCGGCTGGCTGCCCATCGTCGCCTGGACGTCGGCGGGGCCCGTGTTCCCGGCCCAGGTCGAGGCGCTGCGCGACCTGCTGGCCGCCGAGTTCCACCACCTCACCGTGCCGTCCATCGACCGTTTTCCCCGCATGACGGACTACGTGGTGCCCAGCGGCGTGCGCATCGCCGATGCCGACCGCGTGCGCCTGGGTGCGCACCTGGCCGAGGGGACCACCGTCATGCACGAGGGCTTCGTCAACTTCAACGCCGGCACCTTGGGCGAGTCGATGGTCGAGGGGCGGGTCACCCCAGGCGTCGTCGTGGGCAAGCACTCGGACATCGGGGCCGGTGCCTCGATCATGGGCACGCTGTCGGGCGGTGGCAAACAGAAGAACGCGGTGGGGGAGCGCAGTTTGCTGGGCGCCAATGCGGGGATCGGCATTTCCCTGGGCGACGAATGCATTGTGGAAGCGGGGCTGTACGTCACGGCGGGAACCAAGGTGAAGTTGCCCGATGGCCAGGTGGTGTCGGCCCGGGCCTTGTCAGGCCAGTCCGGGCTCTTGTTCCGCCGCAACAGCCAGACCGGGGCGGTGGAGGTGCTGCCGACCGATTCGGGCCGGTGGGGCGGCCTCAATGCCGCTTTGCACGTCAACACTTGAAATCGGCGCCCAGGTCTTGTCGAATCCCTGCTCTGTCGTTCGTCGTGTCGATGTCCCCGTCACCACCTTACCCACAGGAGAGAGATCATGAGCACTTCCCCCGTCAAAGCCATCCCCGATGGCATGCACTCCCTGACGCCACACCTGGTATGTGCCGGCGCCGCCGAGGCCATCGAGTTCTACAAGAAAGCCTTCAACGCCGTCGAACTGGCCCGCCTGCCCGGACCCGACGGGAAACTGATGCACGCGCTCGTGCGCATCGGCGACTCGATGGTCATGCTGGTGGACGAGTTCCCGCAATGGGGCACGTTCGGCCCCAAGGCGCTGAAGGGGTCGCCTGTGGTTCTTCACCTGTACGTAGAAGATGTCGATGCCCAGGTGAAGCAGGCGGTGGCCGCGGGCGCCAAGCTCACCATGCCGGTGACGGACATGTTTTGGGGTGACCGCTATGGGCAACTGGAAGACCCGTTCGGCCACAAGTGGTCGGTGGCCACCCACACCCGCGACCTGACGCCCGAGGAGATCAAGGCGGGGATGGCCAAGATGGGCGATTGTTGACGTGCTTGGCACGGGCATCCCAGATGAGGCGATCTTTTTCAGCTGGGCTTGATCCGACGGCGCCAAGCCATGACCGCCAGACCAGCACCCAACAACAGGTAAGCTGAGGGTTCGGGCACGACGCTGTTATTGCTTCGCACACTGACGCCTGCAAGCAGGTTCAGTCTGATGTCTTGGAAATCATTGGTTGTGTTGGTATAGGACAACGAGATGTTTTCGGAGAAGAAGCCACTGGGTTGATAAGAGCCTACCTCCTTGTAAAAATACGAAGAATTTGAATGGCCGTTGTCATACAGTCGGCTGAGTTCCAGGGTTACTTTTGCGGTCGAGGAACAGGTGTCAAAACTGAAGGGAGGCACAGGATCTGTGCAGGTTGCCTGCGTGGATAAATACGTATTGGCCGATAATACGATCCCGGACTTTGGCGCAATTCTCAGATTGTAGTGATCGAAGCCGAAGGTAGACACCAGCGCCTGGCTATCGTGGAAATACCGGGTTCCTGACCCCGTGACCCTGGACTCAAGGCTGGATGAATCTATTTTTCCAAAATTGGTGGCATTGGAAATTTCGTTGTCTGCCAACGTGGCGTACACGGTATTGCCAGTGTATGAGTCGTACCCGGAATCAAATTGGATGGAGGAAAAGCCCTGGTTGGGCAGTATCTGGTAGGAAGGTGACAGGCCGTCTGAAGGTGATATATCGAATGTCTGGAAGGACAAATCGGTGATTTTTGCCAAAGCCGATCCACTGTTGGCCTGAGCGGCGAACGCGATGGTCGAAAAAACCAAAATCAGCGTGGTTGAATACGCGGTTGAGTATTTCATGGGCACCCCTGTTTAATATGGAGGTGTGAAAAACAATGGGCTTTTCGCCCCTAACCATAAACGGGGGATTTTCAAATGTCCAGCCACACTTGGTAACAGCGTGGGTGAAATCCTGTCAAAGGGTTGCGGGTGCTCGGGTGGGACTGCTGCCTTGGCACATTGCTTGCACATAATCAACCATGCCCATCCCCAAGACAGCCTCTTCTCCAGTCGTTCTGGTCCCGGCCTGCCAAAAATCGGTCGGTGGTCACGCCTGCTACACCGCTGGCCAGAAATACATCGACGCCGTGCGCCTGGCCGGTTGTGTGCCTCTGGTTGTGCCCGGCGCCACGGAGGCTGAACTCGACGCCTTGCTGGCCATTGCCGATGGCATCCTGCTGACCGGCTCGCCCTCCAACGTGCACCCCAGCCATTTCGGCGAAGCCGTGCACGACCCCTCCTTGCCGCTTGACCCCGAGCGCGACGCCTGGACCCTGCCCATCGTGCGCCGTGCCTTAGGCATGGGCCTGCCCTTGCTGGGCATCTGCCGGGGCTTCCAGGAGGTGAACGTGGCCCTGGGCGGCTCCCTGCACCAGGCCGTGCACGAACAACCCGGCTTGAACGACCACCGCAGCGACGAAACCCTGCCCCTGGACGAGGAATACGGCTTTGCCCATGCCGCGCAACTGGTGCCCGGCGGCTTCCTGGCGCAGACCCTCAGCGGCCTGCCCACCAGCATCGTCAGCGAGCAAGGCGAGTTCCAGGTCAACAGCCTGCATGGGCAGGGCGTGAATCGCTTGGCGCCCAAGCTCCGCGTCGAAGCCCGCGCGCCCGATGGCGTGGTCGAGGCGGTCTCTTACGCCGAGCCTGCCCACCCCCAAGCCTTCAGCCTGTGCCTGCAATGGCACCCCGAATGGCAGGCCGCCGGCAACCCGGTCTCGATGCGCATCTTCAAAGCTTTTGGCCAAGCCTGCCAGGCGTGGCATGCTGGCAAGCAGAAATCATGACCATGAAGGGACGCAATGCAATCCAAGGTACCCAGCAGCTTCAGCGAGCTGGAGCAATGGCTCAACCAGCGGCACGTCACTGAGATCGAATGCCTGGTGCCCGACCTGACGGGCGTGGCGCGCGGCAAGATCCTGCCGCGCGAAAAGTTCACCGAAGACCGGGGCATGCGCCTGCCCGAGGCCATCGTCGCCATCGGCGTGACCGGTGAGTTCCCGTCCGAGGGGCCGTACTACGACGTCATCACCCCCACCGACCGGGACATGCACCTGCAGCCCGACCCCAGCACCGTGCGCATCGTGCCCTGGGCCACCGACCCCACTGCGCAGGTCATCCACGATTGCTTTGACCGCGATGGCGTGTTGATTCCCTACGCGCCGCGCTCGGTGCTCAAGCGCGTGTGCCAGTTGTTCGACGACGAAGGCTGGTCGCCCGTGGTGGCGCCCGAGCTTGAGTTCTATTTGATCGAGCGCAGCATTGACCCCAACCAGCCCTTGCGCCCGCCGCGTGGCCGCAGCGGCCGTGCCGAGACCTCGCGCCAGGCCTATTCGATTGACGCCGTCAACGAGTTCGACCCGCTGTTCGAAGACATCTACGACTACTGCAAAAAGATGGAGCTGAACGTGGACACCCTGATCCACGAAGTCGGCGCGGGGCAGATGGAGATCAACTTCTTCCACGACCACCCGCTGGGCCTGGCCGACGAAGTGTTCTTCTTCAAGCGCACCATCCGCGAAGCCGCGTTGCGCCACGAGATGTACGCCACCTTCATGGCCAAACCCATGGCCAACGAGCCCGGCAGCTCCATGCACGTGCACCAGAGCGTGGTCAGCAAAGAGACGGGCCGCAACATCTTCAGCAACGAAGACGGCACGCCCTCCCAAGAGTTCTACTGGTACATCGGCGGCCTGCAGCGCTACGTGCCAGCGGCCATGGGCCTGTTCGCGCCCTACGTCAACTCCTACCGCCGCCTGGCCCGCGCCACGGCCGCGCCCATCAACACGCAATGGGGCGTGGACAACCGCACCGTGGGCTTCCGCGCGCCCTTGGCCACACCCGCCGCGCGCCGCATCGAAAACCGCGTGATTGGCGCCGACGCCAACCCCTATGTCGCGCTGGCCGCCACCCTGGCCTGCGGTTACCTGGGCATCAAGAACAAGATCGAGCCTTCGGCGGAATGCCGGGGCGATGCCTACCTGGGCGACTTCCAGCTGCCCCGCAGCCTGGGCGAAGCGCTGGGCCTGCTGCGCGAGCAATCAGACCTGCACGATGTGCTGGGCAAATCCTTCATCACGGTCTACACCGAGATCAAGGAGGTGGAGTACACCGAGTTCATGAAGGTGATCTCACCCTGGGAGCGCGAGCACCTGCTGCTGCACGTCTGAAACAAGAGACCACCATGCCCCATACCCGCACCACCGCCGAGTGGCAGGCCGCCGACGCCGCCCACTTCCTGCACCCCTTCACCGACTTCAAGGCCTTAGCCGCCAAGGGCTCGCGCATCATCACCAAGGCCGAGGGCATCTACCTGTGGGACAGCGAAGGCCACAAGATCTTTGATGCCATGAGTGGCCTGTGGTGCGTGAACGTGGGCTACGGCCAGCGCACCTTGATCGACGCGGCCACGCGCCAGCTGGAAACACTGCCCTTCTACAACGCCTTCTTCCAGACCGCCACGCCACCTGCCATTGAATTGGCCGAGAAAATCGCCAGCCTCAGCCCACCGGGCTTCGAGCACGTGTTCTTCACCGGCTCGGGCTCGGAGGGCAACGACACCATCGTGCGCATGGTGCGGCGTTATTGGGATCTGCTCGGCCAGCCTGAGCGCAGCGTCATCATCAGCCGCCAGAACGCGTACCACGGCTCGACCATGGCCGGCGCTTCATTGGGCGGCATGGTGGACATGCACACGCAAGGCGGCCTGCCCATCCCGGGCATCGTGCACATCGATCAGCCTTACATGGTCGAGCACGCCAAGCCCGGTGAAAGCCGCGATGACTTCGGACTGCGGGCGGCCTCGTGGCTGGAAGCCAAAATCCTGCAAGTGGGCGCCGACAAGGTCGCGGCGTTCATTGGCGAGCCCATCCAGGGCGCGGGCGGCGTCATCATCCCGCCCGACACCTACTGGCCCGAGGTTCAGCGCATCTGCGACAAGCACGGCATCCTGTTGGTGTCTGATGAGGTCATCTGCGGTTTCGGCCGCACGGGGGCATGGTTCGGCTGCGAACGCCTGGGCTACAAGCCTGACCTGATCACCTTCGCCAAAGGCATTACCTCCGGCTACATCCCGCTGGGCGGCGTGCTGGTGGGCGAGCGCGTGGCGCGTGTGTTGATTGACCAGGGCGGTGATTTCAACCACGGCTACACCTACAGCGGCCACCCCGTGGCCTGCGCCGTGGCTTTGGCAAATTTGCAACTGATCGAAGACTTACAACTCGTTGAGCGGGTGCGGGATGAAACCGGCCCCTATCTTGCGAAACAATACGCGGCGTTGGCAGACCACCCTCTGGTGGGCGAGGCCGAGACCTTTGGTTTGATGGCGGCCATCCGCCTGGTCAAAACCAAGGCCTCTGGCACGCAAGCTGCTGTGCCTTTCGGGCCCGAGGTGAGCGCGGGCATGGTGTGCCGGGGGCATTGCTTTGCCAACGGTTTGATCATGCGCGCCGTGGGTGACCGCATGATCATCGCGCCGCCATTGGTGCTGACGTGTGAACAGATTGACGAGATGATGGTCTTGATCCGGCGTTGCCTGGACCTGACCTGGACCGACTTAAAGGGAGAGTGACGACATGACCCGTTCCTGGAAGAGCCTGAGCGCCTTGGGCTGCGCCGTGCTGGCCGCGATGGCCGTGACCACCGCCGCGCGCGCCGACGAAGAGAAGATCCTCAACGTCTACAACTGGTCCAACTACATCGGGCCCGACACCCTCGCCAACTTCGAGAAGGAGTTCGGCATCAAGGTGCGCTACGACAACTTCGACAGCAACGAAGTGGTGCACGCCAAGCTGGTGGCCGGCAAGACGGGCTACGACGTGGTCATGCCCTCGTCCTACTGGGCCAAGATGCAGGCCGATGGTGGCCTGCTGCAAAAGCTCGACAAATCCAAGCTGCCCAACCTGAAGAACCTGGACCCGGCTTTCCAGGCGCAACTGGCCAAGCTCGACCCGGGCAACCAGTACATGGCCAACTGGCTGTGGGGCTTCACCACGGTGGGCATCAACGTGGACAAGGTCAAGGCCGCGCTGGGCAGCACGCCCATGCCCGACAACGCCTGGGACCTGGTCTTCAAGCCCGAGTACATCAGCAAGCTCAAGAGCTGCGGCGTGTCGATCCTGGATGCCGCCAGCGAAGTGATCCCCGCCTCCTTGCACTACATGGGCAAACCCGCCTACAGCAAGAACATCGCCGACTACCAGGCCGTGGGCCCCATGCTCAAGGCCATCCGGCCTTACGTGACGCTGTTCAGCTCGTCCGGCTACATCAACGACATGGCCAATGGTTCGATCTGCGTGGCCTTGGGCTGGTCGGGTGACATGAACATCGCCCGGGCCCGCGCCATCGAAGGCAAGACCGGCCAGAACATCCAGACCCTGATCCCCAAGATCGGCGGCGTGGTGTTCATGGACACCATGGTGATCCCGGTCGATGCGCCGCACCCCGACAACGCGCACAAGTTCATCAACTACATCATGCGGCCGGAGGTGCATGCGGGGCTGACCAACAAGGTGTTTTACGCCAACCCCAACCTGGCCTCGCGCAAGCTGCTCAAGCCCGAGGTGGCCAATGATCCGGCGATCTTTCCCTCCGAATCAGACATGAAGAAGATGGCCATGCCCGAGGCCATCAACAACGACCTGCGCCGCCAGATGACGCGCATCTACACCTCCTTCAAGACTGGCCTGTGACCCCGTTCTTAAGCATTCAAGAGGTCGTCAAGGACTTCGGCGCCAGCGCGGGTGGCGCGGTCTTCCGGGCGGTGGACCACGTCAGCCTGGAGATCGCCCAGGGCGAGATCTTCGCCTTGCTCGGCTCCAGCGGCTGCGGCAAATCCACGCTGCTGCGCATGCTGGCGGGCTTCGAGACGCCCACCTCGGGCAGCATCCGTTTGAACGGGCAAGACCTGGTCAAGCTGCTGCCACACGAGCGGCCGCTGAACATGATGTTCCAGTCCTACGCGCTGTTCCCGCACTTGAGCGTGTGGGAGAACATCGCGTTTGGCTTGAAGCGCCAGGGCCTGCCCAAGGCGCAGATTGCCGAGCGCGTCGAGGCCATGCTCAAGCTGGTGCAACTGAGCCCCTTCGCGAAACGCAAGCCGCACCAGTTGTCGGGCGGGCAGCAGCAGCGCGTGGCCCTGGCCCGCAGCCTGGCGCGCCAGCCTTCGCTGTTGTTGCTGGACGAGCCCTTGGGTGCGCTCGACAAGAAGCTGCGCGAGGAAACCCAGATCGAGCTGGTGCACATCCTCCAATCCGTGGGCGTGACCTGTGTGATGGTGACCCACGACCAGGAAGAGGCCATGACCATGGCCAGCCGCATCGCCGTGATGAGCGA
>CAZKPN010000109.1:3252-4309 GCA_964554655.1 uncultured Aquabacterium sp. | reverse complement strand
TACCACTTGCAACTGCCCAGCGGCCAGACCTTGAAGGTGAGCCAGAGCAACACCGAGCGCCACCCCGATGACGCCTTGCGCCAGGATGACCAGGCCTGGGCCTGGTGGTCGCCCTCGGCCCAAGTGGTGCTCACGCAGTAAGGCCGCGGCATGAAATGGCTTGACCGCACCGTCATCGGCATCCCCTTCGTGTGGCTGCTGCTGTTCTTCATGCTGCCGTTCTTGATCGTGCTGAGGATCAGCGTGTCCGACATGGACATGGCGGGTCAGCTGAGCGGCTTCAAGCTGTCCAACTACACCTTCCTGGCGCAGGATGCGCTCTACGTCAAAACCTACCTGGCCAGCCTGAAGTACGCGGCCATCACCACGGGCGTGTGCCTGCTGCTGGCCTACCCCTTTGCCTACTTCATGGCGCGTGCGGACAAGAGCGCGCAGCCCGCTTTGCTGCTGATGGTGATGCTGCCCTTCTGGACCTCCTTCCTGTTGCGCGTGTACGCGTGGAAGGGCCTGCTGGCCGATGGTGGCTGTGTGGCCGTGGTGCTGAACACCTTGAAGGTCGATCAACTGTTGATGGCTTTCGACGTGATCCCCGGCCCGGGCCAGTACCTGAACACCGCGTTCTCGCTGGTGCTGGGCATGGTCTACACCTACCTGCCCTTCATGATCTTGCCCCTGTACGCCAACCTGTCCAAGCAGGATGGCCGCCTACTGGAGGCCGCGCATGACCTGGGGGCCTCGCCCTGGGTGGCGTTCTGGAAGGTGACCGTGCCCTTGTCCCGCCCTGGCATCCTGGCGGGTTCGATGCTGGTGTTCATCCCCTGCGTGGGCGAGTACGTGGTCCCGGAGTTGCTTGGTGGCCCGCAGACCCTGATGATTGGCCGCGTGCTGTGGGATGAGTTTTTTGCCAACAACGACTGGCCCATGGCCTCCAGCGTGGCGGTGGTGATGGTGCTGTTGATCCTCGTGCCGCTGGCCCTGTTCAGCAAGGCCAAGGCCGATTCGCAAGAGGCCCGGGCATGAGCAGCCGCCACAACTGGTTGTCGCGAGGCTGGCTGGC
>CAZKPN010000109.1:1865-3152 GCA_964554655.1 uncultured Aquabacterium sp. | reverse complement strand
GGCATGGGCACCATCTGGGCCGGCCACCTGCTGGTGGGCATGGCCTACGCCACCGTGGTGATCCAGGCGCGCCTGCAGGGTCTGAACCCGCAGTTGGAAGAAGCCGCGCTGGACCTGGGCGCGCGGCCTGCCCAAGTCTTCTACCTGGTGACCTTGCCCATGATTTCGCAGGCCCTGCTGTCAGCCTGGCTGCTGACCTTCACCCTGTCGCTGGACGACGTGGTGCTGGCCGCCTTCTTGTCTGGACCGGGCTCCACCACCTTGCCGCTGGTGATTTTTTCGCGCGCCAAGCTGGGGGTGGACCCCAGCGTGAATGCCGTGGCCACCGTGGTGATCGCCGTGGTGTCGCTGGCCGTGATCGGCGGCAGTTATGCCCTGGCCCGCACCGAGCGGCGCCGCGCGCGTGAAGTCGCGCAAGCGGCCCGGTCCTGACCTGTCAACGAACACACCAACTCAATCTTTCAAGGAGGTTTTGCCCATGACTCGCCCCACACGACTTGCCCTGCTGCCCGTGGCCCTGGCCGTCTGCCTGGCCTTCCCCACCTTGGCCCGCGCGGGTGTCAATGAAGACATCCTCAACGAGTTGAAGGCGCTCAAGTCGCGCGTGGCCGAGCTGGAAAAGAAGCTGGAAGCGCAAGACGCCAAGATCGCCGAGACCCCGCAGGGCATGACGGTGGAGCAGCAGCAGGACTTCAACCGCATCACCGTCAAGACCGAAGCGCTGGAAGATTCGCGCGACGCGCTGGGCCTGAAGAACCTGAAGATCAGCGGCTACATGGACCCGACCTTCATCTACAACCAGCGGCAGGACCGGGCGGGCTTCCAGTTTTTGAACCGGGTGGATGACGACGGCTACAACTACGACAACTCCTACTTTGGCGCGGCCGTCATCGACTTCACCAAAGAAACCGACGGTGGTTCACGCTGGCGCCTGACCCTGGCGCCCAACCGGGGCGTGGGCTCGGTGTTCGATGGCAACTCGCCAGTGCACGAGGCCTCGGTGTCCATCCCCTTGAGCGATTTGCAGACGCGCCTGATCGCTGGCCAGATCCCCGACTGGTCGGGCTATGAGTACTTGCAGCCCACGCTGAACAAGCTGATCACGCACAACCTGCTGTTCGACTTCACGCTGCCCACGGCCTACACCGGCGCGGGCCTGGAATTGACGCGTGGCAAGTGGCTGACCAAGGTGATGCTGGCCAATGTGAACGCCAGCAAGCGCGGTGCCAGCGAGACCTCACCGGGTGTGGCCTACCGGGTGGACTATGCCAAGGGCGAGTTCCAGGG
>CAZKPN010000109.1:0-1765 GCA_964554655.1 uncultured Aquabacterium sp. | reverse complement strand
CTGAGCTACCTCTACAACCTGAACACCACCTTCAAGTTCGAGTACCGCTTCGACCACGCCAGCGGCCCTGTCTTCCTGGACGTCAAGGACGGCGGCTACAAGAAGAACAACCAGCTGATCGGCGCGTCCGTCCTGGTCAGCTTCTAGGCCAAAGGGCGTTCAGCCCTTCAACCAGGCCGTCAACGGCGCCCACTGCTCCAGGTCTTTCTCGACCTTGGTGGGCGCCACGTCAAACAGCGTCAGGCCGTGCGCGGCCAAGTGGGCGTAGTTCTGCGTGTCGCGCAGCAGCGTCAGCACCGGCACATCCAACGTGGCCAAAAACTCCTGCAGGTGCTCGGTGGCCTTGGTGTGCTCTTTGATGCGGTTGCCCACCACGGCCAGCTGCACTTTGTCGGAGCGGCGCGCCTTGTGCAGCTTGGCGATGAAGTCACGCGTGGGGTAGATGTCGAACACGCTGGCCTGCAGCGGGATCACGATCTTGTCGGCGATCTTCATCACCGCGTCGAGCTGCTTGCCATGCAGGCCGGCCGGCGTGTCCAGCACCACGTGCGTGACGCCCTTGGGTGGCTTGGCCACAAACTGCTCGTCCACCTCCCAGGGTTGGATGGCCGGCAGGCTGGCGGGGCGCAAGCTCAACCACAGCCGAGAGGACTGCTGCCGGTCGATGTCGCCCAGCATGACGCTGTGCCCTTGCTGGGCCAGGTGGCCCGCGATGTTGCTGGACAGGGTGGATTTGCCCACGCCCCCCTTGGGATTGGCGACCACGATCACTGGCATTGCGCAGCCTTGATTGGAGTTGGCGATGGGGGGCATTGTGGCCTGAATGTGGGCTAGAGTGGGGGCCACCTTGACACCGGAGGCTGCGCATGACGACATCAACCGACACCGCCCCGTCTGTGGTGGCTTCACCGTGGCACCGACGGGCCATGGACATCACGCCGGATGGGCGAGCGCTCGTCAACGGGCAGCGCGTGGCGGCGGTCACCGGCGAAACCTTCGAATGCCGATCCCCCATTGATGGCAGGCTTCTGGCCCAGGTCAGCCGGGGGCAGGCGGTGGACATCGACCTGGCCGTGGCCGCCGCGCGGCGCAGCTTCGACAGCGGCGCGTGGTCGCGCCAGGCCCCGGCGGTGCGCAAGCGCGTGCTGCAACGCTTTGCCGAACTCATCCTGCAGAACCAGGAAGAGCTGGCCCTGCTGGAAACCCTGGACATGGGCAAGCCCATCCAGTCCAGCCTGGGCGCCGACGTGCCCGGCGCGGCGCGCTGCATCGCCTGGTATGCCGAGGCCATCGACAAGGTTTACGACGAGATCGCGCCCACCCCGGCCAATTCGCTGGCCCTGATCCAGCGCGAGCCGGTGGGCGTGGTGGGGGCCATCGTGCCCTGGAACTACCCCATGCTGATGTCGGCCTGGAAGCTGGGGCCGGCCCTGGCCACGGGCAACAGCGTGGTCCTCAAGCCCTCTGAAAAATCACCCCTGACCGCTCTGCGCCTGGCCGAGTTGGCCCTGCAAGCTGGTCTGCCCGAAGGCGTCTTCAACGTCGTGCCCGGTTATGGCCAGGAGGCGGGCGAGGCGCTGGCCCTGCACATGGATGTCGATGCGCTGGGTTTCACGGGCTCGACCCGCGTGGGCCGCAAGATGCTGGAATATTCTGGGCGCAGCAACCTCAAGCGCGTGTTCAACGAGCTGGGCGGCAAGTCGGCCTTCATCGTGTTCGAGGATTTTGACGACCTGGACCGGGCCGCGCAGGCCGTGGCCGGTTC
>CAZKPN010000108.1:5041-13034 GCA_964554655.1 uncultured Aquabacterium sp. | reverse complement strand
CCCAGGTTGATCTTGAGGTCGAATTTGTAGAGACCCCCTTCGTCGGCATCCTGCAGGTGGGGCGCGGTGATGTGCAGGAAGCTGCCCTTGATCACAACCTGCGCACCGCGATCGGGCAGGATGGTTTCGTTGAACAGGTCGATCTTGAGCTTCCAGAAATGGCCGGTGAAAGTGCCCGGGAAGTTGGCGTCGGACAAAGGGTTGTACCCCCCAAACTTGACCGGCTGATTGGAGGTGAGCTTGAACTCGCCAACCTCTTTGGCATCCTCCACCCACTCGCAGGTGAAGAAGCTGCCACAGGCCACGGCGGCCGCGTGGCTGGCAGGGGAAGCAACAACGGTCAGCGCACAGGCCAACAAGGGTAAGAGCTTGAGTTCCATGGCAGTCCTTTCCGAGGAATTGTCCGAAAAACACATTCTTCTTGAGTTGGGGGCTTTTGCCAAGAGGCTTGACCTTGGCAGGCTTGGGCTTGCCCCCTCAGACCGGTAGTTGCTCAATTCGGCCCATTGCACTTAAAGTTGCTTCCAGCGAAGCGCCAAATGATGGCAATACAAAATCAAGGGAGATTCCATGTTTTCTGTTCGCCGTTCTGGCTGGGCCTTGGCCGCAGCACTGACTCTAGGCAACCCCGCACTGGCATCTACCACCGTGATCAACGGACCCGGCACGCATGTGGCCCGAGGCCCCGACCAGCTTGAAGTGCTCAACGGTGCCGAGGCGGCATCGATCGATGCCTTTGACCAGTCCAACGTCAAAGTCTCAGGCGGAAACATCAGCTGGCTCACACTGAACGATGACGCCAGCGCCGACATCTCAGGCGGCGACATCAGTTGGCTCATGTTGAACGACAGCAGCGTTGCGCGTTTGACTGGTGTGGCCAGCTTGAGCTGGATTCTTTTCGACGGCGCCAACTCGCGTGCAGAGGTCTTTGCCAACGACGTCAAGTACGCGGGCGGCCATCTTTCCGGCACCTGGTACAACGGCACGGCGTTCTCATTCTGGGCAATCCCTGCGCGGGGCTTGGATCCAACTTCTGCCATGCCCTCCAACATCGTGATCACGCCGGTCCCGGAACCTGCTCAACTGTTGCTCCTGTCCTTGGGCATGTCGTTGATCTATCTGCGGGCTCGCCAAACTGACAGGCCCAGCAAGCCCACCCCGAACAACACCAGGCTCGATGGTTCCGGCACGGGTGCATAACTGGCGCCACTGTCGGCCAGGAAGCTTGCACCAGGGGTGAGGACGGTGAGGCCCACCCGCGCCGTGTGGCCACCGTCGGTGGTCATGTTGCTGGGCTGCAAGATGCCCGCCTGGGCAGGCGGCGGCAAGGCGTGGGCCACGCCTGAGAGCGAGTAACGAAGCGTGATCGTGCTGCCAGCCACCGCACGGTAGGTTTGCTCGGCGCTCAGCACCTCGCTGCGGCCCGGCGGCGGCGGGGTGCCAAAGTACGCGGCAGCGTTCAACCCCGACGAATACGACTGCCCTGCCAGCGGCAGGTAGTTGGAGCCGCCGAGTTCGGCCTCCAGCCAGCCCCGCGATCGGCTGGTGCCGGCAAAACTGCCGTGCAGGTTCAGCGACAGCTTGAACTCGACCCACTCCACGCCAGGCGGCGCGGTAAAGGTGACCTTGTCTTCGGCGAAGGCCATTGCCGTGGCGATCGAATCCCAGCCTTCGTAGCCCCCGTAGTTGTCACTGCCCCGCGTAGCGGCGGTGGCAAAAACATGCAGCGCGCCAAAATCTGCGAACACCGAATAGCTGGCTTGGCCCCAATAGGCATCCGCATGCTGCGCGGCGGTGCTGGATCCAGCCTGATAAGGCCGGTAGTCGCTCACGGTGATGACATCAACGCCGAAACCGGCGGTGGCCGAGGCCTGGATGGAGGTCTGGGCCGCCACCGCTGCGCCACCACACAGTGACAGCACGATGGCGCCAATGGTGGCTTGGGCATGGTCAAACAAGGAGCGCGTCGGGCGTTTCATGGGGGAATCCTTTTGGTCGATCGCCTTGATTTTGCGGGCGCCCCATTGGTCTGCGCCATCCCTATAAATGCAGTCCCTCCTGTCGCGGTGAATAAACCGAAGCCGGCCACTGCGCCATGTGCGCCCGCAAAGCCTCCAGCGCCAAACGCACTTTGGCGGGCTGCGCGCCACGCTGCGGGGTCAAGGCGTAGATCGGCAACGGCGGCAACGACCAGCCCGGCAGCACGGGCACCACACGGCCTTCGCGCAAGGTGTCCACCGTGTCGTGCGCGGCCAGCACGGCCACGCCCATGCCGGCCTCGCACATGTGCTGCACCCACGATTGGCTGTTGCTGCTCAGGCGGCTGCGCCAGGCGGGCTTGATGGCCACGGCCAGGCCCGACGGGTCCAGCAGGTTCAGGTGCGGCGCCACCCGGCCGGTGTTGAGCAGCACGGCATCGTGTTGGGCCAGGTCGTCGGGGTGGACCGGGATGCCGTGGCGCGTGAGGTAGCCCGGCGCCGCGCACAGCTGCATGCGCAGGTAGCCCAGCGGCTGCGCCACCCAGTTGGAATCGGGCAGGCGGCCAAAGCGCAAAGCCAGGTCCACGCGCTCGGCCACCAGGTCGGTGTAAGCATCGTCCGCCAGCAGGTGGAGGCACAGTTGGGGATGGTGGTGGAGCAAAGGCCTCAAGGCTTCGCCCAGCACGCGCGCAAAGCCGGCCGGTGCGGTCATGCGCAACTCGCCCACGGGCGCATCGCGCATCTCCAGCAAGGTCTGGCCGGCGCGGCGGGCCGCGGCCACCATGTCGGCGCAACCTTCGTGAAAGCGCTGGCCCGCCGTGGTCAAGGCCAGCTGGCGGGTGGAGCGCACCAGCAGCGTCACCCCCACCTCTTGCTCCAGCGCGCGGATGTGCTGGCTGACCGCCGAGGTGGTGGTGCCCAGCGCCCGGGCGGCGCCGCCAAAGGAGCCTTGCTCCACCACGGCGGCGAAGGTGGCCATGCGCTTGAGTTGGTCGATCACGTTTGTGCAGTTTTTCTAAACAATGAAAGCAAATTCTGAGGACTTCCGCCCGCATTGTGAATGCTCATATTGTTGAGCCATTGCAACGCACTGGAGAGATCACCATGAAGATCGCATTGATTGGCGCCACGGGGTTTGTTGGATCGGCCGTGCTGGCTGAATTGCTCAGCCGCGACCACCAGGTCACCGTGCTGGCCCGCCACCCTGGCAAGCTCGCTGCCGCCGCCGGCCTCACCGTGGTCCAGGCCGATGCCCAGAACGCCGATGAGGTGGCCCAGGCGGTCAAAGGCCATGACGCGGTGGTCAGCGCCTACAACCCGGGTTGGGCCGTGCCCGACCTGCACGACCAGTTCCTGCGCGGCGCGCGCGCCATCGTGTCGGGCGTCAAGGCCGCCGGGGTCAGGCGGCTGCTGGTGGTCGGCGGGGCGGGCAGCCTGTTCGTGGCCCCCGGTGTTCAACTGGTGGACACGCCCGAGTTCCCGGCTGAGTGGAAACAAGGCGCCCTGGCCGCACGCCAGGCCCTGACCGACCTGCAGACCGAGTCGTCGCTGGACTGGACCTTCGTGTCGCCACCCATCATCCTGGAACCCGGAGAACGCACCGGTCACTACCGCCTGGGCCGCGACGAGCCCCTGCAGGCTGCCACGGGCGGCGGGCCGGCCCGCATCTCTACCACCGACCTGGCCGCGGCCATCGTGGACGAGCTGGAAAAAGCCCGGCATGTGCGGCAACGTTTCACGGTTGGGCACTGATCCGGCGCTGTCGAATCCGACAGGCCCTCAAGTCAGTTACATGTAGGGCCGATATGAGTGGGGCCAAGGTGTCGTTGCAAAGGGTGCATTGCTCGACACGCAGGCCTCCACTTGAGGGACTTCATGCCAACGCACCTGCCCACCGTCACCGCGAAAAACAGCCTTGATGCCCAGTCCCATTGGGACCGGGCACAGTCCATGGCCCAGATCGGCTCGCTGGAGTTCGACTTTGTGGGCCAGACTGTCTTCGTGTCGCCACGCTTGTGCGAGATGCTGGGCCAGCCCATCGGTTGGGCGCCCTCCGCCGTGGAGTTGCTGCGCCTGCACCCCGAGCATGAGCAGGACAACATCCAGCAACTGTGGCGCGGCGCCTTCACGCACCGGCGCACCCACATCCAGTACCAATGCTCGGTGATCCATGGCGGGCAGACCCGACACCTGCACTACCAGGGCGAGATCAGCTACTCCGATGACGGTGAGCCCACCTGCCTGTTCGCTGTGGTGCAAGACCTGACCCAACACAAGCAATCCGAGACCCTGCTGCAAGCCGGCAGCAACCTCAAAGCCCTGGAAGACGCCACACCCGACACCATCGCGCACTTTGATCTGGAATGCCGCCGCACCTACGTGAACCCGGCCATGTTGCGCCTGAGTGGCGTGCCCGCCGAGGCTTTTCTGGGGCGCCGCCCCACCGACGATTCCGACAGCGAACAAGCGCGCGGCCTGGAAGCCGAGTTGCGCACGTGCATGAGCGAAGGCACCCGCCGCCGCCACCTGTACACCTACTACTACTTCAATGAGCGCGGCATGATCCGCGGCATCGCCGACCTGGCCATCGTGCCCACGCGCAATGCCCAAGGCGAAGTCATCGGGGCCTTCACCATTGGCCGCGACATCTCCGCGCTCAAGGAGGCGCAAGGCCAGCTGGAAGACGCGCAACGCATGGCCCGCATCGGGCACTGGAGCCTGGACCTGGTGCTCAAGCAAGCGCAGATCAGCAGCGTGGGCCGCGACCTGCTGGGCTTGCCGCAGGATGCCGACCTCAGCTTCAACACCTTGCTGGATTACTTTCCCGCCGGGCAGGTCAGCAGCAACGTCGAGGCCTACCGCAACGCCGTCGAGCAGCAGCGCACCGAGTTCCGCCACGACCACAGCCTGACCGGGGCCAACGGCTCGCTCAATGAACTGCACAGCTGGGTTCGCATCGAGTACACCGACAAGGGCAGGCCCGTGCGCGTGATGGGCGTGACCCAGGACTTGACCGCGCTGAAGACGCTGGAGCGCCAGACCCACCAGTTGGCCTACTACGATGCCCTGACCCACTTGCCCAACCGCGCCATGTTGCGCAATGCCTTGCAGCAGGCCATCTCGGATTCGACCCGCCACCAGCTCACGTTCGGCCTGGTGATCCTGGGCATCGACCACTTCCAGAAGGTCAACGATTCACTGGGCCAACCCACGGGCGATGCTTTGCTCAAGGCCATTGCCAGCCGCTTGAGCCAGCACCTGCGCGGCTACGACACGGTGGCCCGCATTGGTGGCGACGAGTTCGCCATCGTGGTGCCCAAAATCCGCAATGCGCTGGACGTGGGCGTGACCTTGAGCCACCTGAAGAACGCCTTCCGCGCGCCCATCCACCTGGGCGACACCGAGATCATGGTGACGGCCAGCGCAGGCATCTCTGTCTTCCCCTTCGATGGCGTGGCGGCCACCGAGCTGATCGCCCACGCCGACGCGGCCATGCACCACGCCAAGCGCTGTGGCCGCGACAACTTCCAGTACTACTCGCCCGAGCTGACCAGCAGCGCGCGTGAACGCCTGAAGATCGAGAGCGACCTGCGCAAGGCCGTGGTGCGCTCGGAGCTGGAGCTGTTCTACCAACCCAAGGTGGACCTGGTGACCGGCGAGATGGTGGGTGCCGAAGCGCTGATGCGCTGGCGCCATCCCACGCGCGGCCTGGTGCCGCCCGACCAGTTCATCAGCATCGCCGAAGACACGGGCCTGATCCTGGGCATGGGCGAATGGGCCTTGCACACGGCCTTCGCGGCCACCCAGAAATGGAATGAACACGCCGCCAAGCCCTTGAAGATCGCGGTGAACCTGTCGCCCAAGCAGTTCTACAACAACGACCTGGTGGCCACGGTGTACGCGGCCATGGAGGCCACCGGCTGCAAGCCCGAATGGATCGAGCTGGAGATCACCGAGAGCCTGCTGCTCAACGACCCCACCGACATCCGCGCCACCTTGCAGCGCCTGCACCACATGGGCATCAGCATCGCCATCGACGACTTTGGCACCGGCTATTCATCGCTGAGCTACCTGGCGCGCTTTCCGGTCAACGTGCTCAAGATCGACCGGTCCTTCATCCGCGAGCTGACCACCAACTCCGACAGCGCCGCCCTGGTGCAGGCCATCATCAGCCTGGCCCGTGGCTTGCGCATGACCCTGGTGGCCGAAGGCGTGGAGACCGGCGCGCAGCGCGACGTGCTCAAGGGCCTGGGCTGCGAGCTGGCGCAGGGCTACCTGTACAGCAAGCCCGTGCCCGTGGACGATTTCACCGCCCTGATGGCGAACTGGCAGCCTCAGGGTTGACGGTCCGCAGCCCCGTGATCAGGTTGTGCAGCCGCAGGCGTTGCGGGGCACTGAGGCGAGGCAAGCCGATCACCTGGGCCGTCATCTGATCAACGCCCAGCGCAGCACCCGCGCGGGCCTGACCACCTTCCAGCGCGGCTTTCAACGCACGCAATTTAAGATCCCGGCGGCTGGCCTGATGCTCGGGGGGTGAAGGCAGGTCCAGCGCGGCTTCCAGTTGCAGCAAGGCCTCGTCCACGGCGGCGGCGCCAGCGCTCGAGCCTGTACTTGAGGGCACGCCATCGCCTGTCGCGATGCGGGCCATGCGCTGGGCCAGGGCCTGCTCCCACAAAGGTGGCAAAACCGGCAAGGCCGACCAGCGATCGCTCACCTCGGTGTCAGGCATGGCCTCATCAGACTCCTGGGCCTCACACAGCATGAGCTTGGCCTGCAGGGTGTCGCACGTGGCCTGCCACACACGCTGAGCGCTGTCGGCCACGATGGCTTGCGCGCCAGCGCGTGCGGCCCGAAACCTCGACTCCAATGCGGCGGCTTGCGCTCGGGGCGCCTCGCCCGCCTGGCGCCAGGCCGTGTCCAGCTGCTTCAAGGTGTTCGTGATGTCGGCCACCGGGCTGTCGGGCGCGATGGCTTCCAGGCGCTCGATCAAGTTCAGGCGGGCCGCCAGGTTGGCCTGCAAGGCTTCGTCGCGGGCACTGAAGGCGGCATCGCGTTGGGCAAAGACGGCATCGGTCGCCGCCTTGAACTGGTCCCACAGCGAGGCCTCCAGCGGGCGCGCCAAGGGCAAGGCGCGCGCATGGCCTTGCCACTCGGCTTGCAACTCGCGCACCTGCGACAACTGCTCGGCCGGGTGCAGGCGGCCACTTTCCGTGAGCGCCTTGGCCCGCGCGACCAAGGCTTCGCGCTCGGTTTGCGCCACACGGCGGGCGGCTTGAAGCGGCGCTTCCAGGCGCGCCACGCTGGCCGCCAAGCGGGCCAGCAAGGCCTTCTGTGCCTTGCGCGGCACGGTGTGCTCCACCGGGCCGAGCTTGCGCCAGGCCTGGTGGAACTGGTCCAGCGCGCGGACCAGGTCTTTCCAGGGTGAGGGCTCGGCAGCGGTGTCGGTGCTGGCCTCCAGGGGCGTGGCGTCCAGCGTGTCCAACAAGCCACCGCGCAGTGCCAGGTTGGCTTGCCGATCGGCCTCCAACTGCGCCAGGTGCGCGGCCACGGGCAGGTAGGCGGTTTGAAGGGCCGCGTCAAAGCGCTCCCACAGCGGCTGGCTGGTGGCGGCCGCCAGGCGGTCAAGCTCTTTCCAGCGTTGGCGCAAATCGTCGATGGCCTCGGCCTGCGCGCGGGCTTGAAGCTTCGGCTCGCCCTCTTCGGCGGCCACCGCCGTGGCTTTGGCCAAGGCTTCGGCCTCCAGGACCAGCTCGTCTCGGGCCAGCCCGCCGCTCCATTGCTGCCAGCCCTTCATGCGGCCAGCCTCGGCCTGCACGGCGTTCAGGCGCGCGTGGTGGGCGGTGTCCATGCCCTGGTCGGACAGCCGATCCAGGTGCATCAGGTGTTGTTGCACCTGCTTCAGGTGGCCTTCCAGCAACGCGGCTTCGGCCAGCTGCAAAGTGGCTTCGATCGCCGCGCTGTGCTCGGCCGTGGGTGCCTTGGGCGGCTGACGGACCGGCGCACGCCTGGCGGGT
>CAZKPN010000108.1:1722-4941 GCA_964554655.1 uncultured Aquabacterium sp. | reverse complement strand
TGGCGCTGCCTGGCCAACTGGTGCACCCGGCGGTCGTGGGTGCGGAACTCGCGCTCGGCCGATTTCAATCCCGCCTCGGTGGACAAGGCCTGCACCGCGGCCAGCTTGAGGTCGGCCGTCGGCGCCTCCTTGGCCAGGGCCAGCAGGGCGGCGTCATCCCCCAAAGCACGGTTGAGGCGCCCCGACCACACCGAGGCCACATTGGCGGCCGCCTGCCGGGCCGACGCGGCCGCTTCGGCACTGGCCACAGGCAGGGCGGCGATCGCGGGCGGGCTTGCTTTCTTCTTCTTGAATATCCAGCTCAACATGGTGTGGCGCGTCTCGGTCGGGGCAAAGGCCGATGGTGCCAGCGTTTTGCGTGCCGGGCGAGGGGCGCCGGGTATTTCGGCCGCGCGTCAATGTCAATGGCTGGCAGGCAAGGGCAGCGTCACGCACACGGTGGTGCCCTGCCCTGGCGTGGATGAGACGAGCAGCTCGCCCCCCACGGCCGCCACGCGTTCGCGCATGCCGATCAGGCCGATGCCGGTGCTGCGCGGCGACCGGGTGTCAAAGCCCCGGCCATTGTCCTGGATCACCATGCGCAGGTGCCCCGTCGCTGGCAGCGCACTCAAGGTCACCGAGGTCAGGGTCGCGTCCGAATGCTTGGCGATGTTGTTGAGCGCTTCCTGCGCCACGCGGTAGGCCGGCATGGCCAGCTCGCCACGCACATCGGGAAAGCCAGGCTCCACCTGGAAGGTGAAGCGCGCCACCGGGTGAACCTGGTCGGCATGGCGCACCAGCTCTTCCACCGCCCCGGCCAGGCCCAAGGTGTCGATGACCTCCGGGCGCAGGCGCTTGACGATGTCGCGCGTGGTGGCATAGATCGACTGTGCGGTGGCCGCGATCCGGGCCGCATCGCCCTGCATCTCCGCATCGCCGCAAGCGCGCGCCCGGGCCACCAGGGCACTGGCCTGCAGGCGCACCGAGATCAAGGAAGCGCCCAGGTGGTCGTGGAGGTCCAGCGCAATGCGCCGCCGCTCTTCTTCGACCAGGGCATTGCTGCGCACGATGAGGCGGCGTTTGTCGGCATCGGCCTGGCGGGCCAGGTCCACCGCTTCCTGCAACTGCCGCGTGCGCTTGGCCACCTGCTGCTCCAGGTCGTGCCGCGAAGCATCCAGGGTGCCGGCCATTTGCACGATCGTCCTTTGCAGCTCGCCCAGCTCGCCCTCGTGGTTGGTGGCCAATTGCACGTCGAAGCGGCCCTGGCGAACATCCCGCAAAGCCGCCATCACGGAGCCCAACGTGTCCCGCAATCGCCGGGCCAGCCGCAACCCGATCAGGCAACTGGCCACCGCCGCGGCCAGCACCAAGGCAAAAGCCACCAGCAGCGCCCGCTGCTTGGCCGCGAAGATGGGCGCGGGCGACATGGTCACGCGCACCTGCCCCACCGTGCGCATCACCTTGTTCTGAGGCGGCAGCGCGTCAAACACGTCCAGGTCGGGCAGCGACTCCACGCGCACCGGCACCTCGAACACGCTGACCTCGCGTGGCCGTGCCGCCTGGCAGTCGGACACCAGCGGCACGCCCTTCACGTCGGCGATGTCGATGCAGGCGATGCTGGGATCGGCCTCCAGCAGGTGGCGCAAGGTGGTGCGCAGGTAAGCAGCGTTGCCCGACATCAGGCCGTATTGGCTGCTTTGCGCGAGCGCCGTGGCCACCAGTTGCCCGCGTGAGGCCACATCGCGGCGCACATCGCGTTGCGCCGCGAGATACAGCGTCACCACGACCGCCGTGAACATCAGGCTGGCCGGCAGCACGACGATCGCCAACAGCCGGGCCGCGATGCCCCAGTTTTGCCCGAAGCGGTGTTTCATCCTGCCCTCCCGGGCGCTTGGTGGCCCAAAGCACGGACCTTGTCCGTCACTGTGATGCCCAGCGAGCGGGCCACGTTGTCATTGATGGCCACCCGCCAGTGCTGCGCGAAACGAGGCTCGGGCCAGGGGCCGCTGCCGTGCAAGCCTGGGCCCTCCAGCAGATCGACCAGGTCGGCCACCACGTCGTCCACCGCGCAATGCGCCGTGGCCAGGGTGCCCGCCACCACCGTCGCCGACGAAAAGCCGACCACCGGCAGGCTGCGGCGGTAGGTCGACTCCAGGATCGCGCGCAGCGTGTCGGGCGTGTAGAGCGTGCTGTCGGCCACCGCCAGCAGCACCTGGGCGGCGCGCAGGCGGGTGAGCGAGCGCACCGCGTCCGTCGAGGGCGCCACCCACTCCAGCACCAGCTCCAGGCCGAACTGGGTGGCGGCTTGGCGCAAGGGCCGCTCCAGGTAGGCCGAGGCCTCGGACAGCAGCACGCCCACGGTGACCCGGGCCTCGAACAGGGCCGCGATCAATTGCATCTGAGCCGCGGGCGAGGCATCGGCATGGATGGCCGTGACCACGGCCGCGCGGTCACGCGCCACGGCGGCGGTATCCACCAGTTGCCGGTAGGTCTGGCTGGAGGTCATGACCGAGACCAGTGGCCCCTTGAGCTCAGCCTGCAACGCTCGCCGCAAGGCCGCTGGCCCCACCGCCACGTGGATCGCGGGCCCACGCCGGCCCTCCGATGCACCAGGCTCCACCTCGGCCACCAAGCTGGGATAGCGGAGTTTCAAAGCCTGCGTGATCTGGCGGCCAGCGGCCGAATCGGGCCCGCTGAGGATGCGCAGCTCACGTTGCAAGCCAGGGCCCGCCGCCTGCACCCTCGGCACGCCCTGCAGCGCCCACCACGACGCGCCACCCAGGCCCGCCAGCATGCGCAGCGACTGTCGGCGTGGCTGGTCAGGTGCCAAAGCGCGCACCCACCGGGCTAGAAGGCGGCACGGAACTGCCCGTGGACGCTGAAGCGGCGGTCGTAGGCCGAGGTGAAGTGGCGCGTGGCATCCTGGAAGGTGTGCACCGTGGGGGTGTCCAGGTAGCCGACGGTCAAAGAGGCCGAGGCGGGCTGGCGCCCCAGCAAGAACGAATGCCCCAGGGTCAGGTCCGTTCGGGCGTAACGCACTTCGTACACGCCGTCGCCACTGGAGGCGTAGTGGGCCAGCGAAGCGCGCCAGGCCGACGACAAGGCCACGCTCACTCCCGCCGCCCCGCTGTGCTTTGAGTATTGCGCGGTCTCTTCGATGTGGCTGGCATCCTGGTTGCGCAGGTAGCCGTAGCTCAGCCAGGTTGACCACCGGGGCGAGATGTCCCAGCTGGTTTGAAG
>CAZKPN010000108.1:0-1622 GCA_964554655.1 uncultured Aquabacterium sp. | reverse complement strand
TGCAACCCCGACGGAAACTCCGCGATGAGCCGGCCCCGGACCAGGCCGGCCAGCACGTTGTCGCCCGCGCTGCCGCCGGTGGGGAAGAGGTTGCCCTGCACCATCTGGGTGACGTAGTCGGGGTTGGCCTGGAACAGGTTGGCCACTTCGGGCCAGAACGCCGCCTGGGGCCAGCAACTGCGCCACCGCTGTTTGGACCGGGTCGCTGCCCGCGAGAAATCCACCTGCAGCTCGTGGTGCGGCGCCAGGGACTTGGTCCACCGCGTGCTGAACTGGGTGGTGTTGAGCAGGTGGTCCGGCGAGCTGACCTGAAAGGGCTCGATGTAGCCCCGCTCGCCCTCACCGCCCACGTACGAAGCCTGCATGTCCAGCGTGGAGCCCGCGCTCAGCTCGTGCAGCGCCCGCACGCTCAAGCGGCCCAGCCGGGTGCTGTCATGGGCCCCGCCCAAGGTCGACATCTGGTCGTAGCCCCGGTTGTGCTGCACATTGGCCGTCGCGCGCACGCTGGTCGAACCCAGCGTGGTTGCCAGGCGCACGGTGCCGTCGTAGGTCTCATGCGATCCCGCCGTGAAGGCCACCAGGCCCCGCTCCACGTCCTTGGGGTGCTTGGTCATGATGTTGACGACGGCCATCATGGAGTTGGGACCATAGGCGGCCGAGTCGGGGCCGCGGATCACCTCGATGCGGTCGATGTCCTCCAGGGTGACCGGCAACAGCGTCCACTCCACTTGCGAAAACGCCGGCAAGTAGGCCGAGACCCCATCGATGAGCACATTCAGCCGCCGAGGGACAACCGCCGCGGTGCCGTGGTAATTGATCCGGTAGTCATTGCCCGTGGCCTGCGAGACCGCCATGCCAGGCACCATCCTCAGGGCCTCTTCGATGCGGGTGATGCCATGGCGCCGCAAGGTCTCGCCCGTGATGATGGTGATGCTGGCCGGCACGTCCGCCAAGGATTGGCGCAGGCGGGTGGGCGTGATCACGACGGGGTAAGCGTCATCGCCCAGGTCGGCGCCCGGGTCAAGCGACTGGGCCTGGGCCACACCGGAACACGCCAGGTGAGCGGCGCTCAAAGACACGGCCCACCGTGTCAGGTACTGCTTGAAACTCATGGTCGATCAAGGTTCGATCAGGCCGCATTTGACGGCCAGCAAGGTGATGTCGGCAGGGCGGTGAATGCCCAGGTGGTCCTTGATGGCCTGGCTGGTCGTGCTGATGGTCTTGGGCGACAGGTTCATGCGCTCAGCGATTTCCACGTTCGTCAGGCCCTGCGCCATCAGCTTGAAAACCTCGACCTCGCGCGGCTGCAACCTGGCCAGGGGCGATTCGTCGCCCCGCACGCTCATCAAGGCCAGGCGGTTGGCGATGCTGGGCATGAAGACGGTGTCGCCCTGGTGGACCCGGGCGATGGTATCGGCCAACTCGGTGGGGTCGGTGTTCTTGGTCACGAACGCCTTGGCGCCGCGCTTGTAGGCCTCGCGGATGACCTCGTCCTGGTCAAACTGGGTGTAAATCACCACCTTGGCCTGGGGGTGGCGGGCGTGCAGGTCTTGCAACACATCCAGGCCACCAATGCCGCCGTCGCCAAAACGCAGGTCCAGCACCAGCACATCCGGGGCCAA
>CAZKPN010000107.1:0-13281 GCA_964554655.1 uncultured Aquabacterium sp. | reverse complement strand
TCGCCGTCTCCTTGATCGCCGCCACAAACTCACTCACATCGTCAAAGCTGCGATAAACCGACGCAAAGCGCACATAAGCCACCTTGTCCAACTTGCGCAGCTCATTCATGACCCATTCGCCCAGTTGGGTCGAGTTCACTTCCTTGTCACCACTTTGGCGCAAGCGCGCCTCGATCGACTCAATCGCCAGGTCCAGAGCCTCCGCACTCACTGGCCGCTTGCGCAACGCCACCATCATCGAACCCTTCAGCTTGGCCCGTTCGTAGTCAGTGCGCCGCCCATCGCGTTTGACGATGGCGGGCAGTTCGATTTCAGCGCGCTCATACGTGGTGAAGCGCTTGTCGCACCCCCCGCAGCGGCGACGACGACGCGTTGAGTCCCCCTCGTCAGAATCACGGGTTTCAACGACCTGGGTATCGGGGTGTGCACAAAAAGGGCAACGCATGGTTAAGGGCCCATCCAAACGGCAAGCAAAAAGAACACAACAGGAACAAAAAACCCGGCACAGAGGCCGGGTTGTGACATCAGTCGATCAACGGTAAACCGGGAAATCGCGGGTCAGCGCCGCGACCTTCTCGCGCACGCGGGCCAGGTTGGCTTCGTCGTGCGGGTTGTCCAGCACATCGGCGATCAGGTTGCCCACAGCGATGGCCTGCTCTTCCTTGAAGCCGCGCGTGGTGAAAGCAGGGCTGCCCAGGCGGATGCCGCTGGTCACCATCGGCTTTTGCGGGTCGTTGGGGATGCCGTTCTTGTTGCAGGTCATGTGCGCCTTGCCCAGGATGGCTTCGGCTTCCTTGCCCGTCAGGTTCTTGGGGCGCAGGTCCACCAGCATCACGTGGCTCTCGGTGCGGCCCGACACGATGCGCAAGCCGCGCTGGGTCAGCGTGTCAGCCAAGGCTGCCGCGTTCTTCACCACTTGCTGCTGATACACCTTGAATTCGGGCGACAGGGCTTCCTTGAAAGCCACGGCCTTGCCAGCGATCACGTGCATCAGCGGACCACCCTGGATGCCCGGGAAGATGGCGCTGTTGATCTTCTTGGCGATCTCTTCACCACGCATCAGGATGATGCCGCCGCGAGGGCCACGCAAGCTCTTGTGCGTGGTCGAGGTGACGACGTCGGCATGGGGCACAGGGTTGGGGTACACCCCGGCGGCGATCAGGCCAGCGTAGTGGGCCATGTCAACCATGAAGTAAGCGCCGATTTCCTTGGCGATCTTGCCAAAGCGCTCGAAGTCGATGCGCAGCGCAAAGGCCGACGCACCCGCGATGATCAGCTTAGGCTTGTGCTCCCGGGCCAGGGCTTCCATCTTGTCGTAGTCGATGTCTTCTGCCGCGTTCAGGCCATAAGACACCACCTTGAACCACTTGCCCGACATGTTCAACGGCATGCCGTGGGTCAGGTGGCCGCCTTCGGCCAGGCTCAGGCCCATGATGGTGTCGCCGGGTTGCAGCAAGCCGAAGAACACAGCCTGATTGGCTTGCGAGCCCGAGTTGGGCTGCACGTTGGCGTATTCGGCGCCGAACAACTGCTTCAGGCGGTCAATCGCCAGTTGCTCGACCACGTCCACGAACTCGCAGCCACCGTAGTAGCGCTTGCCGGGGTAGCCTTCGGCGTACTTGTTCGTCAGCTGGGAGCCCTGCGCCTGCATCACAGCGGGCGAGGTGTAGTTTTCCGAGGCAATCAGCTCAATGTGGTCTTCCTGGCGCTTGTTCTCAAGCTGGATGGCAGACCAGATCTCGGAATCAACGTTGGCCAGGGTTTGTTGGGCGCGGTCAAACATGAAAGGCAGTCCTCTTCAGTCGTGTGAAGACCCACCGCAGCACATCATTGCTGCCAGAGGGCTGCCCAGGCGAACGGCGCAACGGCAATCAGGCCAGATGCCTGGTGCCGGCCGCGCTTCCCGGTGGTTCACCACCTCAGACCCTAGAACGGGGCCGTCTATCGCCAGTCGCGCGGCAAGTCTGGATTGTATCGGACTGGGCGCCTCAGTGCGCCAAAGCCACCTGCTCAGCCCTGCGAATGGGGGCCGTGTCGCTGGCAGAAGGCGCCGTCGGCAAAGCCGCAGGCGGGATCACCACGGCAGGTGCGGAATGGCCGCCCTGCACCGCCGCCTCAGGCGTCGCCGAGACCGCCGCCGGCTGCAACATCTGCGGCGCCGACGATTCAGCCTGCACCATGGTCTGAGCCGGCGTGGACACGTTCACGGGCACCTTCTGCCCCGCCGCCACCTGCCGCAAGAAGGCCTGCTCGGCCAGCACGCGGTAGGCATAGCCCCCGTCGGTGGCCAGATTCGCGGCGCCCACGTAATACTTCAGGCCACCTTCCAGGCTGCCCGCCCGCTGGATGCATTCCTTGAGGACCTGCACGCCCACACGCAAATTGGTCACCGGGTCAAAAGCGGCGTTTTGACCGCCAAAGATCTGGTACTTGTCATGGTGGATGCGCGTCATGACCTGCATCAGGCCCTGCGCGCCCACATGGCTTTGCGCGAATGGGTTGAAGCTGGACTCGATGGCCATGATGGCCATGATCAGCGTGGGCTCCACCCCGGCACGGCGGCCCACGTCCCAGGCCTCTTGCACCAGGCGACTCACGGGCTCAGGCGCCACGCTGTAGCGGCGCGACAGCCAATAGGCGACGGCGGCCTGCTGACGGGTCAGGTCAGCGGGATCAATCGCCGTGGCGCGCTGAATGGCTTCGGGCTCGGCCATGGCCAGCAACACGTTGTTCAGCTCAGGGTCCACCGCCACTTGGGTGCGGGCGGTGGCACGGTCCACCAACCAGCTCAGCACCTGGCTTTCCAAGCCATGGCGCACATCGTCACGACCCGACAAAAACACCACCACGGCCACAGCGGCCAAGCCCAACAGGGCCAATGCGTTGTGGCTCACCTGGCGTAAACCAGTCACCACATCCTGCACAAACAAACTCACGCCAGCGCGTGCGGACGAGACCAGCTCGCTCACGTCACGATTGATTGCTGTCATGACACTCCTTTCCTCACCCCCGGTCACTGAATGTCTTCAATGACGCGATGGCGATAATCACCCCCATGATGGGCACGCCCAATGCTGGCCGTGCTGCGCCGCCAAGGCACAGGGAAAACCCGGATAAAAACACTCCGGGGTCGTTGCGAGCGGATTCTAGGCAAGCCTGTAATAACCAGTCAAGCATAAAGAAGTCACTTCTTATACATAAAAACATGAAATACCGCGACCTTCGGGACTTCGTGTCAGGCCTGGAAAGGCTTGGCGAACTGAAACGTGTGGCAACACCTGTGTCCGTGCGGCTGGAGATGACCGCTATCAGCGACCGCGTGTTGCGGGCGGGCGGGCCGGCGCTTTGGTTCGAGCAACCCACCGGCTTGACACCCCCTCAAACAGGGGGGGCATCTCTTCCGAAAATCCCAGTCTTGACCAATTTATTCGGCACCCCGCGCCGGGTTGCGCTGGGCATGGGCGCCGACGACGTCAGCGAGTTGCGCGACATCGGTCGCATGCTGGCCAGGCTGAAAGAGCCTGAACCGCCCAAGGGCCTCAAGGATGCAGGCAAGCTGTTCAGCATGGCCAAGGCCCTGTGGGACATGAAACCCTCCCGCGTGGGCAAAGCGCCCTGCCAGGAGCACGTCCTGGAGGGCAGCGATGTGGACCTGGGCAAGTTGCCCGTCCAGTTGTGCTGGCCTGATGACGCCGCCCCCTTGCTGACCTGGGGCCTGGTCGTCACTCGGGGGCCCCAGGGCGTGCCCAAGCCCCGCACGCGCCAGAACCTGGGCATCTACCGCCAGCAGCTGATCGGCCCCCGCCAGGTCATCATGCGCTGGCTGGCCCACCGGGGCGGCGCGCTCGATTTCCGCGAGTTTGCCCTGGCCAACCCGGGTCAGCCTTTCCCCATCGCCGTCGCATTTGGGGCCGACCCTGCCACCATCCTGGGCGCCGTCACCCCCGTGCCCGATTCTTTGAGCGAATACCAGTTCGCCGGCTTGCTGCGCGGCAGCCGCACCGAAGTGGTCAACACACAAGTGGGCGAGCGCACGCCCGAGGGTGACCATTGGCTGCAAGTCCCGGCCAGCGCCGAGTTCGTGCTTGAAGGGCACATCCCCACCGCCCCCGCTGGCTTCAAAGGCACCAGCGACCACGGCGTGCCCTTGATGGAGCGCGGCGGCTACCTGCACGCCCTGGAAGGCCCTTTCGGCGACCACACCGGTTATTACAACGAGCAGGATTGGTTCCCCGTGTTTGAAGTGCGCCGCATGACACACCGCCAGGACCCCGTCTACCACTCCACCTACACCGGCAAACCGCCGGACGAGCCCGCCGTGCTGGGCGTGGCCCTCAATGAAGTCTTCGTACCGATCCTGCAAAAGCAGTTTCCCGAGATCGTGGACTTCTACTTACCGCCCGAGGGCTGCAGCTACCGCATGGCCATCATCAGCATGAAGAAGTCCTACCCGGGCCACGCCAAGCGGCTGATGTTCGGCGTGTGGAGCTACCTGCGCCAGTTCATGTACACCAAGTTCATCATCGTCGTGGACGACGACGTGGACACCCGCAACTGGCAGGAAGTGATCTGGGCCATCACCACGCGCATGGACCCGGTACGCGACACCACCCTGGTCGAGCAGACGCCGATCGACTACCTGGACTTCGCATCACCCGTCAGCGGCCTGGGCGGCAAGATGGGGCTGGACGCCACCAACAAGTGGCCCGGCGAGACCAGCCGCGAATGGGGCCGCACCATCACCATGCCTGAAGAGATCACGCGCCGGGTGGATGGCCTGCTGCAGGACATCATGGGGACCAAATTCACGCCTGGCTGATCCCATGCTGACAAAAGGACTTGCACTCGACGGCCGCTTGGACTAATCTGAATTTGCCTGCTAAACAGGCACCTTGAAAAGACGCAGTCACTGTGTCTGACGGGATGTGGCAAACGACAATCTTTGCCCTTTCCAAGGACGGCTCCGGCCGCTCCAGCCCCCGGCCTAGTCCGGGGGTTTCTATTGGTGGGCCTGCTTTTTGTCGCAGGTTCAACTACCCGCCAGCATGCCCAGCAACTCGTGGCAGAGCAGGCGCACATTCACCATGCCTGCGCCCGAGGGAATCCACTCCAGCACGAGGTTCGCATCCTTGCCCCAGAATTTGATCGGCGCTGGCGTGATCACAGGCACCGGCTTGCCCGCGCGAGCCGCCCAACTGGCCGCAGCTTGCTCAAAAGCCCGCCTTGAACGCGGCATGTGGAAGGCATCCGTCACCAGCACGATCTCGGTCACGCCTTGATCGGCCAGCAAGGTCACCGCGCCTGCCGCATTGCCCCTCGTGTCGGCCGAATCCTTTTCAACCCAACGCAGCGGCAGACCATAGGCCTGCTGAGCCACCCGCCCAGCCACTTCGGCCTCGGCAGGGCCATCCTGCACCCCCTTCTGCCCCCAACCGACGCCGCCCGTCACCCCCAAAGGCCAGCCGGTCAAACGGCTCAGCCACACGCCGTAACGAAGGCGTTCGGCAAAAAAATGGGTCAGGTCCGTGACGCCGTACTCTTGCGACTTGGGCACCAGGCCAGCGCCCAGCACCATGATGCCTACCGTGGGTTGGGGCGGCACCTTGCCTTGCCGCTGCGCCAACGCCACCTGCTGCGCATAGGCCCGGCCGCTGGCCGCCAGCCGATCCTGGGCCTCACCCAACAAGGCTGGAGGCGGCCGCAACACATTGTTTTGCAGCCAGGTGGCCGTGCCGGTGCAACTCCCCATCCACAAGCCGACCACGCCCACCAGCAGCAAAAAATACCCCCAATTGCGCCGGGGCAGGATCAACCGGGCGCCGATCAGCACCAACGCCAGCCAAGGCACGGGCGGCAACAGCAACGCACCAATCAAAGGCTTCCAAGCCGCCAGATCCTGCATGGCGGGCCTTTAAAAGAAGGCTTGCAAGCCGGTCTGGGCACGGCCCAGGATCAAGGCATGCACATCGTGCGTGCCTTCATAAGTGTTAACGGTTTCCAGGTTCACCATGTGCCGCATGACGTGGTACTCATCGTGGATGCCATTGCCACCATGCATGTCGCGGGCCATGCGTGCCACGTCCAGCGCCTTGCCGCAGTTGTTGCGCTTGATCAGGCTGATCATCTCCGGCGCTGCCTGGTGCTCGTCCAGCAAACGCCCCACGCGCAAAGCCGCGTGCAAGCCCAGTGTGATTTCGGTCTGCATGTCGGCCAGCTTTTTTTGCACCAGTTGGGTCTGCGCCAGCGGGCGGCCAAACTGAATGCGGTCCAGCGTGTACTGGCGCGCTGCGTGCCAGCAGAACTCGGCCGCCCCCATCGCGCCCCAGGCAATGCCATAGCGTGCCTTGTTCAAGCACCCAAATGGCCCCGTCAGGCCCGACACATTGGGCAGGATGTGCTCATCAGACACCAGCACCTGGTCCAGCACGATCTCGCCCGTCACGCTGGCGCGCAGGCTGAGCTTGCCCTCGATGCGCGGCGTGCTGAAACCCGTCATGCCCCGCTCGACCACAAAGCCGCGGATGGTGTCGTCCAGCTTGGCCCACACCACCGCCAGATCGGCGATGGGGGAATTGGTGATCCACATCTTGGCACCGTTGAGCACATAGCCGCCCGCCACCTTGGTGGCCCGGGTGACCATGCTGCCGGGGTCGGATCCATGGTTGGGCTCGGTCAGGCCAAAACAGCCTACCCACTCGCCCGTGGCCAACTTGGGCAGGTATTTTTGCCGCTGTGCCTCGCTGCCATAGGCGTGAATGGGGTGCATCACCAAAGAGCTTTGCACGCTCATGGCGCTGCGGTAGCCGGAGTCAACCCGCTCCACCTCGCGCGCAATCAGGCCATAGCTGACATGGTTGACGCCCGGGCAACCATAGCCTTCAATGGTCGAGCCCAGGAAGCCCAGGGCCCCCATCTCGTTCATCAATTCACGGTCAAAGCGCTCTTCCCGGTTGGCCGACAGGATGCGCGGCTGCAGCTTGTCCTGGCAATAGGCCTGGGCCGCGTCACGGATGGCGCGCTCTTCGTCAGACAACTGGGCATCCAGCAACAAGGGATCGGCCCAGGAAAATGTGGCTTTGCTCATGGAAATGACTTGGTTTGGATGATCATTGGGGATCGATCGTCAGTCTACGCACAAGGACACCCCCCATGGAAGCGAATGCACCCCAAAGCAACACCCTCGAAGAAGCCACCTTTGGCGGCGGCTGCTTCTGGTGCGTCGAAACCGTGTTCAACCAGTTGAAAGGGGTGATCGATGCCGAATCCGGCTACAGCAACGGCCAGCATCCCAACCCCAGTTACGACGACGTCTGCGCTGGAACCACGGGCCATGCCGAGGTCGTGCGGGTGAAATTTGACCCCAGCCAGGTCAGCTACCACCAACTGCTGGAGGTGTTTTTCACCATCCACGACCCCACCACGCTCAACCGCCAAGGCAACGACGAGGGCACGCAATACCGATCAGGCATCTACACCCATAACGACGAGCAGGCCCACCAGGCCCGCGCCCTGATTGAGCAACTGGAAACCAGCCACGCCTTTGGCAAGCCCATCGTCACCGAAGTGCGCCCCCTGGCCAATTACCACCCAGCCGAGGCCTACCACCAGCGGTATTTCGAGCACAACCCCCACGCCGGCTACTGCACCTTCGTGGTGGCCCCCAAGGTGGCCAAGTTCCAGAAAACCTTCGCTGACTTGCTCAAAAAGGATTGAGGGATCAGGGCGCCAAACGGCGAAGCACCCATTGCCCGCTCGGATTCAATTCAAAAATCAGGCGATCGTGCAGGCGCGAAGTGCGCCCTTGCCAAAATTCCCACCGATCCGGCACCAGGCGATAACCGCCCCAGTGATCAGGCCTGGGTGGGTCATCGCCCAAGCGAACCTGCTGATCGGCCCACGCTGTCTCCAACGCCTCCCGGGAGGGGATCACTTCACTTTGCGGTGAAGCCCAGGCACCAATCCGCGAACCCAACGGCCTGGAGCGGTAGTACTCGTCCGATTCGGACTCAGCCACCTTCTCCACTCGGCCCTCAACGCGCACCACCCGCTCCAAAGGGCCCCAGAAAAACTGGATCGCGGCAAACGGATTCGCGGCCAGATCCCGCCCTTTTCGGCTGGCGTAATTGGTGAACCACACCAAGCCGCGCTCATCAGCGCCCTTGAGCAACAGCACCCGAGTGGAAGGCCGCCCATCCGCCCCTGCCGTGGCCAGGGTCATCGCGTTAGGCTCCGTCAGCTTGAGCTGAACAGCTTCATCGAACCACTGGTGAAACTGCCCCATGGGATCGGCTTGCACATGCGTCTCGTCCAGGGCTGCCCGTTCATAGTTTTGGCGCATCTGCGCCAGATCGTGTGAGGTTTTTTCCATCTGCCAAGTATCAATCAGTCTGGCCCGGTGGTGAAGCAAAACGGCTTAAACCCGTCTGGGGTATTTGCCTAAGTAAAGGTGCTCTGGTGCATTGCAGCAATTTGGCTCACACTTTGTTGCAAGTCCTTGTTAAATCATGAACCACCAGCCCACCCTCATCATCTTGGCCGAACCCACGCTCAGTAGCGCGGGGGGGCCGGATGCAGACAACCAAACGCCGACCAACGGGCAAGCCCTGGGACTGTTTTCGGTGATGGACAGCACGGTGCGCCGGGGATTGGCCAGCGGCCTGCCCATGGTGGTTGTGGCGCCGCCCGACATGGCCCGACAAGCCCGCATGCTGCTGCCCGGCAACGATGTGGTTGAACTGCCGGACATGCCATCGTCACGCTCACGCGCGGATCGACTGGCCAAGGCGGTTGCAGCGGGCGTCGAAGCCAGCGCCAATGCCCCAGGCTGGCTGCTGCTGCCCGCAGACATGCCCATGCTGCAAGTGGACACCTTGCGCGCCGTGGCCAACGCGGTCGCGCTGTACACCGTGGTCTTTCCGCAGTACCGACACCGCCGAGGCCACCCCGTGGGCTTCTCGGCCGAGTTGTTCTCCGAACTCATCCGCCTGGACAGCGAGCGCGATCTGGCCCGCCTGACCGCCCGCTACCCTGCCATGGGCGTGGACGTGGACGACCCGGGTGTGTTGATGGCCCAAGACGCCCAAAGTGGCCTGGCCCAGTTGCGTGTGCAGTTGCACAGCACCAACCTGGCGCCTCGCTGAGCGCTGCGCACCATCAGCGCTCAATGCGCTGACAAATGAGTCGCCAAAAGCCCCAACTAGTGGAATCCCGAGGAACGATCTATGTTCCACGACCCATGGTTTCCCTAGTTTTCAGGACGTTGTCGCCCGAGAGCCCCCTAGTCGCGGGGGTGCCTCAAATCGGTGCTGGGGCAACATTCATTCACCAACTTCTTGCAGCCTGCAAGCACTTAAAAGGAGCTACTCAATGAAACTGCGTTCGATCTCTTTCGCTGCCGCCACCCTCGTTCTGGCCGCTTCCGCCAATGCCTTGACCATCGACTGGACCAAGATGCAAGGCACGTCCAAGCTGGCCTTCTCCGAAAACGCCATCAGCCTGTTCCAGGCCAACGGCGGCAAGCTGGCTGCCCTGGGTAACACCACGCCCGTCGGCACCTCAGGCTGGAGCTTTGCGCTGCCCATCACCAGCATCGAAATCAACTCGGCACTGAAGATCGCCTCCGGCCAAGCCAGTGGCTCGGCCCTGGACATCATCCGCCGCGTCATCGACGAAGAAGGTACGATCATCACCACCGGCATCGTGCTGGCCAACTTCAAGCTGGACTACATCAACCACAAGGTGTTGGCTGACACCACCCCCCACGGCGGCGCCACGCAACCGATGTTCGCCGTTTACAACTTCAACACGGCCACGCCTTTGGCCCTGAAGTACAAGTTCCCCTTCACCGTCAATGGCAATGAATTGCTGGACAAGCTGATCTTGACCCCTGCAGCCGTGGACTTGTTCGCATCGTCGTTGGGCCTGTCTGGCGATGCCGTTCTGAACCTGGTGGCCACCACCGAGTTCGGCACGCTGACCCAAACCATCAGCACCAACGCCCGCAAGCCTGCTGCTTCGAAGACTCCTTACGTTCCTGCTCCCTGAACTTCAACGGTGGATCTGATCGGGTAGCTCCGCCCGGTCAAACCACCTGTGATTTCGCATCACAAAAAGGCTCCCACCCGGGAGCCTTTTTTCATTGACACAACACCAATGCACCTGCTCCGGGCATCAGAGACCCCAAAAAGGCCTAAATAGTGGAATCCCGTAGTCGTCGCTTGAATTCCAACTACTTGGTTTCCCCAGTTTTTCACACTATCCAGGGGGTCAGCAGCCTTCACCCCCTGTTCGCGGGGGGGGCTGCAAAAAGGCTTTGATGCACCATTGAGTCATCCAATCACTTGCACTTAGCAAGCTTGTCCACCAAGGAGCAAAAATGAAACTGCTGACCATCCGTTCGATCTCTTTCGCTGCCGCCACCCTCGCCATGGCCGCCTCGGCCAACGCTTTGACCATCAACTGGAGCGGCCTGGTGGGCACCTCCACGCTGAACTTCTCGGCCAACGCCATCAGCCTGTTCAAGGCCAATGGCGGCAAAGTGGAAGCCCTGGGCAACACCACCCCCATCCTGGAAACCGGTGCCACCAGCGCATGGTCGTTCAGCCTGCCCATCACCAGCATCACCGTCACACCGGCTTTGAAGATCGGTGCCGGCCAAGCCAGCGGCTCGGCCTTGGACATCGTCCGCCGCACCATCGATGAAGAAGGTACGCTGGTCACCTCCGGTATCGTGCTGGCCAACTTCAAGCTGGACTACATCGGCCACCAAGTGCTGGCCGATGCCACCACCCACGGCGCCGCCACCAAGCCCATGTTCGCCGTGTACGACTTTAATGTCGCCACGCCCCTTGCTTTGAAGTACAAGTTCCCCCTGAGCATCACTGGCCGCGAAGTGCTGGACAAGCTGAAGTTGACGCCTGCTGCCGTGGACCTGTTTGCCTCATCCTTGGGCCTGTCGGGCGACGCCGTGATTGGCTTGGTTCGTGACACCGACTTCGGCACCCTGACGCAAGACATCGCAGTCAAGGTCCGCAAGCCTGCCGTGTCGAACAAGCCTTACGTTCCTGCTCCTTGATTATTTGAAGGATGGAAGGCCTACGCAAGTGGGCTGACTTGATTCAAGTCCCCAAGTAAAAAAGCTGCCATTTGGCAGCTTTTTTTATGCAGGTAGACTTTTTAGAAGTTATACCCGACCGTCATCATCAGCACATACGGGTCCAGCGTTTGCGTTTGCTTACGGGTAAAGGTGCCCAAATTGGCGCCACCATTCACGCGATTTGCGACATCCGAGTTTCGGTAAGCGGTCATCCCTGACAGTTGCCCATCCAGGATACCCGTAGCCCTAAGAGATCTGAGGTTATTACCCAATACTCCAGGCCAATAATCAAAAATTGGAGATCGATTAGGTCCTGGTCGAGCGTTAAAAAAAGTATCGTATGTAGTGAGCGTATTCTCAACCTTAGCCTTGAATTGCCCCACGTGTAAATTCAAATCCCAGCGGTCATTGATAGCATATTTACCACCCACTAACCACCCGAGCCCTAACGAACCCTTACTCGAAACTCTTGTTCTACCACCAGTCCAACGCTCAAGTTCCGACGTTGCCTGCAGATCGTAAGGAATCAAATAATTGGCAGTAACGGAGACGGAAGGCCGAAATTTATCATTCTTATGGCCAAAATAATAATGCCCGAATATCAAAAACCCTAAGGTCTTCCCCGTGATGATTTTGCCAGCATTTTGAAAGGAGCCTGCACCGTAGACTTCGATATCAAAGGGAAGTGCCATCACTGGAACTTCGACGGCCCACTTGTGGTCTTCGTCAAAATACATACCGACTGTGCCAATAGCACCCGGCGCTGGATCACTAATATTGGCTTTCACGTTTTCAGGAAGCCCCAAAGTCGTGTAAGGCGTACCTGTAAATAAAGTGTTACTAATCCCCGTCAATTCACCGGATGGGCCGTAAATTGTTTGAGAATCAGCCCTAGTACAACTGGGATAGGTCAACGAGCCGTCATCCTCACAATACCGACCTCGCTCACCAGCGGATAACACTGGCCCACTGACATCCCTCGCAGCCTCGGACTTATTGTTCAGTTTCAAGCCCAGCACACCAAACCGCGCAAAAATATTGCGCGACGGCTCAATCTTGAGCTCCTTACCATACCGATCGGTTGTGGTTTCAGCGCCGGCGTTGGCCATGGCACCCAATAACATCAATCCAGCAACTGCACTCAAACGGAACGGCATTGTCATATTGTCTCCAGCGATGATAGGTTCTTTGGGGGTCATGCCCCAATTATCGTCAATCGACCCAACCCTGATGTAAAAAACCGCTCTGTACCACAGAGCGGTTTTAATAGGGAAAGCGATTAAACTTTCCCAGCCAAGTACTTCATCAAAGTCCTGGCGTTAAAGCGCAAACGCTTTAACTTAGGCAGCGCGGCGGCGGCGAGCCACAGCAGCGATACCAACCAGGCCCAGGCCCATCAACACGTAGGTTGATGGCTCAGGGACAGCAGGAGCCGTGAAAGTACCGCCAGCTTGCGTGCCGCCCCAGTTGGCCGTGCGCACCAGGATGGCGACAGGGTCAGTGGCTGCGGTCGACAGGTTCAACGCAGTCAGGATGTTGGTAGCCGTCGTGCCATTCATGCGCAGGCTGCCAGCCAAGCTGCCGCTTGCCGTGCCGTTGGCCACAGTGCCAGTGACCGAGGTCACTTGGATGTTGCCGCCCGTGCCACCGATGACGCCAGGAACGTCAGCCGTGAAGATGGCTTGCTTGCCGTAGTTGATCAGGGTGCCGGCATCAGTGCGCGAGTACAGGTTCGCGTAGATCGTCGAGTTGCCCAGGTTAACGTCGAAGTTAGCCATGTAGATGTTGTACTGGCTGATCGAGCCGTCATCGTTGAACACCGAGCGACGGATGTTCACCAACGAGTTGGCAGCTTGCAGCGAAGTCAACGCGTCACCAGTGATGGTGGCGGTGTTGAACGACAGGCTCACGTTGCCGGTAGCCTTGGTGTACACGGCCGTGTTGGTCGCGCCAGCGCCTGGCAAGCCAGGAACGGTAGGAATAGTGGCAGCGGTGATGATGTTGGAGCCAGAAGCGCTCAGGGCCGACAGAGCGTCAGCCGAGAACGTCAGGCCGCCCGAACCGGAGACAACGCTCCAGGTGCCGGCATAAGGAGTCGCGCTAGCAGCACCGACAGCAACAAACGCGGCAGCAGCCACGATGCTCTTGAATGCAAATTTCATATTTATCTCCACACAAAAGCGGTC
>CAZKPN010000106.1:0-13930 GCA_964554655.1 uncultured Aquabacterium sp. | reverse complement strand
GCGGCCTCCAGGTTGGTCTTGAAGATGGTGTCGTCGAAATTGCGCGCGCCCACGTAGCCGCCGGTGTTGACGTCGATGGTGGTCAAGGCTTCGGTCTGGTCGATGATCAGGTAGCCGCCTGACTTGAGGTCAACCCGCCGCGCCAGGGCTTTTTCGATTTCCTGGTCGATGTTGTACAGATCGAAGATGGGCCGCTCGCCCTTGTAGTGCTGCAGCTTCTCGACTGACGTGGGGGTGAACTCGGCGCCAAAAGCACGCAGGGCATCGAACTGGATCAGCGAGTCGATGCGGATGTTGACCGTCTCGTCGATGACCAGGTCGCGCAGCACGCGTTGGGCAAGATTCAAATCTTGGTGCAGCAGCGAGCCGGGCGCGGCCTTGAGGCCTTGCTCGCGGATCGTGGCCCAGGTTTTGCGCAGATAGGCGATGTCAGCGCCCAGCTCTTCGTTGGTCGCGTCTTCGGCGTTGGTGCGCAAGATGAAGCCGCCCGAGCGCGTGCGCCCTTCCTTGCTTTCGGCCTCGCCCAGCAGCTGCAGCATGCGGGCGCGCAATTGATCACGCAACTCGGGCGAACCAATCTTTTGCGAGATGCCGATGTGGTCGTCTTGCGGCAGGAACACCAGCAAGCGGCCCGCAATGCTGATCTGCGAAGACAGGCGCGCGCCTTTGGTGCCGATCGGGTCCTTGATGACCTGCACCATCAGGGTCTGGCCTTCGTGCAGGCGCTTTTCAATGGGCGTGGCGTTGTCGGGCGACCGCACGCTGCCGCGCTGGCTGGGATCTTCGCGGTGCAGGTCAGCCACGTGCAAAAACGCAGCGCGCTCCAGGCCGATGTCAATGAAGGCCGATTGCATGCCGGGCAGCACGCGCGCTACACGGCCCGCGTAGACGTTGCCGACCAGGCCGCGCTCCAGCGTGCGCTCGACGTGCAGTTCCTGAACCGCGCCATTTTCAACCACGGCGACGCGGGTCTCCTGCGGGGTCCAGTTGATCAGAATATCGTGTGAGTGGGCCATCTGATTTCCTGATTGTTCATGGGTAGAGTCAGCTCAGGCGCCTCAGTTCAATGTTGCTCAAGCCATGCACGCCAGGACGGGCCGATTTGGCAGCATTGACCAGGCCCTGCGCGACCTGGCTGGCCTGCACGGGGCGGTACCGCTCGGGCAGCAACCAGCCGAATTTCAGGCCGATGCGTTCGGCGATGCGCACTTCGTCTCGGTCACCCGCCAGCAAGGAAGGCCGCGCGAAAGTGACCGACTCAAAACCGATGTCGGCAATGGCCTCTTCCAGCTCGCCCTTGACCCGGCTGTAGAACACCTTGGATCGGGCGTCGGCCCCCGTGGCGCTGACCAGCAGGAAGCGCTGGGCACCTTGCGCCTTGGCCAACTGCGCCACCTGCAGCGGGTAGTCAAAATCCACCTGACGAAAAGCGGCGCGCGAGCCGGCCTTGGCGATGGTGGTGCCCAAAGCGCAGAACACCCAGTCGGCCGCCAGCCAATCGGCGTGGGCTTCCAGGCGGTCAAAGTCGGCCACGCAGACCTGCACCTTGGGCGAGTCCACGGCCATGGGACGGCGCACCAGGAGGCGCACGGTGCCCACGGCAGGGTCTTGCGTCAACAAGCGCAGGCATTGCTGGCCGACCAGGCCGGTCGCGCCAACAAGCAAAGCCACGGGCCGGGTCACGGGAGGGTGTTCAGTGGTCATGCAGGTTGGTCAAAACCGCCAGCCCAGGGGCCTGAGCAATTCGGCGGTTTCATACAAGGGCAGGCCCATGATGCCACTGTAGCTGCCCTCGATCTTCTGCATCCAGGCGGCGGCCTGGCTCTGGATGGCATAGGCGCCGGCCTTGCCCATGGGCTCGCCGCTGGCCACGTAGCGGTCGATTTCGTCGGTGCTGACGGTGCGCCAGGTCACATGCGAGGTGCTGAGCAGCAGGCTGCCGTCCACCACCACCGCGGTCAAGACCCGGTGGGTGCGGCCGGACAGACGCGCCAGCATGCGGGCCGCGTCGGCCTGGTCTGCGGGTTTGGCCAGGATGTCAGGCCCGATCGCCACGGTGGTATCGGCGCACAGCACCGGCGCCGTTGGCACACCTTGAGAGGCCTGTCGGTTGGTCAGGCGCAGGCGCGCGGCTTCCCACTTGGCCAGCGTCACACGTTGCACATAGTCTTCGGGCGATTCGCCTGCGCGCTCGGCCTCCAGGGCCTCGGCGTCTTCGTGTGGATCGGGCAACAGCAACTCGTGTCGCACGCCGATCTGGCCCAGCAACTGGCGCCGGCGCGGGCTTTGGGAGGCCAGGTAGATGAACGGGGCTTCCAACTCAGGCACGGTGATAGGGGTGGTTGTTGCGCAATGACCAGACGCGGTAGAGCTGTTCCAGCAACAGCACCCGGGCCAGCGCGTGCGGCAAGGTCAGGTCAGACAAACGCAGGGTTTCGTCGGCGGTTTTTTTGAGGGCGGGGTCGATGCCATCGGCCCCACCGATCACGAAGGCCACGTCGCGGCCATCGTTGAGCCAGGCTTCGGCCCGTTGGGCCAACTCCACGCTGGTCAGGCGACTGCCGCGTTCGTCCAAGATGACTCGGCGCACATCGCGGCCCAAAGCCGCTTCAATGCGGGCGGCTTCGGCCTGCATGATGGCGGGCACCGACTTGCCGCCTTCACGAGGCTCGGCCTTGAGGGCCTTGACCTCGACTTTCCAATCAGCAGGAAAGCGCTTGAGGTAGTCCTCGCAGGCGGTTTCCGCCCAGGCAGGCTGGCGTTGGCCAATGGCCACCACCGTCAGCTTCATGAAGCCTTGCGGGCCACTTTCTTGGCAGCCACCATCTTGCGGACCGGCGCCTTCTTGGCGGCGACCTTTTTAGCCGCCACTTTCTTGCCAGCGACTTTTTTCACGGCGAACTTGTTGACCACCACGGTCTTGGGCACCACGGGGATCGCTGCAGCCACCTTTTTGGCGGCGGCCTTCTTGGCGGCAATCTTTTTGACCGCCACCGGCACGCGGTTGGAGGTGGAGCGCTCGGCCGGGGTCTTGGCCACGGCCTTTTTCGCCACGACCTTCTTGGCCGCCACTTTCCGGACCGGCGCGTCCAGCTTGCCCGCGACCGACTTCTTGCCAGACGCCTTCTTGGGCGCGGCATCTTCGTCGTCCATGGGCTCGGAGGCCTTGACCAGGCGGGTGACCACGTCGTTGAGCTTGATCTTGATGGGCTTTTCGCCCCAGATCTCTTCCAGCAGGTAGTACTGGCGGATGGCGGGCTGCATCAGGTGCACCACCGCGGCGGCGCAGTCCACGATGATCCACTCGCCGTTGTCTTCGCCCTCGGTGCGCATGACGTCAAAGCCAGCGGCCCTGACTGACTTGCGCACGCTGGCGGCCAGCGCCTTGGTCTGCCGGTTGGACGTGCCCGACGCGACGATCACCCGCTCGAACAGGGCCGAGAGGTGCTCGGTGTTGAAGACGACGATGTCTTGGCCCTTGACGTCTTCGAGGCCATCGACGATGGCGCGTTGCAGTTTACGGATGTCCATTCAGCGGGGGGTGCCAGCGGCGTAGAGTTGATGTTGTTCAATATAGCGCGCCACGGCGTTTGACACCATGGCAGGCACGAGGGTTTTGGCAGCATCACCTTGGGCCAGGCGAGCCCGGATGCTGGAGGAAGAAACGGCCATCGCGGGCATCGGCAACACCACCATGTGGTGAGGATGCGAGGCCAGTTCAGGCGCCGGTTGGGGTGCTTGCCCCGCCCGGCTGGCGACGGCCAAAGTCACGCGCTGGGTCAGTTCGGGCCAGCCATGCCAGGTGTGCAGATTGGCATATTGGTCCTGGCCAATGATCAAAAACCAGCGCTCAGCCAGGTTGGAATTGGTCAAAGATTCGGTGTTTTGCAGGGCCCGAACGGTGTCGAGAGTGTACGACGGACCGGCGCGGTCGGTTTCCAGGGTGTCAACGACGAAGCGTGGCTCGCGCTCGGTGGCCAGCCGGACCATGGCCACGCGGTGCTCAGCAGACATCAACTGACGCGCTTTTTGCCAAGGCTGGCCGACAGGGATCCAGCGGATTTCGTCAAGTTGCAAATGGGTCAGCGCGGTCTGCGCCAGGGCCAAATGCGCCTGGTGGACCGGGTCGAAGCTGCCGCCGAACAGGCCGATTCTTCGGTCGCTGGTGCCTGTTGGTGGCAGCGTCAAAGGATCAGATCCAGTCACGCGGGGGCAAAAAATCGGAGTACAGGCGAGCCTCGGGCGTGCCGGGCTGCGGGTGCCAGTCGTAGCGCCACTTCACGATGGGCGGCATCGACATCAGGATGCTTTCGGTGCGCCCACCCGACTGCAGGCCGAACAAAGTGCCCCGGTCCCACACCAGGTTGAACTCGACGTAGCGGCCACGGCGGAAGGCCTGGAAATCGCGCTCGACCTCGCCAAAGGGCATGTCGCGGCGACGCTTGAGGATCGGCAGGTAGGATGCGACAAAGGCATCGCCGACCGAGCGGGTCATGGCGAAGCCTTGCTCGAAACCCAGCTCCGAGAAGTCGTCGTAGAAGATGCCTCCGACGCCGCGTGCTTCGTTGCGGTGCTTGAGGAAGAAATACTCGTCGCACCACTTCTTGAAGCGCGGGTGCTTGTCGTCGCCGAAGGGCAGCAGCGCGTCCTTGCAAGTGCGGTGAAAGTGCTGGGCGTCTTCCTCGAAGCCGTAGTAGGGCGTGAGGTCCATGCCACCGCCGAACCAGGCCACGACCTCGGTGCCACCGTCAGGCAAGGGCTTGTGCGCGGCCAGCATGCGCACATTCATGTGCACCGTGGGCGCGTAGGGATTGCGGGGGTGGAAGACCAAGGACACGCCCATGGCTTCGAAGGGGCAGCCCGCCAATTCAGGCCGGTGCTGGGTGGCCGAAGGCGGCAGTTGCGGGCCTTTGACGTGCGAGAAATTGCAGCCGCCACGCTCCAGTACCAGGCCTTCTTCGATCACGCGCGAACAACCATCCCCTTGCAGGCGTTCGCCGGGCTCTCGCACCCAGGCATCCTGCTTGAAAGGCGTGCCGTCTTCGGCCTCGAAGGCCGCGACGATGCGGTCTTGCAGTCCCAGCAAATATTGGCGTACAGCTGCGGTGTCCATCATGGGCTCAGCGGGGTTTGTTGATGGCGCGCCAGCCAATGTCGCGGCGGAACTGCATGCCATCGAACTGGATGCCCAGCAAATATTCGTAGGCACGTTGCTGCGCCAGCTTGGCCGAGTCGCCCAAGGCGGTCACGCACAAGACGCGGCCGCCGTTGGTCACCACCTTGCCATCGACCACCTGCGTGCCGGCATGGAAGACCATGGCATCGTCAGCATCCGCCGGCAAGCCTGTGATGACGTCGCCCTTCTTCGGGTTGAGCGGATAACCGCCCGCAGCCACGACCACGCCCAGTGCGAAACGGCGGTCCCATTGCAACTCGACCTGGTCCAGCGTGCCATCGGTGGCGCTGAAAAACACGTCCACCAGGTCGCTCTTCAAACGCATCATGATCGGCTGGGTTTCAGGGTCACCCATTCGGCAGTTGAACTCCAGCGTCTTGGGGTTGCCTTGCGCGTCGATCATCAGGCCAGCGTACAAAAAGCCGGTGAAGGGGATCCCGTCCTTGCCCATGCCGGCCAGCGTCGGCAAGATGATCTCCTGCATGGCCTTGGCGTGCACATTGGGCGTGACCACGGGGGCGGGCGAGTAAGCGCCCATGCCGCCGGTGTTGGGGCCTTCGTCGGCGTCCAGCAAGCGCTTGTGGTCCTGGCTGGTGGCCAGCACGGTCACGTTCTTGCCGTCGGACAGCACGATGAAGCTGGCTTCTTCGCCTTGCAAAAATTCTTCGATCACCACGCGCGGCACAGCCTGCCCATCCGCGCCAGCGTTGTGCGTCACGCCCAGCTTGTTGTCCAGCAGCATCCAATCGACGGCTTCATGCGCCTCGGCCAGGGTCATGGCCACCACCACGCCCTTGCCCGCCGCCAGGCCATCGGCCTTGATGACGATGGGCGCGCCATGCTTGTCCACGTAGGCGTGGGCAGCCACGGCATCGGTGAAGGTTTCGTAGAAGGCCGTGGGGATGCCGTGGCGCTTCATGAAGTCCTTGGCAAAGGCCTTGGAGCTTTCCAACTGCGCGGCCGCCTTGGTGGGGCCGAAAATGCGCAGGCCACGCGCGCGGAACTCGTCCACCACGCCAGCCGCCAGCGGGGCCTCGGGGCCCACGACCGTCAGGTTGATCTTTTCGGTTTCAGCGAAGTCGGCCAGGGCCTTGACGTCGGTGATGTCGATGTTGACCAGGTGCGGACTGCGGGCCGTGCCGCCATTGCCCGGGGCCACGTAGACCTTCTGGGCCTTGGGCGATTGGGCGAGTTTCCAGGCCAGGGCATGTTCGCGTCCACCCGAGCCGATCACAAGAATATTCATACAGTCCGTCGATTCTTCAGTTCAATTCAGCGTTGTGGAACACATCCTGGGCATCGTCCAGGTCTTCCAGCATGTCCAGCAATTTTTGCTGGCGGGCGGCATCGTCGCCGGTCAATTCAACCGTGTTTTCAGCGCGCATCGTCACTTCGGCCACCTCGGGGGTCAATCCCACGTTCGTCAAGGCCGCCTTGATGGCTTCGAACGCCAGCGGCGGTGTCAGCACTTCGATCGATCCATCGTCGTGGGTGATCACGTCGTCGGCACCCGCCTCCAGCGCCACCTCCATGACCTTGTCCTCGTTCGTGCCCGGGGCAAAGATGATCTGGCCGCAGTGCTTGAACTGGAACGCGACCGAACCTTCCGTGCCCAGGTTGCCACCGTACTTGCTAAAAATGTGCCTGACCTCGGCCACGGTGCGCACGCGGTTGTCGGTCATGCAGTCGATGATGACGGCTGCGCCGCCGATGCCGTAGCCCTCGTAGCGCACTTCTTCGTAGTGCACGCCTTCGAGGTTGCCGGTGGCTTTGTCGACGTTGCGCTTGATGGTGTCGGCGGGCATGTTGGCCGCCTTGGCCTTTTCAATGGCCAGGCGCAGGCGTGGGTTGACGTCCAGGTCAGCCCCGCCCAGGCGGGCCGCGACGATGATTTCCCGGATGACTCGGGTCCAGACCTTGCCTCGTTTCTCATCCTGGCGGCCCTTGCGGTGCTGGATGTTGGCCCATTTGGAATGTCCAGCCATGGTGTGTGTGCTCCAAACTGTTTTTCGCCGCAAAACGGCGCGTCGCGCACCACATTGGGAGGGGGCGCGAACATGATTTGCAGAGATACTGGGATCTCGTGATTTCCCGAATTTTACCTTTGCCCTCAGGAGCCCCGTTCATGGCCGACCCAATTCTGATTGCCCGCCACGGCGAGACCGAGTGCCACCTGCTGCCGGAACTGGCCAATCGGCACGGCCTGATCACGGGCGCCACGGGCACTGGCAAGACCATCACGCTGCAAAACCTGGCCGAAAATTTCTCGAAACTGGGCGTGCCGGTGTTCATGGCCGACATCAAGGGTGACCTGACCGGCATCTCGCAGGCGGGCACCCTCAGCCCCAAGCTGGCGGCCATCCTGAAAGAACGCGGCATCGAGCCCCCCGCCGCCCTGGCCTGCCCCACGGCCCTGTGGGATGTGTTCGGCGCGCAAGGCCACCCGGTGCGCGCCACCGTGTCCGACATGGGCCCGCTGCTGCTGTCGCGCATGCTGAACCTGAACGACACCCAGCAAGGCGTGCTGCAACTGGTCTTCAAGATCGCAGACGACAACGGCTTGCTGCTGCTGGATCTGAAAGACCTGCGGGCCATGCTGCAACATGTGGGCGACAACGCCAGCACCTTCACCACCGAATACGGCAACGTCAGCCCGGCCAGTGTGGGTGCCATCCAGCGCGGCCTGATGCAGGTGGAAGAGCAAGGCGGCGACCAGTTCTTCGGCGAGCCCATGCTCGACATCCACGACTTCATGCAGACGGTCGATGGCCATGGCGTGATCAACATCCTCGCCGCCGACAAGCTGATGAACGCGCCACGTTTGTACGCGACCTTCCTGCTGTGGATGCTGTCTGAGTTGTTTGAATCGCTGCCGGAGGTGGGCGACCTGGACAAGCCGAAGTTAGTGTTTTTCTTCGACGAAGCCCATTTGCTGTTCACCGACGCGCCCAAGGCTTTGATCGAGCGCATCGAGCTGGTGGTGCGCCTGGTGCGCTCCAAAGGCGTGGGCGTTTATTTCGTCACCCAAAATCCGCTGGACGTGCCTGAAACGGTGTTGGGCCAGTTGGGCAACCGTGTGCAGCATGCCCTGCGGGCCTTCACGCCGCGCGACCAGAAGGCGGTCAAATCGGCCGCCGAAACCATGCGCGCCAACCCTGGCCTGGACATCGCCACGGCCATCACCGAACTGGCGGTGGGCGAAGCCTTGATCAGTTGCCTGGACGACAAGGGCCGCCCGGGCATCACCCAACGTGTGTTCGTGCTACCGCCCGGCAGCCAGATCGGCCCGATCACGCCCGAACAGCGCAAGACACTGCTGAGCACCTCGCTGGTGGCCGGCGTGTACGAAAAGGTGGTTGACCGGGATTCGGCCTACGAGAAGCTCAAAGGCCGGGCCTCCAGCGCGCCCACCCGTGAGCAGGCCGAACAACCCAGCTCAATGCGTGAGGAAGCGGAAGCGGCCGTGCGCGGCAAGGGCAAAACCCCGACCAGCCAGCCCGCGCCCGATGCCGGGGGCTCCTGGCTGGGCGACCTGGCCGGCGGACTGCTCAGGGGCAGCGGGCGCAAGGATTCCGTGTTGGAAACCGTGGCCAAGTCGGCCGCGCGAACCATCGGCTCATCGGTCGGCCGCGAAATCATCCGCGGTGTACTCGGATCACTGCTGGGGGGCAGCAGCAGCCGACGCCGCTGACCGCCAAGCCAGCCCCGCCGAGATCGATCAACGGTCTCGGTGGCCCCAATCGCCGCCACGGCGATCGTCGTAGTCATTGCCCCGGTCGTAGCCGCGCTCATAGCCTTGGCGATAGCCGTTGGCGTAGGCTTCGGCACGACCATGGCGATGCCAATGTCGACCCCAGCCACGGTGCGGCCGGAAAGCGGGCGGCGGCGCTTGGTAGACCACCGGCTGCACACCGTAATAGGGCTGCGGAACCACCATCATGCGGCGGGGTTGCACATACACCGGCTGAGGCGGGTAGTGGTAACCCCCGCCATTCGACACCACGGCATTCACATGGCCCGGCCCGGGGATGAGGGGCGCATTCACCCCCACCACCCAGGACACGCCGCCTGCGTTGGCCACACCGGTCACAGCCAACAAGGCAGTGGCGACCAGCGCTTTGGGTCGAGAAAATAGTTGGCGAGCATTCATGCTGTTTCTCCTTGTCATGACGGCTGGCCCTGGATGAACAAGCAGCACGTTCTCCGTCATGTCTCTACAACGGCCAGCTTACGGCCGCCGATGACAGGCTTTCGTAAAGCTATGTTGCCGATGTGTGAGCAGTGGTGACTCAGTGGCAATCGCTGCGGGCCACGGCCAGCAGGCGCTCGACCTCGTCACGGTGGTGAATGGTGTTGCTGCGGTGCCAGAACCAGATGCCCAGCATGGACGCTGCCACCACCAAGCCAAACGCCGTGATGGCGCCATAGGCAGACAGGCCGGACCGGGTCAAACCGCTGTACAGCCCCCCCATCACCAGGATGGCCGCCTGCTCATTGAAATTCTGCACCGCGATGGAACGCCCCGACCCCATCAGGTTGTGGCCACGGTGTTGCAGCAAGGCGTTCATTGGCACGACGAGGAAGCCGCCCAAACCGCCCAGGATGATCAGGAAGGGCACCGCCACGGTGATATCGCGGATCATGTTCATGCCCAGCACCAGCACGCCCATGGCCACGCCCAGCGGGATGACCCGCGTGGCCTGGTCCAGGCGCATCTTGGCCGAGGCCAATACCGCGCCCACCGCCGTGCCCACCGCCACCACGCCCACCAGGGCCGACGCCTGGGTGGTGTCATAGCTCAAGGCCACGCCGGCCCAGGCCAGCACGATGTAGCGCAAATTACCGGACACGCCCCAGAACAGCGTGGTCGTGCCCAGAGAAATCTGGCCCAGCTTGTCTTTCCACAAACGGCGGTTGCAATCAAAGAAGTCGCCCACCAGGGACCACAGGTGCACAGGCAGTGGTTGCAGGGGGGTTTCCGTGCGGGGAATGCGCAGGTTGAACAAAGCCGCCAGCACGTAAAGCAAGATCATCGTGGCGATGGCGGCTTCGGGCGGCGTGTCGATCCCCGTGTCCACGAAAGGCAGGTCAAACGCCAGCAGGTGCGGCGACACGACCTCGCCCATCAATTGCCCGCCGAGCACCACGCCCAGGATGATGGAGGTGATGGTCAGCCCTTCGATCCAGCCATTGGCCTTGACCAGTTGCGAGGGTGGCAGCAACTCGGTGAGGATGCCGTACTTGGCGGGTGAGTAAGCGGCGGCGCCCAGACCCACCACCGCATACGCGATCAGGGGGTGGCTGCCAAACAGCATCATCAGGCAACCAACCACCTTGATGCTGTTGGAAAAGAACATGACCCGGCCTTTGGGCACCGCGTCGGAAAACGCGCCCACGAACGGGGCCAGCACCACGTAGAACAAAGCGAACATGGGCACCAGTGCCGCAGGCTGCCATTCCGGAGCGCCTGAACTTTTCAGCAATTCCACCGCGGCCACGAACAAGGCGTTGTCGGCAAGCGAGCTGAAGAACTGCGCCGCCATGATGGTGAAAAAGCCTTTTTTCATAAGCGGGCAGTCACTGTCTTCATGCGTGTGATGTCGGACCTTCGCCGCCCACCAGACATCGGTAAAGCGGCAGGCCAAGCCGCGGTTTATAGCATGGCCACTGGCACAATCCCCTCATGCCCCGTCCCTTAGAAGCCCTCATCCACGTCGATGCCCTCCTCCACAACTTGCAGCGCGCCCGCGACTGCGCGCCAGACGCGCGGGTGTGGGCCGTGGTCAAGGCCAACGCTTACGGCCATGGCGTTGAACGCGCCTTTGAAGGCCTTCGCGCGGCCGACGGCTTCGCCTTGCTGGACATCGCCGAGGCACAACGCCTGCGCAAATTGGATTGGCGCGGCCCCATCCTGTTGTTGGAGGGCGTGTTCGAAGCTCGTGACCTGGAATGGTGTTCGCGCCTGGGCCTGTGGCACGTGGTGCACTGCGACGAGCAGATCGACTGGCTGGCCCAGCACAAGACCGAATGGCCGCACCGTGTGTTCCTGAAGATGAACACCGGCATGAACCGCCTGGGCTTCACGCCGCCCGCCTTCCGCAGCGCCTGGGCGCGCTTGTCGGCCTTGTCGCAAGTGGACGAGGTGTCGCTGATGACGCACTTTTCGGACGCGGACGGGCCACGTGGCATCGCCCAGCAGACCGAGTTGTTCCTCAGCACCTGTGCCGACCTGAGCGGCGAGCGCAGCCTGTGCAACAGCGCTGGCACCTTGCGCCATGCCCAGGATGCCAGCGTACGTGGTGACTGGGTCCGCCCCGGGATCATGCTGTACGGCTCATCGCCCGACTACCCAGAGCACAGCGCCGCCCACTGGGGCTTGCAAGCCACCATGACCCTGAAATCCCACGTGATTGCCATCCAGCACCTGAAAGCCGGCGACACGGTGGGCTATGGCAGCCGCTTCACTGCCGACCGCGACATGCGCCTGGGCGTGGTCGCCTGCGGCTATGCCGACGGCTACCCTCGCCACGCCCCCAACGGCACCCCTTTGCTGATCGACGGTGCGCGCGTGCCCTTGATCGGACGCGTGTCGATGGACATGGTCACGGTGGACCTCACCGCGGCGCCCCAAGCCAGGGTGGGCAGCGAAGCCACCTTGTGGGGCCATGGCCCGCTGGTCGATGGCCAACCCACCTTGCTGCCCATCGATGACGTGGCCCAGCACTGCGGCACCGTGGGCTATGAACTGATGTGCGCGCTTTCGCAACGCGTTCCGGTCACCGCCGTGTAAGTGCCGCATGAGCGCACCATTTCGGCACAGCACTTGCATGCAGTCGTTCCTTTTGCCCCGACCCCAATGAGTTTTGCACCAGAATCAAGCATGGACATCGACCACCACCGCCACCAGTTGCGCATGACCTTGCTCATGACGCCCGACATGGCCAACTTCTCCGGCAATGTCCACGGCGGCACCATCCTCAAGCTGCTCGACCAGGTCGCTTACGCTTGCGCCAGCCGCTATGCCGGCTGCTATGTGCTGACCTTGTCGGTCGACCGCGTGACCTTCCGCCAACCCATCCACGTGGGCGAACTGGTCACCTTTTTGGCCTCGGTCAACTTCACTGGCAACTCGTCCATGGAGATCGGCGTCAAGGTGATCGCCGAGAACATCCGCACCCAAGTGGTGCGCCATGCCAACAGCTGCTTCTTCACGATGGTGGCCGTCGACGACAACAACCGCCCCAAGCCCGTGACGCCGCTGGAGCCCACCACGGCCGAGGAAAAACGCCGCTTCGAATCCGCCCTGCTGCGCCGCCAACTGCGCCAGGAACTGGACCGCAAATTCAAAGCCATCCACGATGGCCAGAAGGACGGCGACGAGATCGCCTGAACGACACCTTTCATGGCCAAAGAGAAAACGATCTACACCTGCTCCGAATGCGGCGGCACCAGCCCCAAGTGGCTGGGCAAATGCCCTCACTGCAACGCCTGGAACACGCTGGAAGAAACCCGCGCCGACACTGGCCCGGCCAAAAACCGCATGCAGGCCCTGACGCGCGGGCTCAACGCGCCGCAGCCAGTGGCCACCTTGTCCCACATCCAGGCGGCCGACATTGCCCGCACACCCACCGGGCTGGAAGAGCTTGACCGCGTTCTGGGTGGCGGCATCGTCACCGGCGGCGTGATCCTGATCGGGGGCGATCCGGGCATCGGCAAATCGACCTTGCTGCTGCAAGCACTTGACGCGCTGTCGCGGCAAATGCCGGTGCTTTATGTGACCGGCGAGGAAAGCGGCGCCCAGGTGGCCTTGCGCGCTCAGCGGCTGGGTCTGGATGGCTCGAAGGTGCGGGTGCAGGCCGAGATCCAGCTGGAAAACATCATCGCCACGCTGGAGGCCGAGCAACCGTCTTTCTGCGTGATCGATTCGATCCAGACGATTTACTCCGACCAGCTCACCTCGGCGCCAGGCTCGGTCGCGCAAGTGCGTGAATGCGCCGCCCACCTGACCCGCGTGGCCAAGTCCAGCGGCTGCACCATGGTGCTGGTGGGCCACGTGACCAAGGAAGGCGCGCTGGCCGGGCCCCGCGTGCTGGAACACATCGTCGACACCGTTTTGTATTTTGAAGGCGAAACACACAGCAGCTTTCGGCTGGTGCGGGCCATCAAGAACCGCTTTGGCGCGGTCAACGAAATTGGCGTGTTCGCCATGACCGACAAGGGCTTGAAGGGTGTGAGCAATCCCAGCGCCATCTTCTTGTCCACGCACAACGAGCCCGTGCCTGGTTCGGTCGTGATGGTGACGCTGGAAGGCACGCGCCCGCTGCTGGTCGAGATTCAAGCCCTGGTTGATTCAGGCGGCCCCAGCCCGCGCCGTTTGAGCGTGGGGCTGGAACGTGATCGCCTGGCCATGTTGCTGGCGGTGCTGCACCGCCACGCGGGCATGGCCTGCGGTGACCAGGACGTGTTCGTGAACGCGGTGGGCGGCGTGCGCATCAGCGAACCGGCGGCCGACCTGGCGGTGTTGCTGGCCATTCAAAGCAGCCTGCGCGGCAAGCCTCTGCCCAAGGGCTTTTTTGCTTTTGGCGAAGTGGGCCTGGCGGGCGAGATCCGCCCTGCCCCGCGTGGCCAGGAGCGTTTGAAGGAAGCGGCCAAGCTGGGCTTTTCGATCGCGGTGGTGCCCAAAGCCAATGCACCCAAGAAGCCCATTGAAGGGCTCACCATCCATGCGGTGGACCGGGTGGAACAGGCCGTGGA
>CAZKPN010000105.1:0-14045 GCA_964554655.1 uncultured Aquabacterium sp. | reverse complement strand
TGTCACGTTGTCAACCTCTGCTTGTCAATAACGTTCAGACACTCCATTCAGACTCTTGGCACACGTTTGTTGGATATGCGTCGGGCGGGGTACGCGATCAAGTCCGGCGCGACTTTTCGTGCAGCCTGCCAACGAATCTTTGACTTCTGTACAGCACCAGTCCCATATTGGGCCTGGTCACTTTCGTCAGCATCTAAATCGATTGTCACAGATCAAGCATTGAGGTCAAACAGCAACAGCCACTTCAGAATCTTGTCTCTTGCAAGAGCCTGATTCATAGGGGCTCGTCGAAGAACCAAGAAATGAAAATGCTATGACGGGCATCGCTTTACGTATTCGACACATTTCCCCGGAAGCTGCCGAGTATCTGATCTGCTGCCTGAGTGGTCTCTGCACGGGCGCCAGGGTGGCGCTCAAGCGTAAAGAAGCGTGCCAAAAATATCGATTTTCCGTAGACGCAGGGGCTATAGGGGCGCAAAATTTCCCGCTGGAACAAAACTTCGGCCGCAATTTTGGAAGCCTATGCGTACTGCACCTGTCGTCAAACTTCTATCTCTGCTGCGGTACTGCCTTTGCATGTGGCTCGTCTGCCTGCTAGGGCACGGCGCCCCTGCACGTTCCGCGGATATGGTTTTCGCGGTATCGCGCACGGCGCTTTCGCTTCCTATCTACGTTGCGGAATCCCAGGGCTACTTCGTCGCCGAAGGCGTGTCGCTTCGAGTCGCCGAGTGCCTCGGCGGCGTGCGATGCATGCGTCGCTTGCTAGAAGGGGGCGTTGAATTAGCCACGGCCTCTGATCTGCCGGTTATGTTCAATAGCTTCGTGCGTTCCGACTATGCGGTGGTCGCCACCTTCGTAACAGCATCGAACGACGTCAAGCTCATCGCACGGCGCAGCGCGGGGATTTCCGCAGCCGCCCATCTCGAAGGCAAGCGAGTCGGCACAGTCAAAGGAGCAAGTTCGCACTATTTCCTGGATGCATTCCTGCTGTTCCACGGCGTCGATCCCAAGCGCGTCCAAGTGGTCGATATCGCGCAGGAAAACATGGTGGCGGCGCTTAGGAATCGGGAGGTCGATGCTCTTGCCATGTGGGAACCCTATGGATGGCTGGCTGCGCGAGCGGTGGGTGCCGACGCGGTGCTGCTTCCCGACCCGCAGATCTACACCGAGACCTTCAATCTGATCACCACTCGCAGGGTGCTGAAGGAGCGAGGAGACGACGTGGTGCGCACACTTCGGGCACTGGCGAAGGCACAGCGATTCATAGCAGAGCGGCCTCGCGAGGCTCAGAACATCCTGAAGCAACGGCTGGGCATGGATGAGGATTTCGTCAAATGGGTGTGGAAGGACCTGGATTTCCGCCTGGCGCTGGATCAGTCGCTGATCACGACGCTCGAGGCCGAGGCGCGTTGGGCCTTGCGTGAGGGGCATGTTGCCCCCGGACAGACCGCCCCCAATTACCTGCGCTTTATCGAACCTGCGCCGCTTCGCAAGGCCATGCCGGGCGAGAGGCTCCCCTTTCAATGAGCGCCAGGTTTTGGCAGGTATCGCATTCCAGGGTCGCCTCCGGATCCGTCACCTTGCCGCTGCGTTGAATCATGAAGATCCGGCATCAACTGGTGCTCACGGCCGTCCTCGCAATGGCGGTGACCGGGATGTTAATCCTGGCTCTGATTCAGGTCATTCGCATCAATGCGAGCGGCATAAAACAGCAGACCGAATCCCAGGACATCGCTCGGGATATTGGCAGCCTGTTGACGCTGACCAATGAGTTCTCAACGTACAGTGGGGAGCGCGCTGCCATGCAGTGGCGACTGCGTCACGGCCAATTGGTTAAGACCGCTGATCGGGCGATGGCCAGCGACTCTCAACGCCTTGCGACGCTGGTCAAGCTTCGCGGGCACATGGACACGCTGCCGCCGTTGTTTGAGAAACTGGTTGAACATGCCGCGTCACCACCATCGGCGCTCACCAGCCGCCGCAAAGACTTACTGGTCGAGCGCCTGCTGATCGAGACCCAGGAAATCATCGAGAGCAGCCACCGCTGGGGTCTCGAAGTGGCCGCCCAGCAGGCCCGGAACCAGCGTTTATTCAATGGCACGGTGCTGGCCACACCCGTGGTGTTCCTGGCGCTGCTGGGCGGCATAGGGTTCATGGTCTCACGCCGCGTCTTGCGCCCGCTGAGGCGACTGGATTCTGCGGTGGCGAGCATCCGTACGGGCGATCTCGACGTGCGTTGCAACGTGGATACACGGGATGAACTCGGTGACACGGCCAGGGCCGTCGACTCCATGGCGCGCTCGCTGAGCGCACAGACTTCGGCGTTGCGGGCCTCCGAGCAGCACCTTCGGCTCATCACGGACGGAGTGCCCGCGTTGATCGGCTACATCAGCGCCGACGCGCACTACCTGATGGTCAACAAGGCCTACGAGGCCTGGCACGGCGCGCCCCGCGAGAGCATCATCGGGAAACCGCTGACCGCCCTGTACGACGCGCAAGAGCTGGCGCACTTCGAGCCTCACCTGCAGCGCGCCCTGGGCGGCGACGCCGTGGAGTTCGACGTCGACGTCACACGCAATGGCCGCGAATGGGTCCTGCGGCTTAACTACCTTCCCCATATCGACGAGCAGGGCCTGACCATCGGCGTCTACGTACTGGGGAATGACCTCACCGCGTTGCGGCAGAGCGAGCGCCAGTTGCGGACACTGATGGAATCATCACCGCTGGGTATGTTTCACGCTGATGCGGCGGGGAACTGCCTCTATGTGAACCCCGCTTGGCTGAGCATCGCTGGCATGACTTTCGGCGATAGCCTCGGCTCGGGTTGGCTCCGCATCTTGCATCCGGATCACCGCGCTGAATTGCAAGCCGCATTCGAAGCCGCATTGGTGGATGGCCGCATGGTGGTTGCAGAGCATCGGTATCTGCGACTAGACGGCACGGTAGTGTGGGTACGCGGGCATGCGGTTCCATTGATCGAGGGTGGGAAAGGAACCGGCTTCATCGGCACCATCGAGGACATCACGGCGCGTCGGCTGTTGGACGCTGAACTCGTTAGACGCGGCGAAGAGCTGCTGCGCTCGAACGCGGAGCTGGAGCAGTTCGCCTACGTCGCCTCTCACGACCTGCAAGAGCCACTGCGCATGATCACCAGCTTCAGCCAACTGGTGCTGCGTCGCCATGGCCAAAGCCTGCCGTCTGAGGCGCAGGAATTCATGGCGTTCATCGAAGACGGCGGTCGTCGCGCCCAGGCGTTGATCGGCGACCTGCTGAGCCTTGCGCGGGTGAACAGCCAAGGCAAGCCGCTGGAGCCCGTGTTGCTGATGAGCGCGCTGAAGGAGGTGCTGCGCTCGCTTCACCTGCCCATTCTGGAGAGCAATGCCACCATCACATGGGATGACTGCTTGCCCACCGTGCGCGCCGACAGGCGCCAGCTCGGCCAGTTGCTGCAGAACCTGCTGACCAACGCGATGAAATTTCGCAGCGAACAGCCGCCTCGCATCCACGTGGGCGCGACGCTGGACGCCGACGGACGCTGGCGTGTGTCGGTGACGGACAACGGAATCGGCGTCGAGCCTAAACATCATCAGCGTGTCTTCGGCATGTTCCAGCGCCTGCACCTGCGTGATGAACACGCCGGAACCGGCATCGGCCTTGCCATCTGCAAGAAGGTGGTGGAAAGGCATGGCGGGCGCATTGGGATCGATTCCGCCTTGGGTCAGGGTGCGAGGTTCTGGTTCACGCTGCAAGCGGCCGACACTCCGGTGAGCACTGGCGCTGTCATGTTCAAGGAACTCACATGAGCAAGACCGCCGCAGAGAAGTGGCTCGCCATTTTCGTCGTTGCGGTGCTGTATCACTTGGCGGCGCGATTGGGGCTTTTGCTGGCGTTCGAGGGCAGCAATGCCTCGCCCGTGTGGCCGCCTTCAGGCTTGGGCATCGCGGTGGTGGTTTGGCGGGGCAGGGCGATGCTGCCCGGAATTGCACTGGGGGCGTTCAGCGCCAATGCTGCGGTGTTTGCGGCCAATGGCGCTGCCATGGCCACCGTCATCGGCGCTTCCCTGGGGATCACGGTCGGCAATTGCCTCGAAGCTTGGTTCGGGGCTTGGCTGCTGCAGAAGTGGGTCGGCCGGCCCGGCCCGTTTGAACGCCTTGGCGATGTGGCCAAATTCGTTGTTGTGGCGCCGCTCGCCAGCCTGACCAGCGCCTCAATAGGCACGCTGACCCTGTTTGGTGCAGGCGTGATTCCACCCGCAGTGGCGGCCATGGTCAGCCTGACGTGGTGGATAGGTGACACCACCGGCATTCTGGTCGTTGCCCCGCTGCTAATGGCCCTGCTTCAGACCGGCGTGCCCTCGTTCAACGCCAGAGCGGTCGCACCGACCTTAGCGCTGTTCGTCGTCCTCGCGGTTTTGGGCGCGCTGGTTTTTGCATTCCCAGCCAACTCAGCGTTGGCGGATCGTCGCTTTGCCTGGCTATTCATGCCCTGCATTGCCTGGGCCGCCTACCGACACGGTTCACTGGGCGTATCCGCCGCTTCGCTGCTGACGGCAAGCATGGCCGTCTGGGGCACCACGCGAGGCCTGGGTCCGTTTGCCAGAGGCAATCTCAACGACGCGCTGATCGTGTTGCAAACCTTCGTTGCTCTGACGGCGGTGACGGGCCTCGTGCTTGCGGCCGACAGGCGCGAGTTCCAGCAACTGCGGGGTCATAACGCGGGCAAGAGCGACCTGGCCGTTCCATGGGCCGTGCTGCTGGGCTCCCTTGGCGTCACGGTGCTGGGGTGGCACCTTGTCGCCTCTGATACCGAGCGACGAGCGGCCGAACGCTTTAATTTCGTGGCTGCGGAGATTCACGATCGCATCGCCCATCAGATGCGGGCGAACGAACAGGTTCTGCGGGGTGCGGCCGGCTTGTTTGCCGCGTCGGATGGCGTGACACGGCAGGAATGGCACGCCTACGTGACGCACCTGGACCTTTCTCGAACCCTCCCCGGTATTCAGGCGCTCGGCTTTGCGCGCGTTTTGAGGCGCGACGAGAGCCTCTCGCACGTACAGGAAGTCCGGTTGGAGGGCTACCCTGACTACGCCGTACGTCCGCCCGGCGACCGGGACATCTACTCAGCTATCCAGTACATCGAGCCCTTCGATGCGCGCAACCGGCGGGCGTTCGGGTACGACATGCTCACTGAACCCGTGCGCCGGGCCGCCATGGAGCAGGCCCGGGACACCGGCGGCCCCGCAGTGTCAGGTAGGGTCACGCTGCTCCAAGAAGACGGAGAGAACGCCCAAGCTGGCACCTTGATCTACATGCCGATTTTCCGCAACGGCGCGAGGCTCGACACGAAAGAGCAGCGCCGGGCGCAACTGCTGGGTTTTGCCTACAGCCCCCTGCGCATGGCCAACATGGCGCGGGGTGCTCTCGGTCAAGTTCCCGAACAAGCAGGCGTGGCTGTGCGCCTCTACGGCAGCTCGACGGCCTTTGATGCGGCGCACTTGTTGTTCGACAGCGGGGGTCAGCCACCGTTGAGCGGAGCGCCATTCTCTGCAAGCCAAACGGTGGAGTTGCCCGGAGAAGATTGGACCTTGCAGGTCATCGGCCTTCCACGCTTCGAGGCGGCCATCGATCTGCAGAAGGCACAGATTGTTCTGATTGCAGGCGTTGGTTTGAGCCTGCTGCTCTTTGGCTTGGTGCGTGCCCTCACGATGACGCGCGAGCGGGCGCTGATGCTGGCGGAAGACATGAACGTGGCGGCGCGCGACTCCCACGCGCAGTTCCAGTCGCTCGCAGAATCCGCCAGTGAAGCCATCGTCATCACGGATTCAGACGGTCGCGTGTGCTCTTGGAATCGGGCGGCCCAAGTCATTTTTGGGTATTCCGAGGTCCAGATGGTGGGCCAGAATCTGGAACGCCTGATGCCTCAGCACTACAGGGACAAGCACAGTCGAGGCATGGCTCGTCTGAAGGCAGGAGGCACACCAAGTCTGGTTGGAAGCACCGTCCAGCTCGAAGGCATGCGCTCGGACGGGACCATCTTTCCGATTGAGCTGTCCTTGTCCAGCTGGGAAAGCGCGGCGGGCCGCTTCTACAGCGGCATCATTCGCGACATCACCGAGCGCGAGCAGGCCTCCGAGGCCTTGCGCAACAGCGAACGCGCTGCACGGGAGGCTGAGGGCCAACTGCAAGCTGTGCTGCGGGCTTCGCCGCTCGGCATTGTCTTCACCGACGCAAATGGGCAGCTGCTCTATGGCAACCCGAGGTACTTGCACATTGCGGGTTTGGACATCGGGCAGGAAGGCGGCAACGGTTGGGCCAAAGCCATCCACCCCGAAGACTTGCCTGCGGTCGAGGAACATTGGCAGCGCACTACCGGCAATCGTGACGCCTTTCAGAGCGAGTTCCGCTTCCTGCACGCGAATGGGCGCATCGTCTGGGCCAGACTCATCTCAGCCGCCATCGTGGACGACGGCCGACCGACAGGGTTCGTGGCCGTCATCGAGGACATCACGGCGAGGATGGCTGCAGATGCTGAACTGACCGCCAAGACCAAGGCGTTGGAGCGCTCGAACGAAGAGCTTGCCCAATTTGCTTATGTAGCGTCTCATGACTTGAAGGAGCCTCTGCGCACCGTGGCGAGCTACAGCCAATTGCTGCTGCGCCGGCACAAAGCCCGCTTCGACACGGAAGCGCTGGAGTTCATCGAACTTATCGGGGAAGGTGCAAAGCGCGCTCAAACCTTGGTTTCTGACCTGCTGAGCTTGGCCCGCCTGGACAGCAGTGGCGGACCACTGCACGGCGTGTCCATGCAGGACGTGCTGGCTGACGCGCGCCAGCAACTGGCTGCCGCGCTGCAGGACGCCGATGCTCAATTGAGCCACGACCATTTGCCATGGGTAATGGGCGACCCCGTACAACTGTCCCAACTGCTGCAGAACCTCATCGAAAACGCGATCAAGTTCCGGCGTGCAGGAGAGATGATCGCCATCCACATCTCGGCCCGCCTGGAAAGGGAGGGCTTCTGGCGGATCACCGTGGTCGACAACGGGATCGGCATCGACCCGCGCTTTCACGATCAGATCTTCACGATCTTTCAGCGCTTACACCGGGCCGACTTCCCGGGTACGGGCATAGGCCTCGCAATCTGCAAAAAAGTGGTAGAACGGCACGGTGGACAGATCGGTGTTGAGTCGCTTCCTGGTCAAGGCTCGACCTTTTTCTTTATCCTTGCTGCAGCACAGATGGAGAAGACCGATATTCGGCCAGTACCCGATGGTTCCCCATGAATATCCTGCTCGTCGAAGACAACCCTGCGGACATGCGGCTGGTACGCGAGGCCATGAACGAGTGCGCAACCTCTGCGAAGCTGCACTGGGTGGCGGATGGTGATGCGGCCCTCGACTACCTGCATCGACGCGGCGTGCACACCGCAGCGGTTCCCCCGGACCTGGTACTGCTGGACCTCAACCTGCCCGGGGTCAGCGGCAAGGAAGTCCTGTGCGAGATCAAGCGGGACCCTCAGCTCGGCAGCATTCCGGTCGTCGTATTGACGTCGTCAGCCGCCCGTGAGGACGTTTTGGACACCTATCGGGCGCATGGCAACGCCTACATGGTCAAGCCCACCGATTTTGACGCCTATGTGGCCCTGGTTGAGCGTATCCAAACTTATTGGTTGCGTGCGGTGCTGCTGCCGACGCGTGCCGCCTGAGGATCGCGATGAGACACGCGCTCTCTTCGGTGTTGTTGATCGAAGACAATCCAGGCGATGCGCGGCTGGTGCGGGAAAAATTGAACGACCGTTTTGGCAAAACCTGCCAGTTACACGAAGCTGCCTCGCTGGATGACGGCCTGCGCTGGTTGGACAAGCAACGGGCTGACCTGATCCTGCTCGATCTGTCCTTGCCCGACAGCCAGGGTCTGGATACTTTCTACTCGGTGTATGCCCATGCCCCTGACACCCCTGTGGTCATTCTCAGCGGTTACGACGACGATGAGCTCGCGCTCGACGCGGTTCGCGCAGGTGCAGAAGACTACTTGACCAAACAGCACGCCAACAGCGTCGCGCTTGCACGCAGCATGCGACACGCAGTGGAGCGTCACAAGGTCGAACGCGCCCTGCGTGAAAGCGAAGCGCACTATCGGACCGTCGTCGAAACAGCCGAAGAGGGGGTGTTGCAGATCGACGCTCGCCGTTCAATACGCTTTGTAAACAGCCGCATGGCCACGTTGCTTGCGCGACCGGCCAGCTCCATGCTGGGTCAGCGCTTCGACGATCTGGTGGATTCGGAGTTCTCGGATGCGGTCGTCGACTTCCTCGCGGTTTGTATACCCGGTGTCCGCCGCACGATGCCAGTGCGGTTTCGGCACCCGGACGGTACTGAGATCTGGACGCTCATGTCCGCTGGATCTGTGAATGCTTTCGGCAGTGAGACCTTTGATATCGTCATCATGCTAAGCGACATCACGGGTCAGGTCTTGGCCGAAAGAGAGCTGGCAAGGCTCACGGCCACTCTGGAAGAGCGCGTTGCTGTCAGAACCGCCCAACTGCAAGCAGCGAACGCCGAACTGGCCCTGTTCAATCGTTCGATCGCACATGACCTGCGCACGCCTCTGAATGCCATTGTGGGCTTCACTTCCTTGCTTGAGCTGGACGCCAACCTGGCATCGTCACCCAAGACGTTAAGGCAGATCGAACTGGTTCACCAAAGCGCCTTGGACATGGGAGATCTGGTCAGCGCCTTGCTCGCGCTTTCGCAAATCGGGCGCAAGAATTTTCGCCGAGAGCCGATGAACGCCTCCCTCATGGCCAAGGCGGTGCTGGCGCAACTGCAGGCTGCCGAGCCCGCGCGCGTGGTGGAGATCGACATCGAGGAAGATGTGGAAATGCAGGGTGATCCCGCGCTGGTGCGCGATGTCATGGTCAATCTGTTGGGCAATGCATGGAAGTACACCGGCCGGACCACCGTGCCCCGGATTCGCTTCGGGGTTGCCGTGAAGGATGAGTGTGAGACGGTATACGTGGTGCAGGACAATGGCATCGGGTTCGACATGAAAGCCATGGAATTGCTGTTCCAGCCCTTTCATCGGATGGCTTCCAGTCAGGGCTTCGAAGGTACTGGGATCGGTTTGGCCACCGTGCATCGCATCGTGCAGCGACACGGCGGTCGAATCTGGGCCGACAGCCGCCCCGGTGAGCAGACAAGTTTCTTTTTCACTCTTGAAGCGCCGGCCCCTCAACCCGGCACCTTGGCATGCCGACAATCGTGAGCAACGATCCATACGTCCTTCTTGTCGAAGACAACCCGGGCGAAGCCCGTCTGGTTCAAATGATGTCCGAGGAGGCGCCATCAGCAACACTGCCAGCGATTTACTGGGAGCAGTTGGTCCGCGCCGCGTCAGCGCGTCTCATCGCCAGGGCGGACGCAGCGATGTACACGGCAAAGCGAGCCGGGCGGTCTGCTGCTCTCACAGTTTGAGTTCAGACACAGTCCGCAACTCGCGGCAGCGTGCAGCTCTATCTTCTCAAGAGTTGGAGCATCCTGTTTATGCGTGGCAGTTCAGGATATGCCCCTGAGCAGAGGGCTGCTAACCAAAGCAGCGGCAATGGCAGTTCAACCTCTCCGGCGCGATGCTGGGGCGCCCACCCTTCACTTGTCTTCTGCACCTGGGCGACCACTCGCCCATCTCGGCCAGTGCCTGGTTGATCATTGCCCGGATCACTCGCAGCGGGTGATTGCTGGCACGATGTCGTCGAACTTCTGAGGGCGAACAATCCGTCTTGGAATGTGTCGGGGCCGCGCATGAAATGAATCCGTTTGGTCTATCAGGTGCTGCGATGTGGCGCGACACAGCCATAGGCGACCACGAGTAAACTGGCCCAAATGTCGGCAAACGCCGCCATCACATCGAGGCGTTGCCAACAACGGCCATGATTAGGGAAATTGCCTTGATGCCCGGCTCCCCGGTTTCAAAGGTCTGTTAGCTTGATGTTGATTGAAGGGGTATTAACTTGATGCAATCGCATGCCGCCATTTGCGATGAGCCCAATAGCGTAAAGGCTGGGCAAACACTCGGTCGAGAGATTCGCGAAGCTTTAGGAGGGACCGCAGGCGCTATCGTGGTGTTTGCCTCGGCGCAGCACGATGGCCCTGCCTTGCTCGAAGCGTTACGTGCCGAAACCGGCTGTTCCGTACTGGTAGGCGCGTCCTCAGCCGGTGAGTTCACGCACGCAGTTCGCGGCGAAGGATGGGCCTCTGCGCTGGCGCTGCGTTCGGACACAATGCGCTTTTCGACCGGTCTCGGCCGAGGCGTGAGCGTGGATCCTGCCAGCGCAGCGCGCTCGATCGTGGGCGGTTTCAACGGCTTGACGGGCCGACCGCTGCCGCACCGGGCAGCGTTGGTCATGACAGACGCGCTGGCCGGGCACGCCGATCAAGTCGTCGAGGAATTGACGGTGGCTACTGGTGGCAACTACACATTTTTCGGCGGCGGTGCAGGCGACGACGGACACTTCGCGAAGACTTTTGTCTTCTGCGGTACGCAGGCGTTCACCGATGCAGTGGTTGCCCTGGAGATCCAGTCAGAAAAGCCTATTGGGGTTGGCGTGTCGCATGGCTGGTCACCCACTGAACAGGGGTACCGGGTGACAGAAGTTGAAGGCGAGCGGCTGATCAGCCTGAATGGTGCTCCCGCAGTTCAGGCCTTTTTGGACCATGCCGAGGCGACCGGACAGGCGCTCGATGCGTCTGACCCGCTCCCTTTCTTCCTGCACAACATTCTGGGAATCCGTGGCAACGGCGGGTACCGACTTCGCGTCCCGCTGGCCATCCACCTTGATGGCTCGGTTGCCTGCGCCGCCGGCATCCCGCTCGGCAGCGTGGTGTACATCATGAAAACGAATGTGCAGTCTGCCGTGCTCGCCGCGCGCCAAGCGACCAAAGCGGCACTGGAGGCTTTGGGATCGAACAGGCCCCAAGCAGCAGTGGTGTTCGACTGCGTTGCCACACGAATGCGGCTGGGCAGCAGCTTTGACGACGAACTGCAGGCTTGCGCTGAGCTGCTGGCGCCAGCGCACTTCGTCGGCTGTAACACCTATGGCCAGATCGCGCGGGCCGAAGGCCAGTTCGGCGGCTTCCACAACTGCACGGCCGTGGTCTGTGTGTTTCCAGAGTAGCGTTCAGTGTCGTTGCCTGCTGTACAGCTTCTGTTAGTAGCGCTTGCCGAGCAGCCCCGGCGAGTAGCAGCCGCGAGTTGGCTGGCAGCGCATTTGGGCGTGGAAGCGGTGGTGTTACTCGTTAAAGACGCGGCACTTCGCACGCTCGTGCCTGCCCCTGGCATGGCTCAAACATTGCGTGGTGGCCCTGCTTGGCGCGCCTTCGTCAAACGCTGTGAAGTGACCGGCCGGCACCTTGGGCAGGTTGATCTTCTGCCACAGGGCCTTTGCCAAGCGGTGGCGTGCTCGACGGACAATGGGTCACTTGTACTCATTGGCGGAGAACCTTGCAAGGCCCCGCTCAACGACATGGAATCACTGTTGCCGCTTTTGACGGCGACACTCAGTGCCGAGCACCTACTTGTGCTGGCTGCAGAAGAGGCGCGTGATGCCCGCGAATCGGAGCACCGCGCCAGAGCGCTGGCAGGTGCACTTGATCAGGCGCGATCTGAAGCTGCTCGGCTGAACGCTGAACTGCGTGAAGAGGACCGACGTAAGGATGAATTCCTTGCCGTGCTGGCGCATGAATTGCGCAATCCCCTCGCGCCGCTGGTCACATCCATCGCACTTCTACAAATGCGAGACCCTGATGGAGCTGCACAGCGAGTGCTTGACATCATGTCGCGGCAGACCGGTCAGTTGAATCGCTTGGTCGAAGATCTAATGGATGTATCGCGAGTCAGCCAAGGAAAGATCGAGTTGCGCGCTGAGCTGGTGGATTTGCGCCGCTTGGTGACATCGACCATTGAAGAACATCAGGTGCGGTTCGCGGCCAAGCAACATCGCGTTTCAGTGAAGGACACCAATGAGCCAGTGGTGGTGCTAGGCGATCCGGCTCGCCTTACCCAGATATTGGGCAACTTGCTGACCAATGCCGTTAAGTACACTGACCCGGGTGGCCACATATCGGTCGCCCTTCGTTTGGAGGCTAATCACGCCGTTATCGAGGTGGCCGACGATGGGATCGGTATCGATGCGTCCATGTTGCCACGCGTTTTCGGGCTCTTCGCGCAGGCGCGCGGAGCATTGGAGCGCGCACAAGGAGGCCTGGGAATCGGCTTGAATTTGGTAAAAAAATTGGTGGAGCTCCACGACGGCACTATCGCCGTCCACAGTGCTGGTCCCGGTCAGGGAAGCACATTTACCCTCCGACTTCCATTGGCCCGTTGAAGACTCGTCGGATACGGGCAAGCGCATGACCGGGTCATCTCCAAGAGCTCGGGCTTCGACCACCACTTGGTCAAGCCGGCTGACATTTCGCAACTCATGGGCATCCTCTCTAGCGCTTCCCACGCCAGCTAGGCGTTACAGATTGATCTCGACCAACCAATGTCACGTTTCGGCGTGACCTGCCTATGACACACCGCGTTCGCCCGGTATGCGTATGGCTGCAGACGGCTCATTGCAACACTGCCGAGACGGCAAACCACGCACACCGTGCGCACCATAAATCACCCACTGTCACCATCCCTACAAGTCAGGCATTCCCCGCCAGGATCCTGCAAGCAATTTCATGAGGCTGAGAACATACCAACTCACAAAGGCACCTCAGTAAACCTGCATCCTGAACATCCGTCGCCTGCGCCCAGGCCGTGACCTTCTGTTCCAGACTGGTCAACTGTGAAATGCCCGCCGCACGCGTTCGCATGACAGGTACGATGCGCCCCTCCAGCTTGATGTCCGCCGCATCGGCCAGCGCTTGCTGGATGGCCTCGCGGTTGACCCCATGCCGATCCTCGTCCGCCACGGTCCACCGCACCCGCACATGCGCCCCGGCAATGCTCTGCTCGACGATGGCCTTGCGCAGCGCGTCCAGGTCTGGCTTGCCGTCGAAGACGATGTCCACGGTGCGGCGAGCGGGCGTTGAATGCAGGGTGCTGACCGCCGACGCGGCATCCACCTCCCACAGCAGGAAGCCCTTCTCGCCATCCTCTCCATGGTGAAAGCGCCCGATGGAGCCCGCATAGGCGATGCGCTGCCGCCCTGCCCGGCCCTCACCATCCCAGACCTGATTCCGATGGATGTGCCCGAGCAGGAAGGCCTGCGCCTCGGCGCCGAACAGCGCGCCCGTCGTGAACTCGTGATCGAATCCCGCCATCGGCACCCCATGCTCGCTGAGGCAGCCAAACACGGTACCGTGCGACACGCCGATGGACGGCAGGTCCATCGCCTTGGCCCGGCGATGGTTGGACGCCAAGCCTGCGAGCAAGGCCGCCAATTGCTCGCCCACCGCCTCGGCCGCAGCGCAGGCCCCGACCGTGACCGCCACAGTCGCCTTGTTCACTGTGGGGATGCAACTGAACAAGGCCAGCATGCCCTGGGGCAAGGCATCGAACGCCCAACCACCGGATGCCTGCCACTGCCCGTGCGGCATCAGGCAAACCTGCCCGATGCGGTCCGCGACATGCACCGGATAGTGGCCACCCAACAGCTTGAAGATCGACAAGGTGCCGGGTGGCTCATGGGAGAACGTCCCTTGCAGCATCAGCACAGGGCAGTGATCTGCCAAACGGCGAACCTGCGACACCAAACGCTCAGCGGCGGGCGAGTGCAGATCCAGCGCGTGGTCGGTTGAGTCGCCCGACAGGACGGCTGCCTGCACGCCCAGCACGATGGCCTGGTCGATAGCAGCACCGAAGCAGCGGTCGGCCTCGGCCAAGTTCTTGGGTCCATAGTGCAGGTCGGAGAAATGGGCGATGCGGATCATGGCCGCTCCCCTGCTCGGCCCATGGGCAGTTCGCTCTCGATCTTGTCGAGGTAGCCCTGCGGGTCATTGCGGTAGCGCTCCAGTTCATCCCATGCCCGGCGTCGGCCATGGGGGTTGATCTTCCAGCCCG
>CAZKPN010000104.1:0-14234 GCA_964554655.1 uncultured Aquabacterium sp. | reverse complement strand
CCAGGGTGGGCAGCTTGCCGTACCAGCCGGGGATGGGGTGCGATGCGGTCATGATTTTGCTAGAGGAGCGGAGTTGCACGCTTCAGCATGATGACCGAAAAAGGGGCGTGGGACTAAACCACCCCTTCGACGCTCATGCCGTGTTCCGCCAGCCACGTTTTGCGGCGCGCGAAATCCGGCATGGCACGTTCGACCCGTTGCCAGAACTCAGGCGTGTGGTGCGGCTCATGCAGGTGGGCCAGCTCATGCACCACCACGTACTCGGCAATCCTGGCAGGCAACAAGATCGTCTTCCAATGGAAGTACAGCCTGCTGCCCTTGCCGCACGAGCCCCAGCGGTAGCCCAGGTCTTGCACCGTGATGCCAGCCGGGCTGACCTCCATCCGGCCAGCGTAGGCCTTGACCTTGTGGTCAAGCCAGCACCGGCCCCGCTCGCTGTACCAGCGGATCATGTGGACATCGCCCTGGGGTGCCAAAGATTGGGGCATCACGAACCGCCCCCCCGTCAGTTTGACCGGGCCTTCTGGCGCGTCAACCAGGCGCAGTCGATGGCTCCTGCCCAGGTAGGTGAAGCCTTCGCCATCGGTGAAGACCTTGCGAGGCACCACGTGCTGCAAGGCTTCCTTCTTGGCCAATTGCTTGTAAACCCACAGGCGCTTGCGCATCACAAATTCGCGCAACTGCGCTTCGGGCGCTTCGGGCGGGGCCGACACCACCAGTTCGCCCATGCGGCCCACGGTGATGCCCAGCGTGTGCCTGCTGGCGCTGCGGCGCACCTCAAAGGCCAGGTCTTCAACGATCAGGCTGTTCATGAGGCTTGCAATCGCGCATGGTTGGCGCGGGCCAACTCCATCAGCTTGTCCACCAGGGCATCCAGCTGTGGCGGGGGCAACAGGCGTGAGGCCATCAGGCGCTCGAACACCAGCGTGGCCAAGGCGTCTTGGGCAGGTTGCCGGTTGGGCCGCCAGAAATTGGGCACCAGCTCGGCCACGATGGTGTCCACCACCTCCACCGTCAAGGTCACCAGCTTTTGGCGCTCGGTTTCGGTGATGCTGCCATCGCCCACGGCCGTGTCCACGATCAGGCGCAGGAAAGGGCCATAGTGCTCTGGCACTTCGGGCAAGCGCGCATCCTGTGCCACATGCCCTTGGCGGATGTCGTTCGCCATCACGTTGAGGGCGCTCACCAGTTCATCCCACTGCTCGCCCAGCTTGTCCAGCAGATCCTTGAGGCGTTCGCTGAGCTTGCGGTAGGCCACGGGGTCTTGATCGATGTGCTCGCGGATGTGGGCACGGATGGCGTGCTCCATCTCGGAGGCCTTGGCCCGGTCATTAGGTTCGCGTGACACCTGGGCACCAAAGTCGGCATCGGTGAGCGACACGGGCGGTATCTTGGGGTTCACGCCCATCGAGATCACATGGTCGTCGATCAGCTTGCGCACCTTGGCGCCCACGTCCTTGCCCAGCACTTGCGTGTCTCGGTAGCGATTGCGCGCGCGGGCATAGATGAAGGCCAGCAGCTTGGCATCGGCCACGAACGGCAGGCCTTCGGGGCGGGGCAGCACCACGTCCAGCAGGTTCAAGAAGCCTTGGAGCTTGACGCCAAATTCGGCGCGCAGGCGCTCCTTGCTCAGCAGTTCAACGCAGGCCTCGATGTCCGACAGGGACTCCACCCCACGGCTGCGAAACAGATCGACCACGCGCAAGTGGCGGTCGCGCAAGATGGGGATCTCGTCCTTGAGGCTTTGCAGCGCACCGTCGATGTCTTCGTCGGCGTACACGCTCAAGGCTTGCTTGAGGTGGTGCGCCAGGCCGTAGTAATCGACCACGATGCCAAACTTTTTGCCATGCCCGGTGCGGTTCACGCGCGCAATGGTTTGCAGCAGCTCGGCCTCGCGGATCGGGCGGTCCAGGTACATCACGCCTTCAATGGGCGCGTCAAAGCCCGTCAGCAGCATGGACTTGACGATCAGGAAGGCCAGCGGGTCGGCCTTGTTCTTGAAGCGCTTGATGCTTTGCTCGTGCGCGGCGCCATCCGTCCAGGGCTTCCAGGCTGGATCATCGTTGTTGCCGCCGGAGATCACCGGGGAGAACTCAATGGCGCGCAGGGTGTCGCGGTAGCGCCAGGCCTGCACGGTGGCTTGCACCGTGGCCGGGCGCATGCACAGGGCCTCGTCACTCATGGCTTTGTCTTCGGCGCTCAGGCCTTCCGCATCGGCCAGCAGTTCGTCTCGGGCATCGCCCAAGGCACCCAGGTAGCGCACCACGGCCAGGCGGCTGTACGCCACCACCTGGGCCTTGAAGCCATTGGGCAGGATGTGCGTGACGTAGTGGCGCAACATGTCGCGCGCCTTGTCGCGGATCAGGTCGGGCGCTTCAAAGATTTGGCCCTTGGTCGCGTACTTTTTGCGGATGGCCTCCAGCTCTTCGGGCGTGTGCTCGCGGAAGAGGTCTTCAAACAACTCATCAAGGTTGGCGTCGTCTTTGATGGCGCCCTGGGCCGTGCGGCCTTCGTACAGGATGGGCACGATGGCGCCATCCAGCTCGGCCTCGCGGATGGTGTAGCGGTCAATGAACTCGCCAAATACCTCGTGCGTGCGCTTTTTGTCGCCCATCAGGATGGGCGTGCCCGTGAAGCCGATGCGGGCGCAGTTGGGCAGGCCCACTTGCAAGGCAGCGTGCAGATCGCCTGATTGGCCCCGGTGGGCTTCATCCACCAGCACCAGGATGCTGTCGTCTTCGTTAAGCACCTCGGCGGGCTCGGGCTCTCGGGCCTCGATGGCGCTGCTGCGCCTGGGCAGGTCTTCGGCCGTGAGGCCAGCCTCGCCCACCGCATCGCCCGTGCGCTGTTTCTGGATCATGCCAAACAGCAGGCCGGGGCCTTTGATGCGCAGCATGGCTTTTAGCTTGTCTGCGGTGGTGGCGCGCGCCACGATCTCGCCGGTCAATGCGGCGGTCTCTGACAGTTGCCGCTCCAGGTCGGTCCGGTCGGTGACGACCACCACCTTGAAGCGGCGCAACTGCGCATCGGTGCGCAGCTTGCGGATCAAAAAAACCATGGTCAGGCTTTTGCCCGAACCCTGGGTGTGCCACACGATGCCGCCACGGCGGTCGTGCTCGCCGTCTTGCAGGCGGGTTTGGCCATGCCGCAGGCGCTCGATGGCGCGGCTCACGGCGCGGTATTGCTGGTAACGGCACACCGCTTTGACGGTGGCGCCATCGGTGTTCATGAACAGGGTGAAGTGGCGCACCACGTCCAGCAGGTGGCCGGGGGTCAACAGGCCCGCCACCAGGCGCTCTTGCTCTGACAGTTGGGCTTTGCCCAGGCGCTGGCTCACGGCCTCTTCGGTCAGGGGCACCACCGTTTTCCAGGCGGTGTAATGCTTGAAGGTGGCGCCCACGGTGCCCACGCGTGCCTCGTCAAAACTGCTGGCCACCAGCAACTGGGTGGTGTGGAACAGGGGCTCGTTGCCCTCGTGGTCGTTCACCTCGCCGCTGGCCTGGCGCTGGTTGCTGTAGCGGCGCAGTTGGTCCACGGCCTCGGCCAGGGGTTCGGGCACCGAGGGGCTTTTGCACTCGATCACCACCAGCGGGATGCCGTTCACCAGCAGCACCAGGTCAGGCACGATGAAGGCCTTGCCCCGGTTGAAGCCGGGGGGGCAATCGACCCGGTACTGGTTGATGACGGTGAAGGCGTTGCGCTCGGGGTGAGCCCAGTCGATGAAGTGGATGGTCTGGTGGCGGCCACCATCCCAGCCGGGCAGGCCCTCCACGGTGATGCCATGGAGCAGCAGGTCGGTGGCGGCGCGGTTGGCCTCCATCAGCTTGTGGGCGGGGAGGCGGGTGAGCGCGGCCACGGCTTGGGTCAGGCGATCGGCATCCAGCCAGGGTTGGCCGTTGTGCAGGTTCAGGGCGTGCAGTTGGTGGCGCAGCACGGCGGCTTGCACCACGTCAGAGAAGGCAGTGCGCTCGGTGCGGGCGGGGTCGTCCAGCGTGCCGGCCACATGGCGCCAACCCTGGCTGACCAGTTGCTCGACCAGGGGGCGCTCGACTTCATCCAATTCCCAGCCCATAGGCCTCCTGCTTCATTCGAAATGAGTCATGCCACCAATGCGGCTGTTTTTTGATTGGACTTTGCGAGGTACCTGTCACGGTCGCAAAAAATGCCGCGCTGCTCGTGGAGCGCGCAAGGCCAGTCGGTAAAGTGTGCCACTGAGTCATGAACGTGTTCGGCCATGAACATTTCCAGCTCCGCAGGCAGCGGTGTGGTGGCATCCCAGGCTTGCACGATGAGGTTTTCATAATCCGTGCGTGGTCGGCTGAATTCCATGTCGCCTTCCCGATCCACCGGCTCGCGGATCCTGGGCATCTGGCGAACCAGGCGCCGATGCTCAGACAGCAGTTGCTTGGCTTGTTCATCGGGGCGGCGAGGCAGCTCGTATTTCCAATTCGCGGGCGAACATGTTTGGTGGTTGTTGCGCGCCGGTACCGCCTCGCACATGGCAGGGTCGACTTGGCGATGCAGTGCGCCCAGCACGCGCGTGTCTTGGCCTGCGCGTGTGATGGCGCCGCGCCATTGGAGTTGGAGCGTGCGATGAGCCTGAATCAGTGACTCCAGAGAGCTGCCCCCATCAGGCAGGTGATCCATGTAGGCTGTGTACTTCGAGAGCAGTGGCGAGTCCGTCGGGATGATCATCTCGGCTCGGTCTTCAAGCTGGAGGTCGGCGAAGCTGTGAAGCATCACGCCGCTTTTCAGTGCCTCGGCGTACATGTCTCGCAGTGGAATGCGAGAGAGTTGATGACAGCGGCCTTGGAAGCCATCGAAGTAGCCCCCGCCGACATCGGAGTGAACGCCCGGGTACACGACTTCTTCACAGCGGCCCGGATAAGACTTGCCCACGCGCACCGAGTCGAGCGGAAAAGCTTGCCGAACTTCGTGGCCGGAGACGAAATGAACGCAGCGTTCAACCTCTTCGGGGATGGCCAACTCTGAACCCCAGGCCATGTGAAGGCCTGGGCCACCCACGGACGCCACCGTGTCAAACAGGCCCATGAACACGATGCGCAGACGAACGCGATCACCGTGGGTGGCCTTCCACATCAGCCCGTCAGCGGTGTGCTCGCAGTCTTCAGCAATGAGCCTGCGAACAAAGGCCCGCGCCAGCGTTGCACCTCGGGAAAATCCAAACACCGACAGCGTGACCCATTGCATGTGGCGCAAGGAACCGCCGCTCCATTCGATCTCCAGCAGGTGACGGAACTCGTACAGTGCCGCTTCAAGCCGCATGTCGCCGCCCGACCCAAAGCCCAGGCCCAAGCTGCCGCCTTTGTCCTCGTTGGGTGACACATTAGCGTGAGGGTATTTGTAGGGGGTGCCCACGCCTGGGATATAACGAGCCACGGCCTCTTTGCCGTCCTTGTCTTTGACGGCTGCTTGGTAGAGCTTCGCCACATTCGACAAACCGCGCTGCTCAACCGGTTTTTTAAGCTCTGCCCCAAGGTTGTTGCCCGTGCCGTCAAAAAAGAAGGACAGCTTTGGGTACAGGCGACATCTGACCTTTTCGATGGGGGCAATGCCCGCCGTGCACCAAGCCCATTGCTCGTTGCTTCTGGTCATGCTCCCGTGGCGATGGGCGCTGGCCAGTTGTTCATCGGTGGCTGGTGCTCCTGCCTGTTTGATCGACATGTTCTTCCCTGTGCTTTATTTGTGTTTACAGCCACTGCCGCTGTACGAGTAGGCCAGCTCGACTTTGTCGAGCGAGCGAAATATTACACACAGGTAGGCTTCATCAGCCATGTAGTCTTCCCGTGACCACTTCTCTTTGATCGACTTGTTGAGGCGCTTTGGCGCGCCCGGGAATGCGACGATGGCCGATCGATCCTCGCCTGGCCTCGTGATCACTTTGGTGACGGGGTCTTCTTCTGCCCCCCATCGCCACGTGACTTTGACGGGTGTGGACCAATCTTTGCGCCCCCCAAGGCAGCAGGCGGCGCCTCCCCCCCCGCCTTGGGGGCTCACATTGCCAGCCCACGCATCATCGACAACGATGTTCGGTGCGTAGCGATCGGTGTGGTTGACAGGGACCAGCCACAGCCCCGGGCCTTCATCTGCCGAGGTGATGCCCGGCAGCGTGGTGCAGGATGCCAACATGGCTGCACCGATGATTTGTCCAACAAGCTTCCTGAGTTTCATTTTTGTTTGTCCCGGGCTGGCGCATTTCAAGGGTTCATTCAATTCCCAGCCCATGGGCCTCCCAAAGCCAGATGTTCGTTGATGTTCAGCGAGTCTGCGGTGGCGTGTACAAATGAACAGCCACGTCAGGCAGGGTCTCGAAAGCGCATTCGATCATAGGTTGAACCACCGCCCAATCGAGTCCACCGAGACCACATCCCAGCGGCGGGATGGCGATGGATTGGATGCCCAGCCTTTGCACATCGGCCACCAGCGCGGCCAAACCAGATGCCACATCTTCCAGCCGTGAGCCATCGCGCCAATGGCGCTTGGTGGGAAAGTTGATGATCCAGCGGGGGTTGACCAGTCCGCCGTTGTCATGGATGTGCATGCGGCCAGCTTGGACTTCCCCTGCCGCACAAGCCTGGGCGTAAGCTTTGAAGTTGTCTGGGAAGGCTTGCTTGAACTGCAAGGCCAGGCCCTTGCCCATCACGCCCACGCAGTTGACGGTGTTGACCAGCGCATCCACGTCGGCCAGCAGCAGGTTGCCTTGCTTGAGTTGAATCATGGTTCGCCCATCCGATGGCGGCTCATAGGAATGCCCGATTCACGCTGTAAGTCCTTGATTCATATTGAATTGAATCGGATGGCGGCATCCGATTCCATCCAAAAGACGTCCAAAGACGTCCAAAAACACGTCTAAAACCGTCCAAATGCGGTTCAAAAGACCGAAGCCCCTGCCGCCCGCCCTCGACATCGGCCAGATCGCGGTCTGGCAGGGTGAACGGCCTGTCAGTAGCTTGCATCTGGCGGCTCAAGCTCAGCGCCGCTATTGACTGCCTGGTCGATGACCTGCTCACCACGAGCCTGCGCCAGTTGAAATACCGCCACCAGCAGATCGAGCTTGGCGCGTACCTCTGCCTCGGCAGCCGGTGTCAACACAGCAGCAGACACCAGGGCATGCAACTCACCCTTCTTGAGCAACATGGTGACACTCAGCTTGTGAGCCAATCGGCGGAAGAACTCTTCTGCCACCGTGCTGAGCTTGCGACGCTCGGTCTTGGCTTCCCACACCAAGCGGGCCGCGTCTGTGGGCGATTCACTCCACAGCCGGAAGTCATCAGCACTGCCATCAAACACCATCGCGGTGACCACTTCCGTCAGCGCCTCTTCCACTGCGGTGTGGGCCTGGGCCGAAAAGAGGTCATCCATCGGGTAGTGGCTGAGCGCATATTGGCGCAGCACCTCGGGCGTGACGAAGTAGTTCTCAGCCTCGTAGCGCCTCCAATAGCGAAGCTTCAGGGCCCCTTCGTCTCGGTCTTGTCGGTTCTGCCCATCGTTGTCCAGGATGGCCAGGCCCTGCAGGTCGGGCAGCAGGTTGCGCAAGCCGCTGAAGTGCTCACGCGGCGTCACGCCAAAGCCCCCCTCCACGCGCTCCAACTCGGCCTGAGCATCCTGCAGGGGGTAGTTGTTCTGAACGTAAAACGAGTTGATGCGCTCGTCCCAGATCGCGCTCACAGGGTGGTTCAAGCGCTGGGCCAGCGCACGCAGCATGTCCAGATCGGTGCCGCCCTCCACATAGAGCACATAGCCCCGCTCGCGGGCTTTCACATAGTGCTCGGCGCCAAAATGCTTGAGGCTGTTGCGGATGTCCTGCTTTTTGGCCAGGTTGTCGGTCTTGCCCTCTAGCAGCAGGGTGAGGTTGTTGTCCAGGGCCTCATCCAGAATCACTTCCGAGTGCGTCACCATGATCACCTGCGAGTGGTTCTCGCTGGCGATGTCACGCAGCAGCACGTACACCTGCTTTTGGCGCAAGATCTCCAGATGCGCGTCGGGCTCATCCACCAGCAGCACGCTGCGCTTGTGCGAGTAGAGGTAAGCAAACACCAGCAGCATCTGCAAGAAGCCCCGCCCGGCTGACGACACATCCAGGGGCTCTTTCACCCCCGGCTGCCGATATTGCAAGGCGATGCCGCCGCGTGCTGTTTCTTGAGGGGCATCCAGCGCCACATTGAACAGGCGCTGCATCAACGCAACGATGCGGTCCCAGTCGTCTTGTGATGACCTGGCCACCGACAGGCACAGGTTGCGCAACACATCGGCGGTGCGGCCCTGGCCCAGCAGCACATCCACGCGCCCCGGTTGCAGGATGGGCTCTTCTGTGTCCAAGCCCGACATGGGATAAAGCAACTCCACCCGCAGAGAGGCGGCGTGTGCGATCAACTCCAGATCACTTGCAACATCGCCCTCGGGAGTGCAATACACCAGCTCATCGCCTTGGTTGCGAAAGCGCATGGGCAGGGGCCGGATTTGCCCCTTGAACTCCACGCCCACGGTGATGGTGAGTGGGATGTCCTTGTTGCCTTTGCGCACATGGGTGTTGTGCCAGAAGAAGCGCGTGCGCTGCACCGGCACGGCCACGATGTTCAGCCGGTTGATGGACGTGGCCGTGCGCTCTTTGGCAGACGAGGCCTTGCGCGCGTCGTACCAGGTGCGGACCGCCTGCGACCACAGCGCCAGGGCCTGGATGGCACTGGTTTTGCCGCAATTGTTCGGCCCGATCAGAACGCCCGGGTGATCCAGTTCGATGCGCTGTTTGGCACCGAAGCGTTTGAAGTTCTCGATTTCAAGATAGTGCAGCAGGCGCATGGTCAGGCAGTCCCTTCTGTGGATGATTGTCCATGTTCTTGGAGCAAGGGTGTGACGCGGACGCGGCCGGTGATGAGATCATCCATGAGGCCGGACTTTTGAGCCTTTAGCTTCGCCAACTGCTGTTCCTCCAAGTCAACGCGCAGTTCTATTCCGCCAACAACGGCAACAATCTTTTGCTGCTCCGATAGAGATGGAACAGCCACCGACAATCGGTCGAGCTTCGTTCGGTTGATCGTATTCAGACCAGAACTGGTGGCTGCCTCGACACTCCAATATGAACGAACAAAGGCGGAGTTCAGCCAATGAAGCGCAAAAGTCGCGTCCATTCTGATCGCTCTCAGCCGGAACAGGTGGTTCTGAAAGGTGTAGCCGCGGACAGCCTCGCCAGCCATCGCACAACGACCGATTTCGTTGGTACTGGCGTGTCCCTCGACGACTAACAGATCACCTGGTAAAAGCTGACGCGTCATAATCTCGGCGTCTGTCGCATCAAGCTGCGCCACATCAGCCAGATCAATCCGAGTTCGCTGAACATTCGCAACTCGAAGGTACTTTCGAGGCCTAAATTTTGGAGTCCGATGGGGCCCAAGCGTGAGGCCGGAAGTTACGTCGAACTCTGAGACCACGTCACTTGCTTGCCAGTCGGCAGGAATCCACCCCAACGGCGACGCCTTGTAGAGATGCGGCGCTTCGCTTTGCGGCGGGCGAAGTTCGCCGTTGGCATCGATGCCACGGGTCAGCAGGTCGTGCAGTAGGCCTTGCTTGACTTGCTTGAGCTTGGCGATGATGGCCTCGGTTTGGCGGATGGTGGTGTCGAGGGTGTTGAGGACTTCAACAATCGCGCCTTGTTCTATCTGCGGGGCCAAGGGCACTGACAAAGACAGATAGTCCTGAATGCGAATGCCCTTGACGGTCGATCCAATCGCAGCAGAAGCGGCGGCAGGCTGAATGTACTGAAGCAAGCGCAACAAGTAAGGCCCGCAAACTCCGTCCGCTGGTACGAGCGCCTTCACGTCCTGATTGATGGCAACCGGCATGGGTGCTAACGCGGAGCGCCCGACTGCCATGCGCGTGCAAACAAGCGGTGTCCCTGATGGAATCAAGTTGCTGCTGCTCGCACGAAGGCCTTCTGGCGTGATGCTCTCAACGGTCGATGCCAAGGTTGCACCGTCATCGGTGAAGTCCTTGACCGATGCCCAAGGGATGCTGCCACCCCAATATGAGGCAATGGCGCGGGGTGGTGTGCCTCCTCCCAACTGAGCGCCGATGGCTTCACGCAGAGGACGCTGCTCAAACATAGCCAAGCCTCGCCATGAAGCTGCTCAAGTTGGAGTGGGCTGTTGCGCGTGATGCTTCAATCTGCGTGAAGTTAACCCGGTATTTATCCCACCACGTCTCAAACGCCATCACCACCTGCTGCCGGTGTGCGGCTACATAGCGCTCCAGAATTGCTGCCACATCTCTACGCATCACCGTCAACAACAGCGCGGCGGCCCCCGCCTCGTCCAGCACGTCCACGGCTTCATTCAGTCCTTTGGCAAAGCCTTGCTGCTCGGCCTTGATCTGCTTCTTCAGCGTGGCCAGTTGCTGCTTCCAAACTTTGAGCTGGGCTTCATCCACCACAGGCTCGTCGTCACCCGCCTCGGTTGAATCACCTTCATCCCCCTCGGCGTCATCGCCCCGCCTGTCCGTTGTGGCCGCCTTGATCTGGCTGTCCAACTCCACCTTGCGCGCCTCCAACTCAGCCATGGTCTGAATGAAGCCACCCATCAGGCACTTCACCAGCTTGTGGTCCAGCGGGTTGCCCTTGTGCTGGTCGTCATCCAGCGCCGTGAGAATGCTGGTGCGCCACGCATCGACCACGCCATTGGCGCCCCGCGCCATCAGCGTCATGAACTCGTACTTGGCATCGAACCAGAAGCCCGCCACGATGCCGCGCACCTGAAAGCGGCTGAGCAGGCCCACGGGCTCCAGGGCTTCGCTGAAGCTGTGCAGCAAGTCGTGGCGCAGGCCCACCAGGCTATTGGCGCCCGCCAGCGCGGTGATGCGCGGGCTGTGCGCTTGCCACCAGGCGGCAAAGGCATCGCGCACGGCTTGCTCGCGGGCCAGCAGGCCGGGGTTGGCTTCAATCGCGGGCTTGAGGGCCTGGCGGGTGGCTAGCTTGGGGCGGAAGTCAAAGTAAGCCGCATCGCGCTTGGCAAACAAGGCCATGGGGTCAAGCCCATGGGCTTTGAACAGCGCGGCCTTGGCCTGCACCTCGGCCTTGGGCACACCGCCTTGCAGGTGGGCGCGCACGTCGTGCGGCTCGGGCGGCGGGGCGTTGTCGGCGTAGCGGCGGATGTTGAGGTTGTAGCCGTTTTCGCGCAGGGTGGCGTTACTGACCACGCTTGAAAAGCCCGGCACCTCGGCAAAGGCATCGAAGGTGTCGGCGATTTTTTCAATGTGCTCGGGCAACAGGTGGTTCTGGGCGCGGCCTTCAAAGTATTCGCGGTCGGCGTTGATGAAGAGCACCTTGCCTTGGCGCTCGGGCGGTTTGCCGCTGCGCTGGCCTTTGCCCTTGCGCATCACCAGCACGCAGGCGGGGATGCCCGTGCCGTAGAACAGGTTGGCGGGCAGGCCGATCACGGCTTCCAGCAAATCGGCGTCGATCATGCCGCCACGGATGCTGCGCTCTTCACCCCCACGGAACAGCACGCCGTGCGGCATCACCGTGGCCAGTTGGCCGCCATCGCGCAGCACGGCCACCATGTGCTGCAAGAACATCAAATCGGCTTTCTTGCTGCCCAGTGGCACTTCACCAAAGGCGAAGCGCTCGGCGCGGAACTTGGGTGCCCAGACGGATTGGCCGTTGCGGTCGGTGTCGGCCGTGCCCCAGTTGATCGAGAACGGCGGGTTGGCCAGGATGCGGTCAAAGCGCATCAGCTCGCCGTTGTCAACGTGGGCGGGTTCGGCCAGGGTGTCGTCGTTGCGCAGGTCGGCACTGCTGATGCCGTGCAGCAGCATGTTCATGCGGGCAATCGACCACACGGTGCCATTGGCCTCCTGGCCGCACAGGTCGGCTTTGGTGCCGTCGCCGCCGTGCTCGTCGATGTATTCCTTGGCCATGATCAGCATGCCGCCCGAGCCCACGCACGGGTCGTACACGCTGTGCTTTTCTTCGGGCTTGATGAGGCGCACCATCATGCGCACCACCGAGCGGGGTGTATAAAACTCTCCGCCCTTCTTGCCCGCCGAATCAGCGAACTCACTGATCAGGTATTCATACGCCGCGCCCAGCAGGTCTGGAAACTCGAAGTCTTCATTGCGCAGGCGGTACTGGCTGAAGTGGTTGATGAGCTGGCGCAGCTTGATGTCGGGGATTTTGCTCTGGCCCACCTTGCGGCTGAAGTCGATGTGTTCCAACACTTCTGACAAGCTGGAGTTGTTGCTTTCCAGGCCGCCCAGGGCGCGGTTGAGGAAGCCGCCCACATCCTGGTGGGCCTCGTTGACCAGGTAGTCCCAGCTGGAGGTGTGGGGCACGTAAAAGGATTGGCCGTACCAGCGGCGCAACTCGGCGCTGAACTCTGCGTCGGCCCTGGATTTTTTGCGGGCCATCTCTTGCGCGATGACCTGCTCCTTGCGCTGGTCGAACACGTCGGAGCAGCGCTTGAGGAAGAGCATGCCGAAGATGTATTCCTTGAACTCGGAGGCGTCCATCTTGCCGCGCAGGATGTCGGCGGCCTTGAAAAGGTGCCGTTCAAGCTGTTGCAAGGTCAAGGGCATGGTGGAAAATCCTGTCGGAAACTGGTTACTGCGGGGCCATTTCTGGCTTGGCCAAGAGGTGCGATTCTCGCTTATCCACGAATTCAACAGGGATGTCATCATGATCAGAACCGCCACGGCCTCAGACGAAGCCGCCGTCATCAGCGCCCTCGTGCTGGCCTTCAGCACGGACCCGGCCGTGCGCTGGACCTGGCCCGACCCCCAGCAATACCTGACCAACTTTCCGCCTTTCGTGAAGGCCTTTGGTGGGCGGGCATTTGCGTTGGGCAGCGCCTACGTGGCGCCAGGCTTTGCCGGGGCCGCGCTGTGGTTGCCGCCGGGCGCCGAGATCGATGACGATGGCGTGACGGGCATCGTTGAAAGCACGGTGTCCAAGCAGGCGGAGAACGATGTCTTCCCGCTGTTGGAGCAGATGGGCCTCCATCACCCGAAGGAGCCGCACTGGTACCTGCCGCTGATCGGGGTGGACCCGGCCCAGCAGAACCAGGGCCAAGGGGCGGCGCTGATGAAGCACGCGCTGGCCGCGTGTGACCGCGATGGGCACCCGGCCTACCTGGAATCGACCAACCCCCGCAATGTGCCGCTGTACGAGCGGCATGGTTTTGAGGTGCTGGCCCGTTTGCAGGTGGGCAGCTCGCCGCCCATCTTCCCGATGCTGCGCAGGCCTCGCTGAATTCGCCAGGGCAGCGAGGCGGCCCGCGACTTCAGTGGCTGCGGCGAGCCTTGCGCTGGCGCCGCGTCGCCGAGCCCAGTACGGCCAGCCCGCCGAGGGCCATGGCCAAGGTTTGCGGCTCGGGGATGGTGGGCACTTCGCCGGAAGTGTCGGAGGACGCGATCACGAAATTGTCCATGGCGGCGTAGCCCCCGCTCAGCAGGTCAATGCGCAGGATGACCTTGCCATTGGTGTTGCCTGCCGTGCTGAGGCCCACCACCACGTTCGTCCAATCAAAAGTGTTCTTCAACGGGGATGCCGTGCCGGCGACCTCGGCAAATGACAGCAGCGTGCCGGTGCCAATGCCGGTGTTGCCCGTTGGATTGTTGTAAAGCGAGAACCTGAACTTCGGCGCCTCACCGCCAATGGCCACGAATGGACCACTCCACCGGTCCAGGTCGATTGAGGAAATGTCGAGCCGAAAATTGAGGAAGCTGTGGGCGCCGACATCGAAGGCCAGACCGAGCCAATCGTTCTGAAAGGTCGCGAGCATGCCGAGCACGTACTTGCCGGCACGTTGTTGGGGATCCAGAAAGCCGGTTCTCCAGGCCCGTGTGCCGCCCACCAGCAGCGTCTCGACCGTGTTGGTTTGCCCGAAGGTGAAGCCGGGGGGCTGGTTGCCGTAGAGCTGGTTGACCGACTTGAAGATGTTGACGTCTCCCCCATCGTTGACGAAGCCGGTTGGCGCTTCGAAGTTCTGAGAATACAAAACAGTGGCGGCGTGTGCCGGCAGCACCGATGTGGCCAACAGGAACGCGGCTGAAGCGATGAATCGCATGAAGTCCTCCCAGTTTTTTGGACGACAGGTGATCCGCCGTCGTCCAATGAGTGTGGGCAGGACGGACCAGCGCGTCAATACCGGACGCCCCCCGCGAACCAGGGGTCAGTGGCGCATGGCCCCCACTTGATGCCCATGGCTGGGAAACAAGACCGCCGC
>CAZKPN010000103.1:0-14379 GCA_964554655.1 uncultured Aquabacterium sp. | reverse complement strand
CCACCCGCAGCCCCCAGCCATCCATCACTGCTGAGAACAAACCCACCAAGCCACCTAAAGCGATGAAGCCAACGAAGATTAGTTTTCGCATGTGAACACCTCGCGCCGAATAGGTTATTGCCATTCTTGGATGCCAGCAACCCCTTCAGCTCTTTGCGATCAGGACGCCATATCAGGATCCGTTTGGGGAATAACCAGCCGATCGATCTGGTCCGCCAGGTATTGCAATGCACGCCGACGCTCGTCAGCCAACTCATGGTGGTGATAGGCTGCCGCCGTCTTGTTTCGTTCTGTGTGCGCAAGCAGAAGCTCAACCGCGTCACGCCCGAAACCATGCTCCCGAAGCAAGGTTGCACCCGTCCCCCGAGTTCCGTGCGGGGAAAAATCCGGCACACCAAAATCAAGCCGTTTGAAGAAGTGATTGAGCGTGGCATCGCCAAGCGGCACTGATCTGCGCAGCACTGACGGGAACACATAGGCATCCGGCTCCCGACCAAACGACTCCAAGAGGCGCAGCAACTCCACAGCCTGGCGTGGAAGATAGACCCGGTGGGCTTGCTTCATTTTCATGCGCGACGAGGGTAGATCCCAAATTGCCTTGTCCAGGTCAAACTCGCTCCACCGCGAACGCAGCACTTCCGATTTGCGGCACATGCTGTACACCAGCATCTTGGTCGACGCGATGGTCACGAAATGCGCCCCCTGGCGATCCACAGCCCGCCAGAAAGCCCCAAGTTCGGTCTCGTTCAGATGCCGATGATGCTGAGCCGGTGGCACCTGAATCACCCCCCGCAAAGGCAAGGCCGGGTTGACCTCCACAAGCAGCTTCTGAATGGCGTAGTTGTAAACCTGCTGAATGATGGTGCGCACACCCTCGGCTGTCTGCGGCGTGGGGCGCAAGGCCTCGATGATCTCCAGCACGTCAGCGGGCCTGACGGCACTCAGCAACTTGCCTCCAATTTCCGGCCAAACGAAGCGCTCCAAGCGAGACTCGATCTGCGCCCGGTAGGTATCTGACTTGGTGAGCAGTCGCTCTTTGACCCAGCGCTTGGAAAAGGCCTCGAAGTCGTCTATCGGCTTCTTGCTCTCCTGCACAAATTGCTTGCGCTCTATCTGCACCCGTTTTTTGGTTTCGGCAGGGTCAACACCCCGCTCCAGCTGGGCGCGACACTCAAAGTGCCTGTCGCGTGCATCGGCGACACCCACTTCCGGGTACTTGCCGATGGTGAGCTCCTTGCGAGCGCCACCAAAGCGGTATTGATATCGCCACGTTTTCACGCCGCCAGGGCTCACTTCAATGAACAGGCCACCGCCGTCGCTGAGCTTGAAGAGCTTGCGCTTGGCCTTGGTGTTGTTAATTCGGGTTGGGGAAAGGGTGTAGTTGCAGCTTCTCATGGTGTTTCCGCAGGTCGTTTTGACATCCCTCCAAATGGAGGAATTTGGAGGATTTCTCCCCCAAATACCCTCCAGAATCCCCTCCAAAGTGGCGGGATTTCGTGGTCTGCCGTGAGACGAGCTGAAACAAAAAGCCCCTGACTTTCACCAGGAAAATCAAGGGCTTACGGGGCGTCATGAGACGCGGTGGAGCTAGATCACATGTGGTCGATCATGACCTGACCAAACCCTGAGCACGACACCTGCGTCGCGCCTTCCAGCAAGCGCGCAAAGTCATACGTCACCTTCTTGCTCAGGATGGATTTCTCCATCGACGAGATGATCAGGTCAGCCGCTTCGAACCAGCCCATGTGGCGCAGCATCATTTCGGCCGACAGGATTTCGGAACCGGGGTTCACGTAGTCCTTGCCAGCGTACTTGGGAGCCGTACCGTGGGTGGCTTCGAACATGGCCACCGAATCCGACAGGTTGGCGCCCGGCGCAATGCCGATGCCGCCCACTTGCGCGGCCAGCGCGTCAGAGATGTAGTCGCCGTTCAGGTTCAACGTGGCGATCACGCTGTACTCGGAAGGACGCAACAGGATCTGCTGCAGGAAGGCGTCGGCGATGGCGTCCTTGACGATGATGTCCTTGCCCGTCTTCGGGTTCTTGAACTTCATCCAGGGGCCGCCGTCGATCAGCTCGGCACCGAATTCGCGTTGGGCCAAGGCGTAGCCCCAGTCACGGAAGCCACCTTCGGTGTACTTCATGATGTTGCCCTTGTGCACGATGGTCACGCTGGGCTTGTCATTGTCGATCGCGTATTGCAGGGCCTTGCGCATCAGGCGCTCGGTGCCTTCGGTGGACACGGGCTTGATGCCAATGCCGGAAGTTTCCGGGAAGCGGATCTTCTTGACGCCGAATTCGGTCTGCAGGAAGGCGATCAGCTTCTTGGCCTTGTCGCTCTTGGCTTCGAATTCGATGCCGGCGTAGATGTCTTCCGAGTTCTCGCGGAAGATCACCATGTCGATCTTTTCGGGCTCTTTCACGGGCGAAGGGACGCCCTTGAAGTAAGTGACCGGGCGCAGACAGACGTAAAGATCGAGTTCTTGACGCAGGGCCACGTTCAAAGAACGGATGCCACCGCCCACGGGCGTGGTCAGCGGGCCTTTGATGGACACCACGTAGTCCTTGAGGACCTTCAGGGTTTCTTCAGGCAACCACACATCGGGGCCATAAACCCGGGTGGATTTCTCGCCAGCGTAGATCTCCATCCAATGAATCTTGCGCTGACCGCCATACGATTTCTCAACGGCCGCATCCACGACCTTGATCATCACGGGCGTGATGTCGAGACCCGTGCCGTCGCCCTCGATGTAGGGAATGATGGGGTTGTGGGGAACATTGAGCGAAAAGTCCGGGTTGACCGAAATTTTTTGCCCACCTTCGGGCACCTTGATGTGCTGGAACATGATTGTCGTCTCCGCGTTTGGCGTTTCCGTTAAAACGCTGCCATGGATGTCGACAGCGTGTGCTGAGAATTCTACGCGAGCCCCCTGGCTGGCACGTTAAAAAGAAGCAACTCGCACGCCAGTGCTTTTTTGCCAATAATCAACGCGCCCCGGACAGCCCATGCTGCGGGCAACAAGGACACACCATTTTGATGAGCGACTTCATGAAGACGACCACCCGGCAGGTTGCCATGGCCCTTTGGGCCAGTGCTTGGGCGTTCGTGCCCGTCCTGGCCCAGGACAGACCCCAACAGTTGCCCACCGTGATGCTGGGCGTCAGCTTCCACAACATCAAGGCCGAGGTGGCCGTGACCCCGAAGCAGCACGAAATCGGTTTGATGCACCGCACCAGCATGGGGCCCAACGACGGCATGATCTTCATCTTCGAGCAGGCCGGTCAGCAGTGCTTCTGGATGAAGAACACGCTGATCCCCCTGTCGGTGGCCTTCATTGCCGACGACGGCACCATCGTCAACCTGGACGAGATGAAGCCCGAAACGCTCGAGCCCCATTGCTCGGCCAAGCCCGTGCGCTATGTGCTGGAAATGAACACCGGCTGGTTCAGCAAGCGTGGCCTGAAGGCAGGCGCCAAGGTGACCGGCCAGCCCTTCGGCACCCCCAAGTAGCCATCAGCGGGTCTTGGCCGCGATCTTTTCCTTGAGCTGCTGAAGCACACTCAAGGCGGCCTCTCGCCCAGCCAGGATGGACAGGCGGCGGTTGCCAAAATCACCCCCGCCAATGCCCGACAGCCTGGGCCGCATCACCACGTCGGCATCCTGCAGCTCGTACTGGCTGATGCTGTGGCCCATGATGTTGAAGGTCTGCAGCAGGATATCCACCGCGCCTTTGGTCGGCTGGCCTTCCGGAATGGCCGAGATGTCCACCGCGATGACCAGATCGGCGCCCATCTGGCGGGCATATTTCACCGGGATGGGTGAGACCAGGCCGCCGTCAACGTATTCGCGCCCAGCGATGCGCACGGGCGTGAACACGGCGGGCACCGAGCTGGAGGCTCGCACTGCGGTGCCCGGGTCGCCTCGCCTGAACAGAATCGGCTGCCCGGAGTTCAAATCAGTGGCGACGATGCCCAAAGGCAGCGCCATCTGTTCGATCTGGCGCCCTGCGGTGTGGCCGCGCACGAACTTGGCCAACGCCTCGCCCTTCATCACCGACCGGCCCGGAAACACCCAATCGGTCATGGTGGACTCGTCCAGCGTCATGGCCATCGATTCGAGTTCGGCCGGGGTTTTACCGGCGGCATAGATGGCCGCCACCATGCTGCCCGCCGAGGTGCCCACCACCAGATCCGGCTTGATGCCCTGCTCTTCCAGCACCTGCAGCACGCCGATGTGGGCAAAACCACGCGCCGCGCCGCCGCCCAAAGCCAAGCCGATTTTGGGCAGCCTGGGTGCGGGCTTGGTCACTGGCGCCTGAACAACAACGACCGGAGGCTGCAGTGGCGCAGCATGGCGCGTGGCACAGCCTGCCAGCACCGTCGTCAAGACGCCGACAAGGACCACCTTCGCCCTATAGATCGAAACGAAATAAGCAATGTCGTAAAATGTTCTTCTCATTTATATAGGATTTTTTTAAACTTCGGCCCTGCGGTCAACCAAGCAGCTTAGTCGTTCCTCACGTCCCCCATGAAAATCAGAAACCTTGACCTGACCGACAACGCGATCAATGCAGAGCACGAAGCGCTTGGGCTGCCGCCTGTCGAGGACGATGTATCACACCCCTCCAATCATCCGGTTCTCAGAATTGCGGTGTGGGCGGTTGTTTTCCTGCTGGTGGCCATCTTGTGCTACCTGGCTTCACGCCTTTTCAACCCGGGCAATGGGCGCACTGGCACAGAGCTGATTCTGGAAACACTCAGTGGCGACACGTTCTGGAAGGCTGTGGCGGTGGGCCTGCTGGCCCAAACGGTGGATGGCGCGCTCGGCATGGCCTACGGCATCACATCAACCACGTTTTTGCTGGCATCGGGCGCATCACCTGCCGTGGCCAGTGCCAGCGTGCACATCGCCGAGGTATTCACCACGGGTATCTCTGGCATATCCCATGTCAAATTGGGGAACGTCAACAAGAATCTTTTTCTTAAATTGCTGATTCCCGGCATGATCGGCTCAATTTTGGGCGCATGGGTGGTTTCATCGATCGATGGCAATCTTATAAAGCCCTATGTTGCGGCTTATTTGTTTTGCATGGGTTTATATATCATCAGCAAGGTATTCAAAAAAATCAAAACCAACAAGCAGGCACCCAAACACGTGGCCAAGTTGGGCTTGTTTGGCGGGTTTGTAGATGCCGTTGGCGGCGGCGGCTGGGGCCCTGTCGTGACGACCACACTCGTGGGCACGGGGCAAGATCCTCGCACCACCATTGGGTCGGTCAACCTGGCGGAGTTCTTTTTGACCTTCGTGAGCGCGATGGTTTTTGCCGTCCTGGTGGGAGAAGGCCCTTGGCCGATCGTTGCAGGCCTGGTGGTCGGCGGCCTGTTTGCCGCGCCCTTTGCCGCCGTGCTGACCAGGCGCCTGAACACCCGTGTTTTGTTGGCGCTGGTGGGCACGGTGATCTCGGTGACCAGCGTTTATAATATATACAAAGCATTCCATTAATTCGACCAGATTGAATCCGCGTCAGCATTTTGCTCACAGGCGATGAACCATGTACCAGTACACCGAATTTGACAAACAGTTCGTCCGCCAACGCGCGGCGCAGTTCCGCGATCAGCTGGACCGCAACCTGGCCGGCAAGCTCAGCGACGACGAGTTCCGTCCGCTGCGCCTGCAAAACGGCTGGTACGTGCAACGCCATGCGCCCATGCTGCGCGTGGCTGTGCCCTACGGCGAGGTGTCGAGCGTGCAATTGCGCCAGTTGGCCAAGATCTCGCGCGAATACGACCGCAGCTACGCGCACTTCACCACGCGCCAGAACCTGCAGTACAACTGGATCCCGCTGACCAAGAGCGCCGACGTGATGGACCTGCTGGCCCAGGTCAACATGCACGGCATTCAAACGTCGGGCAACTGCATCCGCAACATCACCAGCGATGCCTTGGTGGGTGTGGCGGCCGATGAGATCATCGACGCGCGCCCCTATTGCGAAGTGATCCGCCAGTGGTCCACCCTGCACCCTGAATTCGCCTTTTTGCCGCGCAAGTTCAAGATCGCCGTCAATGGCGCCAAGGAAGACCGCGCGGCCACCTATTGGCACGACATCGGCCTGCACCTGCGCCACAACGACGCCGGTGAAGTCGGCTTCAAGGTGCTGGTCGGTGGCGGCATGGGCCGCACGCCCATCACCGGCAGCACCATCAGCGAGTTCATCCCCTGGCAGCAGATCCTGATCTACATCGAAGCCATCGTGCGGGTCTACAACCGCTATGGCCGCCGCGACAACATGTACAAGGCGCGCATCAAGATCCTGGTCAAGGCCGAAGGGCAGAAGTTTTTCGACCAGGTGGAAGAAGAGTTCAAGCAGATCATGACGCGGGACGTAGACGGTGCCACGCACATCATCCCGCAGGCCGAGCTGGACCGCGTGTCGGCCAGCTTCGTGCAGCCCGCTGGCGTGGTCGCGCATGACGCGGCCGGCAATGGCGCGCCGGCTGAGGCACCCGTGGCCTTCACCAAATGGCTGGAGCGCAACACCCACGCCCACAAAATCAATGGCTTCAAGGCCGTGACCCTGTCGCTCAAGCGCGTGGGCCAGGCGCCCGGCGATGCCACCGACGACCAGATGGACCTGGCCGCAGCCCTGGCCGACCAGTTCAGCCAAGGCGAATTGCGCGTCACGCACGACCAGAACCTGCTGCTGCCCTGGGTGCGCCAGGAAGACCTGTTCGCCTTGTGGGAAGCGGCCAAAGCCGCCAGCTTCGCCTCGCCCAACATCGGCTTGCTGAGCGACATGATCGCCTGCCCCGGTGGTGATTTCTGCGCTCTGGCCAACGCCCGCTCCATCCCCATCGCCAACGATTTGATCGAGCGTTATCAGGACCTGGACGAGCTGTACGACATCGGCGACATCGACTTGCACATCAGCGGTTGCATCAACTCCTGCGGCCACCACCACAGCGGCCACATCGGCATCCTGGGCGTGGACAAGGACGGCAGCGAGTGGTACCAGATCACCCTGGGCGGCTCCGATGGCTCCAGCCACGCGCCCGTCAGTGCGGTCGGCAAAGTCATCGGCCCCTCGTTCGCCGCCGATGAAGTGACCGACGTGATCGAAGCCGTGATCGAGACCTACCGTGGCCAGCGCGCCGCCAACGAGAAGTTCATCGACACGGTCACCCGCGTGGGCCTGGACCCATTCAAGAACGCCGCGAACGCAGTGCGTCGCTCGACCGCGAAGAAGGCAGCCTGACCATGAAATTCATCGACACCCACCACGACCAGTGGCGCACGGCCGGCGGCGAAGACGGCCCCATCTCTCACCCACCCAAGGTGGACCACAGCCTGTTGACGCTGGGCCAGTGGCACGCCGTGCGCGAGCAATGGCCTGCGGACAAGGCCGTGGGCGTGATCTTCCCCAACGATGCCGACATCGAAGTGCTGGAATGCGACGTGAACAAGCTGTCGCTGGTGGTGCTGCAGTTCCCCAAGTGGGTGGACGGCCGCGCCTACAGCCAGGCGCACATCCTGCGTTCGCGCTACCGCTTCAAAGGCCAGATCCGCGCCACCGGCGAAGTGCTGGTCGACATGATGCCGCTGCTGCAACGCTCGGGCGTGGACGCCGTGGTGCTGCGCCATGACCAGGAGCGTGCAGCCGCCGAGCGCGCGCTGGGCTTCTTCGCCGCCCGTGGCCACTACCAGGGCGATGTGCAACAAACCAAACCGGTGTTCGCCCGATGACCGCCATCGCCCTGTACGCCAAGGCCAGCCCCGACTTCGAGGCCAAGCTCGCGGCCACGGTCGCGCTGCTCAAAGCCGCAGCGGCCGAGCACCCGGGCAAGGTCGTCCAGGCCACCAGCCTGGGGGTCGAGGACATGATCGTCACCGACCTGATCGCGCGCCACCACATCGGCATCGCCATCGGCACGCTGGAAACCGGCATGCTGCACCCGCAGACGGTGGCCATGATCGGCACCATCGAGTCCACGTACGACTTGAAGGTCGAGGTCTACCAGCCCGTGGCCGAGGTGGCCATCGAGTTCGTTCGCAAGAACGGCGAGAAGGCCATGTACGAGAGCATCGACCTGCGCAAGGCCTGCTGCGGCATCCGCAAGCTGGAGCCCCTCAGCCGCATGCTTGAGAAGCGTGAAGCCTGGATCACCGGCCTGCGCCGCGAACAGTCCAACAACCGGGGCGGCATGCTGGCCCGGGAAGAAGACGACAAGGGCCGCGCCAAGTACAACCCCATGATCGACTGGACCTGGGGCGATGTGTGGCATTACGTTTCGCAACACAAGGTGCCCTACAACCCGTTGCACGACGAGTTCATGCCCAGCATCGGCTGTGCGCCCTGCACGCGCGCCATCGCCGTCGGCGAAGACTTCCGCGCCGGCCGCTGGTGGTGGGAAGACGAAAAAGCCAAGGAGTGCGGCCTGCACGTCCACGAAGACAACATCGCTGAAGAGCTGCCCCCCATCGTGTCCAGCCTCATCCGAGCACCGAATTGAGTTGATCCAAAGAACCGAAGACCACGATATGAATGCCCCCGTGAATGTGAACCAACTGCTGGCGGATGTTGACCACCGCCACCTGGACGCGCTGGAAGAAGAAGCCATCTTCATCCTGCGCGAAGTCGCCGCGACGTTTGAGCGCCCTGCCCTGCTGTTCTCCAGCGGCAAGGACTCGTGCGTGGTGCTGCACCTGGCCGAGAAGGCCTTCAAGATGAAGAAGGAAGGCGGCGGCTCATCTTCCCAATTCGAAGGGAAATTGCCCTTCCCGCTGCTGCACGTGGACACCGGCCACAACTTCCCCGAAGTGATCGAGTTCCGCGACCGCCGCCTTGCCGAGATGGGCGAGCGCCTGATCGTGGCGCACATGGACGAGTCCATCAAGAAGGGCACCGTGCGCCTGGCCTATCCGCTGGAATCGCGCAACGGCCACCAGACGGTGACGCTGCTGGAAGCCATTGAAGAAGGCCGCTTCGATTGCCTGATGGGCGGTGCCCGTCGTGACGAAGAAAAAGCGCGTGCCAAAGAGCGCATCTTCAGCCACCGCGACAGCTTCGGCCAATGGCAGCCCAAGGAACAGCGCCCCGAGTTGTGGAACCTGTTCAACACCCGCATCAAGCCGGGCGAGCACTTCCGCGCCTTCCCGATCAGCAACTGGACCGAGCTGGACGTCTGGCTCTACATCGAGCGCGAAAAGATCCCGCTGCCCAACATCTACTTCAAGCACGCACGCCAGATCATGCGCCGCAAGGGCCTGCTGGTGCCCCTGACCGACGTGACACCGCCACTGGAAGGCGAAACCGTTGAAACGGTGGACGTGCGCTTCCGCACCGTGGGCGACATGACCTGCACCTGCCCCGTTGAAAGCGACGCGGTCAACCCGGCCGACATCGTGGCCGAAACCCTGCACGTGACCGTGAGCGAGCGCGGCGCCACCCGCATGGACGACCGCACGTCCGAAGCGTCGATGGAACGCCGCAAGAAAGAAGGTTATTTCTGATGAGCACCCCCGTGATTGATTGCCACGCCAAAGAACAAGTCGAACACCAGGCCCTGCGCTTTTTGACCGCAGGCAGCGTGGACGATGGCAAGAGCACCCTGATTGGCCGCCTGCTGTTCGACAGCCGAGCCATCCTGGCCGACCAGCTGGATGCGCTGGAAAAGCGCGCCGCTGGCGCCCCGATCGACCTGTCGCTGCTGACCGACGGCCTGGAAGCCGAGCGCGAGCAAGGCATCACCATCGACGTGGCCTACCGCTACTTCGCCACCAAGACGCGCAAGTTCATCATCGCCGACGCCCCTGGCCATGAGCAGTACACGCGCAACATGGTGACGGCCGCTGCGGGCAGTGATGCCGCAGTGGTGCTGGTCGACATCACCAAGATCGACTGGAAGGCGTCGCCTGTGCCCCTGCTGGCACAGACGCGCCGCCACAGCCTGCTGGCCCACCTGCTGCGCGTGCCGAACATCGTGTTCGCCATCAACAAGCTGGATGCCATAGAGCAAGACACCGAAACCGCGTTCAACAACGTCAATGCTTCGCTGCTGGCCTTCGCTGAACAGGCCGGTATCGCCGTGAAAGGCGTGATCCCCGTGTCGGCCCTGCGCGGTGACAACGTGACCACCCCCAGCGCCAACTGGCCCTGGTACACCGGCCAGACGCTGCTGCAATTGCTGGAGTGCCTGCCCGCCACCGACGAACGCCACGACGGCGCGCTGCTGCAACCCGTGCAGTACGTCACCCGCGAAGGTGAAGGCACCGGCCACCAGCCGCGCACGTTCTGGGGCCGCATCGCCCACGGTTCGGTCAAAGCTGGCGACAGCGTGCAAGCCTTCCCCAGCGGCGAAACCGCCGTGGTGGCCGAGGTGCGCTACAACGCCGAAGTGGTCGCCAGTGGCGAAGCAGGCCAATCGGCCGGCATCGTGCTGGACCGCCAGGTCGACATTTCGCGCGGCGACTGGCTGGCCACCCCCGGCGCCATCAAACCCGCTGACCAGTTCACGGCGACCCTGGCCTGGCTGGACACCGAGCCCGCCGTCGTCGGCCGCAAGTACTGGGTGCGCCACGGCAACCGCTGGGTGCAGGCCCGCATCACCGCCATCGACAGCCGCGTGGACATCCACACCCTGGAAGACCACCCGGCCGAGCAACTGGCCGTGAACGAGATCGGCCGCGTGCAGATCCACACGCAGCAGCCCCTGCCGATCGAGCCCTACCTGGACAACCGCATTGGCGGCGCCCTGATCGTGGTCGATCCCACCACCAACCGCACCAGCGGCGCGCTGCTGGTCAAGGCCGCCTGACACCGATGACGTCGTCACTGGCCCTGCAACCCACCGCCGCCCGCGTCGTCTTCATTGGCGCGGGCCCGGGTGAGGCCGACCTCATCACGGTGAAGGGCTCGCGTTTGCTGGCCTTGGCCCAGGTGGTGCTGTTCGACGCCCTGGCCGACGAAGCCCTGCAAGACCTGGCGCCCCAGGCGCAATGGGTGGATGTGGGCAAGCGCGGTTTCTCGGGCAAGCCGGGCAGCGATTTCAATGGCCAGACGCGCATCAACCAGTTGCTGGTGGCGCATGCCCTGGCCGTGGGCGCCGCCCATGGCGATCAAGGCCTGGTGGTGCGGCTCAAAGGCGGTGACCCCAGCCTGTTCGGCCGCCTGGAAGAAGAGCTCCATGCGTTGCGCGCTGCTGGCATCGCCAGCCAGGTGGTGCCTGGCGTGACCTCGGCCCTGGCTGCCGCCGCAGCCACCCAGCGCCCTTTGACCCGCCGTGGCACCGGCCGCAGCGTGAGCTTCACCACGGCCATGACGCGCACCGGCGAGCTGCAGTGCGGCATGGGCCCCGGCCAACGCGCGGACACCGAAGTCTTCTACATGGCTGGCCGCCAACTCGACCCGCTGCAAAAAGGCCTGCTGGACGCGGGCTGGCCTGCGGATACTGCCGTCAGCGTGGTCTCTCGCGCTGGCTGGCCGGACATGCGCCACACCGTTCACACTGTGGGTTCGCTGGACCAAGCCAGCGAGACGCACGCGGGCCGCCCGACCCTGGTCATCGTGGGGGCAGGTGCCACCGCCCTGCCCGACGAACCCCTGACCCATTTGCCGATTTGCGGGGACGCTGGCGCGCACCCGTAAAATCCGACCTTCGTTCCCGAAATTCAACTTACAAGAGATCGTCATGACTCACGTCGTCACCGAAGCCTGCATCAAGTGCAAATACACCGACTGTGTGGACGTGTGCCCGGTGGACTGCTTTCGCGAAGGCCCCAACTTCCTCGTCATCGACCCCGATGAATGCATCGATTGCGCCGTGTGCATCCCCGAATGCCCGGTCAACGCCATCGTTCCCGAAGAAGACGTGCCCGGCAACCAGCAGCAGTTCATCAAGATCAATGCCGACCTGGCCAAGGGCTGGCCCAGCATCACCAAGCGCAAGCAACCCTTGCCCGAGGCCGATGACTGGAAAGACAAGGCCGACAAGTTGGATCAGTTGATCCGCTGATCGTGGCGGTGATCAACACCGACACCATCGTCATTGGCGCAGGCCCGGTGGGCCTGTTCCAAGCGTTCCAGTTGGGCCTGCTGGGCCTGAACACCCACGTGATCGATGCGCTGCCTGAAGCGGGCGGCCAATGCGTGGCGCTGTACCCTGACAAACCCATTTACGACGTGCCCGGCGTGCCCGTGTGCACCGGCCGTGAACTGGCCCAGTTGCTGCTGACGCAGGCCCGGCCTTTTCTGCCGCGTGATCCGGCATCTGGCCAGATCACCAACCTGCACTTGAATGACCAGGTTGCCAGCGTCCAACCCTTGGCCGATGGCGGCTTTGAAATCGCCACACGACAAGGCCTGCAGTTTCATTGCCGTGCCGTGTTCGTGGCGGCAGGTGCTGGCGCCTTCGTGCCACGCACCTTGAACGTGGCGGCGCTGGATGGCGCGGCCAATGTGCACTACCACTTGCCTGAAGCGCTGACCGCTGCATCCTGGGCTGGCCAGCATCTGGTCATGGCCGGTGGTGGCGAAGAAGCCTTGACGGCCGTTGAAGCCCTGATGGAGGGACCAGCCGATGCCCGCCCCGCCAGCCTGACCCTGCTGCACCGCCGTGACCAGTTCCAGGCCGAGCCTGCGCTGGAAGCCCGGGTGCGCGCCTGGATCTCCCTAGGCCAGGTCAAACTGGCCCTCGGCCTGCCGTCGGGCGCCGACACGCAAGAAGATGGCCGTGTGACGACGTTGCAGATCCTGGGTGCTGATGGCGCCACCCACCCCCTGCCCCTGGACCACCTGCTGATCAGGCTGGGCCTGAGCCCCAAACTCGGCCCGCTGGTCGATTGGGGCTTGCAGCTCGACCGCAAGCAAGTCGGCGTGTCGACCGACAGTTTTCAAAGCTCGGTCAAGGGCATTTACGCCGTGGGCGACATCAACACCTACCCGGGCAAGAAGCGCCTGCTGCTGTGCGGCTTTCACGAAGCCACACTGGCAGCGCACCACGCGGCCGCGCAGCTCAAGCCCGACCAGCCCCAACACCTTCAATACACCACCACCAGCACCCTGCTGCACCAGCGGTTGGGCCTGGCTTAGTTCTTTTCTCTGTTGTCCTCCATGCTGCACAAAACAAATCAAGCGCGCCACCCCAGTGGTGCGGCACTCACTCTGCTGGCCTCACTGGTCTGCGCCGCTTGCGGCACCGCCAACGCCCAAACCGACACGCCGCCCGAGGCCTTGCCCACGGTCACCGTCAACGCCAGCAGCCCGCGCGTCAACCAGGCCAGCATCACCGGCTTTGGCGACACACCCGCCTGGCAATTGCCCATGCAGGCGCAAACCATTTCCAGCACCGCGATCAAGAACAGCGGCGCACAACGCTTGGCTGACCTGACCAGCCTGGATGCCAGCATCAGCGATTCGTACAACGCCCAGGGCTACTGGGACTTCTTGTCGGTGCGTGGCTTCACGCTGGACAACGCCTACAACTACCGCCGCGAAGGCCTGCCCATCATTGCGGAGACCAGCATCCCGCTGGACAACAAAGATGGCGTGGAAGTGCTCAAGGGCACCAGCGGCATGCAGGCCGGCCTCAGCTCGCCCGGCGGTCTGGTGAACTTTCTCGTCAAGCGCCCCACCGGCCATGTGCGCTCCGCCACGCTGGCCTTCACCGGCGGCAGCAGCCTGTTGGGCGCCGTGGATCTGTCCGAGCGCTTTGGTGTGGGCCAGGCCTTCGGGCTGCGCCTGAACGTGGCCTATGAGCAGCTGGATCCGAACGAGCGCTATGCCAATGGCCAACGCCACCTGCTGGCCTTGGCCACCGATTGGCGCGTCAATGCCAGCAACCTGCTTGAGTTTGAAATCGAGCGCAGCCGTCGCCAACAGGCCAGCGTGCCGGGCTTCAGCTTGCTGGGCGGTGCATTGCCTGCCGCCAGCAGCATCAACCCCGACATCAACCTGAACCATCAACCCTGGGCCATGCCCGTGGTGATGGAAGGCACCACCGGCACCCTGCGCTGGACCTCGCAATTGAATGCTGATTGGGGGTTGACCACCACCTACGGTATCCAGCAGCTGTACAGCGACGATCGCACCGTGTTCCCCTTTGGTTGCGGGAGCTCGCTCGCCAGCTATTGCAGCGATGGCACATTCGACGTCTACGACTACCAGAGTGAAGCAGAAAAGCGCATCAGCCAAGCACTGAACATTGCACTGCAAGGCAAGCCAATCAAGGTTGGCGGCACGACGCATGCGCTGCGCCTTGGAGCCCTGCGCACCAGCCAGCGTACCGACTTGAACTCGTCAGCTTTCAACAGGTTGTTGTTGAGTCCAGGCCAGTAGTGTCCGGTTAAAAGTTGAACAAATTCAACTGGTTAGCAATGGGTGGCTC
>CAZKPN010000102.1:0-14425 GCA_964554655.1 uncultured Aquabacterium sp. | reverse complement strand
AAAGAAGCCGGTGCCCAGTTTCTTTTGCAGGGCAATGCCCAGCGACACGCCGCGCGCGGCGCACAGGAAGGAATCTTTTTGGCAGATCAAGCGGCCACCCAGCTTGCTCAAGTCCATGGGCAAAATCTTGCCTGGATACGGAGCAGCAAACGCAACGCGTTTTTTACCTGAAGTCTGATTGGTGAAGATGGTGGTGAACAGGGATTCGCCCGTGATCAGGCGCTTGCCGGCACCCAGCAGCTTGCCGAACAGGCCGCCTTGGCTGTTGTTGGAACCATCGCCAAAGATGGTGTCCATGTCAATGCCGGCGTCCATGAACATCATGCTGCCGGCCTCGCCAATGGCCGCCTCGCCGGGGTCGAGTTCCACCTCGACGAACTGCATCTCTGCACCTTTGATTTCGAAATCCACCACATCCATGGCCATCTCTGGTCTCCTGATTCGTTAAATATGCAATGCTTACCCAGCAATGATCACCCTCTAAAGGCGGTGCTGGGGAAACTAAGGGCACCACAACCCCTACAAACTCATTCATGATCGGGTGTGGTCAAGCCTTTTAATTGTCGCCCAAAGCCACCCACGCCACGCGCATGATCAGCGTTCATCCATGTTTCACCTAGAGCCCCTTCACACCCCTACCCTGGCCTTGGTCCTGGGCCTGGTCCTGTTCACCGCCTCGGGCATCATGACCCTGGTCGGCCTGACCCAGCGCACCTACCGTGGCTACTGGTGGTGGACTGTGGCGCAATGGGCCAACACCATCAGCGCGGTGGCCTTGCTGTTCAAGGATGCCCACCCTTACATGCTGGCCGTGTCCGTCCTGCTGTCGCTGCAGTGGCCCTTGACCATGCTGGGCGGCATGCGCCGTTTTTACGTGCGCAGCAACCTGCCCACTGAGCCGTGGGTTGACTACTTCCTGCTGTTCATCGGCTTCTCGGGCTGGATGTGGGTGTGGCTGGCCAACCCGGAGGACGTGGGCGCGCGCGTGGCCGTGTTCAGCCTGGTCAACATCTGCGGCTACCTGTACTGCGCCTGGATCGTGAGTTGCATCCGCGACTGGCGGCAAAGCATCTACCTCAAGGTCATCCTGTTCTTCCTGCTGGGCGGCGCCATCTTCCAGGTGCCGCGCATGCTGACCGGCATGGCCTCATGGGGCATGACGGTGAACGATCCCAGCCTGATCCAATTGCCCTCGTCGATGCTGGGCCTGGTGATTGGCGTCATGTTCTCGGTCTACATGTGCCTGCTGCTGACCTACGAGCGCACCGAGCACGACTTGCGCGAATCACACCGGCAACTGCGGGTGCTGGCCGATTTCGACATGCTCACGCAGGTGCCCAACCGCCGCCACTTCAACGAGATCGCCGGCCAGACCCTGCGCCTGTGCGCGCCTGGCAGCGCTTCGCTGATGCTGTTCGACATCGACCACTTCAAGCAGATCAACGACGAGTTCGGGCATGGCGCGGGCGATGAAGCCCTCAAGCTGGTGGCCGGCGGGGCGCGCAAAATGCTGCGCAGCCGCGACCTGTTGGGCCGCATCGGTGGCGACGAGTTCATCGCCCTGCTGCCCGAAACCAGCGTGAACGACGCCTTGCACGTGGCCGACCGCATGGTGCGCCACGTTGACACTGAACGCCATGGCCTGCAACAAGCCCCTCTGAGCCTGAGTTTCGGCGTGGTGCAGATCATGCCGGGCGAGTCCCTGCCCGAAGCCACCCACCGCGCCGACCAGGCCCTGTTCGAGGCCAAGCGCCAGGGCCGCAGCCGTGCCGTGGCGGCCGAGGCCGCTGATGGCGAAGCCGTGTTCACAAGGACCCGCCCTTTCGGGATGAGCACGCACTGAGTGCACTCATGAGCCAACGCTGATAAGGCGCGACAATCCCGCCCATGCAGCAATTTGACGTGGTGGTGATCGGCGCAGGCGCGGCCGGTCTGTTTTGCGCGGGCATCGCCGGGCAACGGGGGCTCAAGGTCCTGGTGATCGACCATGCCGAGAAGGTGGCGGAGAAGATCCGCATCTCGGGTGGCGGGCGGTGCAACTTCACCAACCGGGACGTGACGCCCGCCAATTTCCTGAGCGAGAACCCCCACTTTTGCCGCTCGGCCCTGGCGGGCTACACACCACAGGATTTCATCGGCCTGGTCGAACGCCACGGCATCGCCTGGCACGAGAAGCACAAGGGCCAGTTGTTTTGCGACCGGCGCGCCGACGACATCATCCAGATGCTGCTGAAGGAGTGCGAGCTGGGCAGCGTCACGCGCTGGCAACCTTGCGCCGTCAAGCAGGTGCGCCCTCAAAGCGCTGGCGAAGGCAGCCAGGATCTCTTCGAGCTGGACACCGACCAAGGCACAGTGCAAGCCCATCAACTGGTTGTGGCCACGGGCGGCTTGTCGATCCCCAAGATTGGCGCCACTGACTTTGGCCAAAGGCTGGCATTGCAGTTTGGCCACACCCTGGTCCCACTGCGCCCAGCCCTGGTGCCCCTGACCTTCGATGCTGATGAGTGGGCGCCGTGGTCGGCCCTGTCTGGCATTGCCCTGCCGGTGGACGTTGCCGTGAACGTGGAGACCAGCGGCAAGCGGCGGCAAGCGGCCAGCATGCACTTCCTGGAAGACCTGCTCTTCACGCACCGAGGCCTGAGTGGCCCGGCGGTGCTGCAGATCTCCAGCTACTGGCGCCCCGGCCAATCACTCACCATCGACATTGCCCCGCAAGGCAGCCTGGCCCAGGCCTTGAAAGAGGCCAAAACGGGCTCGCGCAAGCAACTGTCGTCGGCTTGGGCGCAGGTGCTGCCCGAAGGCGTGCCGCAGCGCCTGGCCCAGACCTGGTTAGCGCAGTGCACGACCACCCTGCCCGGCTTGCGCCCCGACGCGCCCCTGGCCGAAGTGAAGGACCGCGACCTGGAAGCCCTGGGCCAATCTGCCAACGCCTGGTCCATCACGCCCAAGGGCACCGAAGGCTATGCCAAGGCCGAGGTCACTGCGGGGGGCGTGAACACGCAGGAACTCAGCTCACAGACCATGGAAAGCAAAAAGGTCCCCGGCCTGCATTTCATCGGCGAAGTGGTTGACGTGACCGGCTGGCTGGGCGGCTACAACTTTCAATGGGCCTGGGCCAGCGCCGCCGCCTGCGCCCGCGCCTTGGTAAGATCCCACCCATGAGCTCCACACACTTCGGTTTCGAGACGGTTGACGAATCACAAAAAGCCACGCGCGTGCGCGGAGTGTTCGATTCGGTGGCCAACAAGTACGACGTCATGAACGACCTGATGTCGATGGGCATGCACCGTTTGTGGAAGGCGTACACCATCGCCGCCAGCGGCGCCAAAGAAGGCCAGAAGGTGCTGGACATCGCCGGTGGTACGGGCGACCTGGCGCAGGCTTTTGCCAAGCGCGTGGGCGCTTCGGGCACCGTGGTGCACACCGACATCAACGAGGCCATGCTCAGCACCGGCCGCGACCGCCTGCACAACGAAGGCGTGGTGCTGCCCACCACCATTTGCGACGCCGAAAAGCTGCCCTTCCCCACCGGCACGTTTGACATCGTCAGCGTGGCCTTTGGCCTGCGCAACATGACCCACAAAGATTTGGCCCTGGCCGAGATGTGCCGCGTGCTCAAGCCGGGCGGTCGCTTGCTGGTGCTTGAGTTTTCAAAGGTGGCCAAGCCGCTGGAGAAAGCCTACGACTGGTACTCGTTCAACGTGCTGCCCAAGCTGGGCCAACTGGTGGCGGGCGATGGCGCCAGCTACAAGTACCTGGCCGAATCCATCCGCATGCACCCCGACCAGGCCACGCTCAAAGGCCTGATGAAAACCGCCGGCTTTGGCCACGTGGACGTGCACAACATGACGGGCGGCGTGGTGGCCCTGCACATGGGCATCAAGTGCTGAGCTGAGCTTTGCCTTCAGCGCGAAGACAAGCCTAGCAAGTCGGCCTTGAGGTCTTTGTCCGAGACCTTCTCGCCAATCCAGATCTTCAGCAACCCCTGGTAGAAGTCTTCGCCGGGGATGTCCTTGCCCAGGGGCTGGCCGCCCAGGACGATGTGTGCGCCTGAGCCCGGCAGGTAATCCAGTTGAATCACGTCGCCTTTTTTGGCGTCACCAGCCGACATCAGAGTGGTGTGCAGGTCATCCAGGCGTGACTGCAAGGACACCAGCTCTCTCGGGCTCAGGTTGGCCACCATGCCCTTGACCAGGGCTTCCGACAGATCACGGCCACGCACATCCCTCAGCATGGTGATGTGGACGCTTTTGGGCCCGGGCTGAGCCAGCACTGCCCCAGCATTGCGATCACGCCCTGGCAGGTAAAGCGCCACGGCGTAGACCTTCAGGATGAGTTTGGTGCGCAAACCTGCACCATTGAGCACCAGCGCCTGCCCAGCCACCTCGCAACGGTCGTCAAACGTGACGCCAGCCACCACTTGGGCCGCATGTGCCACCGACGGCAGCGTGGCCGCACCCCACAGGCCCAGGGCCAACACCATCGAAGCAACTGCCTTCATCACGATCTTTGATACCTTGCAAAATCGCCGCACCAATGCGACATGCAACATGTTACATCGTCAATGCAACATTGCAACGGTATCATCCTGTTTACCGCATCCCGTTACCCCGCAATGACCGCCTCTTCTGCCAACCATTCACGGTCTCGCCGCCGCCCCGCTGACACGTCGGACATGACGGTGGAAGACCTGGCCAATCAAACAGGGGTGAGCGTGCGCAATATCCGGGCGTACCAGACCGCCGGCTTGTTGCCCCCACCGCGCCTGCAGGGACGGCTGGGCTTGTATGGCCAGGAGCACCTGGGCAAGCTGGAACTGATCCGCGACCTGCGTCAGCAAGGATTCGGGCTGGAGGCGATTGGTGACATGCTGGCCAACACGCCCGACGGCGCCTGGTCCGAGTACTCGCTGGTCACTCACCTGTTTTCCAAAAGCTTTTTCACGGTGGAGCCTTCGCAGCGCAAGGCCATGGCCGAGATGGCGTCCCATTGGGGTGCCACCGCCAGCCCCGCGCAAAAAGAGCGTCTGGCCAAGAACGGCCTGTACCGGCCGGTCGAGGGTGACGAGGTCGAGATGCTCAGCCCATCACTGGAGCGCATTGGCATCCAGCTGGCCGAGCTGGGCGTGTCACTGGACACCGTGCTGGACCTGCAAGACGACTTGATCCGGCACACGCGCGCCATCGCCAAAACCTATGTCGAGCAACTGTTCCTGGACCTGATCCAGACGATGACCAAGGGCAAAACGCCAGGCGCTGACGCCTCGGCCCCGATCGACGCCCGGCAGATCGCGCAGTTGCACGCGGTGTTCGAGCGCCTGCGGCCGCTGGCCATCGGCTCCATCTCGGCGGCCTTTCCCGTGGTGCTTCAGCAGGAGTTCGACAACGGGATCAAGAAGCGGCTGAAGGCTGGCGGCAAGAAGCGCTGACCGGTGGTCACTTCAGCGCGAACTGCACGCGCGTGGTCGGCCCCTTGTCGTCGGGCAGCTTGTCGGTGCCCACCTTGGAGGCCGTCAGCAGCACCCGCTCGGGCGACAGCTTCGTGGCCAGGTAAGCCTTGACCCGATCCCCACGGCGATTGGCCAAGGTCAGCAAGCTGGCTTGGTCCACCGGTGCAGCGGCTTTCAGCAAGGCCTCCATCTCGGGCGCGGGCAAGGTCTTGGCCAAGCCCACCAAATTGCGGGGCTTCTTGATGTCGGCGGCTTTGTAGGCGGCGGTGAGCCACTGGTCGCGCTCCTCGGGGGCGATGGTGACCGACGCCAATGACTGCTCGGTGGCCTTGGCTTTGGCCTGGCGCATCAGGCGCATCACGTGGCGCTGGCGCAGACCTGCTTCGTCCATGGCCGGGTCCGCGCGGCCGGTGGCTTCCAGCTTGACTTGCGGGCGGTCGGTCAGTTTGGTGACCAGGGTGTCCAGGCGTTGGCGGGCGGTGTCGCTCAAGTCGTCATCGCCGGGCTCGAAGGGCACGAAGCCCAACTCGTCCTGGCCGCCGCCCATCAGCAATGAGAATGGCGCGGTCACGGCCTTGGTCAACAAGTTGACGACGACGCGCCAGATGATGCCGCCCACCGAGAACTGCGGATCATCCAGCGATCCCGAGACCGGCAGGCTCACATCGATCTCGCCCCGGCTGTTCTTGAGCAGGGACACGGCGAACTGCACGGGCAGGCTGGTCGCGTCGGGGCTGTCCACCTTGTCGCCAAAGGTGAGCTGGTCCAGGAAAATTTTGTTCTCGGCCTCCAGCTTGCCGTTGTCGACCTTGTAGTGCACGGTCACCGACAGCGTGCCCTTCTCGATCGCATAACCGGCATAGCGCCCGGCATAGGGCGTCAGGCGCGTCAGCTCGATGCCTTTGGCCGAGCCCTGGATGTCGGTGTACAGGCGCGGGCCCAGGGGGTGCAGTTGCCCGGTGATCAGCAAAGGGGCACTGTCATCCACGGCACCAGAGATCTTGACGGTGGCGGGCTCAGGCTTGGACGAGGCCACGGCCGACACGTCGCCCTCGACCTGCGTGAGGCGCGCCGAGTAGTTGGGCTTGATGAAGTTGTCGGTGAAATCGACGCGGCCTTTGCTCAGCTTGATGCCTTGCCAGCGCAGGTTCATGCCCGCCATGGCAGGCGATGACTTAGCGGGAGCACTGGCCGAAGATGCCGAGGCGTTGGCAGCCACGGGCGCGGCGGCTGGTGCGGAAGCTGCGGGCGTGGCCTGCGGTGTGGTCAGCGACTTGGTCTCAGCGCCCGCTTCGTGCTTGACCAAATCCGACAGGTTGAGCTTGCCATCGGGATTGATGATGATCCGGCCATAAAAATCATTGAGCGCGATGCGGCCCAGGTCGGCATTGAGCGCCCCCGCCCTCCAGTTCACGTCCAGGCCGTCCAGGGCCAATGAACGCCAGCGTAAAAAATCGGCCTGGTTCACGCGGTCTTGCGTGCGCAAGTCGGTGAGGGCAAAACGGCCCTGGTAGCGGGCGTTGATGGCCTGGGGATCTTTGCCGGGCGCGGCTTCCAGGCTGAGTTTGCCGTTGACATTGGTCTTGGCCGACACCAAAGCCACGTTCAGGTAAGGCGCGATGTAGGACTGAAAGGCCTTCAGGTCCAGCCCCGCAATGGCCAGTTGCGAGTTCACGCGCAAAGGCTGCACACGCACATCACCAGTCAGTTTGATGCGGCCGTTGCTTTGGCCCAAACCGTTCAGGTCAAAACCCATCACCTGCGTGAGATCGCTGGACAGGTTCTTCAAGCCCAGGTCGGCCTGGTGCAGGGACAGGCGGGCGGCGGGTGTCACCGACTGGTCATCGACCTGCAGCTTGCACAGCTTGCAGCGCAACTCGCCCACCTTGATCAAGGGCACGGCCTGTGCGGTGGCTAGCTTGGCGGGTGCGTGGCTGGTAGCGTCGGGCGCGGGCTGCATCACCCATTGACCTTGCGGGTCACGGGTGGCTTGCGCGTCCAGCCTGTCAAACGTCACGGAGGCCAGGGTCAGGGACTGCAAGCCGGTGGCCGCCGATGCCAAGCCCACGCGCGCTTCCAAGCCCTGCACATCCAGGCCCGCCAGATCGACATGGTCCGTGGCTTTGGCTTTGGCCGCCTTGGTCTTGAGGCCTGTCAACTGCAGCTGCCCTTTGAGCAAGGTCAAGGCCTCGGCATTGGCTTGCAACTCGGTGCTCAAGGCCAGCTCGCCCGACAAGACCTGCAAGGGCAAGGGCACGGCCTTGCCCAAGGCGGCCAACCAGGGCACCGGTTGCAGCTTGCTGACCGAGACCTTCAAGGTGGCTTGCGGCAGCGTGGGGTTCACCACCCCGCTGACATTGAACTGGCCGCCATGGGCATCCGTGGCCGCCAGCGTCAGGGCGGCAGGCGCGGCTTGGTTGTTCGAGTTCAACCCATCGATGCGCAAGCTCACGGGGCCCAGCTTGGGCAAGGCGCTACCGCCCGGGGCTTCGGCCTGAAGGGCCGTGGCCTCCAGGCGAACCTTGTCCACCGACCAGGCCCAGGGGGCTTCGGGGCTGGAGGCCACGGCCATCTTGTCAGACTTGTCAGGCGTTGCCACCGACTTGGCAGCAGCGGCAGGCCGGTCTTTCGCATCAACCTGCAAGCCCGCCAAGGCCACGCTGCCGATCTTCACCTGACGGGCCAACGGCGATGCATCGATGCCTTCGATGTCCAGAGATGACCAACGCCCCTGCACGCCCCCGGCAGGCCAGCCCAGGTCAATGCCCGACACCTTGAAACCGCCACGGATCGTCAAGGTGGCCGCCTGTGGGGGCTTGTGCTCTTCGAAGCTCACGGTCAGGTGGGTGTCCAGCCGGCCCTTGGCCACGTTCACCAAGGCCGACGGGGGCATGAAGGGCTTGGCCGCCAGCATCCAGTGGGCCACATCCACATCACGCCAATTCAAGTCCAGGGTGGAGCGCAGGCCTTCACTGAACGGCAAGGTGCGGCCACTCACGCGCAAGGGGCTGCCATCCACGCGGGCTTCCAGCAGGGGCTGCACGTCCACGGCAATGAAGCTGGGCAGGTTCGAGACGAAAGGCACACCAATGTTCAGCGCCTCGATGCGGTGCTCTTGCTGCAGCACGCGGTCTGAGTAGCGCACCAACCCGTTGTTGATGCGGATGTTGTAGACGGCAAAGCGCGCAGGATCCTGGTCGGGCTTCGATGGCCCCGATTGCAGCCGCTTGGCGATGTCGGTGAAGTTGAAATGCTCAGCCGACTGGCGCTCAACCCACACCTGCGGCTGCTCCAGCGTGATGCGCCGCACGACCGGGGTAAGCCGCCAGAGGGATTCGAGCGAGAGCTGAACTTGCGCTGCCGCCAACTGCAGCAACTCGGCCTTGGGCGGGCCCACCTTCAGGTCCTTCAGGGACACCGTCAGGGTCCAGGGCTGAACGCTCAGCTCCGCCAGCGTGACCGGGGTGCCCAGCGTCTGCGTGGCCACCGACTCAACCTGGCCTTTGGCCCAGCGCGGCAACCACCACCCCAGGAGCACCGTCCAGATCAGCGCGAAAACCACCAAGCCAATGCCAAGCTTCAAGGCCCAGTGTTTGCGGTGGGACGAGGCGGCGGGCGTGACGGGCGTGCTGGACATGGTGCGAGGGCGAGAGAGAACAACGGGAATATAAGCCGAAGGCCCTGCACCAAGTTGAAGCCCGCTGGGTGGCATGGCGTTTGCATGACTAGTCGCAGGAGTAGAAGCTGTCAGTGATTTGCCCTTTCCTGGGGCAAGGTTCACAGGTCATTGCTCCATTGACGGTTGCGCCGTCAATGGGCTCATTGGCTGGCAACTCCTCCAAACCCCGTGCGGCGCTCCCGTCTTTCCTCAGCAACAGCCTTGGAGAGAACGCCATGCACAGCTTTCAAAAAATCAGCACCCTTCTGCGGCCCGCCGCTTTGGCCCTCGCGGCCGCCACCTTGAGCACCACCGCCTTCGCGCTGGACAAGGTCACCTTCCTCACCTCCTGGTACGCCGAAGCCGAGCACGGCGGCTTCTACCAGGCCGTGGCCAGCGGCTTGTACAAAAAATACGGCCTGGACGTCACCATCAAGATGGGCGGCCCACAGGTCAACGGCATGCAATTGCTGGCCGCAGGGCAAGCCGACTTCATCATGGGTTACGACCTGCAGGTGCTCAAGTCGGTGGAGCAAGGCCTGCCGGTGACCACCGTGGGCGCATCCTTCCAGAAAGACCTGCAAGGCCTGATGACGCACGATGACGTCACCAGCCTGGCAGGCTTGAAGGGCAAGACCATCCTGGTGTCCACCTCGGCCCGCCCCACCTGGTGGCCCTGGCTGAAGGCCAAGTATGGCTACACCGAAGAGCAATCGCGCCCCTACACCTTCAACCTGCAGCCCTTCTTTGCCGACAAGAACACCGCGCAGCAGGCCTACCCCTCGTCCGAGCCATTTCAAGCCGCCAAGGCCGGTGTGAAAGCGCGCTTTTTCCTGTTTGCCGACGACGGCTACCCGCCTTACGGCAAGACCATCGTGTCGACCAACAAGCTGGTCGCCGACAACCCCGACCTGGTGCAGCGCTTCGTGCGCGCCAGCATCGAGGGCTGGCGCGCTTACCTGGCCAACCCCACTGCGGGCAATGCCCTGATCAAACAAGACAACCCCAAGATGGACGATGAGCAACTGGCCTATGCGCTCAAACGCATCAAGGAGCTGAACGCCTTTGAAGGCGGTGACGCCGCCCGGCTGGGCGCCGGCGTGATGACCGACGCACGCTGGAAGCAGACCTACGACTTCATGGTCGCCTCCAAGCTGCTCAAGCCCGAGACCGATTGGAAGAAGGCCTACACGACGCAGTTCGTACGCGACCTCAAAGTCACCGCCGCCAACTGATCGCCGCCACGGAGAAGGAGAACCCCATGCTCGTCACACAACAAGCCGTGCTGCGCCGCTTCTGGTATGCGCTCATGCCCATGTCCCAACTGGACGATGGCCCCCAACCCTTCACGCTGCTGGGCGAAGACCTGGTGCTGTGGAAGAAAGCCGATGGCATCCCTGCCGCCCTGCGCGACCGCTGCTGCCACCGCACCGCCAAGCTGTCCAAAGGCTTTGTGCAGGATGGCCAGCTGGTCTGCGGTTACCACGGCTGGACTTATGACTGCAGCGGCGCCTGCGTGCGCATCCCGCAGAACCCCGATGGGCAGATCCCCGCTGGCGCCAAGGTGCCCGCCTTCCATTGCCAGGAACGCTATGGCTATGTGTGGGTGGCCCTGGAAGACCCCTTGAAGGACATCCCCGTGTTCCCGGAAGACGGCGCCCCCGGCTACCGGCGCATCTTCCAGTTCTATGAAGAATGGAAAACCAGCCCCGTGCGCGTGATGGAGAACTCGTTCGACAACTCGCACTTCAGCTTCGTGCACAAGGCCAACTTCGGCATCCTGGACCAGCCCGTGCCGCAGAAGTACGAGATCCGCGAGACCGACGATGGCTTCGAGGCAGAGACGCTGGTGCCCATCAACAACCCGCCCGCTGGCCACCGCGTGACCGGGTCGACCGAGCCCATCACGCACCGGCATTTGACCAACCGCTACCACCTGCCCTTCGTGCGGCGCTTTGGTTGCCAATACCCGGACAGCGGCATCGACCACATCATCTACAACTGCGCCACGCCCATCAGCGATGACCGCTTGATGCTGGTGCAATGGCTGTACCGCAACGACAGCGAAGCGCAATGCAGCACGCAAGAGCTGATCGACTGGGACGCGGCCATCACGGCCGAAGACCGCGACATCCTGGAGGCCACCGACCCGGACGCCTGCATCGACACCACGCGCAAGCAGGAGTTCCACATGCCGTCTGATCGGCCCGGCCTGATCGTGCGCAAGCAGTTGCTGGCCTTGCTGAACGAGCACGGTGAGCACGAAATCCACAAGGGCAATGTGCACAAGCGCATCGCCATCCACCCCGCTGCTTGAGGAGCCACGCCATGTTGATGACCATCCAAGCCGTGCGCCTGGAAGACGACACCGTGCTGCACGCCAACCAGGTCGAGAAAACTTATTCCAACGGCACGCTGGCTTTGAGCCGCATGAGCCTGCGCGTTCAGCGTGGCGACTTCGTGTCGCTGCTGGGCCCGTCGGGCTGCGGCAAGAGCACGCTGCTCAAGCTCTTCGCGGGGCTGGAAGCGCCTTCGCACGGGCATGTGCGCTGGGCCGGGCTGGACAAGCCGTCCAAGTCCAAGCTGAAGACCGCCATGGTTTTTCAGGAGGCCACGCTGATGCCCTGGGCCGACGTGGCCGCCAATGTGCGCCTGCCGCTGGACCTGAGCGGCGTGCCACGTGCCGAGGCGGATCAGCGCGTGAAGGCCGTGCTTGACCAGGTCGGGCTGGGCGCCTTCGGCCACGCCTACCCGCGCGAGTTGTCGGGCGGCATGCAGATGCGCGCCTCCCTGGCCCGCGCCCTGGTGATCGAGCCCGACGTGCTTTTGATGGACGAGCCCTTTGGGGCCCTGGACGAGTTCACGCGCAACAAGCTGGACGCCGACCTGCGCGCGCTGTGGGCCAAGCGCGGCCTCACCGTGGTCTTCGTCACGCACAGCATCTACGAGGCGGTGTACCTGTCCAGCCGCGTGGTGATGATGGCCGCGCGACCGGGTCGCATCACCGCTGATGTGCCGATGGATGAGCCCGAGCGGTCCGAGGCTTACCGCCTGTCGCCCGCCTTCGCCCAGCATTGCCGTGACCTGTCAGCCCTGCTGATGTCCGCCAGTGACCACACCGCCGAACAGCACTGAACACAGGAGCATTTTCAATGAGCCAAACCACCCCTTTGTTGATGCGCCCTGGTGCGCTCAACGTCATCGCCCCCGTGTGCTTCGGCCTGTTCCTCTTGCTGCTGTGGCAAGGCCTGTGCAGCGCCATGGACGTGCCCACCTACCTGGTGCCCAAGCCCACTGACATCGCCCACACGCTGGTGACCGATGGGCCCTCCCTATTGCGCGCCTTGGGCGTCACGCTCAAGATCACCCTGCTGGCCTTCGCGCTGGCGGTGGTGCTGGGGGTGGCCGCGGCCTTCCTGTTCGTGCAAAGCCGCTTGCTGGAAGCCAGCCTCTTCCCCTATGCCATCTTGCTGCAGGTGACGCCGGTGGTGGCCATCGCGCCGCTGATCATCATCTGGGTGAAAGAGCCCACCTTGGCCCTGGTGATCTGCGCCACGCTGGTCACGCTGTTCCCCATCATCTCGAACACGGTGCTGGGCTTGCGCAGCGTCAACCCGGGCTTGTTGAACATGTTCAAGATGAACGGGGCCACGCGTTGGCAGACCTTGCGGCGCCTGCGCATTTCCAGTGCCCTGCCCTTCTTCTTTGGCGGGCTGCGCATCTCCAGCGGCCTGGCCTTGATTGGCGCGGTGGTGGCCGAGTTCGTGGCGGGCACGGGCGGCACGGGGGCAGGCCTGGCCTATGAAATCCTTCAAGCGGGTTTTCAGATCAACATCCCGCGCCTGTTCGCTGCGCTCATCCTGATCTCGTTGACCGGCGTGCTGCTGTTCGTGAGCATGGTGTGGTTGTCGGACAAGGCGTTGGGCCACTGGCACGACAGCGCCCAACGCGGCTGAACCATTGAATGACGAGGACTTGAACATGACTTCCACCCTCATCCGCAACGCGGCCGCCATCCTGAGTGGCCAACCTGGCGCCGCCGCTCGCCTGGCAGGCCCCGACATCCGCCTGCGTGGCCAGGTGATCGAAGCCATCGGCGCGCTCACGCCCGAGCCCGGCGAGCACACCATCGACGCCACCGACTGCGTGATCTACCCCGGCTGGGTCAACACCCACCACCACCTGTTCCAGTCATTGCTGAAAGGCGATCCGCACGGCATCGACCTGCCCTTGACGTCGTGGCTGGCCGCCACGCCTTTCCGCTTTCGGCCTCTGTTCGACGAGGGCATGTTCCGCACCGCCGCGCGCGTGGGTCTGGTCGAGATGGCCCTGTCGGGTTGCAGCACCGTGGCCGACCACAACTACCTGTACTACCCCAACATGCCCTTCGATGCTTCCGCCATCTTGTTCGACGAGGCCGATCGGCTGGGCCTGCGCTTTGTGCTGTGCCGGGGCGGCGCCACGCTCACGCGCCAGATCGAAGCCGACCTGCCCGTGAGCATGCGCCCTGAAAAGTTGGACGACTACCTGGCCGACATGGAACGCCTGACCGCGCGCTTCCACGACCCCGCGCCCGACGCGCACCGCCGCGTGGTCATGGCGCCAGTCACGCCACCCTATTCGATGACGCCCACCGAGCTGCGCGAATACGCGCGCACCGCACGGCGCCTGGGCATCCGCCTGCACTCGCACCTGTCGGAAACCGTGGCCTACCAGGACAGCATCCACGCCAAGCACCACACCACGCCCGTGCGCTTCGTGGCCGAGCACGAATGGCTGGGCCCGGACGTCTGGTACGCCCACCTGGTCAAACTCGACCCGGAAGAAATCGCCTTGCTGGGCAGCACCCGCACCGGCATTGCCCACTGCCCGCAAAGCAATGGCCGGCTGGGCAGCGGCATCGCGCCCATCACCGCCTTGCAAGCGGCTGGTGTGCCCATCTCGATCGGGGTGGATGGCGCGGCCTCGAACGAAGCGGCCGACATGATCTCGGAGGTGCACGCGGCCTGGTTGATGCAACGCGCGGCCGGTGGCGACCACTTGCAGCCGGTGCACCGTGGCGGCACTGGCGAAGGCCCGCGCGTGTCGGTGACGGCCGAAGACGTGGTGGCCTGGGGCACCTCGGGCGGTGCCACGGTGCTGGGCCTGGACGCGGTGGGCACCCTGGCCCCCGGCATGGCCGCCGACCTGGCCATCTACGACCTGGACGACCCGCGCTACTTTGGCCTGCACGATGTGGCCTTGGGGCCCGTGGCCAGTGGCGGGCACCCCAAGCTCAAAGCACTGTTTGTTGGTGGTGAGCAAGTGGTGAGCAACGA
>CAZKPN010000101.1:10488-14519 GCA_964554655.1 uncultured Aquabacterium sp. | reverse complement strand
GGCGTTGATCCTGGCAACTGACAAGACAGTATCTATCCTTAAACGTGCCTTATTTCGCGCCTCCTACAATGCCAAGGCATCTACCCTTGATGTGTGGTTCCTTTTTCGACCCCTTTGACTGCTGGGCATGAGCATCCTCATCCTTCAACTACCTGCGCGTTCGCGCCTGAATGCCGACTTGGCCGTGGCGGAGCCGACCTCGTCGGCGGCCCAGGCGACCAAGGAGTACGCGTACGTGCTCAGCGCCGATGGGCAGACCGTGACCCGGCAGGGGCGTTGTGCCTTGTCCATGGTGCCGCGTGCCGACACGGTGGTCGCGGTGTTGGCGCCCACCGACATCAGCTGGCACCGCCTGACGGTGCCCAAGGCCCCCGCCGCGCGCCTGCGCGCCGCCCTGGCCAGCATGCTGGAAGACGCCATGCTGACCGACCCCGAGGACATGCACCTGGCCCTGGCCCCTGCGGCCAAGGTCGGCCAACCCGCCTGGATCGCGGCCTGCGACCTGACCTGGCTGACCAGCCAGTTGATGCTGCTTGAGAAAGCCAAGCTGCGCGTGGACCGCGTGGCCCCGGCCGTGTGGCCCGATGAGCCCGCCACCGGTTATTTCCATGAAGTCCACGAAGCTGGCAGTGGCGCCGCGCCCGATCGGGGCCTGGAAATCGTGCTGACCTGGTCCACTTTGGATGGCGTGGCCAGCTGGCCCTTGACGGGCGGCCTGTCGCGCGCCCTGGTGCCCGAAGCCTTGCCGCCGCAAACCCGCTTTTTTGCCACACCGCAGGTGGCCTCGCCAGCCGAACGCTGGCTGGGCCAGGCCGTGACGGTGCAAACGCAGTCCGAGCATTTGCTGCAAGCCAACCGCTCGCTGTGGAACCTGTTGCAATTTGACCTCACCCCCAACAGCAAAGGCTTCAACGCGGTGTCTGACCGCTGGCGCCAGTTCCTGAGCCCGCAATGGCGCCCGGTGCGCGTGGGCATGGCGGCTTTGGTGGTGGCCCAGGTGCTGGGTTTGAACCTGTGGGCCTGGCAGCAGGAGCGCCAGCTCAAGCTCAAGAAGGCCGAGATGACCACGATCCTGAAGCAGGCCCATCCGCAGGTTCAGGTGATCCTGGACCCGGCCGTGCAGATGCAGCGCGAAACCGAAGCCTTGCGCGCGATCGCAGGGCAGCCTGGTGACAACGACCTGGAAGGATTGATGTCCCTGGTGGCCAGCGCCTGGCCCAACGAGATGCCCTCCACCAACCTGCAATACGACGGCACGAGCCTGACCCTGGCGCCCCCACCGGCCTGGGGCCCTTCGGACATCGACCAGTTCCGCAGCAAGCTGTCGGCCACGGGTGCTCAGGTGGAGGTGGCCGAAGGCCGCCTGACCGTGCGCCGCGGTTCCCGCAGTTGAGCCGATCGCCATTGACACCGACCTATGAGCACTGAATCAGAAGCCACCTCCTTCAACGTCCTGCGTCAGCAGTGGCTCGCTCGCTGGACCGCGATGGCCCCGCGTGAGCGCCAGATGGCGCAGGTGGCCACGGCCCTGGTGTTGTTGACCGTGCTGGTGCTGGTCTTCATCCGCCCGGCCTTGAAAAGCATGCAGCAGACGCCGGCGCAATTGCGCGAGATCAGCACCCAGGTGGGCCGCATGCGGGCCTTGGCGGACGAGGCCCAGGTCTTGCGCCAGCAACCGCCTGTGCCGCCCGTTCAGGCCGAGGCTGCCCTGAAGGCGGCCACCGAAAGACTGGGCCCAGCGGCCAGGATGAACCTGCAGGGTGACCGGGCCACGGTTGAGTTCACCAAAGTGCTGGGTGCATCGTTGGCCGATTGGCTGGCCGAGGTTCGCGTGGCGGCTCGCGCAAGGCCGTTGGAGGCCAATCTGGCGCAGTCGGAGCCTGGTCATTATTCGGGCACCGTGGTGCTGGGCCTGGCCCCTGGGCAGGCCTCGCCTCGCTGAGCAGGAAACTACCTGGCATGTCGATCCTCTCCAACCTGAAATCCCCCGCCGGCTGGTGGTCTGGCGGCATGGCCGCGACCACGCGCTGGATGGAATCCACGCTGGAGGTGGCGCGCTGGGAAAACATGCGCAAGGCCGGGCGGCGCTGGGGTTGGTGGGGCGCGGTGTTGGGTGCCTTGCTGGGCTTCATCTTGTACGCCCCGGCCAGTTGGCTGGCCCAAGGGGTGGTGGTGTTGAGCGATGGCCGCTTGTTGTTGGCCGAATCTCAGGGTACCGTGTGGAGTGGTGATGCCGTGGTGGTGCTGACTGGCGGGCCCGGTAGCCGTGATGCCCGGGCTTTACCGGGTCGTTTGAACTGGAAGCTGCGTCCGCGCTGGACGGGCTTGAGTCTGACTTTGCAGCAAGACTGTTGCGTGCCTACACCGGTGGTGGTTCAGGTCCAGCCGGGCTTCGGCAGTGCGCGGGTGGCGGTGTTCAACCAAAGCAGCCCTTCGGCACCTTTGTCATCCGTTGGGCCGATCGGTCACTGGCCAGCGGCCTGGTTGACCGGATTGGGAACCCCCTGGAACACCTTGCAGCTGGGTGGTGTGGTTCGCCTGAGCAGCAACGCCCTGGTGGTTGAATGGGTTCATGGTCGGGTGCGTTTCGAGGGCCAGGCGCAGGTCGATTTCAATGACGTTTCTTCCAGCGTTACCACCTTGGATCGGCTGGGTTCTTACCGGGTTGATTTACTGGGTGACCCGCAAGGGCGTGTGAATTTATCGCTCATGACTTTGGACGGCGCCTTGCAGCTGTCCGGGCAGGGGCAAATGGGTTTGAATGGCTTGCGCTTCCGGGGTGAAGCGCGGGCCAATGAAAGCGAGCGCGGCGCGCTCGACAGTTTTTTGAACATCATCGGTCGTCGCATGGGCGACCGTTCCGTAATTTCGATCGGATAAGTCATGACGACCCATCCTCTGTTGTCTCGTCCCCGCGCGGTTGCGCTGGCCACGGCTTTGGCCTTCACCTTCGGTCCGGGTTGCCTGATGCCAACGCAGGCGGGCGCGGCGCAGGCCGCCACCGTCAAGAAGGGCGGGCCGACCGTCACGCTCAACTTCGTCAACGCCGAGATTGAAGGCGTGGCGCGGGCCATGGCGGCCATCGTTGACCAGCAGATCCTGGTTGATCCGCGCGTCAAGGGCACCATCACGCTGTACAGCGAGCAACCGCTGACACCGCGCGAGGCTTACCTGAACTTCCTGGCGGCCTTGCGCGGCCAGGGCTTTGCGATGGTGGAGGTGGCCGGCCTGCTCAAGGTGGTGCCGGAAGCTGACGCCAAGCTGCAAACCGGCACGGTCGAGGTGGGCAGTGCCGTCAAGCGCTCGGGTGACCAGATCCTGACGCAGATCTTTCGCCTGCAGTACGAGAACGTCAACAGCCTGGTGACGGTGTTGCGGCCCCTGATCAGCCCCAACAACACGATCAACGCCAATCCGAGCACCAACACCCTGGTGATCACGGACTACGCGGACAACCTCAAGCGCATCGGCCAGATGATTGCCGCGATGGACGTGCCGTCATCGACGGACATGGAGGCCATGCCCTTGCAATACGCCATCGCCTCCGATCTGGCGCCGATGGTCCAGCGCATGGCCGATGGCGGGGGTTCCAACATCCCCGGCGTGGCGGGGGGGCAGGGCACGGTCGTCATGGCCGACCCGCGCACCAACACCCTGATGGTCCGCGCGCCCAATCCCGCGCGGCTGGCCCTGGTGCGCAACCTGATCCAGCGCCTGGACCGACCCGGCACGGCCGGGCTGGGGGGCAGTGGCATCCACGTCATCTACCTGAAGAACGCCGATGCCGTGAAGCTGGCGCAGGTGCTGCGGGCCTCCTTCCCGGGGGCTGGCGGTTCGTCGGGCGGGGGCTCGTCATCCAGCAGCGGCAGCTCGGCCAGTGCTTCGCCCAGCACGCCTTCGGCCAACAACCAAAGTAGCAGCTCCGGTGGCGCGGCCTCGACCCAGTCCACCACGCCAGTGGCCGGTTCGGCCCAGCCCTCCACGGGCGGCTTCATCCAGGCTGATCCCAGCACCAACTCGCTCATCATCAC
>CAZKPN010000101.1:0-10388 GCA_964554655.1 uncultured Aquabacterium sp. | reverse complement strand
GGCACGGGCCCCACCACCACCAAGAGCTCCATCGAAACCACCGTGGTGATTGACGATGGCCAGGTGCTGGTATTGGGCGGGCTGCTGAAAGATGACTACCAGGACAACAACAGCCAGGTGCCTTTGCTGGGAGACATTCCCTACATTGGCAACTTGTTCAAGAGCCAGTCGCGTACGCGCAAGAAAACCAATCTGATGGTTTTCCTGAGGCCCATTGTGATGCGCACCCAGGAGACCGCCAACGCCTTCACCCTGGACCGCTACGACTACATGCGCAACAAGCAGATCGAGAGTGCGCCGCCTCACAGCACCTTGTTGCGCATCAACGAAGCGCCAGTGCTTGACCCGCTCAAGCTGTCCAACAACCTGAGCATGCCTTCGGTGCGGCAGCCGCTGGACGACCCCAACGCGCCCGCACCCACGGTGGTGATGCCCGCCGACTCTGGCTTTGCGCCGAAGCTCACGCCAGTCAAGCCCGCTGCCAGCAGCGTGGGGAACTGAGCCATGGCCGTTCGCCATCCCTTGCCCTACGCCTTTGCCAAGGCGCACAGCCTGCTGCTGGAAAGCGATGGCGACCGGACCACCTTGTGGGCCAGCGAACAGGTGTCGCGCTCGGCCTTGTCCGAGGTGATGCGCCTGTTCGTGATCGACACGCTGGAGCGTGAGCCCGCCGAGTCCTTGGGGCAACGCATCGCCGTGGCCTACGCGGGTGGCGAAGGCAGTGCCGCGGCCGTGGTGGGCGAGGTGGAAAACGCTGTTGACCTGTCGCGGATGATGCAGGACCTGCCGGCGGTCGAGGACTTGCTGGAAGCCTCGAACGACGCGCCCATCATCCGCATGCTGAACGCTTTGTTGACGCAAGCGGCCAAGGATGGCGCCTCCGACATCCACATCGAACCGTATGAGCGCAGCTCGGCCGTGCGCTTCCGCGTGGACGGCACGCTGCGCGAGGTGGTGCAGCCCAACAAGGCCCTGCACGCTGCGCTGATCTCGCGCCTGAAGATCATGGCCGAGCTGGACATCTCTGAAAAGCGCATGCCGCAAGATGGCCGCATCTCGCTGCGCATCGGCGGCCGGGCGGTGGACGTGCGGGTCTCGACCCTGCCGTCGGCCCATGGCGAGCGCGCCGTGCTGCGGCTGCTGGACAAGGGCGACGCCAACAAGTTCACGCTGGAGTCGCTGGGCATGAGCGGCGAGTCGCTGGACCGCTTCAAGCGCCTGCTGCGCCAGCCGCACGGCATCGTGCTGGTCACGGGCCCCACCGGCTCGGGTAAAACGACCACGCTGTACGCGGGCCTGAGCACGCTGGATGCCACCACCACCAATGTGTTGACGGTGGAAGACCCGGTTGAATACGAGCTGCATGGCATCGGCCAGACGCAGGTCAACGCCCGCATCGACCTGACCTTTGCGAAGGCCTTGCGCGCCATCCTGCGGCAAGATCCTGACGTGATCATGATCGGTGAAATCCGAGATTTTGAGACCGCGCAGATCGCCGTGCAAGCCTCGCTGACGGGCCACTTGGTGCTGGCCACCTTGCACACCAATGACGCCGCCAGTGCGGTCACGCGTTTGACCGACATGGGCATCGAGCCCTTCCTGCTCAGCTCCAGCTTGCTGGGTGTGATGGCCCAGCGCCTGGTGCGCAAGCTGTGCGTGCACTGCAAGCGCGAAGACGAATACCACCGCTGGCACCCCGTGGGTTGCGCCGCTTGTGGCATGACCGGCTACAAGGGCCGCACGGGCGTGTACGAACTGCTGGTGGCCGATGACAACATCCGCGCTTTGATCCATGCCCAGTCTTCCGAAGCCCAGTTGTTCGAGGCCGCGGCCAAGAACGGCATGAAGGTCATGCGCGAAGACGGCGACCGCCTGGTGGCCGAAGGCGTCACCTCGCTGGAAGAAGTGTTGCGCGTCACGCGCGAATAGAGCTCAAGACACCATGCCCGCCTTCCGTTTTGAAGCCTTGGAGACCAGTGGCAAGACCGTCACCGGTCTGGTCGATTCTGACAACCCCAAAACCGCGCGGGCGCAGTTGCGCTCGCAGCAGTTGGTGCCGCTGAAGATCGAGCCGGTGCAGGTCACCGAGGCGCAAGGCCAGCAGCAAAGCATGTTCACGCGGCGGGCCTTCAACTCGACCTCGCTGGCGATCTGGACGCGCCAGCTGTCGGGCCTGGTGTCGGCGGGCTTGCCATTGGAGCGGGCGCTCACGGCCCTGGCTGATGAAGCCGAAGACCCGCATCAGCGCGAACTGGTGGCGCATTTGCGCTCCGAGGTCAACGCGGGCTCACCGTTCGCGCGGGCCTTGTCCGGCTCGCCCAAGGAGTTCGATGATGTCTACCGGGGCGTGGTGGCGGCGGGTGAGCAAAGCGGCCAGCTGGGCACCGTGCTTGAAAAGCTCGCCGATGACCTGGAAGAGCAGGGCGCGCTCAAATCCAAACTGATTGGTGCCACCTTGTACCCGGCGGTGGTGTCGGTGTTCGCCATCGTGGTGGTGGTGGCCTTGCTGGTGTTCGTGGTGCCCCAGGTGGCGCAGGTGTTCAGCAGCAGCAAGCGGGCCTTGCCCATCCTGACCCGCGTCATGCTGGGCCTGAGTGCCTTCATGCGCGAATGGGGCTGGCTGATGATCTTGTTGATGATCGGGGGCTTCACGTCGCTGGTGTTCGCCTTGCGCGGTGAGGCGTTCCGCCGCAAGTTCGACGCCTTCACGCTCGGCGTGCCCGTGATCGGCAGGCTGATCCGTGGCTACAACGCCGCGCGTTTTGCTGGCACCTTGGCCATGCTGGCCGGATCTGGCGTGCCCATCCTGAAAGCCTTGCAGGCCGCGGCCGAAACCTTGTCCAACCGCGCCATGCGGGCCGATGCCATGGAAGCCCTGGTACAGGTGCGCGAAGGCGCGCCGCTGGCCTCGGCCCTGGCGGCCAAGAAGCGATTCCCTGGCTTGCTGTCGATGTTCGCCCGCCTGGGTGAGCAGACCGGTCAGCTGCCCGTGATGCTGCAGCGCGCGGCCAAGCAGCTCAGCACCGAAGTGCAGCGCAAGGCCCTGGCGATTGCCACGGTGCTGGAACCCTTGCTGATTGTTTTCATGGGCCTGATGGTGATGCTCATCGTCATGTCCGTGATGATGCCAATCATGCAGATGAACACCTGGGTGAAGTAAGCACGATATAGGCGGAGTGAATCCCCTTGATCCGGGGCTCGCGACCGGGTGCGTTTGTTGCATGATGTATCAGCGTCTTCGTTGTCGGAGGTTGAGCATGAACACTGGTTGTGAACTGGTCACGGTGCAAAAAGAGGGCGCTCGCCCGCGCATCCCCATCGCGCACATGCGGCACGTCTATCGGCTTGAGGAGGTCGAGAAGAAGCTCGGCAAGCTGCCGCCCCGCGAACACGAATCCTTGCGCGCCACCTACGAGCGCATGCTGGAGATGGGGCCCGACCGCTTTCAGGTCAAGCCCTCCGGGCTGCCGGCCATGGATTACCTCTACGACGATCTGCCCAATTTCCACGAAGCGCTGGATGACCTGCGCCGCCAACTGGCCTTGTGCGCCGACAGCCGCGATGCGCTGGAGATCACGCCCATGCTGTTGCTGGGCCCGCCCGGGGTGGGCAAAACCCACTTTGCGCGTGAAGTTTCGCAGTTGCTGGGCACGGGCATGGGCTTCGTGTCCATGAGCTCGCTGACCGCCGGTTGGGTGCTGTCGGGCTCGTCGAGCCAGTGGAAGGGCGCGCGGCCTGGCAAGGTGTTTGAAACCCTGGTTGAAGGCCAGTACGCCAACCCCGTCATGGTGATCGACGAGATCGACAAGACCGGCGGCGAACACGCCTACGACCCGCTGGGCTCGTTGTACAGCCTGCTGGAGCACGACACCGCCGGCAACTTCACCGATGAGTTTGCCGAGGTGCCCATCGATGCCAGCCAGGTGATCTGGGTGGCCACCGCCAACGAGGCGCGCGGCATCCCCGACCCCATCCTGAACCGCATGAACGTGTTCGAGATCGAGATGCCCAGCGAGGAGGCCGCGCGCAAGATCGCGTCCAAGCTGTACCGCAGCATCCGTGCTGACCACGATTGGGGCCAGCGTTTTGATCCCGACCTGAATGAATCAGTGCTGGGCAGCCTGAGCCACCTGGCGCCACGCGACATGCGCCGCGCCTTGATGACGGCCTTCGGCAATGCCAAGCTGGATGGCCGACACAGCCTGGAGCCGCGCGATCTGCCCGATGCCCAGGGCCGCCGCACGCCGATGGGGTTCACGCAATGACACCGCACTGACGACACGCCGCTGGGCGATACTGGCCCCTTCAATTCCAATGATTGCAAGGGTGCATCCAGATGGCCGTCAGTTTGTCAGGGCAGTTGGTGGTGGCGATCTCATCGCGGGCGCTGTTCGATTTCGAGCAAGAGAACCTGCTGTTCGACCAGGGTGCGGGCGACCGGGCCTACATGAAGCACCAGCTCAAGCGCCTGGACGAGCCCGCCAAGCCCGGGGTGGCCTTCTCGTTGGTGCGCAAGCTGCTGGCCTTCAACTCGCCCGATCAGCAGCGGGTGGAGGTGGTCATCCTGTCGCGCAACGATCCGGTGTCCGGCATGCGCGTGTTCCGCTCGGCGCGGCACTATGGCTTGCCGATCCAGCGAGGTGTGTTCACGCGGGGCGAATCGCCTTACCGTTATTTGCGGCCTTTGCGGGCGCACCTGTTCTTGTCGGCCAACGAGGCCGATGTGCGCTCGGCCCTGCTCGAAGGTGTGCCCGCCGCGCGCGTGCTGCCCCATTCGGCCCATGCCGGCGAAGCCCACCCGCGCGAAGTGCGCATTGCCTTTGACGGCGATGCGGTGCTGTTCTCGGACGAGGCCGAGCAGGTCTTCCAAAGCTCGGGGCTGGACGCGTTTCAACGGCATGAACAAGAGCGCGCCGCCAAGCCCTTGCCCGCCGGGCCTTTCAAGCCACTTTTGCAGGCCTTGCATGATTTGCAGCAACGTGGCATGGCCTTGCAAGACGAAGGCGGCATGCGCATCCGCACGGCCCTGGTCACGGCCCGCAGCGCCCCGGCCCACGAGCGCGCCATTCGCACGCTGATGGATTGGGACATCGAGGTGGACGAGGCCATGTTCCTGGGCGGCTTGCCCAAGGGCGAGTTCCTGCGCGAATTCGAGCCTGATTTCTTCTTTGACGACCAGACCGGTCACGTCGATGGGGCGGCGCCCCATGTGCCCGCCGGGCATGTGATGAGTGGCGTGTCCAACGCCATCATCGAAACGCTGGGTTGATCAGGCGGGCTGGCAGGCGAGCGATCAGGCGGGTGATCAGGATTTCCGCCGCATGTCGGACTTGAACAGCTCGGCGATGCTGACCTGGCGCTGGCCAGGGATCAGCTCGTAACTTTCGCCTGCCGCGATGGTGCCGGGCACCCGCACCGCGAGGTAAAAACCGCAGTAGCCCGACTGCGCCATCATCTTGACCGCCTGGTTGAAGCCCATCACCGCCGCGAACTTGAAGCAGGGGTGGCGCGGCTCACTGATGGCCAGGGTGCAATCCGGAAACTTCAGCACATCGCCAATGTAGGCATCGCTTTCCAGCAGGCCGGTGATGGTCAGGTTTTCGCCCAGCATGCCGTGCGGCAGGGCCTCGTCCCAGGCCTGTGATTTGGCCTGCGAGCGCACGGTTTGCCAGAAGGGGTAGTGCTCGTGGGGGTAGGCATAAACCGCCTTGGACAGGCCGCCGTGCACCGTGGGGTCGGCTTGCTCGTCCTGTTGCAGGCCCAGGGGCTTGACCTCGATGCGCGCGGGCGATTGCAGGGAGCTGACCGAGCGTTTGCCAATGGCCGTGAGCACGGACTTGTTGTCGATGACGAGGGCTTGGGCCAGCGCGGTGTTGATGGACAAAACACGGCGATCAACAACGGCAGACATGGACAACTCCTGGGCGGCGACTAAAGCGATGAAGGCCGCTCAAGCATAGCAAAATCAACGCCAGGAAGAGACGGCCACCGACATGGCCTTGAAGCTGGCCACGCAAGGCTGGCCGGGCGCCAAATCCATCTCCTGGATGGCGCGCCGCGTGAGCAGGGCCCAGATCTGCACGCCGGGCTGGATGGAGAAATCACCGGTCTCGCGCACGTGGTCCAGCTCGACGCCCACGGCGCCGTAAGAACCGTTCTCACCGGCCAGCATGATCTGCGTGATGCGGCCGCGCAGCTGGTTGCTGGCGCTGCTGCCCTCCAGCAGGTCACGGTGCAGGCTGATCTCGCGGGCGCGGATCTTCAGGCGCACCTTGCGGCCGACCGCGTGCAGCACGGCCGGGGCGGTCACGCGTTGGCCTGCCACATCCACCTCGCTGAGCAGCCATTCGATGTCGTGGCGCTTGACCTCGCCCTCGATCACGCTGCCCGCGTTCACGCCCTCCAGGAAGGTGGACAAGGACACGTCCGACAGGATCTGGGGGACGGTGCCGCCGCTGGTCATGCGCCCCTCGTGCAGCACGATCACGTCGTCTGCCATGCGGATCACCTCGTTCATGCGCGGGCTGATCAGCACCACCGGCAGCTTGGACCGCGTGGGCACTTGGGCCAGCAGGTCAAGCAGTGGTGGCTGATCGTGCTCGGGCACGCCGCTCAAGGGGTCGTCCAGCAAGATGGCCCTGGGGGCGGACAGCAAGGCGCGGCCCAGGGCCACCTTGAAGCGCTGCGACGGCGTGAGGCGCGCAGGACGGGCCTTGAACAGCGAGCGCAGGTCCAGCCATTGGGTCACGGCGTCGAAGGTGGGGCCGTTCACGGGTTTGGGCGCGCGCGCCAGGCCATATTCCAGGTTGCCCTGCACGCTCAGGTGCGGGAACAGGTGCGCGTGGCCGTCCAGCCAGGCCAGTCGGCGTTGGTGCGGCGGCAGGTTCACGCCCGCCGTCGAATCGTAGATGGCCTGGTGGCCCAGGGCGACCCGCCCGCCCAGCGACGGGTGAAGCCCGGCCGTGGCCTTGAGCAAGGCCGATTTGCCGCTCCCCCCGCGCCCCACGATGGCGCACACACGCCCCGGCAGCACGCGGAACTGGGCCTGGATGTCCAGCCCGGGTTGCTGCAGGCGCAGCTCCACACTCAAGGGCAATGGCAGGGCTTTGGGCGGCTTGCTCGCGTTGCTCACGGGTGCGGGCCCCTTGGCCGGATGGCGGCCCACCGGCCCTGCCAATGGCGACGCCCGGCCTCGCTCAGCAACACCGCCACGAAAGCGACGCCCACCGAGACCAGGGCAAGGCGGGTCGCGGCACCCAGGTTGTCCGGTGAGCGCAAGGCCTGCATCAGGGCCAGGGGCACGCTGTGCTCGGGGTGTCCGATGCGGGGGCTGGGTTGCAGGGCCGAAGCGAGCACCAAGGTGGCGCCGGTCTCACCCCAGGCCGCCGCCAGGCCCAGGGCCATGGCCGACAGCACGGCGGGTGCCGCCAGTGGAAGGGTGATGCTCCACCAGGCGCTCCAGGGTGAGGCGCCCAGTGTCTGGGCCAGTGGCGCCATCATCGGGTCAATGGCCTCAAAGGCGGGGCGCAGCACGCGGACCATCAGAGGCATGGTGACCAGGCTGGCGGCCAGCACCGCACCGCTGGGGAAAAAACTCAAGGTCCAGCCCGTGAGGTTGCCAATCCAGTGGCCGAGCTTGCCATCGTCGCTCAGCCCCATCAGCAAGGCGAAGCCCACCACCGCCGGTGGCAAGGCCATGGGCAGCAGCACCACCGTGTTCAGCAGCCAGTGGCCATGCCACCGAGCCTTGGCCATCACCGAGGCCAGCACCAGCGCCGGCGGGGTGCTGATCAACAGTGTGAGCAGGGCGATCTGCCCGCTCAGCCAGATGGCGTCGAGCTCCCAGGTGCTCATGGCCTCAGCCCTGTGGTTTCTGCCACACTGAGCCCGAGGCCACCACGGCCTGTCGCCCCAAGGGGCCCTGCAACCACTTCACCAACAGCTTGCCAGCCGGGTGAGGCGTTTTGAACGAGCGTGCCACTTGGCAGGTCAGCCAGAGGCGAGGGTCCTGCTCGACCAGGACCTTGCGGGCATTGCGTTCAGCGCGGGGCATTTTTTGCCAATCAGCCATGGTCAACCATTGATAGGGTGGCAGCGAAACACCTGCCGACGCACTGCTGGCAGCCCGGGCGGCCAAATGTTGGGCGCCCAGGGTGCTGGTCAGGGTGTCGCTCAGGCCCGCCAGTGCTGAATCCTTGGGCGCTGGCTGCCAACGGCAAGCGCCCGCCGCCTGGCCGGCCAGGATCTGATGCAAGGCGCGGACCACGTCGCGCTCGCCGCGCACGCCGGCCGGGTCGGGCGCTGGCCCCACCAGCAAGACCTGGGTGCGGGCCAGCGTGTGGCGGTCATGGATCAGGCCTTGTTGCTCCAGCCGGTCGGCCAGCGGGTGGCTCAGGAACAGGCCGATGGGCAACTCGCCCGACTCCAGCTGCCGCAAGATGGTGCCCGAGGGTTCGCGCACCCAATTGGCCGCCAGGCCCAGGTCGCGGCCCATCGCGGCTTTCCAGCGCCCAGCCAGGCCGGTGTCCTGTAACAGGCCATCCACCCCCAGGCGCACTGGCGCTGTACTTTGGGCCCATGCCAAGCCAGGCAGGCTCAGCCAGCCGGCGGTCCATCCCATCCAATCCCGTCGATTCATCGTTCCACCTTATCAAGGGCACGGCCTATTGTCGCGTAGTGGAATCCAGGGCTTGTGGGCAAGCTGGCGCGGTGTTTGCTGTGTGACAGAGTTGGCACCCTGGCGGAAACCCCTCGGAAAGGGGGGGAACTCAAACGATATGGGGTGGACTAAACTACGAGGTTTCGCTGTTTGGCATTCGTGCCAACCGGCAGGGTGTCGAGAGCGCAGCGCCACTGGGTTGCCGCGCTGTCGAGACCCTGTTTTTTACTTTTGGAGCCATTGTCATGAACCAAACCGTCTCGCAGGGGGTGCCTTTGAACGCCCCCGCTTACGTCAAGAATGCCAAGCTGATCGCCTGGGTGGCCGAAATCGCCGCCCTGACGCAAGCCAAGGACGTCTATTGGTGCGATGGCACTGAAGAAGAATACAACCGCTTTTGCAACCAGCTGGTGGCCGCTGGCAGCTTCAAGAAGCTGAACCCCGAACTGCGCCCCAACAGCTACCTGGCCGTGACCGACCCGTCGGACGTGGCCCGTGTGGAAGACCGCACCTTCATCTGCTCCGACCGCAAGGAAGACGCCGGCCCCACCAACAACTGGTGTGAGCCCTTGGAGATGCGCGCCAAGCTGCAAACCGGTGAAGGCGCCCTGTTCCAGGGTTGCATGAAGGGCCGCACGATGTACGTGGTGCCTTTCAGCATGGGCCCGCTGGGTTCGCCCATCGCCCACATCGGCGTCGAGCTGTCTGACAGTGCCTATGTGGCCGTCAACATGAAGCTCATGACCCGCATGGGCAAGGGCGTGATCGACGTGCTGGGCGCCGATGGCGAGTTCGTGCCTTGCGTGCACACCGTGGGCGCGCCGCTGGAAGCTGGCCAAAAAGACAGCGTCTGGCCTTGCAACCCCACCGTCAAGTACATCGTTCACTACCCCGCCACACGCGAGATCTGGTCCTACGGCTCCGGCTACGGCGGCAACGCGCTGCTGGGCAAGAAGTGCTTCGCCTTGCGCATCGCCTCCACCATGGGCCGCGACCAAGGCTGGCTGGCCGAGCACATGCTGCTCTTGGGCGTGACCGACCCGCAAGGCAAGAAGTCGCACATCGCGGCGGCTTTCCCCAGCGCCTGCGGCAAGACCAACTTCTCCATGCTGATCCCGCCCGAGGGCTACAACGGCTGGAAGGTCACCACCATCGGTGACGACATCGCCTGGATCAAACCAGGAGCCGATGGCCGCTTGTACGCCATCAACCCCGAAGCCGGTTACTTTGGCGTGGCCCCCGGCACCAACGACCTGACCAACCACAACTGCATGCAGTCGGTGTTGCGCGACACGATTTTCACCAACGTGGCTCTGACCGACGACGGCGACGTGTGGTGGGAAGGCATGACCGACACGCCCCCAGCCCACCTGGTCGACTGGCAAGGCAAGGACTGGACGCCCCAGATCGCCAAGGAAACCGGCGCCAAGGCCGCCCACCCCAACGCCCGCTTCACCGTGGCCGCGACCAACAACCCCGCGCTTGACCCCGAGTGGGACAACCCTGCTGGCGTGGCCATCGATGCCTTCATCTTCGGCGGCCGCCGTTCCACCACCGTGCCCCTGGTGACCGAGGCCCGTGACTGGACCGAAGGCGTCTACATGGCCGCGACCATGGGTTCCGAAACCACCGCCGCCGCCTTTGGCGCGCAAGGCGTGGTTCGCCGCGATCCCTTCGCCATGCTGCCTTTCATGGGCTACAACATGAGCGACTACTTCCAGCACTGGCT
>CAZKPN010000100.1:8089-14838 GCA_964554655.1 uncultured Aquabacterium sp. | reverse complement strand
TGAACACGGTCAATGTCCGAGCCCTGACCACCGCCGGTGTGGCTGCCCTGACCACCGAGCAAGTCGTGGCCCTGGACTCCACCCAGATCTCCAACCTGACCACCACCCAGGTCTCCTCGCTGACCACCGCCCAGATCGCGGCCATCCAGACCACGGACATCAGCAACCTGACCACGGCCCAGATCGTGAGCCTGACCACCGCCCAAGCTGCGGCCCTGACCACCGCCCAGGTCGATGCCTTGACCACGACGGAAGTCCGAGCCCTGGCCACGGACGACCTCGCCGCCATGACGACCGCCCAGGTCCAGGCCTTCACCACGGTGCACATGGCCAGCTTGATGACCGCCCAGGTCCAGGCCTTCACCACGGCCCAAGTCGCGGCCCTGGCCACCGACCAGTTCCAGGCCTTGACCACATCCCAGTTCGCGGTCCTGACCACGGCGCAAGTCGCCGCCTTCACCACGGCCGAAGTGGCCGTGATTGAAACCGCCGATCTGGCGGTGCTCAACACAGTGCAAATCGGGGCCCTGACCACGGACGACATTGCCGTGCTGACCACGGCGCACATGGCCGCGCTCACCACCACGCAAATCCATGGCCTGACCACCGATCAGATCCGCGCCTTCACGACCACGGACGTCGCGGCCTTCACCACCGATCAGATCCAGGAACTGAGTACCACACAGATCCAGGCGTTCACCACCGCCCAGATCGTGGCGATTGAAACCACCGACCTGGCCGCCTTGAGCATGACCCAGGCGTCCTCCCTCACCTCCACGCAGTTCGCTGCGCTGACCACGGAACAGGCCAACGCCCTGACCGGTGTCTCGCCGATCGTGCTGGACCTGAATGGCGACGGGGTCCACACCCTGGCCGCCTCGCAAGGCACCCGCTTCGACCTGCTGGGCACCGGACACGCCAACGCGGTGGGCTGGACCTCCGCTTCGGACGGCCTGCTGGTGATGGACCGCAACCATGACGGCATCATCAAAGACGGCACCGAGCTGTTCGGAGCGGCCACCGTCCTGTCCAACGGGCAGCGCGCTGGCGATGGCTACACCGCCATGAGGGACATCGACTCCAACCAGGACGGCAAGCTCACCGCCGCCGACCTCCACTTCAAGGACCTGCAGGTCTGGGTGGACGCCAACAGCGACGGGGTCACCGGCAACGGGGAGCTCAAATCCCTGGCCAGCCTGGGGATCATCGAGCTCGACCTGGGGGCCAAGACCGGCACCGAGATGGACAACGGCAACCTGCTGGGCCTGGTCTCCAGTTACAAGACCTCGGACGGCGCCAGCCACGACATGGCCGACGTCTGGTTCGCCAAGGACACCACGACGACCGCCTCCGCGACCACGGCAGCGGATGACGGCAGCCACGCCACCACCGTGCAGGCCGCCTCGGCCACCGCGGTGAATGACCAGGCCGACGACAAGGACAAGATCGTCGCCAGCCCGCTGGGCGTCAGCGCCCAGGACCTGTTGTCCGACCGAGGGCACGACCTGCTCGCAGGTCATGCCGACCCGGCCGCCAGCACCAGCACGCTGACCGTGGCCGGGATCAGCAACAACCTGCCGCTGGTCACCATCGACCACACCCAGCTGATCGACGACAAGCAGAACAACCTGCTGATTTAAGCCTGACGACCGCCGGGGAACCACGTGTTCCCTGGTGTCCACAAAGCGAGCTTGCCGGCCACGGGAGGCTCGCTTTGTCATTTCCCATGTGCTAAAAATAGATCGGTGATTCGGGCATTAATGCCTGGATCGGCGGGCTGGCGTCTGACCTACCCTTGGCACCTGCTGAATCGGCAATCCAAGGCCCCCCAGACCCACCGACATCCAACAACTCGATCCATGAGCACCATCGCGGTCGTCGTGCCGATCTACCAGGCCCAGCCCACCGAACTGGAACAGTTCTCGCTGCGCCATTCGCTGGCCCAGCTCAAGCCCGGCCGCACGGTGTTGTTCGCTGGCCCCGAAGGCCTGGATTTCGGCTGGTATGCCGCCAATTTCGCGGGCGCCACGCTGACCGCCTTCGAGCCCGATTGCTTCGCCTCCATCAAAGGCTACAACCGACTGCTGATGTCCAAGGCGTTCTACGAGCGCTTTGCGCCGCACGAGTTCATGCTGATCCTCCAGACCGACGCCCTCTTGCTGCGCGACGAGCTGGACGACTGGATCGCCCGCCCCTACGACTACGTGGGCGCGCCCTGGCCCGACGGTGTCGAGATCATGGTCAACCTGGACAACTTTGCCGACGGCCTGGGAGGCAAGAAGGTCAAGGTCCACGTGGGCAATGGCGGCCTCAGCCTGCGCCGCAACCAGGCCTGCATCGACCTGCTGAGCGAGTTTCCGCAGGCTATCGATTTCTTCCTGCGCAGCGGCTCCAGCGAAGACCTGTTTTTCTCATTCATGGGGTCGCTGTCCCAGCACTTCCTGATCCCCAATGAAATCGTGGCCTCGCGCTTTGCGCTGGAGCTGAAACCCGACCACTACCACCGCATCAATGCGCAGCGCCCGCCCATGGGGGGCCACGCCTGGTGGAAGTACCAACCCGACTTCTGGCTCGCCTTGCTGGGCGACCAGGCCAAAACCATCGGCCCACTGGTGGCGCGCTGAGCACGATCACCACTCATCACAGGAACCCACACCATGGAACTCAAATCAATCGACACCCTGCACCGCACCAAGACGGGCAAGACCAGTGACAAGTGGGCCTCCTACCTCACGTACTACGATGAGTTGTTCGCACCGCTGCGCCACAAACCCATCTCGATGCTCGAGATCGGCGTGCAGAACGGCGGATCGCAAGAGACCTGGGCCGAATACTTCAAGGAAGCCCAGCTCTTCGTCGGCTGCGACATCGACCCCAAGTGCGAGAACCTGCGCTACGACGACCCGCGCATCAAGATCGTGGTGGGCGACGCCAACGCCGCACCCGCCTTCCAGAAGATCACCGCGCTGAGCACCAGCTTCGACATCGTCATCGACGATGGCTCGCACACCTCACACGACATCCTGCGCTCCTTCATCAACTACTTTCCTCTGCTCAAGCCCGGTGGCACCTTCGTGATCGAAGACTCCTGCTGCCTGTACATGGACGGCTACGGTGGTGGCCTGCTCAACGAGCAAAGCGCCTACGCCTTCTTCAAGCGCCTGATCGACGTGGTCAACTTCCAGTTCTGGCGCAACGACGTGAGCATCAACAACTACCTGCGCACCTACTTCGACTTGCGCTCCACCCCCCAGTTCATTCTGGACGGCTGGGTCGACTCCATCGATTTCCGCAACTCCATCATCACGATCAAGAAAGCCGTCACGCCCACCCATGAAAAATTGGGCGAACGCATCATCGTGGGCACCGATGCACAAGTCCAAAGCTGGGGCGGCAAGCTGCCCGGCGCCGTGTCCTGAGCACACGCCTCAGTTCAGACCAACATTCTTGAGAATCGGAAACAAACATGCACCCTACCGCCCTCCAAAATTGCCAGCAGTTCTTTGAAACCTACGGCGACGCCATCCAGAAGAACACGCCCAACGCCAAGGTGGTTGAGATCGGCTCGCAAGATGTCAACGGCAGCCTGCGGACCTTCTGCCCGGCCAACTTCGAGTACACCGGTGTGGACTTCGTGGCCGGCAAAGGCGTCGACCTGATCCTGGACGACCCCTACCAGTTGCCCTTCGCGGACGAGTCAGTCGACGTGATGCTGTCCAGCTCCTGCTTCGAGCACTCCGAGATGTTCTGGCTGCTGTACCTGGAGATCATGCGCACCCTGAAGCCCGGCGGCCTGTTCTACATGAACGTGCCCTCCAATGGCGAGTTTCACCGCTGGCCCGTGGACTGCTGGCGCTTCTACCCCGACAGCGGCCGTGCCCTGATCACCTGGGCCAAGCGCAACGGCATGAAGGCCGAACTGCTCGAGTCCTACACCAGCACGCAGATTGGCGACCAGTGGAACGACTTCGTGGCCGTGTTCGTCAAGGATGGCGACAAGGCTGCGCTGTTTCCCCACCGCATCCTCGACAAGAAGACGGACTACGCCAATGGCGTGCTGTTCGGGCAAACCGAGTTCTCCAAGCTCAGCGCCATGCCTGAAGACAAGAAGAAGCTGGCCGTCATCAAGCAGATCATCGACAACACGGTCAAGGTGGTGTGACCGCGATCCAAGGCCGGCCGATGCGCACCGTTTTCATCGAAGAATCCAAGACGCCGATCTACCTGCGCATTGCGCAGGCGCTCGGCGCAGAGCTGGTCCGCCATGGCTTTCAGGTCATGATGATCAAGCCGGACGGGTTCAACACCCTCTCCTTCCATGAGTTCGTGTCGAAGCAGTCGGAGGCGGCCTACATCTCCACCAGCGTCAACAACGCCATTCAGCACAAGATCACTGGCCAGGAAAGGTACTTCTTCGAGCAGTTCCCTGGCAAGGTCATCTTCCTCCACCAGGACGCGATCCTGGGCGGGGCCGATGTCATGACGGGCATCTCCAAGCTCCAGGCCTGGCAGCGGGTCGCGCCGCGCTCGGCGCACCTGTGCATCGAACCCGACAATGTGGTCGATCTGCACGCCTTGGGCATCCAGGCCAAGGTGGTGCCCCATGCCACCGAGATCGAAGCCACCGAACCCAGCTTGAGCGACTTCGAATACGAAGCCTCGTTCGTGGGCCATGTGGTTCCCAGCATGTACCTGCCCACCTTCCCTGATCAACGGGTGCAGGCCCTGGTGACTGAGGCAGTCAAAGGCCGGCAAGCCAACCTTTTCTGCCCGATCGAGCCGCTGGTCAGAAGCTGCTCGGAAGCCACGCTGGGCGGACTGGGAACGCCTGCCGATCAGGCGATCCTGAAAGTGGCCGCGGCGCAATGGTTGCGCAGCCAGATCACCTCGCAAACCATGCCCTTTCGGGGTTGGGCTTTTGAGAACAGCGGCCTGGAGGCCGTGACCATTTTTGGCGGCGATCCAGCCTATCTGCACCGCATCGAGCGCAACCTGACGATCGACCGGCCCGGGATCACTTACCAGCCCGCCGTGTATGAGCAAAATGAAGTCCGGCGCGTTTTCAACAAGAGCAAGATCAACATCAACATCTCGTCCATGCAGTTCGACCACGCGGTGGTCAATCGCTTCCATGACGTCATCATGGCCGGCGGACTTTGCCTGACAGATGCGCGATCAGGCCTGGCCGAGCTGACATCAGCGCATGAAGAGGTGTCTTACACCACCCTGCAAGAACTGCATGACCGCGCACTTCATTTCTCGAAGCCGGAAAACGCCCAGCAACGGGCCCTGCTGATCAAGCGCATCCAGCAAGACATTGCCCAGAACTCCGGCTACGGCTTGTTGGTCAAGGCCATCCTCGCGACGCTGGACGAGCTGTAAACCCACGTTGGCCACAGCGCCGCTGCTCAATGACAAAAGCCCCTTGGCTTCGGCGCCAAGGGGCTTTTGATTTTGTACCGTCATTGGCTCAGTAGCGGCCCAACACGTTCTTGTCGTGGTAGTACTTGGCCAAGGATGCCTTCAAGGCAGCTGCTCTGGCCAAGGTGTCCGGGCTCGCGCCATGGCCCACGCCAAAGAAATAAAGATCGCGGCTCTGGAAGTCGTGGTTGAACGCATGCTGCGCGAACCAGGCATCGTGGTTGATGATCGAATTGAAGTCTTCGGCCACCAGGTTCTGGTAATAGTTCTGCTTCTTGTCCACGGTCAGCGGCGATGCGGTGGGGTTGAACTCCTCCGTGCCGTGCTGCTGGCGACCGATGGTCGCGCAGGTCATCGCCACCAGGCCCCCGGGCTTGACCACGCGCAACATGTTCAGCCAGGTCTTCTTCCAGCCAGGGTTGTGCTCCATGGCCTCGCAGGACACGACCATGTCGAACTGGTTACTGGCCGAGCCGTAGTCTTCGCCAAAGCAAACCACATCGACATCATTACCCTCGCCAATGTCCAGGCCGGTGTAATCGCAGCCTTGGTAGAACTGGCGGATGGAACCATTGAGGTTCAAGCTGCCGATCTCCAGGACTTTGCGGCCCTCGAAGTACTCGGGGAGAAACTGCTTGAGCGCCTGGATGTAGAAGAACTGTTGGGGGTGTGCCATGGTGATGTGTTCCCGTGAAAATTCGCGTGTCAGACTAATTGGGGGCGCTTAGCGCATCCACGGCACCGGCCAGTTGAGACTGCCGCCACATGGACACATAAATCGCTTCCAGATTTTTGCAAAAGCTGTCGGTGTCAAAGAGCGGATATGTCGCCTTATTCACCTGCAACTTGGCTTTCAAACTGCTCAGCAACTCAGGACTCGTCGCCAGCTTCAAGGCCAGAGCCTCGTAACCTGCGGCCGAGTCGGCCACCAGCTCTGGCAGGCCTATGGCGTGCAGCAGGCTGGCCGCCACGCGGGCCGGGAAGGCGCCCCCCATGAAGGTCACCACGGGCAAGCCAGCCATCAAGGCATCGGCGGCGGTGGTGTGGGCGTTGTAGGGGTGCGTGTCCAGGAAGATGTCCGCCTGGCGGTAACGCGCCATGTGGTCTTCCACCAGAGGCACGCGGCCCGCGAACACCAGGCGCGAGGGGTCAACCCCTCGCAGTTGGGCTTCCTTGCGCAGATTGGCCTGCGAGGCCTGGCTGCGCGACATCAACCACAGCACGCTGCCTGGCACCTGGGCCAGCAGGCGCATCCAGATGTCGAACAAGGGCGGGTTGATCTTGTAGTCGTGGCTGAAAGAGCAGAACACGATGCCGGTGTCGGGCAA
>CAZKPN010000100.1:0-7989 GCA_964554655.1 uncultured Aquabacterium sp. | reverse complement strand
ATCTCCATCTCGCGCATCAACTCGGCGATCTGCCGCGAGGTCATCGTGCGCGCATCCACGAATTTGTCGAAGCAGGCCAGCATGCGTGAACGCAGACGGCTCTTGTCGTCGATGCCCAGCGAGATGGCCACGGTCTCGAAACGGCTCTTGTCGTGGTGCTCGAAGATGCCCGCCATGAGGTGGCCCACGGGGTGCTCGCGCAGGTCGGGCGACACGTAGGCCAAGCGGATCTTCTTGTGGCGGTAACGCTCGCCGGTCCACAGCGGCTGCTTGGACACCGGAAAGCGCGTGGCAAAGATCTGCGCGCTGATCTGGTGGTCCTGGCAATCATCCGAGAACGCCATCAAGGGCAGCGATTTGCAGCTCTTCTGGCGAGCCTTGATGCCCGTGATGATCTTGGTCGCGTTGTCGGCAAAACCGGTCCAGTCACAGGCGTGCAGGCGCTCGTAGGCCAGCAGGCCGTGGCCATAGTCGTAATTGGGGTTGACGGCCAGCAAGCGCTCGAACATGGCGATGGCTTCGTCACTTCGTTTGAATTCCGTCAGGATGATGCCGCTGTTGCCCATGGCGGCTTCGTGGTCGGGCTTGATGGCCAGCACACGCTTGAAGCGCTCCAGCGCTTCCAGGTGGCGCTGCTGGTCGCGCAGCAGCACACCGCTGTTGAGCAGCACTTCGGTGTATTCGGGGTTGAGCTCCAACGCCTTGTCGTAGCTGGCCATGGCGTCGGCAGAACGGCCAAACGACTGCAGCACGTTGGCGTAAGCCATCCACAAGGGCGCGAAGTTGGGACACGCCGCCACGCCGCCAGACAGCAATTCCAGCGCCTGGGCATGGTCGCCTCGTTGCAACAGGATCACCGCCAGTGAATACAAGGCAGCGCCGTCGGCAGGGTGTGTGACCAGGTAGGACCTGAACAGCGCCTCGGCTTCCGCGATCTGGCCCTGGTTCTGCAACTCAATGCCACGGATCAAGGCCGAGGGGTCATTGGTCAGCACTGGCGCGGCGCTGGCAGCCACCTTGGCTGCTGGCTGGCGACGCGGCGGCGTCGCGGCATGAAATCGATTTCCCATCATTGGAGGCCCTATGACACGGCGCTATCGCCGCGACATCCAGCTTAGATGAGGCAGAAGTTCACGACTCCAGACAACAAAGCGGTGAAAACCGATCAAATCCAAGTTGGATCATTTGGTGATCAGGATGAAATCCGACGGCGCCGCACCATCAATGAACGGGGAGTCGTCCACCATGGTCAAGGCACCCGTGCTCGACGTGATTTCGTAGGCTGCAATGCCTCCGCCGTTGAGCAACGAGGCATAGACAAATTTTCCGGAGGGATCTGTCGCCACCGCGGTGGGCCCAGGAGATGCCGGCGTGGTGATGGTGACGCTGCCACCCGTGATGGCGGTCAGTTGGCCAATACCGCCACCGCCCTGGCCAATCGAATAGGCCCCGATGACACCGGTCGATCGATTGGCAACGTAGGCGTACTTGTTGTTGGGATCGATGGAAATGCCCGTCGGCGTGGAGCCGGGTACGGACACAAAGCCGATGTAGTTCAAACCGCCCGTGGCGAGGTTGGCGATGGAATAGACCATGACGCTGTCACCGGTTTCATTGGTCACGTAAACGTGCTTGCCCGAAGGCGAAACAGTGATCAGATTCGGCCGGGCGCCTGCGGCAATGGACCCGACGCCGGTGAGCGCCCCAGGCGTCAGGCTTCCGGTCCCCGCCGTGTCGATGGAAAACATGGAAATGGTGCTGGGAGAGGTGTTGGCGCCCCAGTTGGCCACATAAACAAACTTGCCCGTGGGATCGACCGCAATTGATCTGGGCGCTATGTCAGCGGACGACGGAAGGCTGAACGGTGAGCCCGTGATGGGCGTCAGCAAACCAGTGACGGTACTGCGGGCATAGGCCGAGATGGTGTCATCTCCTTCATTGGCCACATAGACGTAGCGACCTTGAGGGTCAACGGCGACCGACATCGGACGGTCGCCCGTCGCCACCGGCAAGGCTGCACTGGTCAGCACCCCGGAAGGATCACCAATGCTGAAAATGGACAGGTTGTCAGAACCAGAATTGGCCACATAGGCATACCTCACCAATGGGTCCACAGCGATGCACACAGGTGTCGATCCAGTGACCCAAGGAACCACCCCCATGGTCGTCAGTTTTCCCGTGACCGGATCAACGCTGTAACCCGACACACTGTCGACATTGGAGTGAACGGCGTAGGCAAACCGCGGTGGGGCAATGCCTTCGCCTGGAACGAAGCCAAGCGTGGGCGCGGTACCCACGTAGTCTGGCTCACCGCCTCCACAAGCTACCGCCATCAAGCTCACGACGCCGGCAGCCAGCAGCCACGCTAACTTGTGTCTCTTCATAAAGCCCTTGCCATGATGTGCAATCGACTATGCGACATTACGGATGTTATCGACCATTTCGGTGCAATCTTGACGCTCATGGTTTTTGCTCCGGCATCAACCACGCGGTCAGGCCGGCCCCCATGGACCTCATTTGCGCGCTGGCGGCAAAGCCATCGTGCAAGGAGTTGACATAAGCGATGCGCAAACCGAAGTGATCCGACTCGGCGGACATCACGTCAAACAGTGAGCGTTTGCCCAATTGCGACCATTGCTGGAAGGTGAAATTGCGCACCCGCTCGCTGTCCCTGAGCACATCCACGTAGCGCTTGGCCCGCTCCAAAGAGGTGGTTGCGATGTCGTAAATCTCGGCGGTGCGGGCGAACTTTGAAGCCAGCAACTCGCTCAACTGCTGCCGCGCCGACTCGGCACGCTTGGTCGCGGCGATGGAAGCAGCTTTGTCAGAAAAGCCGTTGAACAAGCTGTAGGACACGCTCACACCGGCCTGCCAGGACGACACCTTGGCCGAACCCGCCATGCCTTCGGTCTTGGACAAGGCCCAGTTGAGCTGAGGCTTCTGCCCTGCCACCACGGCACGGGCATAGCTGTCCATGGCATCGGCCTGCGTGCGCAGTTGCTGTGCATCGTTGCCAAATTCGATCTGACGGTTGATTTCGCCAATCTCAGGCACGGCGGCCAACGGCACCGTGATGCCCTCGCCCAGCGACAACTTGTCGCCAATCAGCTTGCGCAAACGCAACTCGATCTGACGGCTTTGGGCCAGGGCGCCATCGCGCGACAACTCGGTTTGTGCCTGGGTTTTGCGGGCCTGAACCAGCTCGCTGGCGCGGCCTTTGTCCTCCGCCACGATGCCCTCCAAGGCTTCGACCAGGCAGCTCATCTTGCGGGCGTACTGTTGGTACACCTGGGCTTGCAGGCGATAGCGGTTGCGCTCCAAAGCCGTGGTCACGGCTTCCAGCACCACCTGCTCTTGCGTGACCGCGGCACCGTACTTGGCGGAGCCAGCCAACTGGGTGCGCCATTCGGTCAAACGGTTCAAGCGGCCACCGTCGTACAGGTTGGACGACATGTTCAAAGAGACGCTGGACAGGTTGCCCTTCTGGGTCGTCACGCCATCCACCTTGGTGTTGCCGGCCCCCACGGTGCCGCTGACGCTGACTTGCGGATAGCGCCCGCCCTTGGTTTCTTCCAGGTCGTAGCTTGCGGCTTCGGCCAGCAAGCGCGCCACGCCCACTTCGGCACTGCGCCGGGCGGCCTCTCGGGCGATGAGTTGCAATTGCGTCATCGGGTCCAGCGGCGCCTCGGTCTCAACGGCCGACCTGGCGCCGGGTTTGGCCGCAGGCAGGTTGGCAATGTCGTCGGTGCAACGGGCTGCGAGTGCTTGCCCGCCAACCACGCTGGCCAAGGCCGATGCCAGCAAAGACGCCTTCAGTGTTTCAAAAAATTTCATGGCTAACGTTCCCGGAAGGCTTCCTGTGACTTGATCATCGGCATGAGCAGGTACTCCAATACCGAGCGCTCGCCGGTGCGGACCTCGACGGATGCCGTCATGCCAGGCATCACCACCAAAGGCTGGTTGCCCTTGTGCAAGGTGGATTGGTCGGACCGGATGCGTGCCCGGTAGTAAGTGGTGTCCGCCGCATTGGCGGCTTTGGCTTCGTCACCCAAGGCATCGGGACTGATGTACTCGATGGTGCCCTTCAGGCCACCGTAGACGTAGTAGTCATAGGCGGACAACTTGACAGTGACCGGCAGCCCTACCTTCACGAAGCCGATGTCCGAGGGCTTGATGCGAGCCTCGATCAGCACACGTGGCCCGATGGGCAGGATTTCCATGATGGGCGCACCCGCCTGCACCACACCACCGACCGTGCCGATGCGGATGTTCTTGACCAGGCCGTGCACCGGCGACTTCAAGGTGGTGCGGGTCAACACGTCCTGCTTGACCACCATCTGCTCTTCCAACTGGGCCAATTCCGTGCGCGCCTTGACCAACTCAGTGCTGGCCTCCTGGCGGAAGCGGTTGATGCGTTCCTGGATCTGCAAGGTCAAATCATTGCCCTGGCGTTGCAGGCGCATCACTTCAACCTCGGACATCAAACCCTTGGCCGACATCCGCTGGGCCATGGCCAGTTCACGGTTGAGCAAAGCCAGGCTGCGGCGGTTCACGGCCACGCCCTCTTCCAGCGCCTGACGGCGCGCGGCGTAAGACTCGCTCTCGCCCTGCACGATCACGGGCTGAGCCAGGACTTCGGGCGGAAACAGCAATCGCCGCCCCGTTGACTCGGCCACGAGACGGGACAAGGTGCCTTTCAAAGCGACCAACTTGGCCTGGCCTTCGTTCTGCTGGGCTTCGTACCGGGTCGGGTCCAGCAACAGCAGATCCTGCCCTTTCTCGACCACCATGCCCTCGCGCACCAGCATCTTGTTCAAGATGCCGCCCTCCAGGCTGGCGATCACTTGCTCGCGTCCATCGGCCACGATGCGACCTTCAGCTTTGGTCACCTGGTCCACGCGGGCCACGAAAGCCCACACAATGGCCGAGAACACCGCGGTCAGCATGAGGTAAAGCGCCCATGAGGCCCGTGGTGTGGCCTCGTTGAGCTGCGCTTCCTTGACGCCCGACAGGAATCGTTCGTCACCGGGAAAGTAGTTACCCTGGACCTGGTTGTCGGCATGTGACGACATCCGCCCTCCCCTACATCCCGCCAGCGGCGGACAGCTCGCGCCGAGCTTGGGGAGCCTCCGCCGAAGCAGGCTGGGGAGCGGCAGGTGCTGGGCGACCGGCCAACAGCGCGAGCACGTGCGCCTTGGGCCCATCGGCCAGGATCTTGCCGGAATCGACCACGATCACGCGGTCCACCACGTCCAGCAAGGCTGGGCGGTGGGTCACCACCACCAGGGTCTGGCCATCCACGGCCGTCTTCAGGTGGTTGATGAAACTGGATTCGGCTTGCGCGTCCATCGAGCTGGTGGGCTCGTCCATCAACAGGATTTGCGAGCGCGTGACCAGGCAACGCGCCAAGGCCACCAACTGGCGTTGCCCCCCCGACAGCAAGGCGCCCATTTCACCCACGGGCAGGTCGTAGCCCATGGGATGCGCCGCAGCCAGTTTGTCCAAGCCAGTCAGGCGGGCCACATGGATGAAGTGGTTCATGTCCGCGTTGGCGCGGCCCAGCATCACGTTGTCCTTCAGCGTGCCGTGGAAAAGACGAGGCTCTTGCGACACGAAGCCCACGTGCGTTCTGAAGTCCGTGGGGTCGATCTGGCGCAGGTCAATGCCATCCACTTCAACAAAGCCATCGGTGGGTTGGTAAAGCCCGCCCAGCAAACGCAAAATCGTGGACTTGCCACTGCCGATCTTGCCCAGGATCGCCACACGCTCACCCGGCCTGATCTGCAGGCTCACGCCCTTGAGCACCGTGGGTGCATGCTGGTTCTTGCCTTTGGGGTAGGCAAAGCTCACATCGTGCAGCCCCACTTGGCCGGTCAATGAAGTCCGCGACAGGTAGCGCTTGCCAGGCTCGCGTTCGGTGGGCAAGGCCATCAGCTCGTTCAGGGACATCAAGGCGGCCCTGGCCCCTTGGTAGCGGCCAGCCAGCGAGACCACCGAGGTCAGCGGCGCAATGGCGCGGCCTGCGAACATCACGGCACCAATCAAGGCGCCACCGGAGATCTTGTTGTCTTCGATCAGCAAGACGCCCCAGATGAGCATGCACACCGTCACCAATGGCTGAATGACCATGGTGAAGTTGCTGACCCAGCTGGCCATGGCGCGCGAGCGCAGGGAGGTGTGCGCTGCAGCCGCATTGGCTTCCTCGTAACGGCTCGCGAAATAGCCTTGAGCCCCCGCAGCCCGAACGTCTTCCATGCCCTCAACGGCCTCAACGAGCACGCCCTGCAAGTTGGCGTGCTGGCTCATGTTGGCCGTCATCATCTTGCGCAGGTATTTCTGGATGCCCCAGGACAGGCCCAGCACCAGCGGCACCGCCACCAGCAAGACCGTCACCAAGGGCCCGGCGATGACATAGGTCATCACAATGAACAAGAGGATGAAAGGCATGTCCGTGAGCACGGAGATGCTGGCCGAGGCCGTGAAATCACGCACCACTTCGATCTGGGCCAGGCGGTGGGCAAACGAGCCCGCCGACTCAGGCCGGTGCTCCAGCCGGATGGCCAGCGCCTGGTTGAACAACATGTTGCCCAGCTTCAGGTCGGCCTTCTTGCCGGCCATGTCGATCAGGTAGCTGCGCAACTGGCGCGCCACCAGGTCAAAGGCGATGCCCAGCAAGGTGCCCGCGCCCAGCGACCACAAGGTGATCATCGCCTTGTTGGGGATGACCTTGTCGTACACCACCGAGGTGAAGAACCCCGTCACCAGCATCAGCACATTGCTGAGCAAGGCGGCCAGCATGGCCGAGCGGTAGTACGGCACGTAGTTCTTGAGCGTGGACCACAGCCAGTGCGAGTCGGAATCCGATTCGACTTCCGGCGTGCCATGGCGCATGCCAGCGCGCAAGGCGGCCACCAGGGTGTAGCCGGAATATTCGGGCAGCAACTCTTCTTCGGTGGCGGTGCAGATCTCGTTGTCCGCACCCGGCATGATCACTTCGTAGCGGGCACCGCCGGCGCGTTTGGAGCGTTCGCCCACGCGGCGCGTCACGATGCAGGCGTCACCGTTCTTCAGGAGCAGCACCACCGGCATCAGCAAAGTCAGGATCTTGCTGGGCGGACGCCGGACCAAGGTGGCACTGAAACCCGCCTGGCGCAGCAGTTGCACCGCCTGAACGGCCGTCATGGGCCCATCCAGCTGCATGCCATTGAGCAGGGACGCCGGGGTGCGGTCCACGCCGTGGTGGCGGCAAAGCCAAAGCAGCGCCTCCAGCATGGGGTCGGTCGGCGTGGGCCCGTAGGAAGAAGGCGCACCCTCGCCTTCCGCTTGGGGCTCTAGCGCCTCATGCGGATCGGCCAAACCAGGGTCAACTGCGTCTTCCACCTAGAAAACTCCTTCATGTCGTACCTCTGGATGCTAGAGATCGACCGTCAGGACTTAAGGCGCAATAAAAGCACGTTGACCCGTCAATTCCGGGCCTGACTCAGGACAAGAGGCTCATCTCCTCCTGGTTTTCGGCCAGAACCGCCGCTTCGGGCCTTCGGGCCTCGATTTGCTGGGCCAGGAACAACGCATCCCGCGCCACCCCTGAAAATCGGCCAGAGCCCCAGGTGTGCAGCCAGGGCAGCCCGATGAAGTACAGGCCCGGCACGGCCGTCACGCCCCGCACGTGGCCCGGGTGGCCTTTCCCGTTGAACACCGGCGCGTCCAGCCAGCTGAAATCGGGCTGAAAGCCGATGCACCAGACGATCGAGGTGATGCCGGCCGCGCGCAAGTCCAGGCTCAGGCGCTCTTCCTTCGGCTGCCAGACGGGTTGGTAGACCTCGCCGGGGGGTGCGTCGATGCCTGCGGCCGCGATGAACTGGTCGATCGAGGCGTTGATGCCGTTGTAGATGCGGTCGGCGTGGTCCAGGTTCTCGGCCAGGTCGCCCTCGAACTGCAGCACCTCGCCGTCCAGGCCCTTGAGCAGGCCGAACAGCTCCATGCCCTCGC
>CAZKPN010000099.1:0-15183 GCA_964554655.1 uncultured Aquabacterium sp. | reverse complement strand
TGAGGCCTACGAGGATGGTCTGGTCGCGCGGGAGCGTCGGCGCGAGTTTGGCCAAGGCCTCGATCGCCCGCCGGGCTCGGCCCATGGCGTAGTGCTCCAGCGAGTGACCCAGGCTGAAGAGGAAGAGCAGCAAAGCACCTTCGAGCCACTGGCCCAGGGCCGCCGCGCCGACTGCGGCCACCAGCATCAGCGTGTCGATCTCGAAGCGTTTGGCCTTCATGTTGTCGATGGCCTCGCGCAGCGTGAAGTAGCCACCGAAGGCGTAGGCCAGCACAAAGCAGGCCGTGCTCACGGCCCCGCTGGCCAGCTTCTGCCACTGCAACAACCAACCGGCCAACAGCAGCGCCCCGGCCAGCAGTGCGAAAATCAGTTCGGACTTTTCTCCGAAGACGCCGCCGGTATGCGCATGGTCGTGGCCTGCATGCTCGCCGTGCGCATCTTTCCCATGCGCCTCATCGCTATGGTCGTGGCCGTGGTTGCCACCCTGCTCATGAGCAGCGTGGTCGGATGGGCCATCCGCATTGGGCTTGGCGTGATCGGGACGCTGTCCCGTTGGCGCTGCCAAAGGCTGGCCAGTAGGCACCATCGCCTTCGCCGGGCGCGTTTCGGCCGCGATGCCCATGGCCGACAGCGTCGAGCGCAGTGCACCTTCCTGGACTTGCCGGCGATCGAATTCGAGGCGGATCGTGCCGGTGGCATTGGCCTCGGCCTCGACGACGCCTTGCAGGGACTGCAACTTGGCCGTCAGGCTTCTGGCGGCGCGGGCGTGCATCGTCTCCATGCGCAACAGCAGGTGGCCGAAGCGGTCCGTGAGTTCCGCACCTGCCGCGCGCGCGATGTCCTGGACTTTGCCCAGCGAGATGACGCTCGGGTCGTAGTGGATGCACAACTCTGGCGGCGTGCCGGACATGGCGTCGGCCACGTGAGCGGTGGCGATGCCATCACGGGCCTCAAGTGATTCGATCAACCGGCTCACGCAGTGATCTTTGATTTGCGGCAAGGCGGGGAGCAGGAGGGGTATTTCCAGTCGAAGCTTTTGGGGCTGGGCCATGATCTCGACCTTTCTTGTGTTGAGTGTTTGGTCTCGGGCGGCAAACGACATGCCGATCGCCATTGCGTGGGTGGTGGGTCATTGGTCCGGCGACATTGCTGACCTCAGGCCTCCACCAGCATTTCAATGACCAGGAACAACAAAAAACCGGCGAAAAAGGCGCTCACCGCCCATGACGTCTCTTCTACTTCGTGGGCTTCGACGAGCAGTTCTTCGGTCACAAGGTAGAGCAGCGCGACGGTCCCGATGCCCAGGAACACCGTGAAGGGAAAAGTACCCAGGCCTGCAAAAAGCATCCGACCAGCTATCGCCGAGACGGTCAGCAACAGGGCCAGGGCGGGCGGCACCATCATGGTCTGGGCTCGGCCGATGCCTGCCTTGGACATCGCGCCGCTGATGGCCAGCGCCAGGAACAGGACCTCCAGCGTCAGGGCGGCTGCAATGAGGATCCCGGCTTTCTCGCCACTGGAGAATGCCATGCCGAGCACCAGCCCGTCAATGATGAGGTCGATGGCCGTGACCAGCAGCAAGCCGTAGGGTAGCGGGTGGCCTGTTCGCGCTTTTCGATGGTGCCAGCCACCTGCCGCACGAGCAGCATCAGCGCCAGCCCCAGGGCAAAGCCGATCACCACGGGCAGGGCTGCCTGCGTCCTCTCCTTGGGCAGCAGTTCCAGCGCGGTGGCCGCGAAGACTATGCCCGCCGCGAAATGCTGAATCAGGCTGGTGACCTTGTCGGTGGGCGGGCGCAGGGCAGCGATGACCGCGCCCACCGTTGCAATGCCGAAAGCGGGTAAGGTGAACAAGTAGACTTGGAAGACGGCGGCGCTCATGGGCATCCTGCGGGGTCAGGGATTCTTGAAGGGCAACTCCCGCTTGCGCAGCGGCGCCTGGCAGTCCCGTAGGTTGACGTACACGAAGTCGTCGACCTTCAGATCCAGCGTGTCTGGCACCGCCGAAATCCGCTTGGCTTTGAACTTGGGGTTGCCGCCAAAGCTGTAAGAGACGACTGCAAAGCGCTTGTACGGTGCGTTCGGGCCCATCTCCGCGCGACAGTCTTTCTGGGATGCCTTCATCGGTGATGCGGCATCGCCGACCTCCACCACGCGAGCCTTTCTCCAGCCGTCCTTGTAGCCATAGTCTTCTGTGTCCATGGTGGCACAGCCCGTGGTCAGCAACCCCAAGCCAAGGGTTACCCAGGTCAATGATTTGATCATGATGAAACTTTCAACGTGATGTTGATGAACAGGGCTACGGCAGGCACCGATGCCCGGGGTAAAGCGCACTCGGAACCGGGCGTCGCGTGGGTGGGCTGAGACGGCCTCGTGCTTGAACCAGTGATGTGCAGGGTGCTCATTGGATGACCTGTGTCTGTTGCACATCCATGATATAGATCCAGCCCGCGATGGCCTGGCCCGTGCGCGCCGAGTCCGCAATGACCTTGACGAATTCGTCGGCGTGCGCATCGTTGCAATGCAGCTCCAGCTTGTACTCGCTGACGACCTCGTCACCCAGGTCGATGGAATAACGCCTTTCAGCATCATCGAGCGGCACGAGCGAGCCCTGCACGATGTACAAAGTCAGGTTGTGCTGAGGCGAGGGGTGACTGTTCCAGGCGGGTGAGTTCTTGAGTGCGGCAATCACGTCAGCCACCCGATTACGGTGCACATAGGCCTTGATCTCATTCATGCTCGTTCTCCGTTGGGTGATGAGGAATGCGGATAGCAACTGGGCAGTGGGCAAGAGCACGCGCAGTTCACCGAGCATGTCCGTCAGGTCGCCGCCGTCGTCGTTGTTGTCCCTGCTGGACCGAGTGTCTTCCGACCGCTGTGCGGTTTTCGGGTCTTGGCTCGTCAGTTCTTCGGTTGTCGTCACGGGGGGGGCTTCAGGGTTTAACGGGTCCACAGGTAGAGCGCAGTAGCTGCGCCTGCGCGGAGCGAACAGACTTCGCTGATATAATCGAAGACAAGCGTCAAAGGACATTTCCCATGAAATCGACCGCCATCGGCTCACCTGCCCGAACCTTGACGACGAATACGTTGCCGCAACAGGCCTCAATTGTAACGGTGCCGATCGACACCGGCGCCATCGTTCTCAGGCCCGAGCAGGCGCTGGAGGCGCAGCAAAGTCTGGCCGGGCTCGACTTCGCGACCATGTCGTCGGGCGACGTGATCAAGATCGGCCTCGATGCCGAGCAGGCCCTGCAGCGAACGCTGGACGGCTTCCTCAAGCGCCTGGACAAGAACACCGCCTCGGCCGTCTTCGCGCTGTTCGGCCGGCTCGAGCAGGGTGTCGAGGACGCCAACCTTCCCGAGATCCTGGACAAGCTCCACAGCGGCGAGAAGCCCGGCTTCTTCGGCTCGCTGCTCGGCAAGTTCCGCGGCCGGAGGCCCGACGAGATTGCAAGCGAACTTCTCGCCAAGATCGGCGACATGATCGCCGGACGCACCCGCACGCTGGCCGATCAGATGATGAAGCTCGAAGGCGAGCTCTCGGGCGAGATGAAGAAGCTCTTCGTTGAGCTGCAGGCGCTCGAGGCCCTCAAGCAGAACTACCAGACGCACTTCGGCGAATTCACCATCGCCGCGGCCGTTGCGCGCGCTTTCCTCGACAAGGCACGGCAGTACGTGGCCGCCGAAGAGGGTGCCAGCAACGTCGCCGATCCGGTGGTGCAGGCCAGGATGATCGAGCTCAAGGACAAGCTGCGGCTGCTCGAAAGCCGGGCGCTGGCCCTCGAAGGCAGCTACACGCGGCTGCCCGCCGATCAGATGGTCATCCAGCAGATCGAACAGGCTGGCGTCTCGACACTGCAGGAGACCGCGACCACGGTGGCCGCACGGTTCGCGTCGATCAAGATGACGCTGCTGTCGATCCAGGGCGCATTCGCCGTCAAGAGCGTGCAGCAGATCGCAGGGCGCCAGGCCCGGCTCGACCAGCAGCTGACCGAACTGCGCGGTCGCGCCCTGAAGGACGTGGCCGTCAAGGCCGCGCAGGCGCCGGGCGAGAACCGCCTGGCGCAGGCCCAGCAGATCGAGCAGATCATCGCCACCACCAACGAGATCCACGGTCTGGTCGCGACGGCCAGGAAGACGACCGAGGAACAGTTCGACCAGGCGCGCCAGAAATTCGCCGCCGCCCGGCAGGAGCTCGCGACTCTGGCGTCGCGGTGACCTGCGCCCATTCAACCCAGGAGGTTCATCAGCATGCTCACCCTCTCGCTCGCCAAGCCCGGCGAAACTTTGACCAAACTCAAGCTGTCGCTGAACAAGGGCGCGCGCTTCACGGCCAAGGTCGAATGGCAGTGCGACGCCGACCACCGCGATGACGTCGACGTGCATGCGCTGGAAGCGCGCAATGACGGCAGCGGCGCCAAGGTGACCGACCTTGCGAGCGTGCTATCGACCTACAACACCACGCGAATGAATCCGAACGGCGGTGTCTTGCTGACCAACGCCGACGGGTCGTTTCAAACGCCGAGCGGCGGGCTCGTCCACAGCGGCGACAAGCGGGTGCAGAACAACACGGAGTCCATCGTGATCGACGGCTCGAAGATTCCCGACGGGGTCAACGAGATCCCCATCCTGGTGACGGTGCATGAGGCCGGCCACGGCGGCGGGCACGAAACGGAACACGATTCGGGCGATGAAGCGGCATTCGGCGACATCGATGTCTGCACCATCACGCTGTCGGACGATGCGGGCCGGGAACTCGGTGCCTACAAGCTTTCTGCCGAGTTCAAGGAGTTCAACGTCGTGCAGCTCGGCAGCGTGCTTCTGGGCGATAAGGGCTGGGAATACGCCGCCGTCGGCAGCGGCTTCAATGGCGACTTCAACGATGTCCTCGGCCACTTCTCCTGAGCCGATGGCGCAGGACAAGGCGTTGGGTGTCAACAAGCCCGAAGGGGGTGCGGGCAAGCCGCGCCCGACGGTCATCGGCGCGCCGCAACGACAAGCGCGGGTCTCCTCCGGCGAGCCGGGCAGCGAGGCTCGGGCCTTAACACCGGCCCGGCCGACCGTGATCGAAAAGCCCCCGGTCACGATCAAGAAGAAGCAAGGCGGCGCCTTGGAAGGCGGGCCAGTGCTTTCGAAGAGAGCGACCGTCGCAACGCCGACCGCAATGCCCGGTGTCGAGCGCAAGCGAATGACGGTCGATCTCGCCGCGATCAGAAAGCTCGCGCCGCAGGTCGTGCCCGGCGTGGCCGAGCGAACACGCCAATTGCTGCAGCAACTGGTCTTCGAGGGCTTGAAGGATCGCGAAGCGGTGTTGTGGGGCCATCGCCTGCAGCAGGACTACAGCGACCTGGTTTCCAAGAGCCTGGCCCTCACGCAAGACGACCTGTGCCGGCGGGTCACGTGCTACGTCGGCCGCATGGCCGAAGTCCTGGGCTCGGTCGATGTCCAAGCCGTCTGCGCCAGTGACCCCAACGGCGGATTCGTGGGCCAGTATCTGAGGCGAGCGAACCGGAAGATCGATACGTTCGAGGAACTCGAGCCGGCACGCATCGAAGTGGCGCAGCTGCTCAAGCTGATGGGTGAAGCGCTCGATCCGCTGCTGGCGCTGAAGGCGATGCTCGAACAGCATTCAAGTCGCATCGACGCGCTGGGGGATGAAGCGCAAGCCGCGGCGCTTGCGGCCGAACTCGCCTCGAACCACCTGCGCCAGACACAACAGGCGCTGTCCCAACGCTTCCTGGAACGCAGCATGAGCCTGACGCAGACGGCAGCCCAGATCCACAGCAGCGTGCCGATGCGCGAGCTCTGGATGGAGCAGCCGCTGCGCCTCATCGCTGCCATTCAGAACGGGGCGCTGGTGCAGGTTCCACAATGGCTGGGAAACATCGCTTCGTTGATGGCGATGCAGCAAGGCAGAAGGAAGCCCACGCCGACCGAAGCCGGCGAGCTTGCCTATCAACTGCGCAACATCCTCCAAGGTCTCACTGCATAAGGACGACTCGACATGACACTGCAACTCAACCTCCAGAAGTCGGCTCAGACGCTGCGCGTCTCGCTCGACAAGGCGGGCGTCGCGCCCGGCATCCAGGCCGAAGTCATCTTCGACATGGACGTCTCGGGTTCGTTCGAGCACGAGCATGAAGAGGGCACCACGAGCCGGCTGGTCGAACGGCTCGTGCCGTACGGCATGGTGCTGGACCCTGACGGCAAGATGGACGTCTTCACCTTCAGCCATGGCCCGGAGAACGTGCACCACGTCGGCACCGTGGCGCCCGACGATTGCGACGACTACATTCTTCGCAACGTGGTCGACCGGGTGCCCGGCTGGAAAGGCGGAACCAGCTACAGCTACGTACTCGAGCGCAACCTGCAGCACTTTGGCTGGCTGCCCAGCGAGCCCGAATCCGGCGTCGCAGGATTCCTGAGCCGGTTTTTCGGTCGACCCCAAGCAGCGGCCTCGCAAACAAAGAAGCGCTCGGTCGTCATCTTCGTCACCGACGGCGAGAACGATGCCTCCGATCTGGCGCGCACGATGGCCGTGCTCGAGGAATCCGAGAAGCGCGGCGACCAGGTGTATTTCCTCTTCATGGGCGCCTGCGAACACGATGTCGATTTCAGCTTCCTGAAGACGATCGCGGCCCGCTTCAAGAACACGGGTGTCGTGATCGTCCGCGACCTCGACGGCTTTGTCGAACTGTCCGACGAGGAACTGAATGCGCAACTGCTCGGCCCCGAACTGCTGGCGTGGCTGAGGTCCTGAATCAAGCAAGCCGCAACGGGTGTGACTGAGCATGCACCTGCGGCGTCAAGGCCCCTTGACCATCGTCCAGAACATTGCAACGACGGCGGCGGTCATGACTGCGGTGGCGAGCCACCCGGCAGCGGCGAGCCGCCGCGAAGGCGTTAACTCACCCATCACCTCACGCCGTGCCGCCAGCAGCATCATCACCACCATGATGGGCACGGAGATGACGCCGTTGATCACGGCGCTCCAATAGAGCGCCTTGATCGGATCAATGGGCATGAAGTTGAAGGCCACGCCGGTAAGCGTCGAAACAACAATGATGCCGTAGAACCTCTTGGCAGCAGTGGGCGCCAGTGCCAGGCTGTCGCGCCACCGAAAGGTACCGGCCATTGCATAGGCCGCCGACCGCGCGAGCACGGGCACTGCCAGCATGCCGGTCCCGATGATGCCCAGACTGAACAACAGGTATGCGAACTCTCCAGCGATGGGACGCAGGGCGCTGGCGGCTTGGGCCGAGGTTTAGATGTTCGTGGCGCCGTTCGCATGCAGTGTCACTGCGGTCGTCAGCATGATGAAAAACGCCACCAGATTCGAGAAACCCATTCCGACGCAGGTGTCGACCTTGACCCCATGCAGGACGGCGCGGGCACGTTCGGGCGGCGCGTCTTTCAAAGGCACGGCTTGCGGGTCACTCGTCTGTTCTTCGACCTCCTGCGACGCCTGCCAGAAGAACAGATAGGGACTGAGGGTCGTGCCGAACACGGCAACCAGGGTCGTGATCGTGTCCGCGTTCCAAGCCACGTTCGGAATCACCGACCGCCGCAGCACCTCGAGCCACGGCACTTGCACCACAAAGACCGTGGCAACGTAGGACAGCAGCGCCAGCGTGAGCCACTTCAAGACCTTGACGTAGCGTTTGTAGGGCATGCAGACCTGCAGAACCAGCGACAGCAAGCCAAAACCCACGACATACCAATGCGCATCGCCGCCGACCAGCAAACGCATCGCATCGCCCATGGCGGCGATGTCTGCTGCAATGTTGATGGTGTTGGCGACGACCAGCAAGGACACGATGACATACAGCAGCCAGGCCGGGTAGTGGCGGCGGATGTTGGTCGCCAAGCCATGGCCCGTCACTTGCCCGATGCGAGCGCTGACCATCTGGATCGCTACCATCAACGGGTATGTCAGCAGCATTGTCCACAGCAGGTCGAAGCCGAACTTCGCGCCGGCTTGCGAATAGGTTGCAATGCCGCTCGGGTCGTCGTCGGCGGCGCCTGTCACGATGCCGGGGCCGAGCTTGTTCACCCATGCCCGGTCCCCCGGATGAGGTGTCTCGTCAGGACGTTCGCTTGCTTGCATCGTGTTCGGACCATGAGCTCAGAACCGCTGGCTGTCGCCCGCAGCAAGGAAGAAGCGCGGAGGCGTCGCGCTGGCAGCCGGGTTCCGACGCTGAAATCGAATTGCAGATTGCGACCGACAACCCAAGCTGCGCCGGCATCAACGGTGACCGATGTCTTGCCGTTCCTGGTTTCGGGAGTCTAGCGCACCCGCGTCGATGAAAAAGCTGAAATCCTTGCGCGGGATGTAGCTCAGCGTCACCGCCAGCAAACCGGCGATGTACGTGCGCTGCGCACCATCGTCGTTGACGGCGACGCCGAGGTTCGGGTTGAGCGATCACTGCGGCGCGAAATCCCAGTCCGCAGCAAGCCGAAGTCGCCAGTGGCACGGGTTGGTTCTGAAACCGCGAGAGCCCGACGCCGGAAAGACCCGGCCAATGACGGCCACCGAAGGTCGCCGGGCGCCGTCGGCGTCGACGACGTGATACTTGAGTCCGATCGAGACTGGCTCCACGCCCTCGCTTCGGCCTGCACCCGGGTTGGTGTCGGCCGATTTGACCAGCGTGTAGGTGGTGCCCTCGATGCGGGCCTCCAGACTGCCTGTGATCCCCAGGCGCACCAGCGTCGGTACGAACAGCGTCCGGACAGCACCATCGGCGCCATTGCGATATTCATGCTGCAAACCCGTCTCGAACTGCAACCTGCCGGCGCCCACGACAATGCTGCCGTCGGCGAGTAAGCGGTAACTCGCCGGCGTCCTTGCCGAAGCGTTACCGCAGGGTGCGGGGCTTCGCACTGGCAATGCACTCTACGAGGTTGAGCGCGCATAGCAGCACGTATTTCTCCGCCTCGCTTTTGACGTCTTGCATGCCTTGGTCGCGGAGGTGACCGTGAACGAAGGCCAGGAGATACCGCTCATCGTGGCTTCGCTTCGGTCAAACAGGGGTCACCATGAAGCGCTTTCTGGTTCTTCTTGTCATCGCCCTGGCGGCCATCGTGCCGGCAGTCGTTTTCCGTTTCAGCGGCTGGCGGCCCAACCCGGTTCTGGACATGGCCGTGTTCGAACGGTCGACGGTGTTGGAGCGGTCGAAGCTCACCGCCGTGCCGGTGCCGAACAGGTTGTATTCCTTCAGTCCGGTGCCGCTGGAATTGGCCCCGCCGGAACGGCCTGCGCTTTAGGCCCACGTCCAGCGACCAGGGTCGCGCGCCAGCACTTCAACACCGACAACGCCGTCGTTGACCGCCAGCGGCCGGATATGCACGTCCTAGAGGTAGCGTGCGCTGCGCAGCAGGCGCTTGGTCTCTTTGATCAGCACCACCGACAGCGGCTCGTCGGTCTTGAATAGCAGCGCGCGCCCAATGAAGCCGGATCGGGTGCGGATGTGCAGCGCATTGGCCCATCGGAAGAGCCACTTGTCTTCGCCGGGGTCGGTGGTGTCGAAGATATCGCCGATGCTGACGCGGATCTGGCCGACTTTGGCGCCCGCGGCCTGCAGGTGGACAAAGCTCGGCAGCCGCTGCGGGTGCTCCTGCGCCAGTACCGCACGCAGCAGCAGTGCCAGGGCCAGCCAGTCGACGAGTGGCCCGAACGGTGGCCGAGCCAAGACTTGCACCCGGCGCAGCTGCGGCACCGGCGGTCCGAGCCACCTTCAGTCGAAGAGCCGCTTCAGGAAGCTGCCGTGGTGCGACGAACCGTGGTGGCTGCCGCCCTGCCGATAGTCACCGCGGTAGCCGCGCGGGTCGGCGACGGGCATCGGTGGCGGCGGCAGGGCGCTGACCTCGCGCTGGCTGCGTTCGATGATCTTGTCGAGCTCGCCGCGGTCAAGCCACACGCCGCGGCATTGCGGACAGTAGTCGATCTCGACGTTCTCGCGGTCGCTCATCACGAGTTGGGTTTCTTTGCAGACGGGGCATTGCATGGTGATCCTTTGGTGGTTGGACTAACGGCAAAAAGACCTGCATTCGCGATCAGGCCGTCGCCTCGCGCCGGCCGGGTTCTGCCGCCGGACGGTCGGCCTTGCCCTTGTAGGCCAGCAACCGCAGCGCGTTGATGACGACGATCAGCGTAGAGCCTTCGTGGAACAGCACCGCCACGCCGATGTTCAGGCCGAAGATGGTGGCCGGGATCAGCATCGCGACGACGCCCAGGCTGACATAGAGGTTCTGCTTGATGATGCGGCTGGTGCTGCGCGACAGCCCCACCGCGAACGGCAGTTGTGCCAGGTCGTCGGCCATCAGCGCCACGTCGGCGGTCTCCAGTGCCACGTCGGAGCTGGCCGCACCCATCGCGATGCCGACGGTGGCGTTGGCCATCGCCGGCGCGTCGTTGACGCCGTCGCCGACCATCGCCACCTTGCCGTGCTCTTCGCGCAGCTTCTTGATCGCATCGACCTTCTGCTCGGGCATCAGGTCGCCGCGCGCTTCGGTCAGGCCCACGCTTTTGGCGACGGCGTCGGCGACCTGCTGGTTGTCACCCGAGATCATGATCAGCCGCTCGATGCCCAGCGCGCGCAGTTCGGCCATCACCTGCGCGGCGACCGGGCGCGGCGTGTCCATCACCGCGAGGACGCCCAGGAAGCGCTGCCCCTGGCGGACCACCATCGTCGTGCGGCCGGCGGCGACTAGCTTGTCGTTGCCTGCGGCAACCTCGGCAGGCAACGTCGAGCCGGGCAGTTCCGAGAACAGGATCGGCTTGCCGATGTACACCGTCTCGTCCCCAAGTTGCGCCTGCACGCCTCGGCCAGTGATGCTCTTGACATCGACCACCGCGGGCAGAGTGACGCGGCCGGCTAGGCGCTCGGTGGCGCCGCTGACGATGGCCGATGCCAGCGGATGGTCGCTGTGCGCCTCGATGGCCTGGGCCACCGCCAGCAGTTCGTCTTCGGTTACGCCGGGCATCGGCACGGCGTCGGTCAGTCGCGGCTTGCCTTCGGTCAGCGTGCCGGTCTTGTCGAAGGCGATCGAGGTTAACGTGCCCAGGTTTTCCAGCGGCCCACCGCCCTTGACCAGCACGCCGCCGCGGCCGGCGCGCGCCACGCCGCTGAGCACCGCACTCGGCACCGAGATCGCAAGCGCGCAGGGGCTGGCGGCTACCAGCACCGCCATCGCGCGGTAAAAGGTGGCCGAGAACGGCTCGTCGATGACCAGCCCGGCAAGCAGCAGCAGCAGCACCAGTGCCAGCACCGCAGGCACGAAGATGCGTTCGAACTTTTCGGTGAACTGCTGGGTCGGCGAGCGCTGGGCTTCGGCCTCGGTGACCATCTTGACGACGCGGGCCATCGTAGACTGGTCGGCGCGGCGCGCGACCATCACGTCGATGGCGCCGGCGCCGTTGATGGTGCCGGCGAAGACGCGGTGTTCGGGCCCGACCTTGTCGAAGGCGGCGAGCGCGGCCGTGGCGGCTGCGGCGTCGCCGATGGGGCGCTTGTCCACCGGTACGCTTTCGCCCGTGACCGGCGCCTGGTTGACGCTTGAATTGCCGACGACGACCACGCCGTCGGCGGGCATGCGCTCGTTGGGCTTGACGATCACCACATCGCCGAGTTGCAGTTCGCCGACATCCACTTCCTGCGTGCCGGCGTCCCGGCGTACGGTGGCCGTCTCGGGCGCCAGCTTGGCCAGCGCCTCGATCGCCTTGCGTGCGCGACCCATCGCGTAGTGTTCGAGTGCATGGCCAAGGCTGAACAGGAACAGCAGCAGCGCGCCCTCGGCCCACTTGCCCAGCGCCGCGGCGCCCACCGCGGCCACCAGCATCAGGGTGTCGATCTCGAAGCGCTTGGCGCGGACGTTCTCGATCGCCTCCTTCAACGTGAAGTAGCCACCGAAGAGGTAGGCCGCGACATAACACGCGGTCGGCAGCCAGCCGGGTGCCGCGCCGAAGCGCTCGATGAGCCAGCCCGCGGCCAGCAGGGCACCGGCCAGCGCGGCGAAGATCAGTTCCGACTGTTCGCCCAGCGGCCCGCCGTGGGCGTGATCGTGTGCGACGTGGTCGTGGCCGGCGTGCGTATCAACAGGGGCCAGCGGTGGAGCCTTAGCGGGCGCCGCTACCGGCGCGGCTGCGGTTGCGCGAACGCTCAGCGCCTGGGCCCTCGCCAGCAGAATGCTTTCGGACACCACCGACCGGTCGTATTCGATCCGCACCGTGCCCGACGCCGACACATCAGCTTCCAGCACGCCTGGCACCTTGCGCAAGTCGTCGGCGGCACTGCGTGCAGCCCGTGCATGCAGGGTCGAGCCGCCGCTGATGACCAGATGCGCGAACCGTGCGGTGAGCTCCGCGCCCGCCGTATGCACCAGTTCGCGCACCCGGGCCAGCGGTAGCGTGGCCGGCACGTAGTGCACACATAGCTGCGGCGAGCCGCTCTCGCGGCCGACGACATGCGCCTGCGAGATGCCGGGGCGGCCGGACAGGGCGTCGATGAGGCGCGCGACGCAACGGTCCTGCACATCGCCCACATCGGGCAGGACCAGGGGCAGGTCCAGGCGCAGCGTCGTTGCTTCGGTCATGGTGGGCCTCGTTGCTAGTTATTTGCGGTTCTGAGAGAGGGCTTCAGGCCGTCAGCGTGGCGCACCTGATTCTGCCAGGAAGATGGCCGTCACGCGCAGGGTGCCGTCATAGCGATCGGCGCGAAAGGCGACGCGGTCGCCGACCCTGATGCGAACCACGAGTGCGGGGTTGAAGTAGCGAAACGACGTCGTCGCAGCGGGTAGGTGCAGGTGTGCGATGGACGCATGCCGCAGCGTCGCCGTTCCGCGTTCGCCATCGATCTTGACGACTGTGCCGGCGATGACGTCCGATGACGATGCCTGTGCGAAGACTTTGCCCGACCCCCAGGACGCCAGACTCAGGCAAAGCAGAGCCAGGCTGCGCCGCGTCGCAGACATGTCGCGTGCTGTGTGCCGGGCGGCCAAAGCCGGCGGGTCTGGAACACGCATCAGTGGCGCCCCCCGCCATGCCCGCCGTGCCCACCGTGATGACCATGGCCGCCGCGGTGGCCACCGCCATATCCGCCGTAGTAGTGCAAGCCGTAGTAGTACCCGAGATAGCCGTAGCCCTGGTACAGCGCGCCCGAACACGCATAGAGCCGGTAGCGGCCAGACACGATCAGGGCCAGTAGGTTCTGTTCGCCGCGAGCGCGCCCTTGCAGGTAGCGCAGCAGACCTTCGCTGACACCGGCAGCGCGTTGCTGTTCAAAGTCCTGCGGCGACAACACGAACGCGACTCCGCGACGCTCGATCTCCGCGATCAGCGCGTCGTCCCCGAGCCCCTGCTGCGACATCGCGACAACTTCGTCCAGACGCAGGCGGGCGGCCTGAACTTCGGCAGTCTGAACTTCGGGGGGCCGAGCGGTTGCGCAGCCGGTCAGGGTGATGGCCCAAACCAATGCGAACAAGGTCATTGCGTGTCTCATCGTTAGTCTCCTTGTGATGGACCTTGGAATCTGCCGCGGGTCATGTTGTTCCATGAATAGGGGCCGACCGTTCATCGTACGCCCTCTCTCACCGGCGCCCTACGGGCCGCGCGCGCGGATGCCCACAGGCCGAGTTCCGGCCTGTAGACCTGCGTCTGCGTGCCGAAGGCGCCAGCAGCGTGTGGAACAGGTTGTCGTGGCTGTAGTTACCCTGCAGCGCGCCGGCAGCGAGCTGCAGCCGCTGCGCAGCACCCGCAGAAAGCCAGACCAGCATCGGAACCCGGGTCTGCTCGGGCGGCGCCAGCAGCATCGGCAGCCCGTGCAGGTACAGGTTGCTTTCGCCCAGCGACTCGCCGTGCAAAAGGATTGGCGGCCATACGCTACACGGTGGGTTCGATTCAAATCGCTGAGCATGTGCCGACCCGCTCATTTCACCTGCCATCGAAATGGCCAGTCTGCATCGGATCCAAGCCTGTTGCCGATGACCTTGACGTGGTCTGGCGCCGTCAAAAGCAGCACTTGGGTCGCCACATCTTCCCGATCCACCCATTCCCGCAGTTGCAAACGGTCTCCGTCCCTCACCGGGGTGTCGAAAATAACCAGCGCGTAGGCGTCCTGCCGCAGCATCTGAAGGCCCTGCCGATGATCCCCGGCAAGGTCGACCGTGAAGCCAGCCTCAACCAATCCTTGCCGAAGGCAATCGCCAGCTTTGGTCTCGCCGTCAACGAGCAGGATTTTCATCTGCGCACCCCGGCAGGCGGACGGGCAAGTGCGCGTGGGGACAGTGGTTTTGGCGAGTGCATGGCGAGATGGTAGTCAAGCCGACCGCGCCGGGTCGGGAGCCCTGGCGCGGTGTCTAGTACGGCGTGCGCGCGCGCACGAGGGAGCGGGACGGCGGCGTCCGCCATTCTCGCGTCCCTCATGCGGTGCGTGTCACATCGGATGGCGGTGAGACGCATGCTGGTCACATGCCTGTGCGCATCGTTCGCACGCTTCTTTGCAACGCAGGCAGTGCTCATGTTCATGCTTTGCGCACTCCGCCGCACACGCACGGCAAAGATGCGCGCACAGCGCGCAGAAGTCGCCGTGGTGGACGGAACGCCGAGCCAAGGCGTTGATCGTTGCCGCGCAGATGTCGGCACAGTCCAGGTTCAACAGCGAACAGGTGGCCATCGCCGGATCGCCTTCCCGCAGGTCCGCCCCCACACATTCCTGGCAGGCATGAAGCGACTCCTCACACGCTTCGATTCTAACATCAAAGCTTTCCATGGTGTCTTGATCCTTCATGGTGTTTCTCCAGTTTCGAGCCGGCAGGGGCGTCTCAGGCAGTCCTTGCCGCCACTGAATGCCGACTCAAGGTTGCGAAAACCGTTGGCCCAACTGCCGCCCACGGGCTAGAACGAGGAATCAGGCGAATGGCCGGACTCATCAATGACACTGTTCGGCGCAAGGCTTCACAAGGAACCATGCACCCTTGCGCCCGGCCAGTGCCCAGACGTACAAGGCCAACCCACAGAACGTTTGAATGCTGGCGATGCGCAGTGGCAGCACGCACTCCAGCCGTCCTGTGGGCGGGCGCCTTGATCTTCACGCGGCGACGCATCGCACTTCGTGGGGTCACGAAGCACCCGATGGCAGCCCTTCGCGCTCATTTCTTGCCAGCCGCGATGTCGGCGGCCTTGAATTGG
>CAZKPN010000098.1:0-15791 GCA_964554655.1 uncultured Aquabacterium sp. | reverse complement strand
CGCCCGCGATCGGCCTGGACGCCTTCCAGGAATGTGACACCGTTGGCATCACGCGTCCCATCGTCAAGCACAACTTCCTGGTCAAGGATGTGGCCGACCTGGCGCTGACCCTGAAGAAAGCCTTCCACATCGCCCGCACCGGCCGCCCCGGCCCGGTGGTGGTCGATGTCCCGAAAGACGTCTCGCTCAACAAGACCGCGTTCAGCTACCCCGAAACGGTCGAGATGCGTTCGTACAACCCGGTGCGCAAGGGCCATGGCGGGCAGATCCGCAAGGCCGTGCAACTGATCCTGGGTGCCAAGCGACCTTACATCTACACCGGTGGCGGCGTCATCCTGGCGAATGCGGCCAACGAGTTGCGTGAGCTGGTCAACCTGCTGGGCTACCCCACCACCAGCACCCTGATGGGCCTGGGCGCCATCGCCGCTTCTGACAAGACCTTCCTGGGCATGCTGGGCATGCACGGCACGTATGAAGCCAACATGACCATGCAGAGCGCCGACGTGGTGCTGGCCGTGGGCGCGCGCTTCGACGACCGTGTGATTGGCAACCCCAAGCACTTTGCGCAAGTCGAGCGCAAGATCATCCACATCGACATCGATCCCTCCTCGATCTCCAAGCGCGTCAAGGTTGACATCCCCATCGTGGGCGACGTCAAGGACGTGCTGATCGAGCTGATCGCCCAGATCAAGGAATCGACCCAACGCGCCGACCCGAACGCCCTGGCCACCTGGTGGAACCAGATCGGCGAGTGGAAGAAGCGCGAGTGCCTGAAGTACAAGACTTCGGACGAGGTCATCAAGCCGCAATTCGTGGTCGAAACGCTGGCCAGGCTGACCCGTGGCACCGACTGCTACGTCACGTCCGACGTGGGCCAGCACCAGATGTTCGCGGCGCAGTTCTACCCGTTTGACGAGCCCCGCCGCTGGATCAACTCCGGTGGCTTGGGCACGATGGGCGTGGGCCTGCCTTACGCCATGGGCATCAAGCTGGCCAAGCCCGATGCCGACGTGTTCTGCGTGACGGGCGAAGGTTCGATCCAGATGTGCATCCAGGAGCTGTCAACCTGCCTGCAGTACCAGACCCCGGTCAAGGTGCTGTCGCTGAACAACCGCTACCTGGGCATGGTGCGCCAGTGGCAGCAGCTGGATTACGGCAGCCGCTATTCGCACAGCTACATGGACGCGCTGCCCGACTTCGTGAAGCTGGCCGAGGCCTATGGCCACGTCGGCATGTTGATCGAGCGCCCGGGCGATGTCGAAGGCGCTTTGCGCGAAGCCATCAAGCTGAAGGACCGCACCGTTTTTCTGGACATCCGCACCGACCCGACGGAAAACGTCTGGCCGATGGTGAAGGCTGGCCAGGGCATTTCCGAAATGCTGCTGGGTTCCGAAGACCTGTAAACATCCCTTGTTCCCGGCCTTCGCGAGGGGGCCGCAGCCAGGTGCTTGCCGGTGCCTGCGCGGGCGGTTGCCAAGCGTGGTCGGGGTTTTGACACCCCTCATTGATCGAACAACGTGGCCACGGCCATCGGGTTACCGCCCGCTGGTTCAAGAGCGCGAAGGACGATAACGACATGAAACACATCATTGCATTGCTGCTTGAAAACGAACCCGGCGCGCTGTCGCGTGTGGTCGGCTTGTTTTCCGCCCGGGGCTACAACATCGAGAGCCTGACCGTGGCCACGACCGAGGATGCCTCCTTGTCGCGCATGACCATCGTCACCAGCGGCTCGGACGACGTGATCGAGCAGATCACCAAGCACCTCAACCGCCTCATTGAAGTCGTCAAGGTCGTCGACCTGTCCGAAGGCCCTTACACCGAACGTGAGCTGATGCTCATCAAGGTGCGCGCCGTGGGCAAGGAACGCGAAGAGATGAAGCGCATGGCCGACATCTTCCGTGGCCGCATCATCGACGTGACCGACAAGACCTACACCATTGAATTGACGGGCGACGCCTCGAAGCTCGATGCCTTCATCGAAGCCATCGACCGCGCCGCCATCCTAGAAACCGTGCGCACCGGGACCAGCGGGATCGGGCGTGGCGAGCGCATCTTGCGCGTCTGAACTTTTCCCGCAGCAACCCACACATTCAACTGATTTTTCGACGGAGCACCACATGAAGGTTTATTACGACAAAGACGCTGACCTGAGCCTGATCAAGGGCAAGAATGTCGCCATCATCGGCTACGGCTCGCAAGGCCACGCCCACGCCCAAAACCTGCGCGACTCTGGCGTGAACGTCACGGTCGGTCTGCGCAAGGGTGGTGCATCCTGGTCCAAGGTGGAAGCCGCTGGCATCAAGGTCACGGACGTCGACTCCGCCGTCAAGGGCGCCGATCTGGTCATGATCCTGCTGCCCGACGAGAACATCCCCGAGGTGTACAACAACAACGTCGCGCCCAACATCAAGCAAGGCGCCGTGCTGGCCTTTGCCCACGGTTTCAACGTGCACTACAACCAAGTCATCCCCCGCGCTGACCTGGACGTGATCATGGTCGCCCCCAAGGGCCCCGGCCACACCGTGCGCTCCGAATACCTCAAGGGCGGCGGCGTGCCTTCACTGATCGCGATCTACCAAGACAAGTCCGGCAAGGCCAAGGACATCGCCCTGTCGTACGCGGCGGCCAACGGCGGCACCAAGGGTGGCGTGATCGAGACCAACTTCCGCGAAGAAACCGAAACCGACCTGTTCGGCGAACAGGCCGTGCTGTGCGGTGGTGCGGTTGAGCTGGTGAAGATGGGTTTCGAGACGCTGACCGAAGCCGGTTACGCGCCTGAAATGGCCTACTTCGAATGCCTGCACGAACTGAAGCTGATCGTTGACCTCATGTACGAAGGCGGCATCGCCAACATGAACTACTCGATCTCGAACAACGCCGAATACGGCGAGTACGTGACCGGCACCGAAGTGATCAACGAGCAATCGCGCGCCGCCATGCGCAACGCCCTGAAGCGCATCCAGACCGGCGAATACGCCAAGATGTTCATCCAGGAAGGCAAGACGAACTACCCGAGCATGACCGCTCGCCGTCGCCTGAACGCCGTGCACCCCATCGAAACCGTGGGCGCCGACCTGCGCGCGATGATGCCTTGGATCTCCAAGAACAAGCTGGTTGACCAATCCAAGAACTGATCTTTTGTCAAAGCTTGATTCGAAAGCCGCCTGGGGTGACCAGGCGGCTTTTTTCATGTCCAGCTCAGGATGATTTGGAGGCGGCGTCTGAGGCTGGCGGTGCCGCAGCCGCCGGTTTGGGTTGGGGGGTGTCCGCATGACCTGCCTGTGTGGCGCACAGCTGCCAAAGGCCGTCCAGCTTGGCGCCTTTGTTGCGGCGGCTTTGCAGCCCAGCCTCGAAAGTTTGCTGCCAGTGGATTTCGGCAAAGCAGCTTGAGAACTGGGTGACTTCGCTGTCTTTCCAGCCCTGTTGCAACAAGTAGGGCCCGAACTGCTTGGCGGTGAAGCCCTGGTTGTAGGAGGTGATGGCCGGTTTGGCGCAGCTCAGAGCGGCCAGGCTCACGGTCTTGGGAACGCTTTCGTCCACTGGCAAATCGCCCAGGGCGTCCAGTTTGGCCTGGGCACAGGTGCAGATCGACTTCACCGATTCTGGCGTGGGCGTGCTGCCTGGGGTGGCGGCAACCAGCAATATCTGCACACGGGCAGGGCAACGCTGGGCAAAGAGTTGCTGCTGCGTGAGCGGCTTGGCCGCCGATTCTGGCGCTGAGGCGGTTTGGGCCTGCACTGCGCCAGCGCCGGCCAGCCACAACCAGGCAAACGATGATAACTTCATATCAGACTCTTTGTGTATTCAGATTTGATGGCGAGTCTAGGCGACCTGCCTATCCACGGGCTTGATGGTTTCCGATGGGGTTGAGGCGATTTCTACGTCGGGGTAGTGCTTGAAGAACTCTTCGGTGGACTTGGCCGAAGTCAGCGACTCGATCACGACAGGCAAGGGGGCGGGCCAGATCTTCGCAAAGCCGCACTCCTGCGGCAATTCGATGGCGAAGGCCAGGTGCTCGGCTGGCGGGTGGAGCTGCGCAGACACCCCGGGTTTGTTGCCCCGAGTATCGACGCGGTAGCAACCGTGCTCGCGCATGTACACCGAGTTGAGCCCGTGAAGACAAAACGGCCCGCTGCCTGGGTTCACGCTCAAGCAATGTCGGTGTGGCAGCCCTGGGTCAGCTCATCCGCCTTGGCGATGATGGCCGGGTGGGTGTGGTCGATGAATTCGGTGGACCGCAAATAGGGCGTGAAGGGCATGGTGTTATGAAGGAGGGGATGACGGCGTTGGGCAAAACCTGTCACGATCAACATCAGCCTCAAGGTTAACGGTTTACCCAGCTTTACACCGGGTTGACCCGCTCTTGTCGGCGCCATAACGCATCCCCACGTTGTATATCCATGAACTCCACAAGCATTGTCAAACTGGCCTTGAGGCAACTGATGGTGGCCGCGGCCCTGATGCTGCTGTCCGGGGCCTTCGGCTTGCCTGTTCCTGTGCAGCCGGGCCTGGTCCAGGCGGCCAAACTGGAAGGTCAAGGTTTTGACGACACCCTGGTGCTGTCCGACCGCACCCTGCGCCTCAATGGCCTGGGCTTGCGGGGCGTGGCCTGGGTCAAGGCTTTTGTGGCAGGGCTTTACCTGGCCGCGCCGTCCAAGGAGCCCTCGCAAATCCTGGCCATGCAAGGCCCCAAGCGCCTGCGCTTGAAGGTCATGCTGGAAGCTCCCAGCATCGAGATGACCAAATCCATGCGCCGGGGCGTGCAGCGCAACGAGCCGGCCGAGGTCCATGCCCAGTTGCGTGACCGCGTTGAATTGCTGGCCGCTGGCTTGGACAGCATCGGCACGTTCCGCCCGGGCGATGTGCTCGACCTGGACTTCGTGCCGGGTCAGGGCACTCAACTGGTGCTCAATGGCAAGGCCTTGTCCAAGCCCATCGCAGGCGACGATTTCTACCGCGCCATCTTGAAGATTTTCATTGGCGAGCGGCCGGTGGACAAACGCATGAAGGCGGGGTTGCTGCGTGGTTCGGCTGCCTGACGAGACGCGGGCGTCTGACGACCCGCACCTGCACCGCTTCGTCGACGCGTTGTGGCTGGAAGATGGCCTGAGCGCCAACAGCCTGGCCGCGTACCGGCGCGATCTGGCGGGGCTGGCCGTCTGGCTGGCCAAGCAACCGGATGCGCCCACCTTGATCCAGGCCCGGGAGCTGGACTTGCACGCCTACGCCGCGCACCGCCACGCTGAATCCAAGCCCACCTCGGTGGGCCGGCGTTTGAGCGTGTTCCGGCGGTTTTACCGCTGGGCTTTGCGCGAAGGCCTCACCACCCAGGATCCCACCTTGCGCATGGACGCGCCCCGCCAGCGCCTGCGCACGCCGGGCACCCTGACCGAGTCGCAAGTGGAAGCGTTGCTGGCCGCCCCCGATGCCGACGAAACCTTGGGCTTGCGTGACCGCGCCATGCTGGAGCTGATGTACGCCAGTGGCCTGCGCGTGAGCGAACTGGTCGAACTGAAGACCGTGCACGTCGGCCTGAACGAAGGCGTGCTGCGCATCATGGGTAAGGGCAGCAAGGAGCGGCTGGTGCCCTTTGGCGCCGAAGCCGGTGTCTGGCTTGAACGCTACCTGATCGATTCGCGTGCATTCATCTTGAACGGGCAGAGCAGCGATGCCTTGTTCGTCACGGCACGCGGTGGGCCGATGACTCGGCAGATGTTCTGGAAGCTGGTCAAGAAATACGCGCTGCTGTCAGGCATCAGCCAGGCGCTGTCGCCGCACACTTTGCGCCATGCCTTTGCCACGCACTTGCTGAACCATGGCGCCGATTTGCGCGTGGTGCAGATGCTGCTGGGGCATGCAGATATCTCGACCACGCAGGTGTACACGCACGTGGCGCGGGAGCGGCTGCGTTTGCTGCATGCGCAGCATCATCCGCGGGGTTGATTCACCGCGGCGGCAGTGGCGGAGCTTCGTTTTTGGACGTCCAGAACTGTTCCAGCGCGCACAGCTCTTCCTCTTCGAAACCGGCGGCACGGCGGGCCGCCATGTTGAACGGGCCTTTGAGCCGTGGGGCGTTGAAAGCCGCAGCAAGCTCTGCGTAAATCGACAGAGGATCAAGGCCTCGATCGGCACAGAGCGCGCGATACCACTTGTTGCCCACCGCCACGTGCCCGATTTCATCCCTCAAGATGATGTCCAGGATGTCGGCGCCGCGCTGGTCATCAATCGTCAACAGCTTGGCCTTGATGGGCGGCGACGCATCGAGCCCGCGCGCTTCCATGGTTCGCGGCACCAGGGCGATGCGGGCCAGCAGGTCGCCCTTGGTTTTCTCGGCCATCTCCCAAAGCGAGTTGTGCGCCGGGAAGTGGCCGTAGTCGAAGCCCAGGCTCACCAAATGGTTGCGAAGCAGGGTGAAGTGCAAGGCTTCTTCCTTGGCGACGCCCAGCCAGTCGATGTAGAACTCGTCTGGCATGCCCGGAAAACGCCAAGCGAGGTCAAGCGCCAGATCAATGGCGTTGAGTTCGATGTGCGCGAGTGCGTGGATGAGCGCGGCGTGGCCCTCCGGATTGCGCACTGAACGCGTCTTGAGTAGGGTCGGATGCACCAGCTCCGGACGAGGAGGACGGCCAGGGATGCCTGTGGGCTCCGCCAGAGCTTCGTCTGAACCAGGCGTGCCATCCAAGTCGAGGGCCATGGTGCCTGCGGCTTTTGCCTCAGGGTCACTGGTCAGCAAAAGTTGGAGGGCCTGGTTCCGGAGGGTGTTCATTCAGCCCAAGTGATCCAGCCCTGGTGGGCCGACACCAGCACCACAATCCCGAACGCGATCCGGTACCAGGCGAAGGGAATGAAGTTGTGCGTGGCCACATAGCGCAGCAGCCACCGCACGCACACCCAGGCCGACAGGAACGAAAACGCCAGGCCGACACCGAACAGCGGGAGGTCGTCCATCGACAGCAGCGCGCGTTCCTTGTACAGGCTGTACACACCTGCGCCGAACAGCGTCGGGATGCCCAAAAAGAAGCTGAACTCGGTGGACGCCTTGCGCGACAAGCCCAGGAACATGCCGCCAATGATGGTGGCACCCGACCGGCTGGTGCCCGGGATCATGCCCAGGCACTGGATGCATCCCACCTTGAAGGCGTCCAGCAGGCTCATGTCATCCACGGTCTCGACACGGTAGTGGCCGGTGCCGGCCTTGGTGGCGCGGCGTTCGGCCCACAAGATGATCAGGCCGCCGACGATGAAGGCGCTGGCCACCACCGGAGCATTGAACAAATGCGCCTTGATGACCTTGCCAAACGCCAGGCCCAGGATGGCCGCTGGCAAAAAGCCGACGACGACGTTGAGCGCAAAACGCTGGGCTTTAGGCTCCGATCCCAGTCCTGCGACCGTGTCGCGCAAACGCTGCCAGTAGACCAGCACGATGGCGAAAATGGCGCCGGACTGGATGGCGATGTCAAACACCTTGGCCTTGTCGGCCCCCACATTGGACTGGAAATCAAGCAGCGATCCCGCCAGGATCAGGTGGCCGGTGCTGGAGATGGGCAAGAACTCGGTCAGCCCCTCAACGATGCCCATCAACACGGCTTTGAAAAACAGCAAGGTATCCACGTCGGCGAGTCCTGTGTTGCAAGCAAAGCGGCATCTTAGGGCAGGGCAAGCGCCTCAAACCCCCATGCCCGTCGTCAGAAATTGACCTCTGCCACCCTTGGATGGGGGGTCTTGTCTACACTTCACCACATGTCTTCTGATCTCGATGCTGTTTTCGCCCCGCCTCCCCACGATTGGGTCAACCGCTATGCGCAGCTGAGCGAGTCGTGGCGCACGCGTTTGCAGGCGCCCATGGCCACGGCCGTGAGTGCCCAGGCCTTGCCTGAACCGCGTTGGGTGGCCTGGAGTGACCCCCTGGCCCATGAGCTTGGCTGGCCCGCTGATTGGCGCGAGGGTGACCTGCCTTTACGTGTCTTTACCGGCAACGCGCAGTGGCCAGGCATGCAGCCTGTGGCCACCGTTTACAGCGGGCACCAGTTCGGCGTGTGGGCCGGCCAGTTGGGCGATGGCCGCGCGCTGTTGCTGGGCGAGTTGCAAACGGCAGTGGGCACGCGCGAATTTCAACTCAAGGGCGCAGGATCGACACCGTATTCACGCCGGGCCGATGGCCGTGCCGTGCTTCGCTCGTCCATCCGAGAGTTCTTGTGCAGCGAAGCCATGCACGCCTTGGGCATCCCCACCACCCGGGCCCTGGCCCTGACCGCCTCGCCGCAAGGCGTGCGCCGTGAAACCATGGAAACCGCCGCCGTGGTCACCCGCGTGGCGCCCAGCTTCATCCGCTTCGGCCACTTCGAGCATTTTGCGCACAGTGGCGAAGATGGCCACCATGAGGTATTGCAGGCGCTCGTGGACCACGTGGTCGAGCATCAACTGCCTGAATTGAAAGATGCGCCCCAACGCGCCCTGGCCTTGCTGCAGCATGCGGTCGACAGCACCGCGCGCCTGATGGCCGCCTGGCAGTCGGTGGGTTTTTGCCATGGCGTGATGAACACCGACAACATGTCGATCCTGGGCCTGACGATCGACTATGGCCCCTATGGTTTCCTGGACGGCTTCGACCCCCAGCACATCTGCAACCATTCCGACGACCAGGGCCGCTACGCCTGGCAGAACCAGCCCCAGATCGGCTACTGGAACCTGCGGGCCTTGGCCCAGGCCTTGTTGCCCGTGGTCCCGGAGTTCGACAAGGATGAGAACGTCCTCATCAACGTGCTCAAGTCCTATGAGCAGCGCTTTCCGCAAGCCATGACCGAGCGCTGGCGCGCCAAGCTGGGCCTGGCCACCGAGCAGGCTGGCGATGGCGCCCTGGCCGTGGACCTGCTCACCGTGATGGCCGAGCACCGCACCGACTTCACCATCACCTTCCGCCGTCTGGGCGACTACCAAAGCAGCCTGCCGCCTGATCACGCCGCCAACGCTAGCGTGCGCGACCTGTTCATCAACCGCGACGCTTTTGACGCCTGGGCGCGCCGCTACGCCGAGCGCCTGAAGCTGGAAGGCAGCGTGGACTTTGATCGCCGCGCCCGCATGCGTCGCGTCAACCCGATCTACGTTTTGCGGAACCATTTGGCCGAAACCGCGATCCGTCTGTCTCAGGCCGGCGACGATTCGGAGGTGCGGCGTTTGCACCAGCTTTTGCAAAACCCTTTCGACGAGCAACCCGGCTGCGAGGCCGATGCCGACTTCCCGCCCGACTGGGCTCAATCCATCGAGGTGTCCTGTTCATCATGAGCGATTACAAAGTCAAGAAGTCCGACGCGGAATGGCGTGCCCAGTTGGACCCAATGCAATTCGAAGTCACGCGCCATGCGTCCACCGAACGGGCCTTCAGCGGCCAGTATTGGGACCACTTCGTGGATGGCGCCTACCGCTGCATCTGTTGCAACGCCAAGTTGTTCGAATCAAGCACCAAATTTGACGCGGGCTGTGGCTGGCCCAGCTACTCCCAGGCGGTGGACGACAGCAGCGTTGAGCGCGTGGTCGACAAAAGCCACGGCATGGTGCGCGTCGAGGTGCGCTGCAACAATTGCGGCGCCCATTTGGGCCACGTGTTCGACGACGGACCGGCGCCCACGGGCGAGCGTTTCTGCATCAACTCGGCCGCGATAGACTTCGAGCCGCGCTGATCCGCGCCTGTGACCTTCAACCCGGTTCCCCATGAAGATCTTTTTTGACCTGTTACCGCTCTTGCTGTTCTTTGGTGCCTACACCTGGGCTGGTGGCCACAAGGAGCTGGCGGCCGAGTGGATGACCCAGTACCTGGGCTTCATGGTGTCGGGCGGCGTGGTGGCGGCCAAAGAAGCCCCCATGCTCTTGTCCACCGTCGTGATGGTGGCTTGCGGCGTGGTCCAGATTGCCGTGCTCAAGATCCTGCGCCACAAGATCGACACGATGCTGTGGGCCACCCTGGGCATCGGCATTGTGCTGGGCGGCGTGTCGATGTGGCTGCACAGCGCCATCTTCTTCCAGTGGAAGCCGACGGTGCTGTACTGGTTGATGAGCGCAGGCTTCCTGGTGGCCGAGATCATCATGAAGCGCCGGGTGCTGCACAAGATGATGGGCGGCCAGATCGACGCGCCCGATGCCGTCTGGCTCAAGCTGGGCTGGGCCTGGGTCGGCTTCTTCGCCTTCATGGGCGTGCTCAACCTGTACGTGGTCTACAACTTCACCGAAGAGCAGTGGGTGAGCTTCAAAGTTTGGGGTGCTTCGGGCCTGATGCTGCTGTTCATGCTGGCTCAGGGTTTGTACTTGAGTCGCCACATGCCTCCGCTGCCCGATGACGACACGGCCAAGGCCAAGTGAACTTTTGGACCTGATCATGACTCCACTCCAAGGCGTGACCGCCGAACAGATCCAAGCCAGCCTGACACTGGCGCTGCAGCCGCTCAGCATTGACGTGACCGATGACAGTCACCTCCATGCCGGGCACGAAGGCGCCAATTCAGGACGGCATTTCAGCGTGCATTTGCGTGCCCAGTGCTTTAACGGACTGTCACACGTTCAACGGCATCGCCTTGTGTATGATGCCCTTCGCGATTTGATACCGCAGGGCATCCATGCGCTGGCCATCAAGGCCGAGCCTGTCTGACAACGAAACAACCTAACAAAATTCGCTCATGAAGACTTTCAGCACCCATGTCATCAAGTCCGCTGTGCTGGCCGCGACCCTGTCGCTGGCCGCACCCCTGGTGATGGCCCAGAACATCGCCATCGTCAATGGCAAGCCCGTGCCCAAGGCTCGGTACGACGCCATGATGACCCAGATCCTCAAGCAGGGCCAACAGGCCAAGACGCCTGATCTGGAAGGCAAGGTCAAGGAAGAATTGGTGCTGCGCGAGATCTTCGTGCAAGAGGCCGAAAAGAAGGGCATCGCGGCCACCGCCGACTACAAGACGCAAATGGAATTCGCGCGCCAGTCGATCCTGATTCAGGGCCTGTTCGCCGACTTCCAGGCCAAGTCCAAGGACAGCGAAGCCGACCTGCGCGCTGAATACGACAAGATCAAGGCCCAGAATGGCGACAAGGAATACCGCGCTCGCCACATCCTGGTCGAGAAGGAAGAAGACGCCAAGTCGCTGATCGCTCAGCTCAAGGCCGGTGCCAAGTTTGAAGACTTGGCCAAGAAGAACTCCAAGGATCCGGGCTCTGCCGAAAACGGTGGCGATCTGGATTGGGCTGCGCCGGGCAACTACGTGCCTGAGTTCTCCGAAGCCATGTCCAAGCTGGAAAAAGGCAAGTTCACCGAAACCCCGGTGAAATCGCAGTTCGGCTACCACATCATCAAGCTGGAAGACTCGCGTGCCACGCAGTTCCCGCCCTACGACGAAGTCAAGGTGCAACTGCAACAGCGCAATGCACAAGCCAAGCTGGCCAAGTACCGCGACGACCTGAAGGCCAAGGCCAAGACCGACTTCAAGTTCAGCGCACCTGCCGCTGCCAACTGATCGTCGATCGGGTCAGTGTCCTCGCGTCAGCAACGCGGCATTGCCGCCTGCCGCCGCCGTGTTGATGCTGACCACCTGCTCCGTGCAAAACCGCAGCAGGTAGTGAGGGCCCCCGGCTTTCGGGCCGGTGCCACTCCACCCCTGGCCGCCAAAGGGTTGCGACCCGACCACGGCGCCAGTCATCCCCCGGTTCACATACACATTGCCCACACGCGTGCGCCGGGCGATGTGCTGCGCGCGTGAATCGATGCGTGTCTGTACCCCCAAAGTTAGACCATAGCCGGTGGCGTTGATCTGCTCGATCAGTGCGTCGATGTCGGGCGCCTGCGTGCCCGGGCCCCAGCGCACCACGTGCAGGATCGGGCCAAAGTGCTCGGCGGTCAGCGCGCTGACGCGGGGCAAGGTGTAGGCGGTGGGGGGCACGGTGTGCGGGGCGGTGGACGATGAAGCCAAGGTGGTCCGGCCAATCAGGCGCACGCCGGAGCGGGGCTGCTGGGCCTGGTGGTCCAACTCGGCCAAGTGGGCGTTGAGCAGATCGTGCGCATGCGCATCGATGACGGGGCCCACGTCGGTGGCCCAATCGGCGCTGTCGCCCATGACCAGGGTTTGCAAGGCGCCCGCCAGCATCGCTTCCAGCGCGTCGGCGGTGGCGCTGTGCAGGCACAGCAGGCGCAGGGCCGAGCAGCGTTGGCCCGCGCTCAAAAAGGCGCTGGCCACCACGGCGTCCATCACTTGTTCAGGCAAGGCGGTGCTGTCCACCACCATGGCGTTGAGGCCGCCGGTTTCTGCAATCAAAGGCACGATCGGGCGATCACCCTGAGCCAGCATGCGCTGGATGCGCTTGCCCGTGGCGACCGAGCCGGTGAAGGCCACGCCCGCGCAGTGCTTGCTGGCCACCAGGGCGGCGCCCACCACCGCACCGGGTCCGCAGGCGCAGCCCAACACGTCGGCGGGCACGCCAGCCTGGTGCAGCAGGGCCACAAAGCGGCGCCCGATGTCTGGCGTCTGGTCGGCGGGTTTGGCGGCCACGGCGTTGCCGGCCACCAGCGCGGCCATCACTTGTCCGCCAAAAATGGCCAGCGGGAAGTTCCAGGGCGCGATGCAGACGAACACGCCACGGCCACGCAGCTGCCATTCATTGCTTTCGCCGGTGGGGCCGGGCAGCACCTGCACGTGCAGGTGATGGCGGCCTTGCTGGGCGTAGTAGCGGGCCAGGTCGATGGTTTCGCGCACCTCGGCCACGGCATCGCTCATGGTCTTGCGGGCTTCCACCACCAGGTCGGCGGCCCAGCTGTCGAACTCGGCTTCCAGCAGGTTGGCCACCTTGTCGAGCACCGCACAGCGTGCTGTTGCGGGTGTTTCTTCCCACTTTTGCCAGCCTTGGCTGAGCGAGTCCATCATCGCCTGGGCCTCGGCGGCGCACAGGGCATGGCAAGGTGAGGGCACGGTGGCTTGCTGGCGCCTGACGTGCACGGCGGCCTCCAGCGCATCGCGGTGCATCTGGCAGTTCAGGTCGCGGCCAATCGCGTTGCGCCGATCGGGGCCATAGAGCCTGGCGGGCGGCACCACGCCAGGGCCGTGTTCCGTGTTGATGGCGGTGAGCCAGGGCGAGGCCAGCAGCTCATCCAGGCTGACCTGCGGGTCGGCCAACTGGTGCACAAACGAGGCGTTGGCGCCGTTCTCCAGCAGGCGCCGCACCAGGTAGGCCAGCAGGTCGCGGTGCTCGCCCACGGGAGCGTAGATGCGCAGGGCAGCGCCAGTTTCGGGCGAGGTCTTGGGATGGCGAAGCTCGCGGTACACGCCTTCGCCCATGCCGTGCAGGCGCTGCCATTCGTAGCGCTCGGGCCCGACACCATGTTCTTTGGCCAATTGGATGACAGCGGCGATGGTGGCCGCGTTGTGCGTGGCGAACTGCGGGTAGAGCACATCGCTGCGGGCCAACAGGGCATCGGCGCAGGCCAGGTAGGAGAGGTCGGTGTTGGCCTTGTGGGTGTAGACGGGGTAGCCGTTCAGGCCGAGTTCTTGCGCCCGCTTGATCTCGGTGTCCCAGTAGGCGCCTTTGACCAGGCGCACGGTGAGGCGCTTGTCGTGCAGGGTGGCCAAGCGCTGCACTTCGTCGATCACGGCCAGGGCGCGGTGCTGGTAGGCCTGCACGGCCAGGCCCAGGCCATCGCCTGCGGCGGGCATCAGGCGGGCCAGCAGGTCCAGCTGCAATTCCAGGCGGAAGGACTCTTCGGCGTCCAGGGTCAGCAGCACGCCGGCCTCGTCGGCCTGGCGGGCCAGTTGTTCCAGCCTGGGCAGCAGTTCGCGCACCAGGGCGTCGTGTTGCGAGGGGTCGAAGCGCGGGTGCAGGGCCGACAGCTTGATCGACAGGCCGGGGCGTTGCGAAAACGGCAGCTGCCGCGCTTTCTTGTCGCCGGGCTGGCCCAGTTGCGACAAGGCCCGTTGGTAAGACGCCAGGTAGCGGTCGGCGTCAGCCCAGGTGCGGGCGCCTTCGCCCAGCATGTCAAAACTGTGGCGGGTGGTCAGGCCTTGGTCGGCGTCAGACTGGGTTTGCTTGCGGGCCTGGGCCAAGGCCTCTTCCACGGTCTGGCCGAGCACGAACTGGCGACCCAGCAATTGCAGGGCGCGGGCGGTGGCTGACACCACGGTGGGGCCGCCCAGGCGCTGGACCAAGGTGGGTGCGGCGGTGCGCCCATCTGGTGAGGGCAGCAGTTGATGCGCCAGGTCCAGCACTCTGGCTGAGGCGCTGGACAACCAGGGGTGGGCGGAGCCGTTGCCGGCGTGCTTGGCGAAGTCGGCCTGGGTCAACTGGTCGCCGATCAGGGCCTGGGCGGTGTCTTGGTCAGGAACGCGCAACAGGGCTTCGGCCAGGCGCATCAGGGCCAGGCCTTCGGTGCTGGACAGCGGGAACTCTTGCAGCAGGGATTCGAGTGCCCAGAACGGCGGCGGGCGGTGGCGGATGCCGCGCACCCAGGGCTCGCATTGCTGGCGCACGATGCCCCAGTCGAGCTTGTCTTGCAGGCGCAGCCTCAGCTTGTCGATTTGCGCGGCTTCATCGGCCCAGGGCAGAGGTAAGCGGTCGGAGAGTTTATTCACAGCGCACTCCAGTCAACGTCTTCAGCGTAACGTCAACGGGTGCGTGGGGTCTAGGTCATGAGAGGGGCTTTTCAGCGCTTTTTGAACACCAAGTCCCAAACACCGTGACCAAGTTTCAGTCCGCGGTTCTCGAACTTGGTCAGCGGGCGGTAGGCGGGCTTGGGCGCATAGCCATCGGCGGTGTTGACCAGGGTGGGCTCGTCGCTCAGCACTTGCAGGATCTGGCGGGCGTAGGGTTCCCAGTCGGTGGCGCAGTGCAGGTAGGCGCCGGGTGCCAGGCGCGAGGCCAGGTGGGCCACCAAAGGCGCCTGGATCAATCGGCGCTTGTTGTGGCGTGTCTTGTGCCAGGGGTCGGGAAAGAAGATGTGCACGCCGGCCAGCGAGGCGGGCTGGATCATGTGGTCCAGCACCTCGACCGCGTCGTGGCGGATCAGGCGCAGGTTGGTGATGTTCTGATCGCCAATGCGCTTGAGCAGGGCACCCACGCCGGGCTCGTGCACCTCAACGCCGATGAAGTCGGTGTTGGGCAAGGTCTGCGCGATGGTGGCGGTGGCGTCGCCCATGCCAAAACCGATTTCCAGGACGACGGGGGCCTGGCGCTGAAAAGTGGCGGCGTAGTCCAGCGGCGCCTTGTCAAAAGGCAGCAGGTATTTGGGGCCCAGTTCAGCCAAGGCCTTGGCTTGGCCTTCCGTGGTCCGCCCGGCGCGCATCACAAAGCTGCGGATGGTGCGGTGGGGGTAGGCGGGCGAGGGTTGGTCTTCGTCGGGGGGCAGGGCGGTGCTCATGGGTGAAATCGGGGAAATGCTGGCTTGAGACAGGCCGCCATTGTCCTTTACCGGCAGCCCTAGGGCTGTCCCTTAAACAGGACGGGGTACTAAATCACGCAGAAGCGCGATTGGTGTCGGGCAGCCATTCATCTGGGGGGTGATCAGTCCGCTTTTCTGAGGAGCAGGCGCGCATCATTGTCTGAGCGGATTTGACCGCCCATGACCGGAGTGAAGTTTTGAACGTGAGCAGTGCTTCTTTGTTGCTGAATGCCAGTCGCTGTATGGCGACTTTCAGCCTGCTCGTTGGCATGAATTCCCACGCTGCACCTGTGGTGTCGGCCAAGGCCAAGGACGTGGCGCCCAGTGCGGTTTCAACCACGAGCGAGCCGCCCAGTTTTGCTTTGCTTGGCTTGGGCTTGGTCGCCAT
>CAZKPN010000097.1:11567-15976 GCA_964554655.1 uncultured Aquabacterium sp. | reverse complement strand
TCCTGCTCCAGGCAGCGCAGGCGCCGCGTGGCCTCGATGCCGTCCAGCACGGGCATCTGGCAGTCCATCAGGACCAGGTCGATGCCGTGGCGCGGCGGGGTCAGTATGGCCAGCGCCTGCTGACCATCTTCCACGTGCGTGACCTTCAGGCCCAGCTTGGTGAGGATGGCCTCGGCCACCAGCGCGTTGACCGGGTTGTCTTCGGCCAGCAGCACGTGGCCGCTGAAGCCCAGCTCGCCCAGCAGTGACGCGGGCCGCGTGGCCAGGAAGCGGGTCGGCTCGCTGTTGGTGACGCGGGGCAGCGGCACGTTCAAGGTGAACACCGAGCCTTGGCCCGCCGTGCTTTCGCACAGGATGTCGCCATTCATGGCGCGGGCGATCTCGCGTGAGATCGTCAGGCCCAGCCCGGTACCCCGGTGGCGCCGCACGAAGCTGCCATCGGCCTGGTGGAAGGCGTCGAACACCATCGTTTGTTGATCGGGCGTGATGCCGATGCCGGTGTCTTCCACGCGGAAGACCACGCGTTTGGCGCAAGGGCTGTCGGGGCCTTCGCTCTCGCAGTCGTGCCGTTGCACCGTCACCCGCACATGGCCCATGTCGGTGAACTTGATGGCGTTGCCCACCAGGTTGTGCAGCACCTGGCGCAGGCGCGCCGCGTCGCCAAACACCATGCAGGGCGAGGGCAGTTGCACCTCGCGGCGCAAAGGCAGGCCTTTCTCGGCGGCGGTGACGGCCAGCAGCGACAGCACATCGTCCACCACCGCGTGCAAATCAAAAGGGGCCTGGTCGATCTGCAGCTTGCCGGCCTCGATGCGCGAGAAATCCAGCACGTCGCTGATGATGCCCAGCAAGTGTTCGCCCGAGCGTTCGATCAAAGCCAGGTGTTCGCGCGATTCGTTCAGCACGCCAGGGCGGGGCGGCAGCTTCTGGCTCACCAGCCGCGCCAGGCCCAGGATGCCGTGCAGCGGCGTGCGCATCTCGTGGCTCATGGTGGCCAAAAATTGATCTTTGACGGCGCTGTGGCGCTGGGCGAGTTTCAAAGCCTCGGCGCGCTCCTGCGCGATGCGGTCGGTGGTGAAGCGCAGCCACAGCAGCTCGGTGATGCGGCGGGCCGAGCGCTCGCCTTCCATCAGCATCAGGCCCATCAAAGTCAGCAGGCCGCAGCCACCGAACAGGCCATAGGCATCGCGCCGCGTGAACAGCATCACGGCGCAGGGCAGCAGCAAGCTCACATTCAGCACGCGGTTGGGCCGTGGATCGGCCTGCAGGGCGAAGGTGCAAATCGCGCTGGCGCCAATCAGCGAGCCCACGATGACGGCGGACACGTTCAGGTCGTTGACCGGGAGAAGCCAGGCACAGCCCAGGCCCCAGGTGCCACCAAACAGGCCCGACATGATCACCATCTTGTTGAGCCAGTGGGGATGATCGCGTTGCTGCGAGCGCACATAGGCGCGGTACAGGCCCAGGCGCAGGGCGGCGACGGCCAGACAGGCCACGGCCCAGATCCCCGCCCGTGGCCAGCCGACCTGCGCGCCAATCAGCGCCGCCAGGGCGACCGCGAACACGCTGCTGACCAGCTCAACCGGCAGCGCGGCACCGAACAGCATCCGCACCCGTTCGGCTTCGATCAGGCGCTTGAGCTGAGGGTCGTCAGGGGTGACCCGCAAGGGGTCCGGTAAGAGCAGCATCGTCTCTGTTTATCGTCCGGCGTGCGGGCGACTTGAGTGCTGCGGGGTCAGGGTTTACGCTTTTTGGCGCGCGGTGTTGAGTCGTTCACAGACCCGGGTGGTGGCCAACTGGAAGGCCTGGAAGTTCATCCCGATTTGTTGGGTCAGGGGTTCGAGCTTCTGCCACATGGCCTCGGGGTCGGCGGCGGTGACCGGGTTCAGCAGCAGGCCGTCCACGGCCGCGCCGATGGTCAGCAGGCGCTGCACCTGCGGGCGCTCGTTGGCCCACGACGCGGGGCCTTGCGGGCGGCAGCGCACACCATCGGCCACTTCGCGGGACAGACCCCACGATTGGCACAGGGCGGCGCCCAGCGCCGAGTGGCTGACGCCAAAGGCGGCGATCTCGGCTTCGGCCAGTTGTTCTTCGTTGGTGCTCTTGCTGTCCAACGCCATGTAGCGCTGGTGGTCGTAAGCGATCAGCACGGCTCGGCCGCTTTCGGCGAACAGGCCGATGGTGTGGGCCAGCCATTGATCCACGTCGAGCTGGCGCGCGATGCTGCCCATGGCCAAGCCACGGATGCCGGCGCGGTCCCAGATGGCCTGCAGCAGCGGGCCGGGCGGGAAGGCGCCGCGCAGCCCGATCTCATACGTCAGGCCGGCCACCTGGGCCGTGCCCAGGTAGCGGATGCCTTCGTGCACGGTCTCGACCCGCTTGAGCAGGCCGAACAGCGCCGAGTTGACGGTGCGCACCACCGCCGACGACAAGGCCATGTCGTTTTCAATGACCTCGGCCAATTGTTCGGTGGTGCAGTCTTCTTCGGCCATCAACAGCGACAGCTTGACCAGGGTGCTGGGGCAAGCGGGCAGGTCGATGTTGAGGTTGCGCAGGGGGGATTCGATGGTCATGGCGGGGCACCTTTCACGACGCAGTCTATGCCTGCGCGCCACATCGTGAAAGGGGAATTGGCCCGCCTTCAGGCCGCAGTATTCTTGATGCTCAGGCGCGCGCGGGCCAGCCGCGTGGTCGGTGGCGTCAGGCCCTGGCTGCGGCGGTACTCGCTGGGCGCCATGCCCTTCCAGCGGCGGAAAGCCTCGATGAAGGTGGTGACATCCGCGTAACCCAGGCGCTCGGCGATCTCGCTGTGCGTCAGGCTGGCGGTGGCCATCAGCTCTTCGGTCAGGGTGCGGCGCACTTCTTCCAGCAGGCCCCGGAAGGTGGCGCCCTCGGCCGTCAGGTGGCGGCGCAGGGTGCGCGAGGTCATGCTCATTTCCTCGGCCACTTTTTCCATGTCGGGGATGTGGCCGGGGGTGCGCAGCAGGCGGTCGCGCACATTGGCGGCCACGCCGGTGCGGGCATGGCGGCTTTCCATCAGGTTGCGGCACATCTGCTCGCACAGCTGGGCGGTGTGCGGGTCGGCCTGTGGCAGGGGCAGGTCCATCAGGCTGGCGTCAAAAATATTGCGCTCGTGCGGCGAGTTGAAGGTGGGGCGCACGCCGAACAGGGCGGTGTAGGCGGCCACCACCTCGGGTGCGGGCTCGGGGCACTTCATCTGCACTTCGCGGTAGGGCAGTGGGGCGCCCAGGATCTCGCGCTGCAGGGTGACGATGGCGGCGCGGTCGCGGTCGATGATGAACTGGCGCACGTCGGGCGGCAGGTGGTCGGTCTGGAAGGTCGAGGTGATGATGTCGCCCTGGCGCTCGATCACGTTGGTGGTGAGCGAGAAGGTCAGGTTCAGCATGCGCGAGGCCATCGACACGGCGTTGCCCAGCGTGGGGCTGCTCATGACGGCGTAGCCCCACAGCCCATAGGTGGTGACGTGGTAGCGGCAGCCGGCGTGGATGCCCAGCTCGGAGGCGTGGTTCAGCTCGGTGCTGAGGTTGCGGATCAGCTGCACCTCTTGCAGCGCCTCGATCTCGGCCTTGGGGTCGTCCAGCTGGGCGCGGTTGATGCCGGTGTGGCGCAGCATGGCATCGACGCTGACGCCGCGTTCATAGCCCAGTTGGGTCAGGACGCGGGCGGTGGCTATGCCTCGGCGGAAATCCCAGATCGTGGGCTTGGAACTCATGGCGATACGAACCCGTGGTTGTTCATTGACATTACAAATTATGTCCGCCAATGCCAAGGAGGATGTCCGCTCTTCTGGATATCCAGACAAAAATCGTGGTTATTCAACGGCGCAATATCACGAGACCCTTGAGGTATTCGCCTTCGGGGAAAGTGACGGTGGTGGGATGGTCGGGCGAGGCCTCCAGGCGCTTGACGATGTAGCCGTCCACCCCGGCGTCCAAACCTGCACCGGCCACGATCTTGTGGAACAGGTCGGCGCTGATGCCGCCCGAGCAAGAAAACGTCAGCAACGCGCCGCCGGGCGACAGCAGCTTGAAGGCCAGGCGGTTGATGTCCTTGTAAGCGCGCGCGGCGCGTTCCGCGTGGGCGGCGGTGGGCGCGAACTTGGGCGGGTCCAGCACGATGGCGTCGAACTGCTGGCCTTCGGTGATGAAGCGGCGCAGGGTGGCGTTCACGTCGGCGTCCAGCGTGGTGTGCAGGCTGGCGTCAAAGCCGTTGAGGGCGACGTGGGCGTTGGCGCGGGCCAGGGCGGGGCCGGACGAATCCACGCTGATGACCTCGGTGGCGCCGCCCATCAAGGCTGCCACGCTGAAGCCACCGGTGTAGCTGTAGCAGTTGAGGACGCGTTGGGCTTTCAACTGGCGGACGAGGTCGGCGAAGAGCTTGCGGTTGTC
>CAZKPN010000097.1:6096-11467 GCA_964554655.1 uncultured Aquabacterium sp. | reverse complement strand
TTGGCGATGCTGCCTTGGAACACCCAGGGGTGGCGGCGTTGGAGCGAGCGTTCCTTGCCTTCGCGCAGGGTGATGGTTTTCATGAGGCTGACGGTGCTGAAAGGCGCGATTGTCCTCCAGGCCTCTTGGGGGTGGCCCTGCCCGGTGGCAGACCCTGGGTCCTGGCCAGCCTGACCTGTGAAGTGGCCCGTGCAGATGGCACACACTTCGTCGATTTGAATCGCGTGCTGGTGATTGCCCGGAGCGGCCTGTGAACGGAGGGATGCCACGATGAAGGCCATCAACAACCCAATGCAAGGTGCGCGCATCATGAACCCGTCACACAGCCTTCAAGTCCCCCAACTGGCCCACTCTTTCAAGCACGCGGGCGGCTGGGGCAAACTGGGTTGGCACAGCCTGGAGGTGGAGCATGGCCAGGAGCGCACCGCCGATCTGGCGGACGACGAGGATCTGGAGCCTGGCTTGTACGCCTGATCAACCCTTGCGCTTGGCCCGGGGGTGGGCTGCGTCATACACCTTGGCCAGGTGCTGAAAATCCAGCTTGGTGTAGACCTGCGTGGTGGTGATGTGGGCGTGGCCCAGCAACTCTTGCACGGCCCGCAGGTCACCGCTGGATTGCAGCAAGTGGCTGGCAAAACTGTGCCGCAGCATGTGCGGGTGCACGTGCGTGGGCAGGCCCGCGTCGATGGCCATCTGCTTGAGGCGGTTGCGCAATTGCACGGCGGTCAGGCGGCGGCCCAGGCGGCTGACGAACAGGGCGGCCTCACCGGGGGCGGCCAGGGCGGCACGTAAGTCAAGCCAGGCGTCCAGGGCCTTCAAGGCTTGGGTGCCCACGGGCACGGTGCGGCGCTTGCTGCCCTTGCCCAGCACATGGGCTTCGGCGCCCGCGCGGTCCAGCCAGCCCAGGGCTTGCGGGCTGGCCGCCACGTCCAGGCCCAGCAACTCGGCGCTGCGCAGGCCGCTGCCGTAGAGCAGCTCGACCATGCAGTGATCGCGTGCGGCCAGCCAAGGGGCTTCGCGGGCGTCGCGGCTGCGGGGCGGGGCGGGCTTGGGCGGCGCTTCGGTGGACAGCGCCACGGCTTGCTCCACCGACAGGGCCTTGGGCAGGGGCTTGGGGCCTTTGGGCGCGCGCACCCCTTCCACTGGGTTGATGGTGGCCAAGCCTTCGCGGCCCATCCAGCGGAATAGGCCGCGCCAGGCCGACAAGGTGATGGCGATGCTGCGAGGGCCCAGGCCGCTGGCATGCAAGCGCGCCGCCCAGCCACGCACGTGGTGCGGTTTGACGGCGGGCAGGGCCAAGGCTTCTTTGGTGCAGAAGGCGTCCAGCCGCTTGAAGGCGTCCTGGTACATGGCCAGGGTGCGCTCGGCCAGGCGGCGTTGCACGCGCAGGTGGTCGAGGTGGCGGATGATCAGGTCTGGCAATGCAGGTGTTGATGCAGACAATGGCATGTCCCATTGTCGGGGCAAGTCCGCGTCAGCGCTGCGGCTTGCGCTTGGCTTGCTTCGTGAGTGCCACGCCAGCGATGCCGGCCAGGGTCAGCAGCCAGGCGCCAGGCTCCGGGACCAGGGCCAGCCCGGATGGACCTTGCCGGACATTCAGGGTGCTGCTGCTGCGCACGTCAACCGCATTCAACAGGATCTCCGGCGAGATGATGTTGAGGCGATCAACGCTCAAGCGACCGGTGGCCGACAAGCTGACGGAGCGATCGGCCAGCAAACGGACGTTGTCGCCATCGCCGGACACCGACAGGTCACCCGTGCATTGGAAGCTGAGCGACTCTCCTTGGAGGATGGTCAGCGATTCGGAGCAGGTGGCGATCACGTGGTCCAGGCTGACAGGTGCTTTTTGAGGGCTGATCCATTCGGCTGCGCCGGGCAAATGTCAAGTTGCCCGCGCATTGGCCGATATGACTCCGGTGAGAGGTGAGTGCCTCCCAACCGACCAGTCAAAACGGGGAAGAACCACCGCCATGAACCTCATCACCAATCTGAACCTCGGCAAACGCCTGACGCTGGGCTTTGCCGTGCTGATCCTGCTCAGCCTGATCGCCGCCGGTGTGGGCATCGAGCGCATCCGGGCCGTTCGCGCCATTGCCGACAGGCTGGGCTCCGACGATGCTGAGCTGCTGGTGCTGACCCAACGCTGGACGCGTTCCATTGAATCGAACACGGCCCGCACCTGGGTGGTGTTCTTCGCCACCGAGCCCACGGTGGTGGCCCGTGTCAAGCAAGAGATGCAAACCGTGGTCACGGCCAACACCGAGCGCATCAAGCGCATGGGCGAGCTGGCGACCTCGGAAGAACAAAAGCAGTTGATCAAAAACATCGCCGACCAGCGCACCGCTTTCCAAGCCGAACGCAACGCTTTGCTCAAGCGCAAGGAAGCGGGTGAGGACGTGGGCGCCGAGGTCCTGGCCAAGGTTTTCCCGGCTGCGCAGAGCTACCTGGAGTCGGTCGAGCGCCTGGCCGACCACCAGGGCAAGGCCATGCAAATCACCAAGGACGAGGCCGATCATGCGGCGATGGAGGGGGTCATGGCCCTGGCCATCGGCACGGTGCTGGCGCTGGTCGTGGGCTGTGGTCTGGCCTGGGCTTTGACACGATCCATCGTGGTGCCGGTGCGCCGCGCCCAGGTGGCGGCTGAAGCCATCGCCAACGGCGATTTGAGTGCAGACATCCAGGTCGATTCATCCGATGAAATCGGCCAGTTGATGCAGTCCATGCAGCGCATGGTGTCCTCCTTGCGCGGCATCGTGCACGCGGTGCGGGCCAGTTCCGATTCGATCGCCACGGGCTCGGCCCAGATTGCCATGGGCAACGCCGACCTGTCGCAACGCACCGAAGAGCAAGCCAGCAACCTGCAGCAGACCGCCGCCTCGATGGAGCAGCTCACCGCCACCATCAAGCAGAACGCCGACACTGCACGCCAGGCCTCGCAACTGGCCAGCAGCGCTTCGGCCGTGGCCGTGGATGGCGGCACGGTGGTGGGCCAGGTGGTGGCCACGATGGAGGACATCACCGCCAGCTCGCGCAAGGTGGCCGACATCATCGGTGTGATCGATGGCATCGCTTTCCAGACCAACATCTTGGCTTTGAATGCCGCCGTGGAAGCGGCGCGTGCCGGCGAGCAAGGCCGTGGCTTTGCCGTGGTGGCCAGCGAGGTCCGCAACCTGGCCCAGCGCAGCGCGCAAGCCGCCAAGGAGATCAAGACCTTGATCGGCGAAAGCGTGGCGAAGGTGGAGAACGGCACGCGCCTGGTGGGCACGGCGGGCTCGACCATGGAGGATGTGGTCAAGCAGGTCAAACGCGTGACCGACCTGATCGGCGAGATCACCAGTGCGAGCATCGAGCAGAGCACCGGCATCGGCCAGATTGGCGACGCGGTCAACCAGCTGGACCAGGTGACGCAGCAGAACGCGGCCCTGGTGGAAGAGTCGGCCGCCGCCTCAGAGAGCTTGCGGCACCAGGCGGCCAGCCTGGCTCAAACGGTGTCGGTGTTCAAGCTGGTGGGTTGAGCCTAGGCTTGCTCATCCTGCTTCTTCGCACCGAACGGATAAGCGCCGCCAGGCTTGCCCTTGGGCGGGATCTTGAGAGACAGGATCATCGTCACGGCCAGCGTGACCGCGGTGAAGCCGAGCGAAAAAACCACCGGGATCTTGTAGACGTCGATCAGCAGCATCTTTGCGCCGATGAACACCAGCACGATGGCCAGACCATAGCTGAGCAGGTGAAAGCGCTCGTGCATGTTGGCGAGCAAGAAATACATCGCGCGCAGGCCCAGGATGGCGAACACGTTGGAGGTGAGCACGATGAACGGGTCGGTCGTGATCGCGAAGATCGCCGGGATCGAGTCGACCGCGAACACGATGTCGACGATGCCGATGAGCAGGATCACCACCAGCAGCGGCGTGGCCATCTTGACGCCGCCCACCACGGTGAAGAACTTCTCGCCATCGTAGTCAGGCGCGATCTTGAAGCGGCTGCGGATCCACTTGAGGGCGGGGTTGTTGTCCAGGTCGGGTTCCTGGCCGGCGGCCCACCACATCTTGATGCCGGTGAACAGCAGGAACGCGCCGAACACATAGAGAATCCAGTGAAACTGCGCAATGAGCCAGGCGCCTACGAGGATCATCACCGCACGCAGCACGAGCGCACCCAGGATGCCGATCATCAGCACGCGCTTCTGGAACTCGGCGGGCACCGCGAAGTAGGTGAACAACATCAGGAACACGAAGATGTTGTCGACCGCAAGCGCCTTCTCGATCAGGTATCCGGTCAGGAACTCCAGCGACTTGGCATTGGCCAGCGAGCGGGCCGCCTCATCCGTGCCGGCACCGCCGAGGTACCACCACAGCCAACCCATGAAGACGAAGGACACCCCGACCCAGACCAGGGACCAGATGGCAGCCTCACGGGTGCTGACGCGGTGCGCCCCCTGTTTGCTCATCGCGAAGAAATCGACCAGCAGCGCAACGAGCACAAACGCCGCGAACGAGGACCACATGAGTGGAGAGCCGATGGATTGCATGACCGCCTTTGAGGTGAGTTGCAGTGAGTCGATCAGATCTGGGACGACGACCGAAGCGTTTGACGGTGCAAGCCCCAATGTTCGGCTGCGGCGACGAGCACGATCGATTCGCCTTCCGCGACATGCGTGTCGCATTCAGCCAGTGCGACGCACAAACGCAACAACTTTAGCCGCAGTGCAGGGTCTTGTATCTCGCCCATCAGGGCTGCCAGCGTACGCTCGTCCACTGGGCAGACGTCGGCCCACGTTAACTGGCCGCTCGATAGCAAGTCTTCGCAAAAAGTGTCGAGCAGCGCATGGAATTCATGCCGTGCCAGGCCCAGTTGTTCATGGACGGCAAGGCGGTCAAGCCACTCTATCTCGGTTTCGCCGATGTCACCATCGGCGACCACGGTCAGCGCGACGACGCGTGCTGCGGCCTGCGGGCTGTTCACGGGATAGCTGCGCATCAGAAGTCTCCCTTGGGGGCGGGCGTCATGGAGTTCATGGTGTCGAATCCTGTGTGATTTGGGCCCAGCGTTCCTGACCGGTGAGTCGTTGGCGCAGGCGGCGGGAGTCATTCCCGCGGCGCCACACGCGCATGAGGAGCCGTGTGGCGCGCTTCAGCGCGTTGTCCAGCGCCGTGCGCCAGTCGCTCGCCACGGACGTGACGACCACAGACCCTGCGCCAAGGGTCCGGAGTTCCACCTGGCAGCGCTTGTCAATGCCGCCACGCGGGCCGTTCACATCGGACATCTGTACCTCGGCGCGTGGCACCAGCCAGCCCAGACGCCGCAGCACGAAGCGCACGCGGCGCTCGGTGAGGTCGCGCAAATCGGTGGCTTGCGGATGGCGGGACTTGAA
>CAZKPN010000097.1:0-5996 GCA_964554655.1 uncultured Aquabacterium sp. | reverse complement strand
CGCGGCGCTCGGTGAGGTCGCGCAAATCGGTGGCTTGCGGATGGCGGGACTTGAAGAGTACTTGCATCACGGATCTCCATCAGTTGGGGGGGCAAACGGAATGTAGGTATCCCAGCCGTGCCGAAAAAGCAGGCTTTTCCGAACATGCACATCGGATGAACCTGAGCGGTTCGCATTTTCCTGAGTTGGAGTCTCGGAAAATCCGCTTCTTCCGAAGTGGTGCCCGGACGCATATTCCAGCCTTGCTCGGCCCTTGTTGTTCACCCCCGACAGGCTTGCCTTATAGGAGATCCCTCGTGCGAAGTTATCCCCACAACAGCCCAGAAGCCGCCGCGCGCATCGTCGCGTTGGTTCTCATCTCCGACGGTCATGTGTGCAGTTCCGAGTTCGAGATCCTCGATCAGTTGGGGGCCGAGCGCGAACTCGGTCTGGAGCCCCAACGCCTGCCGCACATCGTTCACATGCTGTGCGAAGACCTTCTGGCTGGCGGGTACGTTACAGGTTCGCTGATGGACAATGTCGATGACAGCACCTTGGCGTCATTGATGGCTGAGATCTCGGATCTGGCGCTGCGAAGGACCGTCCTGCGTCTGGCCTGGGCCGCGGCCCGAGCAGACGGTCACCTGGCCCACGGCGAAACCATGGTCGTGGAGGCCGCGCAGCACCACTGGCAACTTGTCGATGGTGAGGAGCCGAGCGCCACGAAATCGACGCGCCCCGATCAATGGCGTGCCGCAGCCACCACCTGCATCACCAGGGGGTGATGCTCGCCGCGCCGCGACCGGATGGCGTGGATCTCTTCCTTCACGCCATCGCTGCTACCGAGCAACCGAAGTCCGCGCATCAGGCCGACATCGTCTGCGCCGAGCCGGCTGACCGGGAACACGCCAAGCCCGCGGGCCGCAAACACCGCCAGCAAGGCACTGTCCTCGAACTCGCCGACGATGCGCGGCCGCAGGCCCTGCGTCTCGAACCAATGGTCCAGTCTCGGGCGCAGGGCTGAGTGCCCGGTGGGCACCAGCACCGGCAGGTCGTTCAGGCTTTGCGGGAAGCGCTCGCGCTCGCCCTTGCCGACCAGCCGGGCCGGGCCGTACCACTCGACCGGTGAATCGGCAAGCCGCTCGCTAATAAGGCGCAGGTTCGGGTTGCGCGGTGCCTCTTGGCCGGCCAGCACCAGATCGAGCTGATGCAGCGCCAGTTCGCTGAGCAGTTGTTCGAACTCGCCCTCGTGGCAGACGAGCCGGAGGTTGGGGGTGCTCAACACGGGCTTGAGCAGCGCATGGGCCGCGAGCTTGGAGATGCCGTCGGAGAGCCCGACCGCCAGGCGGGCCGCCTTGCCGGTGGCCGCTTCACGCACCTCGTCGGGGATGCCCTGACCCAGCTGAAAGATCTTCTCGGCTATCGCAAAGGCGGCCTGCCCCGCTTCGGTGAGGGCCACGCCACGGCCTGAAGGCTTGAGCAACTGGTGGCCCAGCGACTTTTCCAGCTCACGCACTTGTGCGCTGATGGTCTGCACTGCCATGTCCAGCCGCTCAGCGGCTCGGGCGAAGCCGCCTTCCTTCGTGACCACCCAGAAGTAGTGAAGGTGACGGTAGTTCAGCATGCGTCCCCGCTTTCATCCAGGCAGGTCGAAGAACTCGACGGCGCCGGTCTCCAGCGAATACTCGGCGCCCACCACCATCAGGCCCTGGTCCTGGATGAGTTGTTCCAGCAACTCGGAGCCGTGGCGCAGCTGGTTGACCGAGGCGCGCACATTGGCCCGCACGGCGTGGTGCACCAGCTCGTCCATGTCATGCCGAAGGTTGGTGGCCAGCAGCCCTTCGACCGAAGGCCGCACGCGGCTGACGATGGAGTGCAGGTTGCGCGACTGGGGTGTTTCCGCCGGTTGCTGCAACGCCTCGATGGTGGCCAGGATGGCGCCGCACTTTGAATGCCCCAGCACCACCACCAGTGGCGTGCCAAAGCGCGAAGCTGCGAACTCGACGCTGCCCACCTGCGAGGGGGCCACCACATTGCCGGCCACGCGGATCACGAACAGGTCGCCCAGGCCCTGGTCGAACACCAGCTCGGCGGGCACGCGCGCGTCGGAGCAGCCCAGGATGATGGCAAAAGGGTTTTGCGGCTGGCCCAGCTCGATGGGCTTGGTGGGGCCCAGCAAAGGCTGCCCGGACTGGATGCTGGCCACGAAGCGTTGGTTGCCTTCTCGCAGCTGCGCCAAGGCTTGTTGGGCGAGCGAGCTCATCCCAGCAAACGTGCCAAGGCCGCGCTGGCGGTCTCGCCCACCTGCTGCAGAAAGTCCACGCCCATGTCGGCCGTGTAGCGCGTGGGGTCGGGCGAGCCCAGCACCAGCAGGCCGTAGGTCTGGCCCAGGTGGTGCAGCGGGATCATGGCCAGCGAGGTGATGGTGCTGGCATCCGGCATCCACTTCGAGGCTTCAAAACCGGCGTTGACGCCGCAGTAGGGCAGGGTGAGGCTGGCGGCGAAGCTGCGCACATCGTCGCTCACGGCTTGCGCAGCGGGCAGTTCGCGCAGGGCTTCGCGCACGGGCAGGGTGGGCGTGTCCCACACGCGCACGGCGGCTTGCGGGATGAGGAACTCGCGCTGCAGCTCGGCCAGCATGACATCGGGCAGGGCGGCGTCGTCGTGCGTCATCAGCACCGAGCGCACCCAGTGGTGCAGGCGCTGGGCGATGGCCTCGTTCTCCTGGCTGTGGCGGATCATCTCCATGATCCGGCGCTCCAGGCCCTTGTTCTTGTCGCGCAGCATTTCCATCTGGCGCTCTTGCAGCGAGACCGCGCGCAGGCCGTGCGGGCTGGTCAGCTGCACGCTGGACAGCAACTGGGCGTGGCGCTCGAAGAAGCCGGGCGTGTGCACCAGGTAGTTGGCGATGTCGTCTTCGGTGATGCCTTGCAGGGGTGTCGTCATGGTGGCGTGTGGTGTTGAATGTTTCAGAGCGCGGGCACGTCGATTTCGCCGTCGAACACGGTGGCGGCCGGGCCGGTCATCAGCACAGGGTGGCCGATGCCCGCCCACTGGATGGTCAGCAGGCCGCCGCGCGTTTCAACGTCCACGGTGGCGTCCAGCCAGCCCAGGCGGATGCCGGCGACCACGGCCGCGCAGGCGCCCGAGCCGCAGGCCAGGGTCTCGCCCGAGCCGCGTTCGAACACGCGCAGCTTGATGCGCGAGCGGCCCACCAGTTGCATGAAACCGGCGTTGACGCGGCGTGGAAAGCGTTCGTGGCTTTCGATCTGCGGACCCATTTCGCTCACGGGGGCATGATCGACATCGTCCACGCGCAGCACCGAGTGCGGGTTGCCCATGGACACCACGGCCACGTCCACCGGGTAGTCGGCCAGGGGCAGGGGCCACAGCTCGCAACCGTTGACCAGCTTGGGCGTGAGGCCGGCGCTGTTGAAGGGCACTTGCGCGGGTTCCAGGATAGGTTGGCCCATGTCCACGGTGACGCGGCCATCGTCCTGCAACTGCGGCTCGATCACGCCCAGCATGGTCTGCACGCGCAGGTGGGTTTTGGTGGTCAGGTGCTGATCGTGCACGTAGCGTGCGAAGCAGCGGGCGCCGTTGCCGCACTGCTCCACCTCACCGCCATCGGCGTTGATGATGCGGTAGGTGAAGTCGGTGTTCTGCTCGGCGGAGCCAGGCTCGACGATCAGGATCTGGTCGGCCCCGATGCCGAAACGGCGGTCGGCCAGAAAGCGGTATTGGGCCGCGCTCAGTGGCAGCGGCCCCCGGGTGGCGTCGAGCACGATGAAATCGTTGCCCGCGCCGTGCATTTTGGTAAAGCGCAGCTTCATGGACGGAGATTATCCGCCCGGCCGGGCATCGCGCGCGTCAGGCGGGCCGAATGTCCACCTGGAAACGTGCCACGGCGTCATTCAGGCCCTGGGCCTGCTGGCGCAAGCTGTCGGCGGCGGCGGCCGATTGCTCGACCAGCGCGGCGTTCTGCTGCGTCATCTGGTCCAGCTGGCTCACTGATTCGCCCACGTGGCTGATGCCCAGGGATTGCTGCTGGGTGGCGTCGGCGATCTCGCCCATGGCCTGGGTGACGCGGCGGATGGCGTCCACGATCTCGACCATGACGTTGCCCGCATCCTTCACGCGCTTGGAGCCCACCTCCACCCGCTCCACCGACTGGCCGATCAGGCCTTTGATCTCTTTGGCGGCATCGGCACTGCGCTTGGCCAGCAGTCGCACCTCGCTGGCCACCACGGCGAAGCCACGGCCTTGCTCACCTGCCCGGGCGGCTTCCACGGCCGCGTTCAAGGCCAGGATGTTGGTCTGGAACGCGATGCCATCGATCACGCCGATGATGTCGCTGATCTGCTGCGAGGCCTTGCTGATGTCGGCCATCTGCAGCACCACGCTGTCGACCACCAGGCCGCCTTGCTCGGCGCGCTGGCAGGCGGTGTCGGCCAGGGTGTTGGCCACGTTGGCCGATTGGGCTGACTGCGCCACGGTGGTGCTGAGCTGGTCCATCGACGAGGCCGTTTGCTGCAGGTTGGAGGCGGCCTGCTCGGTGCGGTCAGACAGATCCTGGTTGCCGGCCGCGATCTCGGTGCTGGCCACCAGCATATTCTGCGAGGATTCGCGCACCGAAGCCACCATGGTGCGCAGCGAGCCCTGCATGTCCTTCATGCACAGCATCAGGCGGGCGATTTCGTCGTGGCCGCGCGGGTTGATCTCTTGCGTCAGGTCGCCTTGGGCGATGGCCTGGGTGTGGGCTTCGGCGCGTTTGAGCGGGCCAGTGACCGAGGCGATGGTCAGGCCCATCAGCGGCAGGAAGATCACGCCGGGCGACAACAGCAGGGCCCACAGCGACAGGATGGCGTTGTTGGCGCTGGTGCTGACCTTGGCACGGCGGGCCTGGGCCAGTTTTTCGATGTCGGCGTTGAGCTTGGCCACGATGGCATCGACCGCGTCGCCTTCGGCGCGTTGGGGTTCGCTGGATTGATACGCCTCGGCCGACGAGGTGATGGCCGAGGAGTTGATCAGCTCCAGTGTGGGGGCCAGGCCCTTGCCGTAGCTTTGCAGCTTGGCCTCCACCGATTTGACTTGCTCGGCGATGGTGGCATTGGGGGCCACCGTGGCCAGGTCTTGGGTGGCTTTGAGGGTGGTGGCCAGCGAGGTCTGCCAGGCTTTGATGTGGGTGGACGCCGAGACTGAATCGCCCGTATTGATGATGGCCGATTTCTCAAAGCCGCGCAGTTGGCCCAGTTGCAGGGCCAGGGTGCTCATGCGCTGGGTGGCTGAGAACTCCTGGGTGGCAAAGGCGTCGAACTCGCCGCGCAGTTGCGACAACTGCCAGGTGGAGCCAGCGCCCACGATCAGGCCGATCACCACGACCAGGGCCATGCAAGCCAGCAGGCGGGCGCGGATGGAAAAACCACGCAGCATCGTGATCCAAGGGGTCATGTTTTGTCTCCGGGTACAAACTTTCAGCTATTGCGTATATCGGTTGATGGGGACTTGGACTTGAGAGAGTGGCGTGCTGGGGATAGGTGCTTTTATCGGCAGCGCGGGGCGGGGATGAGGCGGAGGCGGGCGGGGCTCCTATGGTGACGGTCCGCCGCTTTGCGACGGACTGCGCTCGGTGCTCGGCCACGGCGGGCGGCTGCGGAACTCGCTGGCCTGCGGCCAGCTCAAACAGTCCTCGCCGACCCCTCGCTGCGCGAGGGGCAACCCGCCATGGCCTGCGCGCCTCGCCGCCCCCGAAGTCGCCCCGCCCGCCTCCGCCTCATCCCTGATCGCCCCGCTGGTGGCGTGCCACGGTTTGGAGTCTCTGCTGTGTCAGCAGGGGTGGCGTTTGCAATAGTCGCGCTTTGGTGCACGTTGACGCCGCTGTTGATCCGCCACCGATTGCAACCGTGGCGGGCCACCAGCGGGGCGAAAAAAGGGCTGGGCGGGCATCCGGCGGGGCGCCTTGTTGGTGCTGAGATGGTATGGACGCCTCCCACCTCGCTAACCGCCACTGAGCCGCG
>CAZKPN010000096.1:0-16105 GCA_964554655.1 uncultured Aquabacterium sp. | reverse complement strand
TTTGACGACGCCGGAAAATTCCAGGCTGGCCGTGTGATGTCCGAAGCCGACAGCTCGATGCAGATCGAGCTTGATTCGGGCAAGCGCGTGAAGGCGAAAGCCGCCAACGTGCTGATCAAGTTCGCCAAGCCGAACCCGGCCGAGGTGCTGGCCCAGGGCGCCGCCCAGGCTGGCGAGATCGACCTGGACCTGGTCTGGGAAGTTGCCCCCGAGGACGAGTTCAGCTTCGAAGACCTGGCCAAGGAATACTTCAGCGACAAGGCCGACGCCATCCAGCAGGCCGCCATGCTGTTCCGCCTGTACGACGCGCCGCACTACTTCCACCGCCGCGGCAAGGGTCGCTTCCGCAAGGCGCCCGAGGACATCCTCAAGCAGGCCCTGGTCGCCATCGAGCGCAAGAAGCAGGTCGCCGCGCAAATCGAATCGTGGACGGAAGATTTGGTCAAGGGCAGCTGCCCCGCGCCCATCCGCGAGCAGCTCTACAAGATCCTCTTCAAACCCGACAAGAATGGCGCCGAGTACAAGGCCGTGGTCGAGGCCTCCAAGCGCTCGCAACGCGCCCCGCTGGATCTGCTGAAAGACGCCGGTGCCATCGACAGCCCCTACCAGTTCCACTGGCGGCGCTTTTTGTTCGAGAACTTCCCCAAAGGCACGGGCTTTCCGGCCCTTGACGCACCGCCCATCAAGGACGAGCTGCCCCTGGCCGCCGTGCAGGCCTTCTCGATCGACGATTCCAGCACCACCGAGATCGACGATGCGCTGTCGGTGCAAGGCCTGGGCACGGGCACCGTGGTGTACGGCATCCACATCGCTGCGCCGGGCTTGGCCATCGCGCCCGGCACGCCGGTGGACGTGGTCGCGCGCAACCGCATGTCGACCGTCTACATGCCCGGCCACAAGCTGACCATGCTGCCCGACGAGGTCGTGCAACGCTACACCTTGCAAGAAGGCCGCAACTGCCCCGCCGTGTCGCTGTACGTCACTTATGACGAAGCCACACTCGAAGTCAAAGGCAGCGAGACGCGCCTGGAGACCGTGCCGATTGCCGCCAACCTGCGCCACGACAAGCTGGATGGCGTGGTGACCGAAGCCACTTTGAACGGCCAGGCTGAAGCAACTTACGCCTTCGCGCCCGAGCTGACCTTCGCCTTCCGCCTGGCCAAGCACCTCAAGGCCCAGCGCGAAGTGGTGCGCGGCAAGCCCGAGAACTTCAACCGCCCCGACTACACCTTCAGGCTGGTGAACCCTGCTGGCGATGAGAACACCAACGAGGACCGCGTGGAGCCCCTGGGCACCGAGCAAGTCATCATCGGCACGCGCCAACGCGGCTCCCCCCTCGACCTGATCGTGGCCGAGGCCATGATCCTGGCCAACAGCACCTGGGGCGGCTGGCTCAACGACTTCGGCCTGCCCGGCATCTACCGCAGCCAGGCCAGCTTGCAACCCGGCATCAAGGTGCGCATGGGCACCAAGGCCATGCCGCACGCCGGCATGGGCGTGGCGCAATACACCTGGGCCACCTCACCGCTGCGCCGCTATGTGGACCTGGTCAACCAGTGGCAAATCATCGCCGTGGCCAAGCATGGCCGCACCGCCGCCCTGGTCGCGCCCTTCAAGCCGAAGGATGCCGACCTGTTCTCGATCATCTCGAACTTCGACACGGCCTACAGCACCTACAACGGCTTCCAGTCCAGCCTGGAGCGCTACTGGACGCTGCGCCACCTGGGGCAGCAAAACATCACCGAGCTGGACTGCGCCGTGATGATCAACGGCCTGGTGCGCGCTGACAGCCTGCCGCTGGTCTTCAAGGCCATTGGCGCCGACAGCCTCCCGCGCAATGCCCGGGTGCGCGTGCGCGTCACCGGCGTGGACGAGCTGACCCTGGACGTGCACGCCAGCGTCATCGGCCGCATCGATGAAGCCGCCCCGGCGGATCAGGGTGATGCCGAGGGTGATGATGCCGACGAAGCGTTGGACAATGCAGGACCCTTGACGCTGGCCATCGACGTGACCGACGCCGATGCCCCGGCCCCCGCCAGCCCCGAGGCCTGAAGCAAACCCCAAGAGCATCCATGCTGGAACGCCTGAAGCCACTGCTAGTCAAGCTGACTCTGCTCCAGATTTGTCTGGGGGTGTCGATCGCCGTGCACACCGTGGGAATCACCGTGCGCTTCGTCGACCCCGAAGGCTTCAACCGCGTCTTCAAGGACACGCCGCTGGAGGTGATCCTGGTCAACGCGGGCAGCGAGCAGCGGCCTGACAAGGCGCAGGCACTGGCGCAGCACAACCTGGTCGGCGGTGGCGAAGGCGAAGGCCGGGCCACCTCCCCCCTGCCACCCGCTTTTCAAACCGAGGTGGGTGAGGCGCTGGACGAATCACAGCGCATGGTCGAGATGATGCAGGTGGAGCAGCAGCAACTGCTCACGCAGATCCAGAACGAGCTCTCAAGCCTGCCACCGCCCCAGCCCCGCCAGAAGCTGGAAAGCACCCAGAACCGCGCCGATGAAGAGCGCCGCCGCCAGCTCACCGAGTTGCTGGCCGAGATCGACAAGCGCATCCGCGCCGAGAACTCGCGGCCCAAGAAGCGCTACCTCAGCCCGGCCACGCTGAGGTCGACCGACGCGATGTACTACAGCCACTTCCGCACCATCATCGAGCGGGCCGGCACCGAGCACTTCCCCACCGGCAACAACGGCAAGAAGCTGTATGGCGAGCTGGTGATGGAGGTGTGGATCGACCGCAAGGGCCAGGTGGTCGAGGCCATCGTCACCCAAAGCTCGGGCAACAAGCAACTCGACAAGCGCGCGCAATCCATCGTCAAGAAGGCCGGGCCCTTTGGCGCCGTGCCGCTGGAAGTGAGCCAGGGCCGCGACCTGCTGCTGGTCTCGTCTCGGTTTCGCTTCACGCGCGATGCCGCGCTGGAAGCGTCCACCCAAGCGGTGATGCCCAACGGAGAAAGCGCCCCATGAGTGACCGCTATGCCGTGGCCGGCAACCCGGTGGAGCACAGCCGCTCGCCCGCCATCCACCAGCAGTTTGCCCAGCAAACCGGGCAGGCAGTGGACTATGGGCGCTTGCTGTGCCCGCTGGATGGTTTCAAGACCACGCTGCAAGCGTTTGCCGACAGTGGCGCGCGGGGCTGCAACATCACCGTGCCTTTCAAGTTCGAAGCCTTCGAGATGGCCACGCGCCGCACGCCCCGCGCTGAGCTGGCCCAGGCCGCCAACACCCTGCGTTTTGACACGCCCTCAGAAGGCGGCTGGCTGGCCGACAACACCGATGGGGTGGGCCTGATGCGCGACATCACCGTCAACGCGGGCCTGGCCCTGAGCGGCCAGCGCGTGCTGCTGCTGGGCGCGGGCGGCGCCAGCGCGGGTGTCCTCGGACCCTTGCTCGAAACCCGCCCCGCCGAGGTCGTGCTGGCCAACCGCAGCTTCGACAAAGCCCAGGCCCTGGTCGACCGGCACGCCGACTGGGCCGCCGAGCACGGTGTGCGCCTGACCGCCCGAGCGCTCGACAACGCTGGCCAGGCCTACGACGTCTTCATCAATGGCACGGCGGCCAGCTTGTCAGGCGGCGGCGTGCCCGTGGGCCCGGGCGTGCTGCGCCCCGGCACCCTGGCCCTGGACATGATGTATGGCCCGGCCGCGCAACCCTTTCTGCAATGGGCGCGTGACCACCACGCCGTGGCCCGCGATGGCCTGGGCATGCTGGTCGAACAAGCGGCCGAAAGCTTCGCCTTGTGGCGGGGCGTCCGGCCTGACACTGCGCCGGTCCTGGCCGCATTGCGAGCCCAGATCGACACACCTCATCCTCTCCCAACCAAGAACTCCGTGTGATGCGCAACGTCTGGCGAATCGTGGTCCTGATCGTGCTGGGCGGCCTGTCACTGCAGCTGTATTTCCTGGCGCGCATCGCGCTGATGACCGTGGTCGATCCGCAGTCCACCACCTTCCAACGCAGCGAGGTGTTCAGGCTGGCGCGCGACAAGCACCAGGTGCTGTGGAGCCAGGAATGGCGCCCCTATGACGAGATCTCCGACAACCTCAAGCGCGCCGTGATCGCCTCGGAAGACGCCAACTTCGCGGATCACAGCGGTGTCGAATGGGACGCGCTGGAAAACGCGTGGAAACGCAACAACCAGGCCCAAGCCAAGGTGGACAAGGCCCGCGCGCAAGCCCAGGCCCGCTATGAACGCGCCGTGGCGCGGGCCCAGTCACGCGGACGCAAGCCACCCGAGCCGCCCGCGCGCGCGCTCAGTGCCACGCCCAAGGTCATTGGCGGCTCGACCATCACCCAGCAACTGGCCAAGAACCTGTTCCTGAGCGGCGAGCGCAACTTCCTGCGCAAGGGCCAGGAGTTCGCGATCACCTTCATGCTGGAAGGCCTGCTGAGCAAGGAACGCATCCTGGGCATCTACCTCAACAACGTGGAATGGGGCGAGGGCATTTTTGGCGCGCAGGCGGCCGCGCGCCACTACTTCCGCGTCGATGCCAACCAGTTGAGTGCCACGCCTGCGGGCCGCCTGGCGGTGATGCTGCCAGCCCCCAAGCGCTTTGAAAAGAACCCCCATTCCGCTTATGTGGCGGGCCGGGGCGCCACCATCGCCGCGCGATTGCAGGGCGTTGAATTGCCCTGATCAGCGCGCGCGCAGCAGAGCAGGCAGCCAACGGGGCATCCACCACGCATCCAGAGCCAGTCGGCCTGGCCCGAACAGCACCAGCGCCAAGCTCAAAACGCCCCACAGCACGTGGTCCTTCATGCCTGCCACGCTGATGTCCGGGTAGCTGTAGGCCGCCACCGCATTGAGGAAGAACACGCCCAAGGCCGCCGGGCGACTCAACAAGCCCACGGCCAACAGCACCGGGAAGACCAGCTCGCCGCCGGTGCCCAGCCAGGCGGCCAGTTCGGGGGGCAAGACCGGCACGTGGTATTCCTCGGCAAACAGGAACAAGGTCGATTCCCAATCCTGCAGCTTGGTCAGGCCTGATCTGAAGAACACGTCCAGCAGGTACAGGCGGGCGGCCAACAGGGCCAGGGACTGCCCCCAGGGTTCGGCACGCCGGGCCAATTGCACCGCAGGTTCAATCCAGCGTTCGATGAGTGAGGTCATGCCAAGGCTCCTGAAAGATGTTGCTCATGCATGAGTCGGTCAAACCGGCAACTTCTTACACCCGGCCCGCACCCGCCCCCTCATCATCATCATCGTCCTGACGCTTGGCAAAGGCCTGCATGGCCTGGCGCAAAAACCCCACCTGCTTGCGGAAGTTTCGGCAGCCCACGCACATCCAGGTGTGGACCTCCAGCGCCGTGCGCTCGCCGTTGCTCAACGGGCGGTCCTGTGACTCGGACATCAGGCGGGTGGCTCGATCGCAATTCATCGACGTCCCTTCTTCTTTGGCGCATCCTTGGCGTCAAACCAGCTTTGACCCAGGCACTCCTGCAAACGCAGTCGCGCCCGGTGCAGCATCACGAACAGATTGGCCGAAGTGATGCCCACGGTCACACAAATCTCGTCCGTTTCAAAGCCCATGAACTCACGCATCATGAACACACGCGATTGCTGAGCGGGCACGCCATCCAGACACGCCTCGAACACCAACCAAAACTGCTGTTGCTCCAGGCAGGCCTGCGGGTCCGCCCAGGCGGTCGGTCGGCTGTCCGACAACCAATGCCCGCGCCGGTCAAACAAATCATTGGTCGCGTCTTCCTCATTTTCCTTACACAGGCTGCTGGCGTCCACCATGCGCTGCTTGTGGCGCAGCACATCGGCCACCTTGTTCTTCAGGATGGCGAACACCCAAGTCTTGAGCGCCGCGCGTCCCGCGAAGCGCTGAGCGCCCACCAAGGCCCCGGCCAAAGCCTCTTGCACCGCATCTTCAGCCAGGTGCACATCGCCCAGGTGCATCTGGGCGAACTTCACCATTTGCTGGCGCAGCACGCTCAGGTAACCTGAATCGAGCAGGTCGTCGTCGGGAACAGCAGCAGCAATGCTCATGGGTGGCGCGGTCTTGAAGACCTCAGGGTGGCATCAGCCCTGACTTTACAAGCAGATCGGGTGTCCAGCCAGCCGCCCAAGACATGGCATGCTCACGCCATGGACCCTCTCAGCCTGATCCTGGACGACATGCATTTCAATGGTGTCGTGTTCGCCTACACCGAGATGACCGCGCCCTGGTCGCTGCACCTGCACACACCCGGCCTGGCGGCCTTCCACACGGTGGGCGCTGGCCAATGCTGGCTGATCCGCGAGGGTGAAGAGCCTCTGCTGATGCAGACTGGCGACCTGCTGGTGCTGCCCGCCGGCAGCGCGCACAAGGTGCAGGACAAGCCCCACACCATGGCCCAGACGGAAGACCTCTTGCCCTACCTGAGCACCTCGGACCTGGACGCGCTCAAGCTCGGTGGCGGTGGCCCGGTGTGCCGCCTGATCAGCGGCCATGCGCGCTTTGACATCGACATGGCGGCGCCTTTGATCGCCGCACTGCCCCCGCTGATGCACTTGCACGGGTTGGGCGAGGCTCCGCCGCTGTGGCTGGGCATTGGATTGCAGTTCCTGGCGCAGGAGGTGTCGGCACGGCGGCCCGCACAGCAGGCCATCATCAACCGCCTGGGCGACATCCTCTTCATGGAATGCCTGAGGGACTACGTGGAATCGATTCCCGAGGATTCGGGCAACTGGCTGGCCGCCTTGAAGGACCGGGCCCTCTCGGTGCCCCTGGCCCAGATGCACCAGAACCCGCGCCACAACTGGACCGTGCCCGAGCTGGCGCAGCACGCCTGCCTGTCTCGGTCCGCCTTTGCCGACCGTTTCAGCCAGGCCTTGGGCGAGCCGCCCTTGACCTACCTGACGCGCCACCGCATGCGGCTGGCCGCACGGCAGCTGGGCAACCACAGCGGCATGTCGGTCAGCCGCGTGGCCGACCAGGTGGGCTATGCCTCGGAGGCCGCGTTCAGCCAGGCTTTCAAGCGCGAGTACGGCGTGTCACCCTCGGTGTGGCGACAGCAGCGCACTCAGCAGCCAAGCGCGCTGGCCGAACCTTCAGCGGCAGAGTGAGCCGGGGCCGCCCAGCAAAGCCGCAACCTTGCGCTTGGGCTTGTTGATGAAGCGCGACACGCTGCTGCCAGCGCTGGTGCTGGGGACGGCGTTCTTGTCTTCCCAGACAGGATCGGCGTCGGGTGCGGGTTCGTAGGGCTTGTTGAAGAAAGGATCCGCCGGCTCGGCACGGCGATAGGCTGGGCGCACCGGACGTGTCGGACGACCTGCTTCGCGCGGGGCTTCGCTGCGCTCGGCTTCGGGCGAAAACGACGCTGCAGGGCGTGCTTCAGAACGTTCTTCGTAGCGCGATTCGCGCTGAGGGCGGCGCTCGCCTTCCAGTTCGAAAGGCTCGACCTCGATCTTCTTCTTGATCAGCTTTTCGATGTCGGCCATCAGGCGGGCATCGGACGAGGTGACCAGCGACACCGCCAGACCGGAAGCGCCTGCGCGGCCCGTGCGGCCAATGCGGTGCACGTAGTCTTCGGCGCCAAAGGGGATGTCGAAGTTGAACACCGCTGGCAGGGCCGCGATGTCCAGACCGCGCGCGGCCACGTCGGTGGCGACCAGCAAATCGACCTCACCAGCCTTGAACGCGGCCAGCGCCTTCAGGCGCTCGTCTTGCGACTTGTCGCCGTGCAGGGCCGAGGTGCGCAGACCATCGCGCTCGAACGAGCGGGCCAGGCGCGAGGCACCCAGCTTGGAATTCACGAAGACGATGCTTTGCGTGATGCCACGTTCGCGCAAGATCTGGCGGATCACGGCGCGCTTGTCGTCGTCGGTGGTGCGGTAAAAGCGCTGCTCGACGTTGGTGGCAGTCTCGTTCGGGCGGGCCGTCTCGACCAAAATCGGGTCTTGCAAATAGCTTTGCGCCAGCTTCTTGATCTCGGGCGAGAACGTGGCCGAGAACAACAGCGTCTGGCGCTGCTTGGGCAGGTAGCTCAGGATGCGCTGCAGGTCGGGCAAAAAGCCGATGTCCAGCATGCGGTCGGCTTCGTCCAGCACCACGTACTCGACCTGGCCGAGGTTGCAGTTCTTGGCCTCGATGTGGTCGAGCAGGCGGCCGGGGGTGGCGATCAGCACCTCGACGCCAGCCTTGAGCTCCAGCGTCTGCTCTTTCATGTTCATGCCACCGAACACCACGGCCACGCGCAGATTGGTCTGCTTGGCGTAGTTGGTGATGTTGGCCGCAACCTGCACCGCCAGTTCGCGCGTGGGGGCCAGCACGATGGCGCGCACCGGGTGGCGGGCGGGCGACATGCTGGGGTTCTCGTGCTTGAGCATCTTCTGCAGCAGCGGGATCGAGAACGCGGCGGTCTTGCCGGTGCCGGTCTGGGCGGCGCCCATCACGTCACGGCCTTCCAGCACCAGGGGGATCGCCTTGGCCTGGATGGGCGTCATCGACAGGTAACCCTGCGTCACGATGGCGCGCAGCAGTTTCGGGTCCAGGGGCAGCGTGTCGAACCGAAGGGGTTCTTCAGGCACCACATCGGCGGGCAATGCGCTGGAGATGGGAGCGGCCTCTGCGGAAACTGTCTCGGGGACGGTCGAGGGCGTGGGCGGCAACTCTGCCGCGAGGGGGGTGTTGTGATTCATCAAGTCGAACATTATCCCCTCTGCTTACCCCCAGCGCAAGCCAGTGCCTAGAAGGTGTAGCCCACGGTGCGTTGGATGCCCATGGTGCTGGCCTCGGCCGCCTCCAACAGCTTGGCCAGTGGCCCCAATCCTTGATAGCGAGTACACACTTTGTGCGCATGCGTCCAGACGCGGGGGATGTCGGCCAAATACCCCTGTTTGCCGTCGCGCAGGGCCAAACGGGCGAAGATGCCCAGCACTTTGAGGTGGCGCTGCAGGCCCATCCAGTCCAGATCGCGCCAGAAATCGCCAAAGTCAGCGGGCACGGGCAGGCCCTGTTTGCGCGCCCGTTCCCAGTAGCGCACGGCGTGGTCCAGCTGAGTTTCTTCGTCCCAGAACACGTAGGCGTCGCGCAGCAGAGAGACCAGGTCGTAGGTCAAGGGGCCGACCACGGCGTCCTGGAAATCGATGACACCAGGGCGGGCGTGAAGGTCATTGATGTTCACCATCAGGTTGCGGCTGTGGTAATCGCGGTGGACCAACACGGCGGCCTGCGACAGCACTTGCGACTTGATCAAGGCAAAGGTGTTGGCCAGCATGGCCTGCTGCTCGGCGTCGAGCGTCTGGCCGCGCAATTGCGTCAGGTACCAATCGGGGAACAGGTCCAGCTCGCGCTGCAGCAGGGCATCGTCGTAGGGTGGGATGTGGGCGGGCGGGGCCACGGCCTGCAGCCGCAGCAGCTCGTCCAGGGCGGCCACGTAGCGGGCGCGGCTGTCGGGGGTCTCCAGGTTGCCCACTTCCACCCCGGCGTTCAGGGTCGACAGCAGGGTGTGTTCGCCCAGGTCGGTCAGCAGCATGAAGCCTTGGGCCTCGTCCCAGGCCAGCACCTCGGGCACGTTCACGCCACCGGCATGCAGCAGGCGCGCGATCGACACGAAGGGGCGGCAATCCTCCTTGGCAGGCGGCGCGTCCATGACGATGAAAGACGCCGCGGCGCCCTGCGCATCGACCCGGAAGTAGCGGCGGAAACTGGCGTCGGCACTGGCCGAGCGCAAGGTCTCGGGCAGCAGGCCGTGGGCGGGCGCCAGCCCGTTCAACCATTGGTGAAACGCCGCCTGGCGATCGGCTTCAAGCCAGACAATGGAATCAAAAGAAGGCATGGGTGTGAGCGCGTGAAATAATCGCCCGATTGTAGGCAAGGCCGCTGCCGAAGCGGCGCCCCTTCCATCCAGGACAGCGCCCGCCCCACACCGTGACCCGATCCACCGCCCGCCCCCTGTCCGCCCGCTGGACCCCGATTGCCCTGGCCGCAGCCCTGGTGGCTGCCACGCTGGGTTTTTCAACCACCGCCCATGCGCAGGCTGCGGCGGCGAAAGCCCCCCCTGCATCGGTACCGGCCGCCCCCGAGCCATCGGCCCCGGCCGGCACGCCCGCCGACCCACTGCGTTTTTCCTTCAACCTGGACGTGCCCATCGCTGGCCAGGAGAACCCGGCACTGCCCTTGTTTTTCGAGGCGGACCACCTGGAGGGCCAGCCCGATGACCGCATGCGGGCCACCGGTTCGGTGCGGCTCAAACAAGGTGACCTGATCGTGCGGGCCGACGAAGTCATCCACACCTATGCCGACAACACCGCCAAGGCGGTGGGCAATGTGCGCATCACCCGCCGCGGCGACTTCTACAGCGGCCCCGAGCTCACCCTCAAGCTGGACACCCTGGAAGGCGAGTTCGTCAACCCCAATTACCGCTTTGCCCGCACCAACGCGGGCGGGCACGCCGATTTGGTCGAGTTCCTGGGCAGCAACCGCTTGCGCGCCACCAACGCCACCTACAGCAGCTGCACCCCCGAGAACACCGCCGACGGCAGTCCGGGGGAGCCCGACTGGGTGCTCAGCACCCGCAGGGTGACGATGGACATCGACGCGAACGAGGGCCGCGCTGAAGGGGCCGTCATCCGCTTCCTGGGCGTGCCCATCCTGGGGGCCCCGGTGCTGACGTTCCCGCTGTCGGACGCGCGCAAATCGGGCTGGTTGCCGCCCAGCTTCGACGTCGACAACAAGAGCGGCTTCGAGCTGGCCGAGCCCTACTACTGGAACATCGCGCCCAACCAGGACGCCACCCTCACGCCCACCATCTCCACCCGGCGTGGCGCGGGTCTGGACACCGAATACCGCTACCTGTTGCGCGGCGATTCGGGCACCCTGCACGCCTACATGCTGCCCCACGACGATGTGGAAGGCCGTTCTCGCGGCCTGGTCGATTTCAAGCACCAGGGCGACCTGAACTCGGGCGGCAACCCCACGGTGACCAACTACGAACTGCGCTGGCGCCGTGTCTCGGACGACAACTATTGGAAAGACTTCCCGCGCAACCTGCCCTCGCTGACGCCGCGCTTGTACGACAGCCACGCCAGCATCGAGCGCCAGCTCAACACCCGCAACTGGGGCCTGGGCAACAGCCAGACCTCGCTGTACGCCAATGTGCAAACCTGGCAGACGCTGCGCGACCTGTCGCCGACCGCCGATGCCGAGACCCAGGTGATCTCGCCCTACCGACGCGAACCCCAACTGGGGGTGCACAGCCGCAGCACCTCCGAAGGCGGCTGGGCCTGGAGCATGACCGGCGAGTTCAACCGCTTCACCAACGAAGACACCACCCGCATCAGCGGTGACCGCGTGCACGCCATCGCCAAGCTGGAACGCCCGATGGGCGACAGCGGCATCGCCATCACCCCCCGGCTCACCCTGCATGCCGTCAGCTATTCGCTGGACCGCACCCTCGCCACCGGCCAGAAGGAAGCGTCTCGCTTCATCCCCACCTTCAGCATTGACAGCAGCGCCACGCTGGAGCGCCAGGCGAACTACTTCGGGCAGGACCTGATCCAGACCCTGGAGCCCCGGGTGGAGTACGTCTACACGCCCTACCGCAACCAGTCGGACCTGCCCTTGTTCGACAGCGCGCCGCGCGACTTCAACCAATACTCCAGCTTCGACGAAAACGCCTTCACCGGCGTCGACCGCATCTCCGATGCCAACAAAATCAACCTGGGCCTGACCACCCGCCTGCTGAACCCACTGACCGGCGCCGAAGCCATGCGCCTGGGCCTGGTGCAAGGCGTGCTGTTCTCCACCCAGCGCATCACACCCAACAACGAAGCCCCGGTCCGGCAAAAACTGTCGGACCTGCTGGTGCTGGGCTCCACCACCGTGGCCCCCCACTGGACCTTGAGCGGCACCGCCCAGTTCAGCGCCCAAGGGCACCGCAACGAGCGCTCGGTGATCGGCGTGCGCTATTCGCCGGGCGCTTGGCGCACCATCAGCGCCGACTACCGCTACACCCGCGACAGCAGCGAGCAACTGGCCCTGGGCTGGCAATGGCCCATCTTCGGCAAAAAGCCACCGATGAACGACATGGCCAGGCAGGCCGTTGCGGAAACCACCGCCATGAACTTCGACAAGCCCACGGCTGGCGGATCCAGTTGCAAAGGCACCTGGTACAGCGTGGGCCGCCTGAACTACAGCCTGCGCGACAGCCGTTTCGCCAACACCTTGTATGGTTTCGAGTACGACGCTGGCTGCTGGATTGGCCGCATCGTGGCCGAACGCCTGTCGGTGGGCCGCGACCAGGCCAGCACCCGTTTCATGTTCCAACTCGAATTGGTGGGTCTGTCCCGCCTGGGTTCCAGCCCCCTGCGCGCCTTGAGGGACAATATCCCTGGCTACCGGCTGCTGCGCGATGACAACAGCGTGCTGACGGCCCCAAGCACTTTGCCCAACTTCTCTGATGACTGACCACTCCAAGCCCCCTACCCATACCGCGTCTCGCCTGCCTCGCCGCCAACGGTTTGCCCCAGGCCTGTGCCTGGCACTGACCCTGCTGATGGCCGGCCCCGCGACCCAGGCGCAGGGGCTTAAACGCACCGACGCCCCCTCGGTATCGCCACGCATCTCGGGCAACCGAGGCCTGAGCACCGAGCTCAAGCTGGCCGGGGTGCAAAGCACCGCCGACTACATCGTGGCCGTGGTCAACCAGGAGCCCATCACCCACATGGAGGTGGAAAAGCGCGTCAGTCGCATCCAGGAATCGGCCCCGGCAGGCTCGCGCTTGCCCGCAGGCGATGCCTTGCGCCAGCAAGTGCTGGACGCCCTCATCAACGAGAAGGTGCAGCTCTCCTTCGCCCGGACCTCCGGCATGGACGTGCCCGAAGCCGAGCTGGACGCGGCGGTCGAAAACATCGCCACGCAGAACAAGATCACCGTGGCAGACCTCAAGGACCGCATGCGCTCCGACGGCCTGGACTACCAGCGCTACCGCGACAGCCTGCGCGAGCAGATCCTGCTGGAGCGCGTGCGCCAACGCGAGGTCAACGCGCGCATCCAGGTCAGCGATGCCGAAGTGGCCGAGTTTTACGCCAAGGGTGCCGATGGCCTGGGAGAAACCTCCTACAACATCGCCCACCTGTTGATCGCCGTGCCTGAAGGCAGCAGCCCTGCCCAGATCCAGGCCCTTCAAGCCAAAGCGCAGGAGTTGCAACAGCGGGCCGCCAAAGGCGAGAATTTCGCCCAACTGGTCAAGGCCAACTCGGCCGACACCAACACCCGCGACCAAGGTGGCACGGTGGGCATGCGCCCGGCCAGTCGCCTGCCTGACCTGTTTGTCGATGCGGTCAAAACCCTGGGGGTGGGCAAGGTGGCTCCCGTGGTCCGCTCCGGGGCTGGGTTCCACGTGGTCAAACTCGTCGAGCGTGAAAACTCGGGCAAGGCCACCTACACCCAGCAACGGGCCCGCCACATCCTGATCCGCACCACGCCGCAGCTGGACGCCCGGGCCGCCGCCAAGCGCATGGACGACATCCGCAAGCAGATCGTGGGCGGTCAGGCCAGCTTCGCGCAGATGGCCCGCCAATACTCCGAGGATGGCAGCGCCATGCGAGGTGGGGACCTGGGCTGGACGGCTCCCGGCCAGTTCGTGCCAGAGTTCGAGAAAGCCCTGCTGGCGCTGCAGCCTGGCCAGGTCTCTGAACCCGTGGTGACACGGTTTGGTGTGCACCTGATCCAGCTGATCGAGCGCAAGGAAGTCGAGTTGAGCGACCAGCAAAAGAAGGACGCGGCCCGCAGCGTGCTGCGCGAGCAGCAATTCGAAGCCACCTATGAAGAATGGGCCAAGGAACTGCGCGCTGCCGCCTACGTGGAATTGCGCGATGCCCCCTGATCGCAAGAGCAGCCACAAGGGCCACTTCGCGCGCAAGCGCTTTGGCCAGCATTTCCTGTCCGATGTCGGCGTCATTGAAGACATCGTGCGCGCCATCAAACCCAAGCCAGGTCAGGCATTGGTTGAAATCGGCCCTGGCCTGGGGGCGATGACCGACCCTGTGGTCGCCGAGTGCGAACACCTCACCGTGATCGAGCTGGACCGGGACCTGGTGCAGCGCTTGCGCCAGCGCCCCGAGCTGACCGTCATCGAGTCTGATGTGCTCAAGGTCGATTTTGGCGAGCTGGCGCAAGCGCACGCACCCAAAAAATTGCGCGTGATTGGCAACCTGCCGTACAACATCTCCACGCCCATCCTGTTCCACCTGCTGCCCTGGGCCGATCAGGTGGAAGACCAGCACTTCATGCTGCAAAAAGAAGTGGTTGAGCGCATGGTGGCCGGGCCGGGCTGCAAAGACTATGGGCGGCTGAGCGTGATGCTGCAGTGGCGCTACCACATGGAGTCGGTGGTGGACGTGCCCCCTACTGCGTTTGACCCCCCGCCCCGGGTCGATTCGGCCGTGGTGCGCATGGTGCCCTTGGCCCCCATCGAAGGGATCAACCAGAAACTGCTGGGCGAGATCGTGACCGTGGCATTTTCTCAGCGGCGCAAACTGCTGCGCCACACGCTGGGTGCCTGGCTGACCGCACGCGGGGTGAACGTTGACTTCAACGTGACACGCCGCGCCGAAGAAGTGCCCGTGGCCGAGTACCTGGCACTGGCCAAACACTGCCAAGCCTGAAATGACTGAAGCCGCCGAGCCCCCTCAAAGGCAGCTTGGCAGCTTCGCACTGGAACTTAAACCGGCCAAATCTGCACTGCAATGGCCCACATCCCCCTAGAAAAAGGGGGGATGCCGCACCACGATGCGCACAGCGGCCCTTCCAAAGAAGTGCGGCACGCGCCGATACACTGCAGCCATGAAACGATTTTTAGTGGGTGGTGCCGTTCGAGACCGACTCCTGGGCCGGCCTGCGGGCGACCGGGACTGGGTATTGGTCGGGGCATCGCCCGATGAGTTGATCGGGCTGGGCTACACCCCGGTGGGACGCGATTTCCCGGTGTTCCTGCATCCCGACACCAAGGAAGAGTGCGCGCTGGCCCGCACCGAACGCAAGACTGCCCCCGGCTACCGGGGCTTCGTCGTTCACGCCGCGCCCGATGTGACCCTGGAAGAAGACCTGGCGCGCCGTGACCTGACCATCAACGCCATCGCCGAGGACGAATCAGGCCACCTGGCCGATCCCTACGGCGGCCAACGCGACCTGGCCGCGAAAGTGCTGCGCCACGTCTCACCGGCCTTCTCGGAAGACCCGGTGCGCATCCTGCGCCTGGCGCGCTTCGCGGCCCGATTCGACGATTTCAGCGTGGCCCCCGAAACCCTGGCCCTGATGCGGGACATGGTTGAGCAGGGTGAGGTGGACCACCTGGTGCCCGAGCGCGTCTGGCAAGAACTGTCGCGCGGCCTGATGGAAAGCAAGCCCTCGCGCATGTTCGAAGTCTTGCGGGAGTGCGGCGCCCTCGCCCGCCTGCTGCCCGAGGTCGAGCGCCTGTGGGGCGTGCCGCAACGGGCGGAGTACCACCCCGAGGTCGACACCGGCGTGCACCTCATGATGGTGCTGGACATGAGCGCCCGCTTGAAGGCTGATTTGGCCGTGCGCTATGCCTGCCTGTGCCACGACCTGGGCAAGGGCACCACGCCCGAGCACATCCTGCCGCGCCACATCGGGCACGAAGAGCGCAGCGCCCGCTTGCTCAAGGGCATGAGCGAACGCCTGCGTGCGCCCGTGGAATGCCGGGAACTGGCCGACGTGGTCGCTCGCGAGCACGGCAACATCCACCGCAGCGCGGAGCTGAAGGCTGCGGCCACCTTGCGGCTGCTGGAGCGCTGTGACGCGATCCGCAAGCCCCAACGCTTCACGCAAGTCCTGCTGGCCTGCGAATGCGACTCGCGAGGTCGCCTGGGCCTGGAAGAACGGCCTTATCCCCAGACCGCGCATTTGCAGGCGGCACTGGACATCGCCTTGGGCGTCGACACGGCCAAGGTGGCTTCAAAGTGCATGGAGACGGGCAAGCAGGGACCGGCCATTGGCAAGGCGATCCAGGAAGCGCGCGTCACGGCCATCGAGATCGCATGGGCGAAATCCCGGGCTGAGCACAAGCAATGATGCGTTGAACCGTGGACTCAAGGTGCCCTGCACATTCGCAGGGCACCTTGGAGTTCACTGGACTTCGGTACGACTGAC
>CAZKPN010000095.1:0-16477 GCA_964554655.1 uncultured Aquabacterium sp. | reverse complement strand
GTGCACATCGCGGACCCAGAGGCCTGCACCATCGCCCTGCGTGAGATCACGCAAGGCCTGACGGGCAGCATCCTGGTGGCCACCGAAGGCATCAACGGCATGGTGGCCGCCGAGCTCGCCGCGCTGGAAGCCTTTCACGCGGCACTGCTGAATGACCCGCGCCTGACCGGGCTGTTTGTCGGCATGACCTTCAAGCGCAGCCCGTGCAAGACGAGGCCCTTCTTCAAGATGAAGGTGCATCACAAGCCCGAGATCCTGCCCCTGGGCGTTGAGGGCGTGGATGCGATCGGCCGCACTGGCATCAACGTCAGCCCCCAGGAGTGGCGTGAGTTGATCAAGCAGGATGATGTGGTCCTGATCGACAACCGCAACAGCTTCGAGTTCAAGCTGGGCCGCTTCAAGAATGCTGTGGATCCGCAGGTGCACACCTTCCGCGACCTGCCTCGCTACATCGAAGCACACGTTGATGAATGGAAGGCCGAGGGCAAGCGCGTGGCCATGTACTGCACCGGCGGCATCCGCTGCGAAAAGACCAGCGCCTGGATGCTGGACATGGACATCCCCGTCTACCAGTTGGAAGGAGGCATCCTGAGCTACTTCGCCGAGATGCCGGATGCCGACCAGGACTGGGAAGGCGAGTGCTTCGTCTTCGACAACCGCATCGCGCTCGACACGCACCTGCAGCAAACCGACACCACCGCGGAAGATGTGTACGCGGGCGACCCGGACGAAGCGTGGCGCCTGCAGCGCGCCAAACGCCTGGCCAAGGGCAGCAAGTAGCGTGTCGCCCAAGCCGCGCCCCCTGCCCACCAAGGACGGCGTCGGCCCCAGTTGCGTGGCGCTGCCAGTCGGCCCCTGGCCCACCATGGCCGATTATTTGGTGCAGCAGTTTCCAGCCGTCTCGGCAGCCACCTGGCACGCGCGCATGCTGGCCGGTGAGGTGGTTGATGAGCACGGCGTGCCGGTCACGCCTGAGCGAAGCTACCAGCCCAACATTCGCCTCTACTACTACCGCGCCATCGAGTCCGAACCCCGCCTGCCGTTCGACGAGGTGGTGCTGTTCCAGGACGAGCACATCGTGGTCGCCGACAAGCCGCATTTCATGCCCGTCACCCCCGGTGGCCGCTACCTGCAAGAGACCTTGCTGGTGCGCCTGAAACGCAAGCTTGGCATCGACACCCTGGCCCCCATTCACCGCCTGGACCGCGAAACGGCGGGCATCGTGCTGTTCTCCATCCAGCCATCCACCCGCGGCCCTTACCAAGGCGTGTTCTCGCAAAGAACCGCCGCCAAGCACTACCAGGCCGTGGCTCCCTGGCGCCCTGACCTGGCCTGGCCACTGACCCGCCAAAGCCGCCTGGAAGAAGACGAGCACTTCATGCAGATGCGCGAGGTGCCCGGCGAGCCCAACACCGAGACCCGCATCGACGTGCTGAAGGTGCAAGGCGACCTGGCCCTGTACGCCTTGAGCCCCGTCACCGGCCGCAAGCACCAGTTGCGCGTGCACTGCGCGGCCTTGGGGTTGCCCATCGTGAACGACCTGATCTACCCGCGGCTGTTCGCGGCCGACAGCGACGACCATGCCAAGCCCCTGCAACTCCTCGCCAAGGCCATCGAGTTCACCGACCCCGTCACCGGGCAGGCCCGGCGGTTCACCAGCCAGCAGGCTCTGATGCTGCAGCAATGAGTGGTTTTTTTTGACGCGTTCATTCCATCTTCGGGCGCCAAATTGGTGGCGACTCGTGCCACAGAGTTACGACTGGCCTACGTGGGGCGTTTTTTTAGATCAGTTAACGGCCATGAGCTGCCGAGCAACGTATTCACCCGACTGGCAGGTCAAGGCTGGGCGCGGACGTTGGATGTTGCCGAATGAACGTACGCGAGAGTCTCAACCGGTCACTCGCGGACCTGGACGTCAAGCGACCGCTCCACCGCCCAGACCTGTCACTCGATCGCGACCAGCCAGAAAAAAGCGCCAGAAATGACTGACCCCGGCAAGGTTGAACTGGTGTTCTCTACCCAATGCAAGCAGTCACAGCGCGAACCTCAGTTCCCAAAAACTGACGAGCAATGTTTCTCGACAAAGCAAGTTGAAGCAAATCGATCTGTCTGCCAAAGGTCTGCAACCCGAAGGGCAAGCATGCCCAGATGGTTGTCACTCATGAACTGCATATTCAGCTCCTTGAACCACCCCTAAGGTGGTTTGGGATCTACTTGTTGCCCCGACCACTCCTGCGGTAAGAAAGACTTAATGCTGGCACCCTATGCTCCTGCGCCATATGACAAGCCCTCGCTCAACCTACTCGAACCGTCCAGCAGTTCGAAGCCCTTCGTGGCTTCTCTTCAGCGCCCTTTGCGCAGTCACAGCCGGATGTGATCAGATCGATACTTGGGGCACCGAGTTCGAATGTAAGGGCCAAGAGCAGTCCATCGCCGTGTTTGTGGGTGATGCACCCGACAAAGCCGTACGCAAGAACTATCCGTTCAACATTGACTTTCATCTGCGCGGCTACATGGGCATGGTCCGGAGCTCACTCGTCACGGTCAGTCCCGGACCGGAGGACATGGTGCGCTTTGAAGCCAAGGAGGTGAATGTGTGGGTTAAGGGCCAGTTCGATAAACATTCGAACGAGTTGTCGGTGGTCGAAGATCGCACGCTGGACATCGAGGGCCGGCAGCAACATGTGCGCCTCACCGGGCAATACTTTTGCGAGGCCGTGGTCGCCCGAAAGCCTTCTGCATGAATAGCCACCAACTTTTCACCATGGCCATTCCCGCCATGGTCGCTAGTGTGGGCGGGGTGATCGCTGGAGCCCCTCCCACCAGTTTCGAAGCCTGGTGCAACATTTCGCCGCAGGCGTGATCCTTGCGGCGCTTGCCGTGGAATTGTTGCCCGACATTGCCAATGAACACGCGACACCGGAAGTGATCATTGGCTCATTCGCTTTGGGCAGTCTCTTTATGTATGGCTTGAAGCTCTGGACGATACGGCTGGAGCACCGCAACGCGGCAGCCGCGGCTTCGTCCGCCTCGGGCGTGGGGTTGCTGGTGGCGGCCTTCATTGATATCGCGGTCGACGGTTTCATCATTGGGGCAGGCTTCGCAGCCAATGGGGAAGCGGGCACGATCCTGGCACTGGGTCTATCGGTCGAGTTGCTGTTTTTGGGCATGGCGTTGGCGTCAGAGGCCGTCAAGGGCCGACGTGTGGTGGCCTTATCGACAGCGCTGGGCCTCACAGTGCTGCTGTTTGCGGTGTTGGGCAGCGTGTTGCTCGCCGGCGCCTCTCAGCAACTCATCGGCGGCGTGTTGGCGTTCAGCGCGGCGGCGCTGTTGTACCTGGTGACCGAAGAGTTATTGATGCGAGGCGCATACCGTCGAAGAAAAACCCATTTCCACCTTGGTACTTTTTTCAGGATTTCTGGTGTTCTGGAGCATCCAGTTGTTGGCCAAATAGGTCCACCCATCCGCACCGGCACAGGTCAACATGCACTCGGTCATCCACTGCCAACCAAATTTTCTGGCTTGCGCCTCGTACCGATCTGACCATTGCGCCCGGGGTTCGCGCCAGCACCGCTGCTGTTCAATGGCTGGGCGCGGGTGCCGCGCGCGCGCTAAGCATTGACAGTGCGCGCTTGGTGATCTGGAAAAGCAAGACCATCGACAACCCGATGAGCAGAGATGCCAGCCAATAGCTTGGCGGCAGAGGCACGAAGCGGAACGGATGCGCCAGGAACGGCACCACGGTGATGGCGGTCAGCGCCGCCAGCGTTCCCGCCAGCACCCATCGGCCCACCGCGCTCAGGCCTTCGAACAGACTTCGCCAAGTGGTCTGCGCCGACCGGCTGGCCAGAATCAGCACGGCATTTGCCGTCACCAGCACCATAAATGCCGCCGTGCTGGCCATGCCGGCCACCACACCCTGGTCAAGCAACAGCGCATATAGACCCACGACCACCAGCGTCACCCATCCACCCATGGCCAAGCTTTGACCGACGTGGCCAGCGGACAGCAGTGGCTCTAGCGCGCCTCTTGGGGGCTGCTGCATAAGACCGGGGTCGCCTTCTTCGGCTTCGAAGACCAGCGAGCAAGCCGGGTCGATCACCAACTCCAGAAAGGCGATGTGCAGGGGTGCCAGCACCAGCGGCAGGCCCAGCAGCACGGGCAGCACCGCCAGGCCGACGATCGGCACGTGCACAGCCAGCGTGTAGACCATGGCTTGCCGCAGGTTTGCAAATGTGCGGCGGCCACGGTGGATGGCATCCACGATGGAAGAAAAGTCGTCCTGCAGCAGCACCAGAGCTGCAGCCTCGCGCGCCACGTCGGTGCCGCGCTGGCCCATCGCGATGCCGATGTGGGCCGCCTTCAGCGCGGGCGCATCGTTGACGCCGTCACCCGTCATCGCCACCACTTCGCCGCGCTTCTTCAGGGCCTGCACCAGGGACAGCTTTTGTTGTGGTCTCACGCGCGCGAACACGTTCACCGTCGCCAAGCGATGCGCCAGCGTGGCGGCGTCCATGTCGGCCAGTTCGTCGCCGGTCACGACCTCGCTGCCCGGAATGCCCGCCTGTTCTGCGATGGCGCGCGCCGTGCGCGGATGATCGCCGGTGATCATGATCACGCGAATGCCGGCCTGACGGCACTGCGCAATCGCCTGCGGGACGTCGTCGCGCAGCGGGTCGGCCAGGCCGATCAGGCCGATCCACTCGAACTCGAAGTCGTGCTGGATGGCTGGCCAGCCTTGACCGCTGGGATAGCGTGCCTTCGCCACACCCAACACACGCAGGCCACGGTCGGCCATGCGAGCTGCTTCGGCGGTCACCTCGCCGCGCTGAGCATCGTTCAAGTGACACAGGTTGGCCACCGATTCGGGGGCGCCCTTGGCGGCCACCACATCGTGCGGTACGGCACCACTGCTCCACAGGTGGCTCATGGCCAGCAATTCTGGCGACAGCTCGTACTCGCGCGCCAGATTCCACTGCGGATGCAGGTGTTCGGTACCGGCCAGGTGCTCGCTCGCCAGGAGGTGAAAGGCCTTCTCCATCGGGTCGTGCGGGTCGATCTCGCTGGCCAGCACAGCGTATTCCAGCAGTTCGTGAAACGCCTCTGGCAAAGCTTGCGGTTCCAGGGCATGCGTGTCGAGTTTTTGCCCGCTCGCCGACAGCGCGGCCACGGTCATGCGGTTCTGGGTCAGCGTGCCGGTCTTGTCGACGCACAGCACGGAGGTCTGGCCAAGCGTTTCGATGGCGTTGAGCCGCCGTGTCAGCACCTGGTGGGCCGCCAAGCGGCGAGCGGCCAGCGCCAGGAAGACGATCATGATCACCGGGAACTCCTGCGGCAGGATGCCCATGGCCAGCGTGATGCCCGCCAGCAACGCGTCGAGCCAGCCGCCACGCAGCATCCAGTACAGCAGCACCAGCACCCCGCACAGTGAAGCACCGATGATGACCAGGCGCCGTGTCAGGCGCGCCATCTCGTCGCGCAGCGGCGAGGCCTGAAACGCAATGTCCTGCAGCGATTGTCCGATTCGTCCCAGTTCGGTCGACCGCCCAATGCTTTCCACGCGCATCAGGCCCTGGCCTCGTACCACGAGCGTACCGGCGAAGGCACGATTGTCCAATGCCTGTTTGGCCACGGGCTCGGACTCGCCGCTGAGCATCGACTCGTCGGTGGCCAGTTCGTGTGCCTGCAGCAGCAATCCATCCGCAGCGATGCGGTCTCCCTCCGACAGGATCAGCAAGTCTTCTCGCACCACGTCGCGCCCAGGAATGCGCAGCGTCTCACCGCCGCGCACGACGAGGGCGCGCGGGCTGGACAGATCCCGCAGCGCATCCAGGGCGTTGTCGGTGCGCCGCTCCTGCAACACGGTGAGGGTCATGATGATCAGCACAAAGCCCAGCAGAATCAGCGCCTCGCGGGTGTCGCCCATCACCAGGTAGATCGTGCCCGCCCCCAGCAAGAGCAGGAACATGGGCTCACGCACCACCTCCCAGGCGATGTCGCGCAGCGTCCGGCGCTGGCTCACCCCCAGTTCATTGGGACCCTCTTCGCGCTGGCGCTGCGCGGCGAAGGCTGGGTCAAGTCCGGTGGGTTGTTCGGTGGGCATGGGTTTGTCGTGTTTCTCGTTACAGCGCAGCGGGGCTGCCAAACCGCCCCAACCCCATCTCCACCAGCCCCTCGGCTCGGCGCAGCAGGAACAGCACCTCCAAGCCCATGCACTGTGCCATGACCAGACCTTCGCCGGGGCCGGCCACCAGCAGGGCGGTGGCCCAGGCGTCGGCGTGCATGCATCTGTTGGCCAACACGGTAGCAGATGCCACGGCGTTGTTCACGGGCGCGGCGCGGCGCGCGTCCATGCTGTGCGCCAGGCGCGCTTCGCCCACCTGATGATAGCGCCGGTAGTCGCCCGAGGTGGCTACGGCCACATTCTCCAGTTCGATGACCCCGTGCACCGCGCGGCGCCCTGTCTCGGGCTGCTCTAGCGCCACAGCCCATGGCACGCCGCTGGCCTGACTGCTCACAGCGCGCAGCTCGCCATCGAGCGCCACCAAAGCGTGTTGCACACCGTACTGCTGCAGCACGGCGGCCATGCGGTCCACTGCGTAGCCCTTGGCGATACCGCACAGGTCGAGTTGCACCGGAGCATGCTTGCGGGCTCGGCTGGCGGGGCGATCGAGCTCCAGACATTCGTGCGTGGGGCGCGACGCAGGCTGTCGCGCGCTGCGGATGGCCACGGCGTCGGGCGCGTCGCGCACCGCGCCAAAGCCCCAGGCATCGACCAGTCCCCCAACGCCCGGATCAAACGCGCCCGCGCTCAGGCGGCAGATGTCGAGCGCGCAGTCCAGTACCTCCATGATTTCCGTGGGCAAGTCCACCCAGGTGTCCACGGGCGCGCGGTTCAGGCGCATGAGGTCGCTGTTCGGTTTCCAGGGCGACATCTGCTCGTCCACCTGCGCCAACGCAGCGGCGAGGTCTCGGCGCAGGGCCGTCAAGTCCAGGGCAGCGTCTGCGTCGAGACTGACGGACCAGCGCGTGCCCATGGTCGGGCCGTGCAGGGTGGTGCGCTGGCAAGGCGCTGCCAGTTTAGAAGACATCTTCGGCATAGCGCTCTTTGGCTTTGAGCTGCGACACGCTCATCTGCAGCGGCGCGAGCACAGCGTCCAGCGTCTCGGCCACACCCTGCGCCATGGCGCGACCACCGCAGACACGCACGATGGCGCCCTGTTTCACCAGAGCACGCAACTGCTCGGCATGGCGGCGCAGGGCGTCTTGCACATAGCCGCCGCCGTCGGGCACGCGGGAGAAAACCGTCTGCAAAGTCGCCAGGCGCCCCTCAACCAGCCAGCGCTGAATCTCGGGGCCGAAGAAGAAATCGCGCGCCGGATCACGCCCACCAAAGTACAGGTGCATGGGCGCGTGGCGGTCGTTGCGGCGGATGAAACCGGCCAGCGGTGCCACGCCCGTGCCGGCCCCGATCAGCACCACCGGCCGTCGCGTGCGCGGCAGCGCAAAACCGGGGTTGGAACGGATGAAGGCGGTGACAACGTCCCCCGGCTGCAGGCCCAGCAGGTGGGTGGAGCACAGGCCGCCGGGCATGTGGCGCACGCAGACTTCAAGAAACCCGTCTGCCCAGCTCGAGGCCAGCGAGTAGTAGCGCGGCACGGATGAGCCCGGCGCCACGATGCCCACCAGGTCGCCTGCGGCAAAGTGCGCCAGACCGTGCCCGCGCAGGCGTGCGCCAAGACGCTGCGCAGGCCAGGCAAAACGCAGGATTACCGTGGCCTGCCCGGTAGTACCGGGGTAGTCTTGGCGCGACACAAGCGAGAGCTCGGTGGTGGACGGCACGCGCGGCACATGGTCCAGCACCAGGGGCTCGTCCAGCGCCTGCGCCAAGGCATCTCCCCAGCGCGCGAACTGCTGGCCCGACTGCTGGTGGATGCACTCGAGGGGCAGCAGCGCGGGCCAACCCTGCGCGCGCAAAGTGCTCTCCAGCGCCTCGGCAAAGGCGCAGAAGGCGGGGAACTGCCGGTCACCAAAACCCAGAACCGTCACGGGCACAGGCGTGACCCCTGGGCTGAGCTTGGCGATGATCTCCAGGGCTTGACTGGCGTGGGCCGGGGCCTGGCCTTCGCCATAGGTGGCGGCCAGTACGAATACCTGCTTTGTGTCGGCCAGTGTCTGAAATTCTTCCAAGGCGCTGGTGTGTACGCGGTGGCCGTTTTGGAGCAGCGCGTCTTGCAGCGTTTGCGCAAAGCCCCAAGTGCTGCCGCCTTCGCTGGCCACAAATATGAGCACGTCGGCCTGCGCCAGCGGGCTGTTGCCGGTGATGTGTGGCGCCAGGCGGCGTGCCTGCCACCAGATGACCACGCCGGACAACCAGAACAGCAGAACGCTGGCGCCCACCATTCCCAACACCACAGCCCAAAGCCAGGCTCCTTCGCCGGTGTGCAGCACCAGTGCCCAGTCGTAAATGCGCTGTGCCAGGGTGGCGTCTTGCCAGGCCAGTGTCTGACCTGAGTGCTGGTCGATCCAGCCTTGGCCCTGGGCGGTGGCGACCTTCCAGGTGTCCTCGGGGTCCGAGGCGGCGGGGAAATTCAGCTTGCGCAAGTCGCCCACGGAGAGGTTTTGCAGCAGGGCAAGCTGCGCACCGGGCATGCCTCTGGTGGTCACAGGCGCGACGGGAACTCCAGAGGCGAAGTAAGGCTCAGGCCGGGCGTTTAGCGCCACCAGCCCCAGGGTCGAGGCGCTCATGGTCAGCGCAGTGACCGATGTCAGGCAGAGTACCACGAGCACCACTCGACCTCCGACCACGTGGATGCGCTGCGCCAGCGAGCCGCGCACCCGCGCCGCGAGCCGTTGCCAACCACCCATGCGGCGCAGCAGCAGCACCAGGGCGGAGACGCAGATCAGGCCCATTGCCAGCGCAATGCCCGCCGCTCCCCAGCGTCCGGCGTCACCCAACAGCAGCGAGCGGTGCAGGTTCTTCACCCAACGAGGGAGCGCTGAGGGTTGCCAGGCACCCAGCACCCGGCCATCGGCCGGCTCCACATAAGACGCCTTTGGCTGATCGCCGGCGAAGCTGAACACCACGATGGCACCTGAGGGCAGGTGGCGTATTTCCTCCGCACCCGGGACGGTGTGTGTCACGCGTTCCACCAGCGTGGCCACCGACAAATCACCTGGCGCAGCGGGCGCCTGCCACGCCTGCTGCACCGGATCGAACGTCAGGATGGCGCCGCTGACGCCCAGCACCACGGCCAGGGTGCCGATGGTGAGGCCCAGCCAGCGGTGGATGCCTTTCCAGCCCAAGCCTGCGACTTTCATTTGAGTTGGAAGGTCACCGACTGGATGTACTGCTTGCCTGCCTGGGGCTTACCGGCATTGGCGGTGGACAGGGGCACGCGCACCTCAGACGGGCTGTCGCGCATGTCTTCTGCGGCGGCGTCGATGCGGATCTCGTAGCCCGCGTCAATCAGGGCGTCGGCCAGATCGGCCGTCACCTTGAGGGTGCGCCCCGCGCCCACGCTCGCGCCGGTGACACCATTTAGGCGCTTGGCGTCGCCACTAGATAGACGGTTCCAGTCGGACAAATGGGTGTGGTACTTGGCTTTGCCGCCCGCCACCCAGAGCGTGCGCACATAGGCGCCTTTGGCGTCGGTGAGGTAGGCGGCCAGGTAGGCGCCGTCGCCGCCGTAGTTCTTGAGCTGGGCGGTCAGCGTGACCTGGCGGCTCTGTGCCAGGGCGGGAACGGCCAGCGCGCAAGCGGTGGCCAAGATGGTGAGAAGAGGTTTGGACATGGTGGTGCTCCAGTGGGTTTGGGGCTATTCGGTCTGGCTGCGCGGCGAGGTGCCGTCGGATTGCGGTGGTCGTGGCTGTTGCGCAGCGCCGCCATCGCGGTCGCGCTCCCGCTCCCGGGCACGCTCGCGGTCCTCTTGTTTCATCTTCAATACCTTCAAGGTTTCCGGGTCGATCTTGGCCTTGAAGGTACGGCCCTGCGCGTCGATACCGCGAATCTCGTAGCAGCCGTCATCGATCTTCAGGCGCTGGATCTGCCAGCCCTCCCGGGTTGCCATCTGCCGCACGGCTTCTCGCGACTGCCAGCGATCCAGCGGCGCCTTGCAATCGTCATCGGCCAGTGTCGGCAGAGCGGCCAAGCCCAGTGACAGGGCCAGCAAGCCACGGCGCAGAGAGGAGAGATGTTTCATGGGAGGCTCCGGTTCATGCCATTGTGGAAGGTCCACCTTGAACGCCTGCTGACAGGTCTATTCATGTGCTGTTCATCGGCTCAAGAGAAAAAACGCTCGCCGATACAGGCGACGGGGCACTCATCCAGCGGCCTCACGCCATGTTTTTCTTTCCGCCAATATGACGGCCATCTGGCGCACTTGACTGGGTCAATGCCTCACTGCTTGACAGTCAACTCGTTGTGAATGGTGTGGGCGCCTTCAGCAGCTCGCGCAGCGCTGATGGCGGTGTCGATCTGTGCTTGGCTTTGCACCACACCCGTGAGTCGAATGTCACCCTTGGTTGTCACAACAGCGATATCCAGGCCAGCCAGACTGGGTTCGCTGTTCAGCGCGGAATTGACATGGGTCGTGACGTCAACGTCTGAAACGTTGTCGGCTGCGATTGCCGGCGGGGCTTGCGTTGGGCTGGCGGTCTCGGTTTTGCCGCATGCGCTCAGCAGCAGGGTGAAGCAGGCGGTCAACAGTAGCGCTTGAGTGGTGTGTTTCATGGAATTCTCAATGGGTAGGGTTTGGAAAAAGGAGGCCATCCCCGCAGGCGGTGGCCAAGAGGGTGAGAAGAGGTTTGGACATGGTGATGTTTCTCTTGGGGGTTCGGTTACTGAATCTGCCCGCTATCCCGGGTTGCCATCTGCCGCACCGCTTCTCGCGGCTGCCGGTGATCCATAGGCGCATTGCAGTCTTCATCGGCAAGGCAGCCCAACCTAGCGAAAGGGTGTTTCATCGTTGGACTCCTTTTTAAAAAGACTGCCGAATGACAAAAGCGTCGGGACGCGTAAGCCTGTGGCTAAAACCACGCGGGTGCATGTGCAATGCATTGCCCAAGCCCGTAGGCTGCGGGAAACCAAAGATCAAGCGGACCGGTGTTCTCTCACAAGTATCTCGGCGTGATACTACGAACGAGCTGATGTACATCAAGGAGATCCTTTCTGACTTGATGGCATTGTGTAAAACCGGTCTTGAATCTTTGCTGAAAGACGCGTTCATCCTCAGTTCATCGTTCAAATCGCAAAAGGCCCAATTAGCGTCTCATGCGAATCGCAACCGCTCGCTGCCTTGTTTAAGCCGGTTTAGTGTTGTGGCGACGGGAGTGGAGCTGGGCACTCTGAACCAGCGAAATACGCCTCAAGCCGATGGGTAGTTTCTGTAGAAGTTGGGTTAGGTGGGGAAACCGACATTCGTACCCGTTGATCACCACGGTTAGCAAGGCAACCGGTCGGCCACCGGCTCCTTTGGGCACCTTGCAGTCGCTCGTCGTGTATGTGGTCGATGACAGCAGCGGGTCGGGGCGTGAGTTCGGAGCCTTGAGGATCAGTCATTGGACCGGCCGAAGCGGCGCAGATTGAGCAGCGACCGCGACGATGTCAGCAGTGCCGTCGAAACTGGTCAATCCTGTGGCTTCAGGGCGTTTGCCCATTGACCAAAATGTGGCCAAGACCGTGAGTTCAGCGCGTGACAGCCAACAGCAGCAACCGCTGCACACCTGCCGGTCGCCTATGCGTTTCGGCTCCAGGCCGATAGGAGCCATTCGAACCGGAGAGGCCGCCGGATGGCTGCGACCTCCAAGAATCGGCATTCAAAGATGTCCGCAGCCCTTGTCGGCGATCACCCCGACCCGGGCCCTTGACGACGATTCACCGTGCCTCCAGGCAAAATCCAGATGATCGGGGCAAGCCTGGCGTCATTCTGCCGGGAAGCCCACCTTGAAGAATGGAACAGCATCAATGGCACTGACGAAGAAGGGCGAGTTCTGGTACGGGACGACGTCCGGCGACACCCAAGCCGAGCTGCGCAGCTACAGCGTTGCGAATCGCCATGAGGCCGTCCGGTTTGCCTCGTCCAAATGCGATTGCGGGTGCCGGACTTTTGCGCTGCAGACCGATGAAGAAGCCGGCGTGGCAATCCGCACCTGCACCGACTGCGGGCAGGAACACCTGATGGGCGACAGCGCGGACTACGTTGATGAGGCCGCCCCCGAGGCGCACGAGTGCGTGTGCGAGAACGAGGTGTTCGAGCTGATGTCCGGCGTCTCCGTGTACGAGGGTACACATGACGTGCGCTGGTACTACATTGCTTGCCACTGCGTGGAATGCAATCTGGTTGGGGTCTTCGCAGACTGGAAATGTGAAGCGGGTGATGCGGCGTCCTTCCTCGCCAAGGTATGAGCGCGCGCGCCTGCAGAGATCATGCTCGCAGGCTCGAGCGGCCGAGGAATGTCATGAGGTACCAGTCACCCTCCCCAACACTGTCATCTGCCCAAAGCAGGATAAGTAAAGAAAATGAAGTGCGTCGCATTGGCCGCAAAGTGCGTCACCACCGCAGCCTCCACGCGACGAGTCTTGGCGTACACCCCCGCATAACCCAGCCCGGCGAGCGTGGCGAACGCCATGTAAAGCGGCCCGCCCCCCAGATGCGCCAGTCCGAACAAGGTGGCAGACACGAGGATGGGCAAAAGAATCAGCCCCGGTCTGTGCGCCAGGGCGCGCGTCAGCCGCTCCTGAATCAGCCCACGAAAGAACGCCTCTTCAGCCACGCAGGTGAAGAACAAGTTGACGAACAGGAACGTTGGCGTAAACGGCGGCAGTGCGCCCAGCTTGGGTTCGAAGCGCACCTGGCCGGCCAGCCAAGCCGCCCCAATCGCTGCGGCCGCGGTGGCCACAGCGGCGACCAGCGTCGGCGCCACGGCAGCGCGCGCATCTTGCCAGGAGGCCAGGCGGGGCGCCAAACAGGCCAGTAGCAACAGGCCGACGCTGCCCTTGTCGAAATTGGCGTACAGCGTGAATGGCACCGCATCCGGGGTTGTGCGCACGGCGTTGACCAGCAAGGGGTTGTGAAAGCCGGGCAGCGCATGCACTGCCAAGGCCAAGCCCAGCCCTCCTGCAGCCCAAGTCCATGCCCCGGCTTGCTGCTGGCGCGCCTCCAGGCTCGCGGCCTTCAAGCAAATGCCCGTCATCACAAGGAGTGCCACGACGGCAGTGGCGGTCAACACCCCAGCGAAGCAAGCCGCCACCATGGCGGCCGCGAACAAGATCATCCAGGGCGCAAGCAGCATTCCCTTGCTGCCAGGAAACGTCTTGTTGGGCCACCATGCCGAAGCGATGGCGCAGGCGAGCAATGCAAAAGTGATGGGCATGGGCCATTGTCGGGGATCAGGTTTCGTGTGCATCTTTGCTGCTGAATCGCAGATGCAACCACGGTGGCGCGGATGCAGGCGCACGAACTGAGGGACACTGCCTGCTTGGCGATTTGGAGCACGACACGGCATGAACACGGCGGACAGCGAACTGGACGACCCCGACAAAACGGTGGTGGCGCCAGCCTGCCCGCAGGACGACGACCAGACCCGCATCGACCCGCATTGGCCCAAGGGCAACACCGCGCCAGCCGTTCAAGCCCAAGCACCTGCCCCACCTCGTCCCGCTCAAACCGGCACCACCGCCCTGGCTTTGCCAGCAGGCTTTCGCCTGCACGAATACCGCATCGACCGCGTGCTGGGCCAAGGCGGCTTCGGCATCACCTACCTGGCCACCGACGTCAACCTCAACTCGCGCGTCGCCATCAAGGAATACCTGCCCGAAGAGATCGCCTTTCGCACCTCGGGCAAGACCGTGTCGGCCCACTCCACGCGCCACCGCGAGCGCTACAAAAACGGGCTGGACAGCTTCCTGATCGAAGGCCGCACGCTGGCCACCTTCCGCCACCCCAACATCGTGCGTGTGGCCCGTTTTTTTGAGGCCCACCAGACCGCCTACATGGTGCTGGAGTACGAGCGTGGCAGCCCGCTCAAGGCATGGTGGCCCCAGCACGCCAACAAAGGCGAGAAGGCGCTGTCGCTTTTGCTGCAGCCCTTGCTGGACGGCCTGTCGGTGGTGCACGCGGCGGGCTTCCTGCACCGCGACATCAAGCCCGACAACATCCAGGTCCGCCGCAGTGATGGCTCGCTGGTGCTGCTGGATTTCGGCTCGGCCCGGCAGGCGGTGGGTGCCTCTGAGCAGTCCGACATCGCTGTGACGCCCGGCTACGCGCCCATCGAGCAATACGAAGATGGCCACCAGGGTGCCTGGACCGACATCTACGCCTTCGGGGCCACGCTGTACTGGCTGGTCACCGGCAAGAAGCCGCCCGATGCGCTGGACCGCCAGATGGCCCCGCAAGATCCGCTGGTGCCCGCCGTTCAAGCGGGCGAGGGGCGCTTCAGCCCACAGTTCCTGGGCGCCATCGATTGGGCGCTGCAGATGGACCCCACGCAGCGGCCACAAGACATCCAATCGTGGCGCCGTGCCCTGTTCGCCGCCCACGCGTCCAGCATGGGCCTGCAGGAGGCCTTGCGCGCCCGTGATGCCGCTCATCACCTGGACCTGCCCGGCTGGGCCCTGATCAAGAAATCCCCCCATCTTTTGAAAGCGCGGCTGGGCGTGTACCTGCGCGGGGTGACCTCGCCCTCGTCCTGGCCCCTGGCGCTCAAGATGACGCTGGCCATGGTGCTGACCGCGCTCATGCCCATGATCATCACGGCCTATTACAACCACCACGCCAGCCTGGCCACGGTCTCCAACGGCGAGTTGCAGAACCTGGAGCAACTGGCCCGCAGCACGGCAGGGCGCCTGTCGCAGTTGATCACCGACAGCCAGAACCAGGCACGGGCCATGGGCAACGACGCCGACTTTGTCGACTTCCTGGCCCACCCGCTGGAGGCCCGAAAGCCCGCCATCAAGGCCAAGGTGGACTCGTTGGTGAGCTCCAACCCCGACATCCACCTGATCATGGTGATGGACACGGCGGGCACGGCCGTGGTGTCCAGCGATGCCACGGTCATGGGCAAGAACTTCAAGTTCCGCGAATACTTCAAGGTGGCGATGTCGGGGCGGCCGCATGTCACCGGCATCGTGGTGGGCGCGGTGACGGGCACGGCGGGCATGTTCTTCGCCTACCCCGTGTTCGATGAAAGCCGCCAGGTGATCGGCGCGGTGGTGCTGCGCCTGAAGGCCACCTCGGTGGTGTCCATCCTCAACGAGGCCCAGGAGGATTCGGTGCGCGAGCCCTTTCTGGTCGATGGCGATGGCATCTTGCTGTACCACCCCAACGCCACCTTGCTGTACAGCAGCCTGGACACCTTGCCCGCCGCCAAGGCCGCCGAGATCCGCACCGACCAGCGCTTTGCCCGCGACCGCATCGACAGCCTGAACATGCCCGAGTTGGCCAAGGTGATGGTGGGTGCGCAAGACGTGGGCCACGTGGACTACCACTCCACCGTGTCGAACAGCCAGGAGATCGCGGGCTACGCGCCAGTCAAGGGCCACAACTGGGTGGTGGGCGTGGGCGAATCACAGGCCTTGTTCGAGGCGCCGCTCAAGCGCCTGTTCACGCAACTGCTGTGGAGCGTGGGCCTGGTGGGCCTGCTGTTCACGGCCTTGGCCTTGATGTTCGCCCGCACCATCGTGCAGCCCATCCGCGCCCTGACGCGCGCTGCCCATGCCTTGAAGAATGGCGACTACGAGGCCGCCAACCTCACGGTCAAGACCCAGGATGAGATCGGCCATCTGGCGCGCACTTTCAATGTGCTGATCGACGTGCTGCGGCAGCGCGAGCGCGAGCGCAAGCACGACTGAAGACGGGGGTCACAAGGCCCGGTTGCGCGCCATCGGTGGGTTCTTGGCGAAGTAGCGCTGAATGCCGGCCAGCAGGGCATCGGCCATCTTGGCCTGGTAGTCCTCGTCGCGCAGCTTGGCCTCTTCTTCCGGGTTGGAGATGAAGCCAGTTTCCACCAGCACCGAGGGGATGTCGGGTGCCTTCAGCACGGCAAAGCCGGCTTGTTCGACCTTGCCCTTGTGCAGCCGACCAATCTTGCCCAGGTTGCCCAGGATCACGCTGCCCAGCTTCAGGCTGTCCTTGATCTGCGCGGTGGTGGACATGTCCAGCAGCGCGCGCATCACGGTGGCGTCCTTGGCCTTGATGTTGACCCCGCCGACCATGTCGGATGAGTTTTCCTTCTTGGCCATCCAGCGCGCGGCCGCGCTCGATGCGCCGTTCTCGGACAAGGCGAACACCGAAGCGCCGCGGGCCTGCGGGTTCAAAAATGCATCGGCGTGGATGGACATGAACAGGTCGGCCTGCACGCGACGGGCCTTGGTCACGCGTTCATTCAAAGGCACGAAGTAGTCGGACTCGCGGGTGAGCATGGCGCGCATGCCGGGCTGGGCATTGATGCGCGCGCGCAGCAGCTTGGCGATCGACAG
>CAZKPN010000094.1:0-16941 GCA_964554655.1 uncultured Aquabacterium sp. | reverse complement strand
CGGGGCAGGTCGTCCGGCGCAATGCCGATGCCAGTGTCCTCGACCTCCAACCTGAACTGATCAGGCCCTTCCGCGTGGGCGCTCACGGTCACGTGACCGCCCGAGGGTGTGAACTTGATGGCATTGGAGAGGTAGTTGTAGAGCACTTGCTTGAGCCGAGCCGGATCGATGACCAAGCTTTTCAAGGCCTCGTCGATCTTGATGGCGAACTGGATGGACTTGCGCTGCAAGGAGGTGTGCAGCACATCGCCCAGCTCGGACACCAGTTGCTGAAGGTCCACTGGCTCGGGGAAGAACTCGAACTTGCCGGATTCGACCTTGGACATGTCCAGTACATCATTGATCAGGTGCAAGAGTTGGCGGGCACTGCCGCCAATGTGGCCCAGGTACTCGCGGTGCTTGGGTGAGCCTTCCGGCACCAAGCCCATGACCAGCAAATCGCTGAAGCCGATGATGGCATTCAGTGGCGTGCGCAACTCATGCGACATGTTGGAGATGAACTGGCTCTTCAACCTGCTGGCTTCCAGCATCTGGTGATTTTCAAGCTCCAGGCTCTCCATTTTTTGGCGTGAGGCTTCGGCCTGCCGGACGGCGGTCACGTCGGTGATGATGCCCAGCAGGCGCGCAGGATGCCCGCTGTCATGAAGGATGCCGCCCCGGATGCTGATCCAGTGAACGCTGGCATCAGGCCACACCACACGACAAACCGCCTGCCAATCGCTCAACTGTAGGGTGGCCTGAGCCAGCCCCTGGGCCACCTCCTCGCGGTCGTCCGGGTGCACATGCTTCAGGAAGGTATTGACGCTCCATTCCAGTTGTCGCTCGTCGTGCCCAAAACACATGTCATGCCGCAACGAATGAATCATGGCGCCAGTGCTCAGGTCCATCTCCCATTCACCAATGTTGGCTGAATCAATCGCCAACCTCAACAGAGCATCGCGCTGGCTCGCGCATTGCAACTCGCCCAGGTCGCTCACGGCAGTTTCGGCCATGGTTTCGGCACGCAATGCGGCCAGTACCAGGTTCTCATTGGCCTCCAGCATGCGCGCGCCGTGGGTTTCGCTGAACTCGGTTCTCACCTGGGCCATGTCTTGCCGCAGGTGCCTCAGTTCCGCGCGCATGTGGTCGGTCTGGCGGTGCAGTTGCGCCACCAGGCTGAGTGCACCCGCCACGTCCGAATCAGTGCGGGGCGTGCTCATCGCGTGTCCATGCTAATTGACGGGGGCATCGCCCGCCTGCTGGGCGAACACGATCTCCACACGCCGGTTCATTTGCCGGCCTGCTGCGCTGCTGTTGCTGGCCGCAGGCTGCTCTTGACCATGCGCCCGCGTGGTCAACAAGCTGGGTGAGACGCCCAGCTCCAACAAGGCGGACAAGACCGCGTCAGCACGCCGCTGTGACAAGGCCAGGTTGGCCATGCCCGAACCGGTGCTGTCGGTGTAGCCTTCAATGGAAGCCCGGCGTGGCGGCGCGCTTTTGAACACGGCAGCCAGCTTGGCCATGTGGCCCGAGCTTTCCGGGCGCAACCTGGACTCGCCCGTGTCGAACAGCACGTCACCCAGGGTCACGACCAGACCACGGTCGGTCTGTTTGGCGTTGAGGTCCTTGAGTTGCATCTCCAGGCTGTTGACCTTGGCTTGCCCCCGTGCCAGGTCCAGGTTCTTTTGGGCATTGCTTTGTTGCGCCAGGGCCAGCTTTTGCTGTGCCGCGTCGGCCTCCTGGGTGCGCAGCGCCAGGCGGGTCTGGTCGCGCTCGCCAGCAGCGCCCGCGACGACGGCGTCAGAGGCCTTGCGGGACGCGGTCTCATTCGCGATGACCACACGCTGGGCGGTCATGTAGGCCAGGTGGTCCACGGCGGAGAGGGTGCCGCCCTCGGCCCAGGTCCGGTCGGCGGCGGCCAGCGCGTCTTGCGCCAGCTTGAGTTCATCGGGCGCCAGCGTCATGACCCGGGTGTCGCGCTGCGCAAGGTTGAAGTTCTGGCGGGCCTGCTCCAGCGCGCTGTTGGGTTCGCGGGCGGTGCCACAGGCGGTCAAGGTGGCGGCCAGGGTGGCCAAGGCAATCAGTCGGATGTTCATGCAAATCTCCTGTATTTTTTGAGTGGGGCTGATCAACGAACCGTGTTGCGGTTGATCTCGTCGCGCAGCACGCGGGCCGCGTCTTGTGACTCTTGCGCAGCTTTGCGCGAGCGTTCAGACTGCGCGTGCAGTTCGGCCACTTGGGCGTCCACCTGGGCCTGTTCGGCCAGTTGCCTGGCGCGCTCAAAGTCCTTGGAGGCCATGGCTTGCCGTGCGCTGGCCAGCTTGCCCGTGGCCACCTGCAACTGTGCTGCTGCGTCTTCACTGGTGCCGGCGGTGCTGGCGCGTTGCACGGCCGCGTTGGCCACGGCCATCTCGGCTTTGGGGCCGGGCTTGCTGGCGCAGCCACCCAGCAGCAGGGCGGCCGATCCCAGCATCGCCATGGTCAGGGCGGCAAAGGGGCGACGGAGTAGGGTTGATGAGGTCATGGCGCTTCCTGGATTGAATGATCGACACGAAGTGTCTTATCAGGCCAGACTAGGGCTGCCCTTCGGGGACGTCTGTCTGCCAGCGCACATTGGTGGCGCTAGGAGGCCACGGTCTTGGGCAGCAAGCGGTCGTATTCCGTCTTGACCACGGCATAGCATTCGCAGGTGCGCTGCTCCAGACCCGGCCGGTCCAGCACCGAAATCCGCCCTCGCTGGTAACTGATCAAGCCGGCTTTTTGCAGCTGGCCTGCGGCCTCGGTCACGCCTTCGCGCCGCACACCCAGCATGTTGGCGATCAGCTCCTGCGTCATGAAGATCTCGTTGGAGGGCAGGCGGTCCAGGCTCAGCAGCAACCACCGGCACAACTGCTGGTCCAGAGAATGGTGGCGGTTGCACACCGCCGTTTGCGACATCTGCGTGATCAGCGCCTGCGTGTAACGCAGCAGCAGGTGCAGCACCGGCCCCGCGCGGTTGAACTCCTGCATCATCAGGCCCGCCTTGAGCCTGAAGGCCTGGCCCGCGCTTTGCACCACGGCCCGGCTGGGCGTTGACTCCCCCCCCATGAACAGTGAGATGCCCACGATGCCTTCCAGGCCGACCATGGCGATCTCGGCCGAGCCCCCGTCTTCCATGACGTACAACAAAGACACGATCGAGTCGGTGGGAAAGTAGACGTGGCTCAGCCGAGTGCCGGGCTCATAGAGCACCTTGCCCAGCGGCATGTCCACCTGCTCCAACAGCGGGAGCCAGCGAACCCACGCCGCCTCAGGCAAGGCCGCCAGCAAGCGGTTTTGTCGGGGGTCGGCGGCCAGGGTCATGCGCTCCTCCAGGAGATGTCGGCCTGCGGGTGCGCCTGCATGACGACCTCGACGAGCCCGCATGCGCCAGCCAAACCATGGTCGATGGAAGGTTCGCTGGAGCGTTGAATCCTGACCAAACCAGTATAGGGTCGGGCGCGGCCCGCTCATGGCCCTGTGCCCTTCAGCACACTGTGTGCGCTAGCGCACAGACAGTCAAGCGCCTGGGGCGCCCAGTCCGACACCTCGCAGCGCAACCCGACCGCCTGGCTGACCGCCAGTCACAGGTTCTGAGCCCCCAGCCGCCGCAACTGAGCGCGCAGATCTTCGATCTGCTCCAACAGGTCCAGCACCAGGGCCGTGCCCTCCACGCCCAACTGCAGGTCACGGCCCATGCGCAGTGCCGTGCGCGCGCGCCGCAAGGAAGCGCCGCTGAACATCCAATCGTGCGGCCCACTGCCGCCGGGCTCCAACACGCCCTCCTCGACCAGCACGATCAGCTGAGCATGCTCAGCACCGCAGGCGCGGCTCAAGTCCTCCAGCGTGAAGCGGATGTCGTCTTCCACGATGACGCCGGTGACCACGGGGATGGGGTTGCTGCTGCTCGTCATCATCAAGCCTCCAGAACGCTGCGTGGGTTGAAGTGGGGAAAGGTGCGGGCCAGTGCCTCATACGCCTGGGTGGACGCCGGGGTGTCCGCAGGCGGCACCGTGATGCCCACGACCGCGTAGAGGTGGCCGGGCGGATCACCCGGCAGGCCCCGCCCCTTGAGCCGGAGCTTGCGGCCCGAGGACGAACCCGCCGGCACGGTCAGTTGCACCGGGCCACCTGGCGTGGGCACGGTCGCGGTCGCCCCCAGGGCCGCCTCCCAGGGCGCGATGGGCAGGTCAAGGTAGAGGTCTCGGCCATCGACGCGGTAATGCGCGTGGGGCTTGAAGCCCACTTCCAGGTACAGATCCCCGGCGGGACCGCCCGGCTCACCCGCCAACCCCTGCCCTGCCAGGCGCAGATGCTGCCCTTCGCGCACGCCCTTGGGGATGTTGACCTCCAGCTGCCGATCCTGCAGCGAGATGGTGCGGCGTGCGCCGTGGTACGCGTCCTCCAGGTCGATCAGGATCCTGGCGTGGTGGTCCTCGGCGGTAGCGCGCCTTCTGCGCTGGGAAGATGCGCCGCGGGCTGCCTTGCCAAACAGCGATTCAAAAAAATCACTGTGGTTCATGCCCTCGTTCGGATCAAAGCCGTGATCACCTCCGAAATCAGGCATCGGGGCCCGTTGGGGACGAGCCCGGGCCTCGTCGTAGGCCGCGCGCCGCTGGGGATCGTTCAAGGCCTCATAGGCTTCAGCCAGGTCCTTGAAGCGCGCCTCGGCGTCGGCCTCTTTGCTGACGTCCGGGTGGTACTTGCGCGCCAGCTTGCGGTAGGCCGGCTTGATTTCATCCTGGGTCGCGGTGCTCTGCAGGCCCAGCGTGGCGTAATAGTCCTTGAACTCCATGTGCCGTTCCCGCGTTGCCTGTTGAAAGCACACGGTAGACCAATTTGGCCACGCGCGGTTGACCACGGTCAAAGATGGCGCAGGCCGCCATGGGCACACCGATTGCCAGTTGAGCGCAGGCCGACGTCGTCGGCTGATTCAAAGGAGAGACATCAATGCGTTCATCCAACCTCAAAGCCATCATCGCCAGCGCCGCCGCCGTTTTGAGCTTGTCGGCCATGGCCGCCGACCCCACTGTGCACCCCACCAACAGCCAGACCGAGCTGACACCACAGCAACAAGAAAAACGCGCCCTCAAGACGGAAAGCAAAGCCGAATACAAGGCCCGCAAGGAAATTGCCGAAGTCAACAAGGACCTGGAAATCGCTGATTGCAAGACCGCCGGCCTTGAAAGCAAAGACGTTCGTGACTGCAAACGCGACGCCAAGGACAACGCCAAGGCTGTCAAGCAAGAAGCCAAGGAAATTTACAAGAGTGACAAGGCCAACATCAAGGCTCATACCGAGTGATGCCGCTGCCCTTGTAATTGTTGCCGAAACGCGAGCCGGCGGGCCCTCTTCAGGCGCCCGTCACCGGCCCGTCGACCTCACCGGAAGCCAGTTCTCGTAGCGCACCTTGGCTTGCAAGGCGGCCACGTCCAGGATCTCGACCTTGCCATAGGCGATCTGCAGGATGCCTTCGGCCTTCAGGCGTTGCAGCGCCTGGCTCACCGTTTGACGTGACATGCCCAACATGTCCGCCACCTCTTGCTGCTGGATGGTCACGCGCAAATTCACCGGGCCGTCACCACGCGGCACGTAGGACTGCGCGATCATCAACAGCGTTCGCGCCACCACCAGGTCATTGGAATCCAGCTTGCGCCCATCCAGGATGAACAGCGCCAGGCGAAGCTTCTGCGTCAACAGCAGGCCAAAGTGATGCCAATGCTGCGGACATTGTTCAAGGTGCGCGCGCAGCAATTGATCGTTCAACCACCACACCGTTGAAGCACGCTCGGCACGGATGTGGTGGGCCCGTGGCAAGCGGTCGTACAGGCCCATTTCACCGAACCAGGACACGGGCTCCAGGTGCAACTGGATCGCCTCATCGCCCTGCTCGTTCACGTCCAGGGCGGCCAGCCGGCCTTCGAGCAAGGCGTACACCCCGTTGGTCGGATCGCCCCGAGAGAACAGCCGCTGGCCCGTTCGCAAGCGCCGTGTGACGCCGATCTGCAGCAGGGCCGATTGAAGCAACCCAGGCACTTCCCTGAACCAGGCGTCCTTGCCCAGAATTTCCGCGACGTTGAGGGTGCTGGGTGTTGACACGTGAGACCTGCTGTTGGATGCAGTGCTCATCATCGCCGCCAACACCGGGATACCCACCACCGGACGAACCCTGGGAATGCATGAAACCGGACAAACTGGGCCCATGCCCGCGCTGCATCAGGCGCTCGTCTTCCCCATGGCCAGCGTGAGTTCCTGGCGCCCCTGGTCGGCGCCACTGCCCGGCACCGTGGCGCCATCCAAAGCCCCCAACGCCGCGAGGTGCTGGGCCAACTGCTCAGGCACGTCGCGGCCCACGCCCAGGTACACCCCCGGCGTCATGGCAATGTGCGCGGCCGCGAACGTGCCCGCCCCCGCGCCCAGGATGGTGCGGTTCGGCGCGCTCTCGTGGGCCAGCACCAGCATCGCGGGCACCACCGCCTCGGGCTTCAGCAGATCAAGCATGGCTTGGGGAAAGAGCCCTTCCGTCATCGCCGTGGCCGCCGTCGGGGCCAGGCAGTTCACGCGGATGTCGTTCTTGGCGCCTTCGATGGACAAGGTCTGCATCAAGCCGACCAGGGCCATCTTGGCCGCGCCATAGTTGGCCTGCCCGAAGTTGCCGTACAAGCCGGAGGACGAGGTGGTCATCACCACGCGCCCGTACTTCTGCGCCGTCATCAAGGGCCAGACGGCCTTGGTGCAATGGACCGCCCCCATGAGGTGAACCTCCAGCACCAGCCTGAAGTCGTCCACCTCCAGCTTGGCGAATGACTTGTCACGCAAGATGCCGGCGTTGTTGATCAGGATGTCAACGCGGCCCCAGGCATCCTGCACCTGCTGCACCATGGCTTGCACGGCGGCAAAGTCGGTGACCGAGCAGCCATTGGCCATGGCCTCGCCGCCCGCAGCCTGGATCTCTTCAACCACCTGCTGCGCCGCAGCGGAGTGGCCCGAGCTGTCACCCAGGTCATTGACCAACACTTTGGCCCCGCGCGCGGCCAGGGCCAGCGCATGTTGCCGCCCCAAGCCGCCGCCAGCGCCCGTCACGATGGCCACTCGGCCGTTGAAGTTCAGTTCCATCAGGGGCTCGCTTTCTTGATTGAAAAGTGGTGCGGGGTGTTCATTTCCTGGACCGGCTTGGACGCGCTGGCTTGGTGTCCGCCAGCGTGTACTTCTGGTTCACCTGGTCCAGCCAAAGCAAGGAATCGACCTGCGACATGAACTGCTGCAAGTAGTGGGGCGACAGGTCGCGCATCAGGCGCAGCGAATGCAGCACCAGCATGTGCGCATTGAGCGGGCCCGCGTTTTCAGGCCCACGCCCAAAGGCCTCGTTCACTTGTTTTTCAGCCGCGATGCGGGACCAGGTTTCTCTGAACCGGCGGGCGCTCTTGATGTCACCCGAGGTGCCTTGACCACGGCCCAACTCGCGATCGCCCAGGTCTTGGGTGACGCTGTGGATGTACTGGTTCAGCTGCACCAGCGGTGTGCATGGCAACGGGGTCGAAGCGACCTGCTGGCCAGCCACGCGGGGCGCCTGCATGAAGCGCTGGTCATAGTCCGCCAGGGCTTTCTCCAGCTTGCTGGCCAAGATGCGCTGCACCTCGCCAGAGGCCTCGTCCACACGCCGGGAGAGCACTTCCAGGTAATGAAAGCGCACCGGGTCGAAGCGCTCGGCACCCGCGCGGCGCAAGGTTTGCAGCGACGCCACGGGCGACTCACTCATGGGGCCGCCTCGGCCTTCACGTTGGCCGATTTGGGCACCGGCGCCATCTCCACACGCCGGTTCAAGGCCCGGCCTTTTTCATCCGCGTTCGAGGCCACCGGTTGCTCGGGCCCGAAGGCCGCCGCGAACACCCGGGAAGAGGGCATGCCTTCTTCCATCAAGGCCCGGGTGACCGTCAACGCGCGCTGGGCCGACAGCTCCAGGTTGTCCGCGAAACGCTTGTTGCTGCTCTCGCGGAGGCCCTTGTCATCGGTGAATCCACTCACCATCAGCATCTCGTCGCGCTCACCCAGGTAGACCAGCAAAGGCTGCACCAGCCCCTTCAACAACTGCCGGCCTTCGGGCCGCAACTGGTCGGAGTTGACGGGGAACAGCACACTGCCACTGATGCCGATGCGCCCGTTGTTCAAGGTGACGCGGCCGGTGGCCAGGGGGATGGCCAGGGCCTTTTCCAAAGCGATGCGGCGCTTCTCCTCCACCTGGCGTTTTTGCACTTCCGATTGAAGGTTGGCCACCAGGTCCATCTGCACCACCAGCACGCCCACCAGGATCAGCACGAAGGCGCCCAGCAGGCCTGCCATCAGGTCGCCAAACACGGCCCACACTGGGGCGGTGTCTTCAATGCCGTTGCCTTGCTCGTCAAGCTCGGACATCGGCGGCCTCACGGTGCAGTCGGCGCAAGTCTTCCACGATGCCCTGTTGCGAGGAGATGCTCAGGTCGATCACCTCGCGCGCTTGCGCCACGTAGTAGGCCAACTGCTCATCGCTGCGCGCGGTGGATTGTTTGATCGAGCTTTCGACGCGCGCCAGGCTGTCCAGCAGTTTGTCGTTGCTGGCGCTGAACAACTGCACGCCATGGCCAAAAGATTCGCCCAGGCTGGACAGCTCGACCGCGCTGCCGGTGAGGTGCGCGGCCACGTCCAGGGACTGGCCCGCTTGCGCCTGCAGCGCTTGCGCGAACTGGCTGCTCGCCTGGTCCAGCACTTGGGTGGCTGATGTCACCAAGGATTCAATGGCCACCCGCTGTTCGCCCGAGGCCTGGTTCAGCCCCTGAAGCAAGGTGGTGATCTTCTCGACCAGGCCATGGCGTTCTTGCAGCGCCAGGTTGCCTTGCTCGGTGAGCTGGGTCATCTCCTGGCGCAACTGCGCAATCACTTCAGCGGCAGCTTGAGGCACCTCGGACGCCGTCTGCATCAGGCGCGTCATGGGAGCTTCCAGCGCCGTGCCCAAGGTGGTCAGGTGGCTGGCCATCGCGGTTTGCAATTCGCCCAAACGGTCAACCGCCGCGTTGCCACGCGAGGCCTCGTCCTCCCGCAGCGCGCCCAGCTCCGTGCGCCACACGCTGGCCAGTTGGTCCATGCGCTCGCGGTGGTGCCGCATCCATTGCGCTTCCGACTCGATGCGCGAGCGGATCAACTCTTCGGATTGATTGAGCAGCCGCGCCACATCGTCCAGGGTCTGGCCTGCTTGCGCGCTGGTGCGCTCGGTGATCTCACGGGCGGTGGTCTCCAGCGTCAGGCAGACCGCGTTCTGCTGGGCCAGCGTTTGCGCGCCCACTTGCTGCCACTCTCCCTGCAGCTTGGCGGCCATGGCTTCCAGCGTGCCCGTCCAGGCTTGCAGTCGCTGCCCATCGGCCAAGGCCAGCTCGGCTTGCGATTGGGCCGCGGCCTGGTTGACCGTGGCCAACAGCGCGCCCGAGCGTTGCTCGAAGGTTTGCGTGAAGGCCATCAATGAACGGTCCAGGCCATCGACCAGGCTTTCGCTGGTGCGCACATGGGTCTGCAAGGCAGTCGCCCAGCCATCGGACACGGTGCGGGCCGTGGCGCTGAACTGTTCAGACAAGCCATTCAATTGCGTTTGCGCTGCTTCGACCTGGCGCTGGTGCGCGCGTGTCGATTCCAGCGCGATCTGCGACATCGCGGCCTCCACCACCGGCTTGATGGTGTCGCCCGCCATCTTCGCGCTGCTGACCAGGCTGTCTTTCAGCGACGCACCCACCTCGCCCGCCAAGCCTGTGTAGGCCGTGGTCACATCGCGGTGGAAGTGCGCCTGCTGGCCCAGCAACTGCTCGCTCAACTGCTGGTTGCGGCGCTCCAGGCCATCCATCATGGCTTGCAATTGCTTGACCACCTCCGGCAGGGCATGCGCCTGCACTTGCAGCGCCTTGAAGCTTTCCTCGCGCTGGTGGGCGCGGGAGAAAGGCCGCAGCTCGGTGGCGATGCGCGCGTCCAGTTGCCGCGCCACGTCCAGCCGCTCGCGGCGGCTGATGGCCGAGATCAGGCCCAACATGGCGGAGGCCGCCACGCCCGCCACCGAGGTGCCGAACGACAGACCCAAGCCCTTGATGGGCGCAGCCAGCGCCGAGCGGATGGCCTGCAGGTCGGTCGAGCCTTCCAGCGCGAACACGGCGCCCTTGAAGGTCACCACCATGCCCAGGAAGGTGCCGAGCATGCCCAGCATCACCAACAGGCCCACCAGGTAAGGCGTCAAGGCGGGCCCCGGCAAGGCCACGCGTTCACCCTCGATGCGCAAGCGCACGGCGTTTTGCAGGGAGGGATGCAAACCCGACAACCAGCCACGCAGGTCGGACAAAGGTTGCGGGATGCTGGCCAACGCGGCCGCCAAGGAAGACGTGGCCGCCCGGAACTGCTGGAGTTCGAACGCGCCCAGCAAGTAGACCGCGGCGATCAGCACCGTCATCAGCAGGGCCAAGGGGCTGGCGCCGATGAACCCCACGCCGACCCAACCCACGACCATCAGGCCAATGGCGAAGGCGGCTGCAAAAACAATCCTGTTCATGGTGACTTGGTGACCTCGTTGCTGAATGCTTCCATCAATCCCACCACCGGCTGCAGGCGCACGTTCATCTCGGCCAGCAAAACCTCTTGCCATTCCAGGCTGAAGGTGCCTTGCCAACCATCCGCCTGGGCCCGGCGCAATTGCTCGAAACGCTTTTCAAGCAGCACGGGCACCGTGGACATCAGCCTTTGCTCGCGGCCACCGATCACCTGGTCCATCACGGTGTCCAGGTAGGCCAGTTGCTTGAGGCGGGGTGAGGCCCGGGACAGGACTTGCCGGACGTGGGATCTCAATGAAGCAATCTTGGATTCAATGTGGCGTTGTTGTTCAAGGTAGCGCTGGCGATAGGGCGCGTAACCGGCGTCCGTCTCGATGGCCTTGGTTGAACCGTTCGCCGTGATGGCCTGCACCATGGCCGTGCGCACCCGCTGGACATCCTCTTCCAGGGGGTGGTGGGTCGTGGCCCGCGCGCCCGAGGGCGCCTCTTCGGCAAACGCTTTGATCGACTGGTGAGCGGCATGGAGTTGGAGGGTGTCGAGCGTGCTCAGCCACAGACCCAGTTTTTCGGCCACATCCTGGCGGGACGCGTCCACGTCCACCGAAGCGGCCTCACTGAGCAAGCGAACGAGTCTTGAACTGCTGAAATTCCGGCGTAAATGCATTCTTCTGTCTGCCACGCTGCTCAATGCCCGTGGCCAGGGGAGGATTAGACACGATCCGCAGAACCCCGAAACCAATGGCAACAAGGGGTGATTTTGTGACAATTTGCGTGCTTTACAACCTTCACGCCGGGTGCATCAGCTTGTGCGCAGGCGCTGATTTGGCGAGTATCCAAGGCTGCACCCAAAAACAGGAGATCCCCGCGTGAACCCATTGACCCGAAGCAGCCTGGCCGCCTTGATGATGACCCTGGCCAGCCTGAGTGCCCAGGCCGCCACCTCTCAGAAAGTCTGCGTGTACGACATGCTGGGCGCCTCGGGCGACCTGTTCAGCATGACCAAGGACTACGTGCTGGCCATGCAAAAATTCGGCGCCAACATCACGCTCAAGGGCTACACCGACGAGCGTCAGGCCGCCGAGGACTACCGCTCGGGCCAATGCGACGCGGTCATCACCACCGCCTTTCGCGCCCGCCAGTTCAACCGCACTTCGGGCGCCATTGACACGCTCGGATCCACCACCATCGTGCGCGACGGCAAGATCGACATGCCAGGCAGCTATGAAGTGGTTCGCAAGCTGATCCAAACCTACGCCTCCCCCGCGGCCAAGTCCCTGATGGTGGAAGGCGACAACGAGGTCGGCGGCATCATGCCGCTGGGCGCGGCCTACCCGATGGTCCACGACCGGCGCATCAACACCATCGAGGCCCTGGCCGGCAAGCGCATCGCGGCGTTCGACCACGACAAGGCGCAAGCCATGATGATCAAGCGCATCGGCGCGATCCCCGTGTCGGCCGACATCACCACCTTTGCCAACAAGTTCAACAATGGCCTGCTCGACATGGTGGCCGCGCCCTCCATCGCCTACAAGCCGCTGGAGTTGTACCGGGGCATTGGCGACAGCGGGTCGGTCGTGCGCTTCCCGATCATGATCCTGACCTACCAGATGATCTTCAACAAGACCCGCTTTCCGGAAGGCATGGGCGAGCCATCCCGGGCCTACTGGCTGAGCCAGTTCGACCGCGCGCTGCAGTTCATCAAGCAGGCCGACAACAGCATCCCGCCCACCACCTGGCTGGAGTTGTCACCCGAGAACGCCTACAAGTATTCGCTGATGTTGCGCGAATCGCGGATCGACATCGCGCAGCAGGGCGTCTACGACAAGCGCGGGCTCAAGGTCATCAAGCGCATCCGTTGCAACGTCAACCCGGCTGATCCGGAATGCACCACCAAGTCGGAAGAGGAGTGGCGTCAGTAGTACAGGAAGCCCAGGGCTTCCTGCAAGCGCTCGCCCGTGGTGCGCATGCGGTCCCAGCGTTCCATCGACACATCGCCCTGGCGAAACTCGCGGAAGAAGTCATTGGGCTTCATCTGGTTCATGACCGCCTCGACGTTGGCCGGAAGGCTGGCCGCCAACCCGAACCGCTCTCGCAGCGCCTTCATGGCATCCGGCATGCTGGCGCCCTGAGCCTGGCCCGCTTCGGCAATCTGCACCGGTGACCTCGGGGTCACCAGGATCAGCACCGAGCGCTGGATGTCGTTGGTCTTCTTGTTGGAGAACAGGTACTGCAGGCCGGGTACATCTTGCAGGCCCGGCACGCCATCGCGGGTGCTGGACGAGGATTTCTCGCTCAGGCCGCTCAAGACCAGGGTGTCGCCCAGCTTCATGACGACGTTGGCGTTGGCCGTGGTCTCGCCGATCTCGATCTGGTAGGCCACGCGGGAGTTCTCGGCGCTGGCGTTCAGCGAGGTGCGCTGCGCCTCCACCTTGAGCTGCACCTGCCCCTGCGGCAAGAACATGGGCGTGACGGCCAGCTTGATGCCAAAGCGCTTGTCCAGCGGCACGATGGTGGTGCCGCCTTGGGTGCTGGTCGAGACCACGCCCGCGCTCAGGTTCGTGCCCGAGAAGAACTCGGACGGCAAGCCCTCGATCGCCGCCAGCGTGGGCCGCGCCAGCACCTCGTTCACAGAGCTGTTGGCGTTGGCGATGTTCAAGGAATACGTCAGCGCCGGGATGGTCACCGCCCGCGTGATGGCGGTGCTCGTCGTGTCGGGCCCACCGTTGGTGCTGGACGAACTGTTCGACCACGAGTAGCCCGGCACGTTGTTGGCGGCGCCCAGCTGCAAGGTCAAAGCGCTCAGCAGATTGACGCCCTTGGAGGTCGAGACCAGCTCCTGCGTGGACAGCAGCACCACGTCGATCAGGACCATGCGCGGGCCCTCACTGCCCGCGTCGGCGCGGGGCACCACGGGGGAGGCCGATGGCGCGGCCGCGGCCGATTCCACCGGTGCCGGGGCCTCGGCAGCTTCGGCCGTCGGCCTCGCGGCGGGTCGGCTGCTGCCCAGGTTCGGCAAGGTGAAGGCCTGGGCCAGGCGTTGCGGAAGCGCATCCGTCGGGGCCTCACTCTTCAGGCTGGCCTTGACGAAGCCTGCGCCCGTTGGCGCCTGCCGCTGGTAGAAAGATTTCCATTGGGCCAGGCGCTTGTCCACGCGTTCGGCATCCGCGCCCGCGGCGCCCAATCCGGTCAGCACGGTCCGCATCCGATCGGCCTGCTCGAAGTTGCCGCAAGAGGCGTAGACCGGGATGCTGGAGCGCACAAAACCCAGGTGCGGTTTGGCGGAGACCTTCCTGAACTGATCGGCCATCGCGCACGCCGTGCTGGCATCACCCGTCAGGTACGAGGACACCATCAAACCCTGAAGCGAGACGGTGCTCTCGGGCGTCAACATCAGCACGCCCGAGAACTGGGCCTTGGCCCGGTCGAACTGCTTCAGGTCCATGTAGGCCAGGCCCAGGAACTCCTGCGCAATCCAGTTGCCGGGATCGATGCGCAAGGCCTGCTGGTAGCCCTCGATGGCGATCTCGGCCTTCTGCGTGTCGCCTTGCTTGGCCTGCAGGTGGTACACGAAGCCATTCAGGAAATGCAGGTAGGCGTTGCGCGCATCCAGCTGCAAGGCCTCGTTGATGGCCTGGTGGGCCTCGGGCAGCTCCATCTTGCGGATGAAGGCCACCGCGGCCGAGGCCTTGGCCAGCATCTCTGAATCTGCCGCACCAGCTGGCACCAGGGCCAAGCCCTTGACCACGTCCGCGAAGGACCTGGAAGGCGCTTCATCCGCCCAGGCCGACGACATGAGGCAGAGCGTGACCGCCCATGCTGCGGCCACTGGGCCAAGTCGATGGAGGTTCTTCATGATTCAGCGCGGGCCTGTCGATGAGAAGATGAGCTGGTCGATGGAGTTGCCAGCGCGGCCCGACATGCACCCCAGCTTCTCGCCAGGCGTGACCGTGTACGTGCCCGGGCTGCCACCGCCACCGCCATAGGGGCCATAGGTCTTGCCCCGGTTGGAGACGAAGGCCACGCTGTCAAGGCGGCTGCCGTTGCGGTAGTTGACCTGCACGATGTAGTCCCCTTTGGGCAAGGTGACATCGGCGTTGAAGCCGTTGTTGCCGCCTTGGGGCGGGGCCCAGCCATTGGGGTAGCGGAACTGCAGGCGGTCCACCGTCTTGCCGTTGTTCACCCGGAAGCCCGTCACGTGCTGCCCGTCGCAGAAGTCGGCATCGCTCCAGGCGCCGCCACCGCCGCCGCCCGCACGGGTCGGCCCCGACACCGGCCCGCTGAAGGCGGAATCCGGGTGGCCCTTGCGGCCCTCCTCTTCGCCAATGTTGAACCAATGGTCAAAGGCATCCTCGTAGTTGTACTGGCCGAAAGTTCTCCGAAGATCGGCGTAACGGTTCAGGTAGCTTGCGATGCTGAAATTGGCACTGCCCTGGCGGCCATCGTACAAACCGTAGTCCAGCCAGTGCTGAAGTGCGCACTGCAGATCGCGGTTGGGGCACAGCTTCTGGACGTCCGTGTACCGCGACCAGTAGTACTTGGCGCTGAACTCGGGGCTGCCCTGGCGGCCCTCCTTGAATCCGTTGTCCCGCCAGTGCTGGGCCAGGTCAACCTTGGCATCCGCCAGATCGGGGTTGTTGTCGTAGTAGTAGTCCCAATCGAACACCGAGCCAGCGAACTTCGGATCCGGTCCCTTCTTGTGCTTCTTTTTCTTGCCGATGCGTTTGAAAGCGTTGCCCGCGTCGTTGAAGGCCTGGGTGGCACCATTGCTCGTCTTGTTGGCCACATCACGGGCCTTGTCCTTGGCCTGCTCATACGACTTGCTGCCAAAGCCAGTCAGCTGCTTCAAAGCCTGGTTGGCCTGGCCAGCGGTGTAGCCGCCCAGCGACTTGTACTCGCCCGCGATCTTGTTCAGCGCCGCTTCCAGCTGCTTGCCAACACAACCACCGATCTTGGTGGGATCGACATTGGCGCCTCCCTGGCCTTCAAACACGTCGGCGATGTTGGTGCTGGCCTGGATCGACACCTTGGTCTTGATCTCGAAGGGGTTCGCGCAACTGGGCGGCACATCGATGGTGAGCGTGCTGCCGCTCATGATCACATTGACCGCCTGGCCCATGAAGTTGCCTTTGAGGCTGATGTCCTGGCTGCCCTTGTCAACATCGGCTTTGGCCTCGAACTTGATGCGGGTCTTGCCCAGCGGCCCCAGCTTGAGGGTGATGGCTTCACCGGCCACGCCATGCAGGCCCGAGCGCCCGGCGGACGCGTCCAGCCAGCCCATCTTCTGCCCCAGGATGACGGTGTCGCCTGCGAGCTTCATCATCGGGCCCTCGTCGGCCAAGGGCCCCAGCACCACGATGTTGAAGTACTTGGGATCGTCGGGCCAAGGCTTGGTGCTGTCGCCGAAGCGGTATTCCACCGGGTGCGGGTTCTTGAACTGGAACACCGACAAGGCCTTGGTCACGCCCAGCAGCACGTCCTTGTACGACTCGATGTTGCGGATGAAACCGCCGCCGTATTTGGCCAGGCGCACATCGGGGGTGGCCATGGCGACCATCACCCTCGCGGCGTCTTCCATGGTGAAGCTGGCGGGCGTGGCCATGCGAAACTGGAAGTCCAGCAGGTCCATGGCGCCCGCCGGATCCAGCGGGGTCTGGAACTGCACGAGGATCTTCTTGTCACTCAAGCCCTTGTACGCCGCGTTGCCCTTGTAGCCGAAGGTCAGCACGTTGTTGAGGAAGAAGGTGGCGTCCGTCAGGTTCATGGCCGGCATGGTCAGCGGCAACTTGGCATTGGGCGCGAACTGAAACTCCACGAAGGCCTCGGGCATGGCCGCCTTGGCCCCGGCCTGCTTCATGGTGTCGCCATGGCTCACGGCATCGGCCAGGCCAGCACCCGTGCCGGCACCACCGGCCAGGTCGGTCGGGATGGGCATCACCACCGCCGCGCGCATGGTCAGTTGGTCGGCCCGCACACCGATGCTCTCCATGGCCAGCTTGATGGCCCCACCCAGGTTGGCCCGGGCGGCCAGTTGAACGCCGCTGGAAAACTCCAGCGAGCCGACATTGAAGTAGCTGTCGCGCACCACTTTCTGCAAGGCGGGCGGCATCTTGGCGATGTCGAGCGCGTAGTCCGTCGTCGAGATCGAGATGATGGGCGAGGCCAGCGAGGTGCCCCCCATGGCCTTCTGCACGTTGTCCTTGAGCAGCGGCGGCATCGTCATCTTCTTGTCGATCACCAGCAGGAAGGTCTGTTGTGCCTGCTTGCTGGTGAAGAAGTACAGCTGAATGGGGCCCGACTGCGTGGCATAGCAGCCTGTCAGGCCACCCCCGCAACTGGTCTGCTTGAGGGCGCCGACCATGCCTTGCACATCATCCTTGAGGCCCGCGAT
>CAZKPN010000093.1:0-17078 GCA_964554655.1 uncultured Aquabacterium sp. | reverse complement strand
GACTGTTTGAGCTGCCGAAGGACAGCGAGTTCCGCAGCCGCCCGCCGTGGCCGAGTACCGCAGAGCAGTCCGCCGCAACGCGGCGGGCCGTCACCGTAGGAGCCCCGCCCGCCTCCGACTCATCCCCGCCCCGCGCTCTCACCACAAAGCACCCCAGCTTGCCCGCAGCATTGAATTGAAGCCCCGGACCGCGCCGATCAAGCCCCGGTCAAGCGCGTCAAGGCTTCGCGGTACTTGGCCGCCGTGTGCTCAATCACCTCAGCGGGCAGCGCGGGCGACGGCGCAGTCTTGTCCCAGGGCTGACCATTGACCTGCGCATGCTCCAACCAGTCGCGCAAAAATTGCTTGTCGTAGCTGGGTGGATTGGCGCCAGCCTGGAAGGCGGCCTCATAGCCCTCGGAAGGCCAGAAGCGCGATGAATCGGGCGTGAGCACCTCGTCCATCAGGGTCAGCGTGCCTTGCTCGTCCAGGCCGAATTCGAACTTGGTGTCGGCGATGATGATGCCCTTGGTCAGCGCATAGTCGGCTGCAGCCTTGTACAACTGGATCGACACATCGCGCACGCGCGTAGCCAGGTCCAGGCCAATGATCTCGACCATCTTGTCGAAGCTGATGTTCTCGTCGTGGTCGCCCATCTCGGCCTTGGTGGCAGGCGTGAAGATCGGCTCGGGCAACTTGCTGGCGTTCTTCAGGCCGGCGGGCAGCTTCACGCCGCAGACTTCGCCGTTGTGCTGGTATTCCTTCCAGCCGCTGCCGGCCAGGTAGCCACGCACCACGGCCTCCACGGGCAAGGGCTTGAGCTTCTTGACCAGCATGGAGCGGCCTTCCACCTGGGCGCGTTCGGCGGCAGGCACGGCGCTGACCGGCTCGTCGCCCGTCAGGTGGTTGGGCACGATGTCTTTCAGCAACTCGAACCAGAACAGGGCCATTTGCGTGAGCAAGGCGCCCTTGCCGGGAATGGGCTCGCCCATGATGACGTCAAAAGCACTGATGCGGTCAGAAGCCACCATCAGGATGCGATCGGTGCCCACCGAATAGTTGTCACGCACCTTGCCACGGGCAAGCAAAGGCAGGGATTGCAGGGCAGAGGTGTGCAGGGCGGAGGTCATCAACGGTCGGCTTTCATCGTCATCTTCAAAACGGATCGGGGCACGCGGCCCCAGCCGAGATTGTGCCGCTCAATCCAAGGTCTTCAATCCAAGGTCAATTGCACGCCGGTCACCACCAGGGTGTCGGTCTTTTTCAAGCCGGTGCCCGGATCGCTGTTGTAGCGCGTGCTGGCGTTGACGGACAGTTTCAGCTTGGCGGTCATGGCCACAGCCAGACCGGCCTTCCACTCGGCCCGCAGGCCACTGCTGTCCAGCGCGGGCGACAGCGACAGTTGCTGCTTGAACGTGGTGTTGTCGGTCAGGCGGTGGCTGGAGTTTTCACCCAGCAACATTTCAACTCGCCCCAGCGACGTGCGGACCTGATCGTTCACCAAGGTAGGCTTGGTGTAGCGGTCTTGCGCATAGCCCAGGCCGGCGGTCACGTCGAAAATGGTTTCGGGCGTTTCGATCACGTGGTAGCCGGCACCGCCGCCCGCTGTGACGCGCAGGTCAAGGTTGGCGGGCCGGTCCCGCAGGCCGCCCACCTGCCCGAACAGGAAGACCAGCGGGGTCACGTTGTGGTCGTAACGGCTGTCAGCGGCCACTTGCTCGGCCGTGGTGCCCTGGGCATCCTTGGCGTACAGCAGGCGGCCGTTCACCGTCCACTTGCCATGGGCGCTGAGGCGCGCGCCGTCGGCGTTGAAGGTGGCGCTGGATGATTTGGTGTTGCCCGAGGACACGCTGGCGCCCAAGCCCAACTCCCAGCGCCAGTGGTCGAGCTTGACGTTGGGAGGTGGAGGGACCACGGGCGCGGTGGGCGCGAGCGACTGGGCCACGGCGACGCCACTGACGAGGGTCAGGGCAGCCAAGACGGTGAAACGCTGGATCAACGGCATCGGTCAGAGCCCTGCGGCGGCTTTCGTGGCCGTCGCCACGCGCACCTGGTCGGCCTTGCGGTCGGCGGTCACCTTCTGGGCGGTGGGGCGTTGTTCGATCAGCTTGACGTAGGTTTTCCAGTCGATGCCAGCGGCCACGACCAGGTCTTCGCCACAAACGAGCTTGGTGGCCAAGCCCGCGAGGGGCAGGTGCACGTAGGCAGCGCAATCCACGGCTGAGAAGGTATCGCCCGCCACGTAGGGGCCAAACACGGCCAGTTGTTTGAAGGCGGCCAGGTTCTTGACCAGGTCGTCCTTCACCCGCGCCACGAACTTGTCGGGCAAGGTGCCGCCAAAAAAGGCCTGGGGATAGAGCTGGCGCGCGCACAACTCGACATGCAACTCCAGAAAGGTGTTGATCTCGCGGTGCTTGGCGGCCAGCCAGGGATCGGTGGGCACCAGGGCCGGCGTGGGGTGGCGCGCCTCGATGTAGTCCAGGATGACCTGGCTCTCGCACAGGCTGCCCTGCTCGGTCTGCAGGTAAGGCACCTTGCCCAGCGGTGACATCAGCCGGTCGATCGGGTGACCCGCGACGGGCACGAGCACCTCCTCGAAGGGCACGCCTTTTTCAAGCAGGGCCAGCTTGACCTTGTTGTAATAGTTGGACAAGGAAAAGCCGTGTAGCTTGAGCATGGGGTGGTTCTCCAAAGAAAAAAAAGCCGACCCCAAGCTTAACGCTGGTGTCGGCTTCGTGCGCCCGCCGCGCTGTAAAGCGCCGCGCTGGTGCGGGATATCAAGCCACCACTTGGGCCAGCTTGCCGCTGGCGTACTGAGCGGCGATGTCCACCAGGGACACGGCCTTGATCTTGCTGCCCTGGCCTTCGCAGCCGAATTCCATGTAGCGCTGCTTGCAGATCTGCTTGGCGGCTTCGCGGGCGGGCTTGAGCCACTCGCGGGCATCAAACTTGTCAGGGTTCTCGAACAGGAACTTGCGCACGGCTGCGGTCATGGCCAGGCGGATGTCGGTGTCGATGTTGATCTTGCGCACGCCGAACTTGATGGCTTCTTGAATTTCTTCCACCGGCACGCCGTAGGTTTCCTTCATCTTGCCGCCGTACTGGTTGATGATGGCCAGCAGCTCAGAGGGCACCGACGAAGAGCCGTGCATCACCAGGTGGGTGTTGGGGATGCGCTTGTGGATCTCTTTCACCCGCGAGATGGCCAGGATGTCGCCCGTGGGCTTGCGCGAGAACTTGTAGGCGCCGTGGCTGGTGCCGATGGCAATCGCCAGCGCATCCAGTTGCGTTTCGCGCACAAAGATGGCGGCTTCTTCAGGGTCGGTCAGCATCTGGCTGTGGTCCAGCTTGCCAACGGCGCCAATGCCGTCTTCTTCGCCGGCTTCACCGGTTTCCAGGTTGCCCAGGCAGCCCAGCTCGCCTTCCACCGTCACGCCGACCTTGTGGGCCAGTTGCACGACACGGCGGGTCACGTCGACGTTGTAGGCAAAGTCGGCCGGGGTCTTGCCGTCTTCGCGCAGCGAGCCGTCCATCATCACCGAGCCAAAGCCCAGGTCGATGGCGCCTTGGCAGATCAGGGGCGACTGGCCGTGATCCTGGTGCATGACCAAGGGGATGTGGGGGTAGGTTTCCACCGCGGCCTGGATCAGGTGCTTGATGAAGGATTCACCGGCGTATTTGCGAGCGCCCGCGCTGGCTTGCAAGATGACCGGCGCGCCAATTTCGTCGGCGGCGGACATCACGGCCTGCACTTGTTCCAGGTTGTTGACGTTGAAAGCCGGAATGCCATAGCCGTTTTCGGCGGCATGGTCCAGCAGTTGGCGCATGGAAACGAGTGGCATGTGAACCCCCAGAAAAGTCGATGGATGATGGAAATGCAAAGCGCGGCAAGCCTGAGCCCGCCGCACGACTGAGGTGGATTCTACTGATGTGCCATGACAAGCGCGCCCCCCAGGTGAAGGTGGCGGACACAAACCGAACACGCAAGGTGTTTGACGCGCGGCGAAAGGCGGCTCAAAATGCAACAGCGTATTTTTCACTCGGCGCAACAATTGTCACGAATACTTGTCAGAATGGATTGCTGAACGCACCGCCGTGTGGCTGTGTTTCACATATCCAATGTTCGTGGTGAGCTGTAACGCTATGAACCGCAACTCCATGCCCAAATCTTTCCTGGAATTGGATCCGGAACTCCGCCTGAAAATCAAGGCGGAACAGTTCCGAATGATGATGGCGATGGCGACGCCTGCCACGGTGGCGGCGACGCTGTTTGCGGTGCTGACCACGCTGTTTTTCCACCACCAGGTGGCCAATTCACTGGTGCATTGGTGGCTGGGTCTGAAAATAGGCATTGCCATTCCACGCATCCTTCAGCAGGAGTGGCACAAGTACCGAGGCGCCCCCGCTTCTCAAAATTGGCAAAGGGCCACGCTGGGGTTGATGTTCGTCGACGGGTGCGTCTGGGGTTTGGCCGGGATCTGGCTGACGCCGGCCAACGATTTGCTCACCTCCACCTTGATTGGCGTGGGTTTGGCGGGCGTGGCCACCTTGGCCACTTTCACGCTTCATTCCAATTGGATCAATAACGCCGCATATTGCGTGCCGATGGTGCTGCCAGCGGCTTTTGTGTTTTTGAATCGCCACGATCCACTCAGTTTGTACACCGGCGCCGGCCTGCTCGTGTTTTTGAGTTGCCTGCTGTCGGTGGCCTGGCGGGGCCAGAAACACATCGTCGAATTGATTCGCCTGCGTTTCGTGACCGACCGAATTGCCCACGAACGTCAAACCGCGCTTCAATTGGCCGAGCGCCAAAATGCCATGAAAAGCCAGTTTGTGGCCACCATGAGCCACGAATTGCGCACCCCGTTGCACGGCATCCTGGGCCTGACGCGGATGATCCAGTCGGCTGATCTGGACCTTGAAAACCGCAAGCGGCTGGGCCTGGTGGAGCGCTCAGGCGAGCACCTGCTGTCGATCATCAACGACATCCTTGATTTCTCGCGCATCGAGGCGGGGCACCTGTCGGTCGAGAACCAGCCGTTTGACCTGAGCGATGTGCTGGACGATTTGGTGGCGCTGACCTCGGTGACGGCCTCGGGCAAGGGCTTGACGCTGGTGACGCAGGTGCAGTTGCCAAGGCCCTGCTACGTGGTCGGGGACGCGGCACGCGTGCGGCAAGTGTTGCTGAACCTGATCGGCAACGCAGTGAAGTTCACCGAGCGGGGTCAAATCCGCTTGAGCGCACACCGGGCAGCTGACCAGAATGGCCAAGTCGGCCCCATGGTCATGCGCGTATCGGACTCGGGCATCGGCATCGCGCCTGAAGACCTGGCCAGCATCTTCGACCCGTTTCACCAGGTGGACAACTCGCTGGGCCGGCGTTTTGGCGGCACAGGCCTGGGGTTGACCATCTCGCGCGAGATCTGCCGGGCGATGCAGGGCGAGATCACCTGCTCCAGCGTGCAGGGTCAGGGATCGAGTTTCGAAGTCACCTTCCCCTTGCCGGCCTACACTGCGGCGCAAGCTCCCGCGCCGAGGCGCTATGACAGCAGCTCGGCCGCGCCGGTGGATGCCGGCCGCACGCCTGTGGCCTTGCAAGGCCACGTGCTGCTGGCCGAAGACAACGAGGTCAACGCCATGGTGGTGGAGGCCCTGCTGCGCCGCCACGGCCTGACCGTGGAACACGTGCCCGATGGCCTGGAAGTGGTGCACCGCATGTGCGGCAACCACCCGCGTCCGGATCTGGTGTTGATGGACTGCCAGATGCCGGCCATGGACGGCTTCGAGGCCACCCGCCAAATCCGCGCCGACGAACAGTCACGCGGGCTGGCACGCACCCCTGTGGTGGCGCTGACGGCCAGCGCCCTGGCCGAAGACAGCGAGCGTTGCCTGGGCGCGGGCATGGACGCCCACCTGCCCAAACCCTTCCGCGAAGACCAGCTGCTGTCGGTGCTGCTGGCTCACCTGCCGATGGCCGCCACGCCGTCCATGTCCTTGATTTCGGCGGCCTGATCGGCCCGACGTGGCCTGGCCCAACCGGAACTCACGGCCGAAAACACCTGAATATCCGGGTGATGTGTTTGAAACATGAAGCCATACAGCGGATGCTGGTTGGCGTGCCATTTTCTTTCCGCCCCGTAGACATCGAACTTCAGCACCTTGTGCTCAATGCCTCCGGCATGCTTCAAGGGGATTTTCCGGCCATCTCCAAAAATATCCACATAGCCCAGGGATTCATAAATTCGGTCAAGTGGCCGGCGAGCCCCGATCAAAATGATTGGCAACTGCATCGCACAGCAGTAAAGATAACAAGCCTTGATTAACGCCTGACGGGTGGTGAACTGGTTATAACCCGGCCTGACCGAAAACCTGGTGATTTCCGTCAAGGCCTGTTTTTTCAAATCGGCGGGAATATCCACACTGCCTTCCAGCAGCAAGGGCTGGTGCGTGTTGCTCTGCAGGCGGGCCGTGCCAATGGCCTCGCCGGTGATTTTGTCTTCCGCCAGGAAAATCACCGTGCCGGGTGATTTGTCCAGGGCGTCCGGAATCAACATGTTGTCGGCCATGTGGGGTAAATGGTGCCCATAAGCCGCCGACCTCAATTCACACACTTTTTGCAGTTGCTCTTCAGTTCGAACGAGCTTCATCACAAATGGCAGGCTGTTGTTTGACTCGCCTTGCTCGTCTAACTCATCATCCTTCGGAATCCGTGACGGTGACGCGATGGAATACTGCATGTGTGCCTCTTGCGATTTAATACATTTGGTCAGGCTTCAAGGATTTGGCACAAACCCTGAACCGTTTGAAAAATTTTGTCACACCTTGTCTCAATTTGAAATACCAAACCACTTGATTGAGGGGATTCAAACGGGGGGTTAGACCACACTGTCCGCGGCTTTTTCGGTGATCGCGCGTGCGCCGAACGTTGAATGATTCGGCCTTGTTGTCACCCTCAAGGAAGCCGACGGTGTCCTCCCGCCCGCCTTTGGCGCCCGCCAACCCGGCCTTGCTGGCCGAGTTGGCCGCCTGCGGCAGCGCCCGAGAAGGGGCGTTGCTGCTGCTGTCCACCCTGGCCACGCAAGTGGGCGCCAGCCGCGCCTGCCTGGCCTGGTGGCACCACGGGCACGCGGTGGCAGACGCGCAGTGGGCCAGCCCTGAAGCGCCAGACACGGCCGCGTTGCTGCCCACGCAGTTGGGTGCGGCGCTGGACGAGGCCATTGACCAAGGCGTCAGCTTGAGTTGGCCGCCGATCCTGGCCGACCACGACCCATGGGTGACGCTGGCGCACCGCACCCTGGCGCAGCGCCTGGACGGCGCGGTGCTGAGCGTGCCCTTGCCCGCCGGCCCCACGCCCACTGGCGCGGTTGGCCTGGAGTGGGCGCGCGGCCACCCGCCCATCACCCCCGCGATGCAGCAGTTCATCGAAGCCACGGTGGCACAGTGCGCGCCTTTGCTGGCCTTGCAGCGCCAGGCACAGCGCCCGTGGCATTGGCATTTGCGGCAGGCGGCCGGGCGGCGCTGGCGTGATTTGAGAAGCCATGAACACCCGTGGCGGCGGCGCGGCTTGACGCTGGCCGCCTTGGTGCTGGCCGTGCTGGCCCTGGCCCCCCTGCCGGACCGCATTGGCGGCCGTGGCCGCATCGAGGGCGCTGAGCAGCGCGTGCTGGTGGCCCCCAGCGATGGCTTCATCAAGGCCACGCACGTGCACCCCGGCGACCGCGTCAAGGCAGGCCAGGTGCTGGCCGACCTGGCCGAGCAGGACTTGAAGCTGGAGCGCGACAAATGGACCAGCCAGATGGCCCAGCACGAGAACAGCTACGCCGGCGCCATGACCCGGGCCGACCGCGCCGAAGCGGCCATGAGCCTGGCCAAGGTGCAGGAAGCCCAGGCGCAACTCGCCCTGGTCGATGAGCAGTTGCAGCGTTCGCAGTTGAACGCGCCCTTCGATGGCGTGGTGATTCAGGGCGACCTGAGCCAGTCGATCGGAGCGCCGGTGCGGCAAGGCGATGCCTTGCTGACGGTGGCCAGCACGCGGCACTACCGGGTGATCATCGAGGTCGATGAAACCGATGTGGGCAAGGTGCGCGTGGGCCAAACCGGCGCGCTGGCCTTGTCGGCCTTGCCCTGGGACACGCTGGAGCTGCGCGTGGTGCGCATCACCCCGCTGGCCCAGGCCCGCGAGGGCCGCAATGTGTTCGAAGTGCAGGCCGAGTTCACCGGCCCGGTGCCCCCCGAGGTGCGCCCCGGCCTGATGGGCCAGGCCAAGGTGGTGGTGGGCCAGCGCCCCTGGTTGTGGACGCTGGTGCGCCCCTTGCTGGAGCGCGCTCGCCTTAGCCTGTGGTCCTGGTGGGGCTGACGACGCCCATGGTGCCGCACAACCCCTTGTCCAGCCCCGACTGGCACCGCGTGGCGGCGCTGCGCCCTCGGCTGCGCCCTCGTGTCAGCGTGGAGGGCCAATGGGTGCGCGGCCAACGCTGGCAAGTGCTGCGCGACGACAACACGGGCCAGGCTTGCCGGCTCAACGCTGCGGCCTACCGCATCGCTGCCCGATTCGATGGGCACCACGCGCTGCAAGACCTGTGGCCCTTGCTGGACAGCCATGTCGAAGCGCCTACGCAAGACGACATCGTGGCCGTGCTGCGGCAATTACAAAAGCAGCACCTGGTGGAGTTCGATGGCACGCCGGACTTTGGCGCGGCCTCCGCATCCCCACTGGCGCAAGCCCCAGACACCGATGATCCGGTGACCCACAGGAAGTCATCGCTGATGGCCTGGCGCATCCCGCTGGGCAACCCCAGCCGCTGGCTGGACCGGGCCGAACCTTTGGCGCGCGCGGTGTTCTCGGCGCCAGGGCTGCTGGTGTGGGGCCTGCTGATGCTGGGCTTGCTGACCGGCTTGTTCATGCAGGGCAGCGCACTGCAAGCGCATGCCACCACCTGGATGCACACCCCCCGGCACCTGGCTTTGTCGCTGGTGCTGTACCCCGTCATCAAGGCGATCCACGAGGCCGCGCATGCGCTGGCCGTGCGGCGCTGGGGCGGGCAGGTGCGCGAGGCCGGCATCACGCTGTTGATGCTGATGCCCGTGCCTTATGTCGATGCCTCGGCGGCCAACGCGTTCCGCCATGCCTGGCAGCGCATGCTGGTCAGCGCCGCGGGCATCATGGCCGAACTGGCCATGGCCGCGCTGGGTTTGTGGCTCTGGCTGGGCACCACCGACGGCCTGCTGCACGATGCCGGTTTCGTGGTGTGGTTCATCGCCTGCGTGTCCACGCTGCTGTTCAACGCCAACCCTTTGCAAAGGCTGGACGGTTATCACGTCATGACTGACGCGCTGCACCTGCCCAACCTGGGCTCGCGCAGCCAGCAGTGGTGGCAGGCCCAGGGCCAACGCTGGCTCACGCAGCAAGACGATGCCGCCCAGCAGGACCGGAGGCCGCAGCCCGCGCCTGGCGAGCGGCCCTGGCTCGTGGCTTACGCGCCGATGGCTTGGGCCTACCAGATGCTGTTGTGGGGCGCCCTGGTGGTCTGGGTCGGCAGCGTGTCCAGCGTGCTGGGCTGGCTGGGAGGGGCGCTGGCTTTGCTGCTGGGCGTGATCAAACCGGCGTGGTCCTGGGGGCGCATCGCTTGGCAAGCGGTGCTGTGGCGCCCACGCCAGGAGCGTGCCTCGGCCCTGCGGCGCGTGGTGCTGCTGCTGGTGCCACTGCTGGCGCTGCTCCTGCCCTGGCCCGACCGCCTGGTGGTGCGCGGCGTGGTCTGGGCGCCCGACCAGGCCCTGGTGCGCACCGAGGTCGACGGCCTGATCCAGACCGTTCACCGGGCCGATGGCGACACCGTCAAACCCGGCGATCTGCTGGTCACCCTGGACAACGCCAAGCTGCTGGCCCAGCGCGAACGCCTGACCGCGCAAGTGACGCAGGCCGAGCAGGATCAGTTCAGCGGCATGGGCATCGGCCAGGACGCCGCCCAATCCGGCAAGGCGCAAGATGAATTGCAACGCCTGCAGGCCGAGGTGGCCCGCCTGGACGAGCAGATTGCGCACCTGCAAGTGCGGGCCCTGAGCACGGGCCGCCTGGTGCTGCCCAACGAGCACGACCTGCCGGGCCGCTACCTGCGCCGGGGCGACCTGCTGGGCCATGTGCTCACCCAACACCCGCCCACCGTGCGCGTGGCCGTGCGCGAAGCCGACGCCGTGCCCTTGCGCCAGCACCTGGGCGACGTGTCGGTGCGCCTGAGCAGCCAGGGACAGCATGCCGAGCCGGGCACGCTGGTGCGCGATGCCGTGGGCGCCACCCGCCAGTTGCCCAGCGCGGCCTTGAGCGATCAGCAAGGCGGCGACATCCAGACCGATCCGCAGGATGAACACCACGTGAACACCACGCGCCCCATCGTGCTGATGGACGTGCGCTTGGACCACGCCGCACCGGCCGAGCGCCTGGGCGAACGTGCCTGGGTGCGCTTCGACCAGGGCTGGTCGCCCCCGGTGGCCCAAGGCTGGCGCTGGGCCCGCCAGCGCGTGGACGCCACCTTCCACCCTGGGCATTGACGTGAGCACCTTGCCTACCTGGCCCGCGATGTTCACGCCGCGTGTTGAGCCACTGGCCCGCCCCGGTCCGCGCTGGGGCGCCTACCCTGAACGGCCCGACCACAGCGAGCCACGCCTGCGCGGCACCCTGCCCCACCCTTGGCTGCCGACGTGGCTGCCGGCCCCCTGGCGCCTGGCCTTGTGCCAGCCCTGGTTGCGCCAGGTGCGGCAACACGCCGCCAGCCTTCCGCTGGACTTGAACACCTGCCGCCAGACCCTGCGCCGCGAAGGCTTCACCCCCCACACCGTGGCCCTGGCCCTGGCCCACGTGCTGCGCGCCACCGAGCAGACACTGGGCCTGCGCCTGCACGACACGCAATTGCTGGCCGCCACCCTGATGCTGGACCAACAACTCGTGGAGATGGCCACCGGCGAGGGCAAGACCCTGGCCATGGCCACCGCCGCCGCCGTGGCCGCCCTGGCGGGCATCCCCGTCCACCTGGTCACCGCCAACGACTACCTGGCCGAGCGTGATGCGCAAACGCTGGCGCCGCTGTTCAACGTGCTGGGCATCTCGGTGGCGCACATCGCCCCCGCCATGTCTTCCGACCAGCGCCGCCCGGTCTACGCGCAAGACGTGGTCTACGCCACCGCCAAGGAAGTCGCTTTCGACTACCTGCGCGATGGCCTGTCCACCCCGCAAGGCGCCCCACCCTTGCTGCGCGGCCTGAGCCTGGCCTTGATCGACGAAGCCGACAGCATCCTGCTGGACGAGGCCAGCGTGCCTTTGATCATCTCGGTCACGCAGCAAGGCCACGCCGCCCAGCAGGCGCACCGGCGCGCCGTGTGGTGGCAGGCCTTGCACCTGGCCCGCCGCCTGCGCCACGATGGTGACTACACGGTGGACACCAGCCGCCACAGCGCCATGCTGACCCCCGCAGGCGAACAGCACATCGCCGGCCCAGCCGAAGCCCTGGGCGGGGTCTGGCGCCGCCCGCGTTTGCGCCGCGACCTGCTGGGCCTGGCCGCCACCGCCCTGCACGCGCTCCAGCGCGACCAGCACTACCTGGTCCGCGAGGGCAAGGTGGAGCTTCTGGACACGCTCACCGGCCGCGTCGCCGTGGGCCGCGTGTGGTCCCAAGGCCTGCACACCCTGATCGAGTTGAAGGAAGGTTGCACGCCCAGCGCGCCCACCGAAACCCTGGCGCAGATCACCTTCCAGCGCTTCTTCAAACGCTACTGGCGATTGGGCGGCCTGAGCGGCACCCTGGTCGAAGCGCGCGCCGAGTTGCGCAGCTTGTACGACCTGGACGTGGTGCGGGTGCCCGAGCGCCTGCCCAGCCAGCGCCAGACCTGGCCCACCCTGGTCTTTGCCACGCCCGATCAGCGATGGTGCGCCATCGCCGAACGCGCCCAGGCGATGCAAGCCCAGGGCCGCCCCCTGCTCATCGGCACCGACTCGGTGCACGACTCCGAGCAACTGTCACAGCACCTGCAGCAAGCCAACATCGCACACACCGTGCTCAACGCCCGGCAGGACCAGCACGAGGCCCACATCGTGGCGCACGCCGGGCAAGCGGGAAGGGTGACCGTGGCCACCCGCATGGCCGGCCGGGGCACCGACATCAGCCTGGACGCAAGCGCTTTGGCGGCCGGCGGCCTGCACGTCATCCACTGCCAACGCAACGAGTCAAAACGCATGGACCGGCAGCTGGTGGGCCGTTGCGCGCGCCAAGGGCAAGCAGGCAGCACAGAAGCGTGGATTTGTGCCGGCATTTCGAATGACCCCGCCCCCCCTTCTGAACCTAAGCTAACACGATGTATTCAATCCGCCGTCGCGCATCGTTCAACCCTGTCGGCCTGGTGCTGGTGGCACCTGCGTCTGCCCCAGTGGCTGGAAGAGCGGCGGCAGGCGGCTTTGCGGCGGCAACTGCTCGATCAAGACCGGCAATGGGCCCAACAACACCGTCTCGCCCGGCAAAGCCGTGGGCCCTCTGCCTAGGGGCCCTGCTGGGCTCGGTGAGTGCGGCCCATGCGGCACCGGCCAAACCCGCTGGTTGCCTGATCGAACCCGACCAGGTCGCGGACGTGGGCTCGGCCGTCACCGGCATCATCGAAAAGCTGAACGTCGCCCTGGGCGACCGCGTGGAAGCCGGGCAGTCGGTCGTGGTGCTGCGCGCCGACGTGGAACGCGCCAACGCCAACGCCGCCACCTTGCGCACGCAGATGGACGCCGAGGTCAAGGCCGCCGCCGCGAACCTGGAGCTGGCCCGGCAAAAAGTGGTGCGCACCCGGCAACTGGTGGCCAAGGATTTCGTCTCGCAACAAGCGCTGGACCAGGCCCAGGCCGAGCAGGAAGTGGCCGTGCAAAAGCACACCCTGGCGCGCAGCCAGCAACGCATCTACGGCCAGGAACAGGCCATGGCGCAAGCGCAACTGGGCTTGCGCACTTTGCGCAGCCCCATCAACGGCATCGTCGTCGAGCGCTACAGCAACCTCGGCGAGCGCGTGGAGGACCGACCCGTGCTGCGCGTGGCCAGCATCGATCCGCTGCGCGTGTCGCTGATGGTGCCCATCACCCAATACGGCCAGGTTCACGTGGGCGATCGCCTGTCGATCCACCCGGAGCTGCCCGGCATCGGCGCGGTCAGTGCCCAAGTGGCCTACGTGGACAAAGTGGTGGACGCGGCCAGCAACACCTTCCGCGTGCGCCTGAGCCTGCCTAACCCGGACCACCGGCTGCCCGCCGGCCTGCGCTGCAAGGCCGACTGGCCCGTGGCCACCAACGGCGCGGCGCCCGCGCGGCCCGCCCCCAGCGCGGCACCAGCCCTGCCCGCGCCCACGTCCAACGCCATGCGGCCCAAGGCCGTGGCCCAGCCCACCTCGCCGCTGCACCGGCCCACGGCCACCTCGCCCGCGTCAACCTGGTTGAAGATGTCCCTGGCCTTGGCCCGCGTGCCGGCCCAGCCCTCATCAACCGTGGCCACCGCCACCGTGGTCAAGGCCAGCCAGCCGATCAGCCTGAGATTCAGCATCGCGCTGGCCGACGCTCGCTGACGCGGCCGCGCACCGAACAGGCCCGGCATGCGTTACCTGCCACCCCCTCACATTCAAAGGCCCATCGCCGAGGCGATGGAGCCGCGGGTGCTTTACTCGGCCGACTTTTCGCCGGCCGCCTTCATGGCCAGTGCGGCCTCGGCCACCGACGCCAGCCACCAGCGCCAGTTCGATCAAACCACCTCGGCGACCACGCAGAACGCACCCGGCACCGAGCTCGTCTTCGTGGACGCCCGCGTGCCCGACCAGGCCACCTTGCTGGCCGACCTGGCCGCGCAGGCCAAGGCGGGCCGCCCCATCGAGGTCGTGCTGATCGACGCCAACGAAGACGGCCTGGCCCGCATCACCCAGGCCCTGGCCGACCGGCAGGGCGTGTCGGCCGTGCACCTGATCTCGCACGGCAGCAGTGGCGCGGTCCAGCTGGGCAACACCGTGCTGGACGAGGCCACCCTGGCCACGCGCGCGCACGACATCGCCTCGTGGGGCCAGGCCTTGACCGCCGAGGCCGACCTGTTGATCTACGGTTGCGACGTGGGCGCGCAAGCCAGCGGCCAGACCCTGGTGCAAGGCCTGGCCGCCTTGACCGGCGCGGACGTGGCCGCCAGCGATGACCTTACCGGCACCCGGCTGCAGGGGGGTGACTGGCTGCTCGAAGTGCAAAGCGGCCACATCGAGGCCCTGCTGGCCCCCAGCGTTCAGGGGCAAGCGGCCTTCAGCGGCGTGCTGGCGGCCGTGCCCACCGGCAAGGGCGAAGCGGTGTGGGCCAACGAGAACGACAGCGCGGCACAGCACAGCTTCTTTGATGGCGTCACCTCGGCCACGGCCACGGGCACGACCACCACCGGCCAATGGACATGGGTAAGCTCGGCCTCCTCGCCCAAGCGAAACGAGACCATCGCCGTGGGTGTGTCCACCACCGGCACCATCACCGGCGAGGTCATCCAGGGCAGCACCAGCACGCTGATCCCCTTGACGATGGGCAGCGGCACCCCCACCAACCGCCAGGGCTTCGGCGTGGCCTATGAGCAGCGCAGCGGCGATGCCATGCTGGTGTGGAACGATGGCACCACGCTGAAATACAGCCTCTACAACGGCAGCACCTGGACCACGGCAGCAGCCGTGAGCGGCTACACCGGCGCCGCCCCCCAGCACATGCAATTGGTGTCCCAGCCTGGCGGCGACGGCATGGCCTTGATCATCAGCGATGCCAATGCCGACGACCACGCCATGATCTGGAATGGCAGCAGCTGGGGCCAGGCCATCACGCTGGACACCTCGGGCACCTCGGCCGTTGATCAAACGTCCATCGCCGTGGCCTTCGAGGCCCAGAGCGGGCACGCCCTGGTCGCGTACGCCAAGGCCGCCGATGCCAACGTCTACTTCCGCGTCTTCGATGGCACCGTGTGGGGCAGCGAAACGGCGGCCGGCACCTACCTGGAAGCGGCCACCCCGCAATGGCTGACGTTGGCCTCGGACCCCACCAGCAACCGCATCGCCATGGGGCTGATCAGCAATTCGGCCACGCAAACCTTCACCTCGTTCTCGGTCTGGAACGAAGGCGGATCGCAAACCTGGGGCAACCGCACCACCGTGGCCGCCCAGAACACAACCACCAACGCACCCACCGTGGCCGTGGCCTACGAAAGCCAAAGTGGCGACCTGGTGGCCGTGTATGGCAACACCAGCGCCAACACCGCCAACTACCGGACCCTGGGTGGCACGGGCATCTGGTCTGCGGTGCAAACCGGCCCCAACGCCAATGGCGTGGTCGGCGCACTGCGCCTGAACAGCGACCCCACCACCAACAACGTGATGCTGGGCATGCAGACCACGGGCGGCCGACTGTCCTTCTCGGACTGGACCGGCAGCGCCTGGACCACCCCGGTGCTCGCCAGCGGCAACACGGGCAGCTCGCTCACACCAGCGTTTTCGTGGACCTTCCAACCGCACATCGCCGGCAACACCACCAACACCTTGTGGCTGGGCTCCACCCAGGCCAACTCAGCTGGCTGGAATGGCGTCAACTCGGTCACCAGCACCGAGGTGCTGGTGCTGCAGAACCCCAACCTGAACTACGGCTCCGGCACGAACACCGACGGCACCTTCTCGCACGTGCTGGACATGTCGGCCTTTGGCGCCACGGGCCTGGACGACATCGCCTGGGTGTCACGCGATGTGGTGCTGTCGGGCAGCCTGACTGTGCACCGGGGTGACCTGCTTTTCTCGGTGCCCAGCACCACCACCCTGAGCAGCGTCAACAGCCTGTCAGTGAACCGCAACGACGTCGTTCTCTTCCGCCCCACCGTCGCGGGCGACTACTCGGCGGGCACCTTCACCAAGGTCTTCACGCTCAACAATGCCCTGCTGGGCCTGCTCCCGCTGTCGGCCACGGCCAGCATCCGGGGCCTGGCGCTGGTGGAGGAGACCGTCACCATCGGCACCACCCAGGTGCTGGCCGGCACCTTCCTGTTCAGCGCGGGCAACGGGAGCACCGCCGCCAATGACATCCTCAGCTTCAGAGTCGGCGGGACGTCCGCGTCCACCCTCATTGAGGGCGATGACATCAACCTGGACAGCTCGATCACCGGCCTGGAAGTCATCACCAGCAGCACCCCCTCGGCCAATGCCTCGCTGCCTGCGGGCACGTTGCTGGTGAGCCTGGCCCAAGCCGATTCGCAGGTGGCCAACAACTACGTCAACATGACCGCCGCCGACGTCGTGGCCCTGACCGTGCACCGCACCTCGGGGACCAACAGCGCCATCGCTGTCGGCACCCTGGTGTTGCAGGGCAGCTCCGTCGGCATCACCAGCAGCATCGACAGCCTGGCCCTGACCCTGAGCGCGGCCCCCGTCATCGACAGCAATGGCGGCGGCGCCTCGGCCAGCACCAGCGTCCTTGAAAACACCACGGCCGTCACCACCGTGGTGGCCCACGACATCGACCCCTACGCCGACCTGACGTACAGCATCACCGGGGGTGCCGACGCGTCCCACTTCACCATCGACAGCCGCACCGGCGTGCTGCGCTTCACCAGTGCGCCCAACTACGAAAAGCCCAAGGACAGCGGCAAGGACAACGGCTACGTGGTCATCGTGTCGGCCAGCGATGGCACCTACCGTGACAACCAGACCCTGACGGTCAACGTGACCACCGTCAACGAAGCGCCGGTGATTGTGAGCGGCGGCGGCGGCAGCACGGCCGACCTGGTCGTGGCCGATCAGACCACCGTCGCCACCACGGTGCAAGCCACCGACCAGGATGCCACCGACACCCTGACCTACGCCATCATCGGTGGCGCGGACGGGGCCTTCTTTCAGATCAACCCCAGCACGGGCCTGTTGAGCTTCAACAGCACCGTGGACGTCACCACCCCGAATGACACCGATGGGGACAACCTCTACCACGTGACCGTGCGTGTGACGGACCTGGCGGGCAACTCGGACGTTCAAACGCTGAACATCACCGTGACCACGACCAACACGGCGCCCACCATGACCGGTGGCACCACGGCGTCGAA
>CAZKPN010000092.1:0-17284 GCA_964554655.1 uncultured Aquabacterium sp. | reverse complement strand
ACCTGCTCGATGCGGAACTCGTCCCAGTGGCCAGTGACGCCCGGCTGGATGTTCACACTGATGACGCTGTCGCTGTCCAGCCTGGGGAAATCGCCGACCAAGCGCTCCAGCAAACGCGACAGGTCCGTCGTGGAAGGCCGGATGGACAGCTTGCCGTTGCGGATGCGCGAGACGTCGAGCATGTCCTCGATCAGCCGCGTCATGCTCTGTGATTGGCGCCGGTACTTGGCGAACATGCCGGACAACTGGGTCGGCCCAAAGAAATCCGCGTTGCCTTTTTCCAGGTGCTTCTGGCGCACCTGGATGTCGATGGACAAGGCGCTCAAGGGCGTGCGCAACTCGTGCGCCACCAAGGACATGAAGTCATCGCGCATCTGCAAGGCGTTCTGCAACTCGACCTTGGTGGCCTGCAGTTCGGTCAGCAAAGCCTGCTGCTGGCGGCGGCTTTCTTCCAGCGCCACCACTTGCTGCTGCGCTTGCTGACGCTGGCGGTGCAGGTCCACGAACACGCTGACCTTGCTCTTGACGGCGCAACTGTCCAGCGGCTTGTACAGAAAATCCACCGCGCCGTTTTCATAGCCCTTGAAGGCATGGTTGCGGTCACGATTGGCGGCAGTCACGAAGACGATGGGGATGTGTCGCGTCTTCTCGGTGCCCCGCATCAACTCGGCCAGCTCGAAGCCCGTCATGCCGGGCATCTGCACATCCAGGATCGCCAGCGCGAACTCGTGCTCCAGCAGCAGCCCCAGGGCCTCTTCGCCCGACGAGGCTTGGTAAACCAGGTGGTCTTCGTGCTGGATCAGGGATTTCAGCGCCAGCAGGTTCTCCGGCAAGTCGTCCACGATCAGCAGCTTGGTGCGGTCGTCGGTCATGATTTTTCTCGTCCCAGTTTGAGCAGCAATGCATGGATGTCGCCCAGCGACAGGATCAGGTCAGGCGCCTGCATTCGGATGGCGGCCAGGGGCATGGTGCCGGACTGTGCCTGCTCGGGGTTCTGCACCACCGTCCAGCCCCCGCGCGCCTTGATGTGCGCCATGCCCTGGGCGCCATCGTGGTTGGCACCGGTCAGCAAGATCCCGACCAGGCTCGGCCCATAAGCGTCCGCCGCCGACACCATCAGCACGTCGATGGAGGGGCGCGAGTAATTGACCGGGTCTTCGCCACTGAGCGAGAGGCTGTGGTCGCCCTCCACCGACAGGTGGTAGCCGGTGGGCGCCACGTAGACCATGCCGGGTTCGATGGGTTGCTTGTCCATCGCCTCGCACACGCGCACCGCCAGGCGGTAGGCCAGGATCTCGGGCAAGCGGCTGGGCTTGTCTTCGGGCAAGTGCAGCACCACCATGATGGGCAAGTTGAACGAGGCGGGCAAGCCCACCAGCACCTTCAGCAAGGCATCCACACCGCCCGCCGACGCGCCCATCACCACGGCCTGGATGGCGCGTGATTCAAGGTCAGACGACGTGCTGGTGTGCAAGGTCATGGGCGCCTCGTCAACGCTTGCGGAACAGGCGCTCGGCCTTGACCACGGGGTCAAACCGGTCGGCGAAGGATGAGAAGTCCAGGCTTTCCTTGGAGCCCAAGCCCAGGAAACCCCGGTGGCACAAGGATTCGTGGAACAGGCCCAGGGCCCGGTCCTGCAGGTTGCGCTTGAAGTAGATCAGCACATTGCGACAGCACACCAGGTGCATCTCGGAGAACACATGGTCGGTGGCCAGGCTGTGGTCGGCGAAGGTGATGTTGTCGGCCAGCGTGCGGTCAAACTTCACGGCGTTGTAGGCCGCCGTGTAGTAGTCGGAGAACGCGGCCGTGCCACCCGAGGCCTGGTAGTTGGCCGTGAAGGCCTGCACGTTGGCGAGCGGGAAGATGCCCTGGCGTGCCTTGTCCAGCGAAGCCGGGTTGATGTCGGTGGCGTAGACCATGGTGCGCTCCAGCAGGCCTTCCTCGCGCAAGAGGATGGCCATGGAGTAGACCTCTTCACCGGTGCTGCACCCGGCGATCCAGATCTTCAGCGACGGGTAGGTGCGCAACACCGGCATGACGTGCTGGCGCAGTGCCAGGTAGTAGCTGGGGTCGCGGAACATCTCGCTGAACGGGATGGTCAGGATGTCCAGCAGCTTCTGAAAAGCCGTGGGGTCGTGCAGCACCTTGGACTGCAGGGTGGAGATCGTGTCGCACTCCAGCTGTTGCAAGGCGTACAGCACGCGCCGCCGCTGCGACGAGCCCGAGTAGTCGCGGAAGTCATGGCTGTACTTGGCGAAAATCGCCTCCATCAGCAAACGCAACTCAAGGTCAACGTGCGGCATGGCTCGGCCCTCAGAGCCTTTCCATCGCGGGCATCCAGACCCGCAACAAAGAGAACAGGCGCTCCAGCTCCACCGGCTTGGCCAGATAGTCGTTGATGCCCGCCCGGCGGCATTGCTCCTGGTCGTCCTTCATGGCCTTGGCCGTGATGGCGATGACGGGCAGCTTGGCAAACGCCGGGTTGGCGCGCAGGCGGCGCGTGGCCTCCAGGCCGTCCATGCCGGGCATCATGATGTCCATCAACACCAGGTCGATGTCGTCCACCTGCTCCAGCTTGGCCAGCGCCTCGAAGCCGTTGCGGCCCACCTCGACCAGCAAGCCGCGTTGTTCCAGCGCGCTGGTCAGGGCGAAGATGTTGCGCACGTCGTCATCGACCAGCAACACCTTGCGGCCTTCCAGCACCTTGTCGCGGTTGCGCGCGGTTTTCAGCATGGTCTGGCGCTCGGCCGAGAGCTGCGATTCCACCGTGTGCAGGAACAGCGTGACTTCATCGAGCAGGCGCTCGGGCGAGCGCGCGCCCTTGATGATGATGGAGCGCGAGTACCGGTTCAGCTCGGTCTCTTCCTGCCGCGTGAGGTTGCGGCCGGTGTAGACGATGACGGGCGGGAAGGAGCAGATGTCCTCGCGCGTCATGCGCTCCAACAGTTCGCTGCCATCCATGTCGGGCAGCTTCAGGTCGATGACCATGCAGTCGAACACCGTGCTGCGCAACAGGTCCAGGGCTTGCTCACCGCGTTCCACCGCCGCGATCTCGATGTCGTCGTCGCCGATCAGGTGCACGATGCTGTCGCGCTGGCGGGCGTCGTCTTCCACCACCAGCACGCGCTTGACCTTCTTGGCGCCTTTTTCTTCCAGCTTGCTGAAGACGTCCTTCAGGGCTTCGCGCGTGGTGGGCTTGATGGCAAAGCCGATGGCGCCCATGTGCATGGCCACCTCTTTGACATCTTCGGCAGCCACGATGTGCACAGGGATGTGTCGCGTCTGCGGGTGGTCCTTGAGCTGCTGCAGCACGGTCAGGCCCGAGTCATCTGGCAGGCGGATGTCCAGCAGGATGGCGTGGGGCAGGTGCTGCGTGGCCAGCTGGAAGCCCTCGGCCGCACCATGGGCCACCAGGCACTGGTAGTTCATCTCATGGGCCAGGTCGAACAAGATGGCGGCGAACTGGGGATCGTCCTCGATGACCAGCACCAGGCGGGCGCCAAGCGCGATGGCCGAGCGGTCGTCGGCAAAGGCCGGGATGGGGTCGGCCGGTGGTGGTGGCGGGCTGGCCAGCACGGGCGCGGTCGGCGGTGCAAACATGGTCGTGGCCACCGGGCGCGGGGCGGGCGCAGGCGCGGCAGGCCGGTCGTCCGCGCGGTCCACCCATTGCTGGGGCAGGTCAAGCGTGAAGGTGCTGCCTCGCCCCGGCTCGCTGTCCACAAAGATGGCCCCGCCCAACAAGCCCGCCAGCTCGCGCGAGATCGACAGGCCCAGCCCCGTGCCGCCGTACTGGCGGTTGATGGTGCCATCGGCCTGGCGGAAGGCCTCGAAGATGACCTCTTGCTGTTCCGGCGCGATGCCGATGCCCGAGTCGGACACGGCGAAGGCCAGGCGCCCATCGGCACGGCCCTGCACCGTCATGGAGATCTTGCCCCGGTCGGTGAACTTGATGGCGTTGGACAGCAGGTTCTTGAGGATCTGCTCCACGCGCTGCCGGTCGGTGAACATCGACACCGGCGCATCGGCCGCCACCTGGATGTCGAAAGCCAGGTGCTTCTCATCGGCCAGCGGGCCGAAGGTCATGCGCAGTGAATCGACCAGGCTGTTCAGCGACACCACTTGCGGCGCCAGCTCCAGCTTGCCCGCCTCCACCTTCGAGATGTCGAGGATGTCGTTGATCAGGGTGAGCAGGTCGTTGCCTGCGCCGTAGATGGTCTTGGCGAACTTGATCTGCTCTTCGTTGAGGTTGCCCGCCTTGTTGTCCCACAGCAGCTTGGCCAGGATCAGCGAGCTGTTCAATGGCGTGCGCAATTCGTGCGACATGTTGGCCAGGAACTCGGACTTGTAGCGGCTGGCACGTTGCAGCTCGTCAGCCCGGTTTTCCAGCTCCGCCTGGGCCTGCTTGAGGGCTTCGTTCTTCTTGTCAACGATCAAGGCCTGCTCGGTCAGCTGCACGTTGATCTGCTCCAGCTCCGCCTGTTGGTGTTCCAGGTTGGTCTGGGATTCGGTCAGCACACGGGACTGCTCTTCCAGCTCTTCATTGGCGGTGCGCAGCTCTTCCTGCTGGGTCTGCAACTCTTCGTTGAGCTGGTGCGTTTCTTCCAGGGCATCCTGCAGGCGCTGGCGGTACTGCGCGGCTTCCACCGAGGCGCCCACGTTGGTGGCCAGGATGCGCAACAGCTCCAGATCGCGTTCGAGCACGGGCCGCATGAAGCCCAACTCCATCACCCCGTTGACCTGCCCATCGTTGCTGATGGGCAGCAGGACCACGTCCGTGGGCGCCCCCGTGCTCAGGCCAGTGGTGACCTTGAAGTGGTGGTCGGGCACTTGCGGAACATGCTTGAGCTGGCCATCCATGGCCACCTGCCCCACCAGGCCATGGTCCAGGTCAAAGCTTTGCGCCACCTGCTCATGGTGCTTGTCAAACCCATAAGCCCCCGCCCGCACCAACTGGCCAGACTGGTTGCGCACATACAGGGCCGCCACAGCCACGCCCAGGTAGCCGGCCATGAACTCCAGCACATGGCGGCTCAACACCGGCAAGGTCAACTGCCCCAACAGGCGCTCGGCCAATTGGGTCTGGCCAATGCGGAACCAGGCCTTCTCCTGCAAGGCTTTGGTGCTGAGCACATGCTGGCGCAGTGCATCGCCGTAGCTGGCTGACAGGGTCATGATCTGGCGCCGCCCGCTCAAGGCGATGAGGCCGCTCAGGATCAGCACCAGGCTCACATACGACACGATCACCCAGAAGGTGGTACTGCGGGCGGTTTCATTGCGTTCCTGAAGGAGCTTGCTTTCCTCCCCGATGAAGTCCCGCAATTCACGGCGGATTTCGTCGAACAGTTGCTTGCCGGTTTCCGCCCTGATGATGCCAACGTAGTCGCCCTGGGTTCGCTTCAACTCAAGGATGCGTTGGGCAAACTGATCCCATTGCTGGTGCAGCGACTCGATTCGGTGGATCCGGTCAAGCTGAGCCGGGTTGTCTTGCACCAGAGCCTTCAAGTTCTGCAGCTCCGAGGCCATCTTGGGCTTGGCCAGGGTGTAAGGCGCCAGGAACTTGCCCTCGCCGGTGATCAGGAAGCCGCGCGTCCCGGTTTCCTGGTCCAGGATCACGATCTTCAATCGGCTGGCGTTGCCAATCACGCGCTGGGTGTGCTCCACCCAATTGAGCTGGGACAGCAGGAAGAAAATCAGCCCGATGAACACCATGGCGCTGAACGCCCCCACTGCCAGAGGCAAGGTCAGGTGCCGCGTCAAGACACGCTGGAAGTGCGCTGTTTCATGAGAGGTCGTTTCGGGCATCTGAGAATCCGCGTGAAATCCAGGAGGAAGGCTTGGGAATTGTCAGGCAGTTGGGGCCCGTTCACGGTGCCCCAACTGCAAGACGCGGCAATGTCCTACAAGATCCGGGGCGGCTGTCCGGTGCGCCCGGGGCCTTTCCGACGGGAGACTGCAGTTTGAAATCAACAGGTCAGGTCATGGCAAGGCGCTCCCCACAATCCATCTGGACCCGGTCCTTCCAGCGCACGGTCAGTGCCATCACCCGCAGCACGATCAAGGCGGGCAGCCGGGTTTTGACGCAGTCGCTGCGCACCCCCAAGGCCAGGGCACCTCGCTCCAGCAAACTCCAGGGTGAGTGGATCCCCGGGGTGGCGCTGTCACCGATGGGTGCGCGCCGCTACCACCTGTTCAAACCACCCGGCGTTCAATGGCAAGAACGCCTGCCTTTGCTGGTGATGCTGCACGGTTGCGGGCAAGACGCCCAGTCCTTCGCGCTCAGCACCCGCATGAACCGCCTGGCGGCGCGTGAACGCTTCCTGGTGCTCTACCCCGAGCAAGACCGCCGAGCCAACCCCCAGGGCTGCTGGAACTGGTATGGCACGCGCACCAAAACGGCCTATGGCGAAGCAGCCATCCTGATGGCGGCCGTGCAGCAGGTCAGCCAACTGTACCCGGTGGACCCTGCCCGCGTCGCCATCGCGGGCATGTCGGCCGGGGCCAGCATGGCCGCCTTGATGGTCACACGCTACCCTGACCGGTTCAAGGCCGTGGCCATGCACTCGGGTGTGCCGCCAGGCGCGGCCGAATCCACGGTGTCGGCGCTGGCCGCGATGCGGGGCCGCGGCGCCACGCAGGCCTTGTCCACCACCACCGACTGGCCGGCACTGCTCGTCATCCACGGTGACCGGGACGCCATCGTGGCGGCCAGCAATGGCCAAGCCGCCGCCAAGCTGTGGGCCGAAGCGGCGGGCCCCCATGTCGAGAAAAGCCGGCAAATCAGCCGGGGCCAACGCCACCCCATGACGGTGACCGACTTCAAGGTGCGGGGCGGCCGGACGGTGGCCACCTTGTGCGCCATCGATGGCCTGGCCCACGCCTGGAGCGGGGGACTGGCCCGACAGGCCTACAGCGATGCCCAGGGCCCTGACGCCTCTCGCATGATCTGGTCATTCGCGACCAAGCAGTTTGACATCACCAAACCATGACACCACCACAACCCCTTTCACCCCCAAGCATCATGAGCACCACACCACGCCTGTTCAACATCGACTGCAAGCTGTCCTACAAATTGGCCCAGACCACCGACTTCGTGTTCCAGATCCACGCGCTCGAAGGCCAGGACCAGCACATCCAGTCCGAATCACTCAAAATCACGCCCAGCGCGCACTACCGCGTCTACGAGGATCCGCAAGCCGGTCAACGCTTCTTGCGCGTGCAAGCCCCGGCCGGCACGCTGACCTTGCGCTACAAGGCCAAGGTGCAGGTCACCAGGCCCCCTCGCCGGCGCAAAGCCCCCGAGCTGCCCATTGCCGAGTTGCCCGACAACGTGTTGCACAACCTGATGCCCACGCGTTATTGCGAATCCGACCTGCTGGCCTCGGCGGCGGTCAAGTTGTTTGGCAAGGTGCCCCCGGGCTGCTCACGGGTCGAGGCCATCTGCGAGTGGATCCACCAGAACATCGAGTACCGCACCGGCTCCAGCGACAGCACCACCACGGCCTGCGATGTGTTCCTGCGCCACGCGGGCGTTTGCCGCGACTTTGCCCACCTGGGCGTGACCCTGTGCCGCGCGCTGAACATCCCCGCGCGCCTGGCGGTGGGCTATGCCATGTTCGACACGCCGCCGCCGGACTTTCACGCCATGTTCGAAGCCTATGTGGGCGGCCGCTGGGAGCTGTTTGACCCGACCCGCATGTCCGACCCGCGCGACCTGGTGCTGATCGCCACGGGCCGCGATGCCAAGGACGTGGCCTTTGCCACCATCTTTGGCCCCGCCCAGACCCTGGCGATCCTGCCGGAAGTCGAACGCGGCTGATCAGGCGTGCCCACTCAGGGCACGTTGATGGCGGCGTTGTCCTTGGAAGGCTCGACGCCGCCCATCAACTCTCCCACCGCCTTGAGCTCGTCCACCCGGTCACACACGGCCTTGATGGCCATCAGGATGGGGGTGCCCAGCAGCAGGCCCCACACACCCCACAACCAGCCCCAGGCCAGCATGCCCACGAACACCACCACGGTGTTCAGGCGGCTGGTGCGACTGGTGAGCCAGGGCGTGATCATGTAGCCGGAGACGACGTGCAACAGCACCGACACACTGGCCACCAGAATGGCTTTGTCGATCGAGCCGAATTGCGTCAGCGCCACGATGGCCGACAGCACGCAGATGGCGATCGAGCCCAGGTAAGGGATCAGGTTGAGCACCGCCGCAGCAATGCCCCACACGGCCACGTGCTTCATGCCCAGCGCCCAGAAGGCCAGGCTGGTGGCCAGGCCCACGCCGATGCTGGTGACGATCTGCACCACCAGGTAGCGCCGCACCTGCTGCGTGATCTCGTTGAGGGCCTGCACCGTGATCTTGCGCTTGGCGAAGTTCGGCCCGGCGATGCGCGCCAGCTTGCGCCGGAAGATGTCGCCCGAGGCCAGCATGAAGTAAGTGATGAAGCACACCGCCGTGAACTGGCCGATCATCTCCACGATGCCCAGGGTGCCCACCACCACGTAGTCGTTGATGTTGAACGTGGGCTTTTCGATCCGCACACGCGTGATGCCCGAGACGCCACCGGAGGAACCCACCTGGCTCAGCTGTTCGGCCGCCAACTGCAACTGGTTGGCCGCCTTCTGCACCTTGTCCATGTTGCTGTCGGCCTGAGTGTGCGTGCCGCGAATGGCCTTGCGCAAAGTGCGCGCCGCCTCAGGCATCGACTGGATCATGTTGTCGACGTCGTCCTGCAAGGTATAGGCCCCCGCACCAATGGCGGACACCAGCGACAGCATCAGCACCGCCGCGCTCAGCGAACGGGGCAGGCGCCAGCGGCACAGCGCATCCACCACTGGCGTCAAGGCATAGGTGAACATGATGGACAACAACAAGGGAACGAACACCGCCCGGGCCCAATGCAGGGCAAACAAGCCCAGCAAAGCGGCGATGACGGCCAGCGAAGCGCTGCGCACGTCCACCGGCATGTGCAACAGCACACGGTCTGGTTCTGATTTGAACGAGGTCGGAGGTGGTTCGTCGGCTTCGCCAGCAATGCGCATGAATGTCAAAACCCAGGTCAACTTGAATGGGCCATTAGGCACCAGGCCTTGTCCGATAACCAGCAGCGTTCACCGCGATGCGTTGTCAGCGGTGTCCTACGTCCGGGCGCGGCGTGGGCCCAGCGCGAAGGCGCGGGGACTGACGCCGCTGCGGGCGCGAAAGGCGCGGCTGAAGTTGGCCACGCTGGTGTAACCCAGGCGGCGCGCGATTTCGGACACCGTGACCCCATCCTCGCCCAGCCAGTGGCACGCACGCTCGTGCCGAGACTCATTGGCCAGATCCCGGAAACTGCACCCTTCGCTGAGCAGGTGACGGGCCAGCGTGCTGGTCGACAGGTTGACCAGTCCGGCCAGCTCCTCCTGCGTCGGTTGGCAATCCAGGGCCTCGTTCAGCATCATGCGGACCCAGGCCACCCAGCTTTCCTGCTTCGGCTGGATGTGCAAGCGCGGTTGCAAGCGTTGCTCGGCTTCAGCCAGGTCGGCGGCATTGAGCAGGGGCATGGGGATGTTCAGCACCTGCGCGTCAATTTCGATGCGCAAGGCCGGCAGCCCGCCCTGCCCGAAATGGCAGCGGGCCGGTTTGAGTTCGCGGTAGCGCTCGGCATGGGGTGGCGCCGACATGGACAAGTGGATGTCGTAAGGCGGCAAGCCGCCCGGCAGCAGCCTTTCAACCTGCCGGTGGAAGGACACCAGGATGATCTCGAAAGCGGCAGACATCAGGTCGTAAGGCACGGGCTGAACGGGTTGCCAGCAGATCTCAAGGCGATCACCCACCTCGCGCGTGCGCATCGAAAAGCGTGGCGTGACCAAGGCGAAATAGCGCGCAGAAATCTCGATGGCATCGCGCAGAGTGGCGCAGCTCAGGAGCGCCCGGCCGAGATCGCCGAACAAGCCGGGCCCGATCAGGCCGCCAATGATGAAGCCCAGGTCGGTGCGCTGGCTGGCCAGGGCCAACTGGCGCACCGCGCTTGTGATTTGAGCCCCGGACAGCAAGGCCTGCGAATGGTCCAGGCGCGCACGGTCAATGCCAGCAGCCTGGAGTGCGCCACGGCAGTCCACACCTTGGGATTCGAGGTGGCGAACCATCAAGGCGACGTAGCGCGCCGGGTTGTCTGAGATGTTTTCCACCGACCAGGGACTTTCACCAAGCACCGCTTGGTTTGCCGAAAAATGATAAGTGCATGAAGAGAAATGACAAGTCGGAAAAGCGCCCAGTCCACACAATGCGCACCAGACCCGATCCGGGCACCCCATTCAAAGGAGACACGACATGAGCATTTCCCTGAGCAAGGCTTGGCGGACCAGCGCGACGCTGGCACTGGTGTGCAGCGGCGCGTGGGTGGACGCGGCCCTGGCCGCCGCGCCCACCACCGTCCCGACCGATGCTGGCACGGTGCAAGGCCTGTCGACCACCGACGGCCGCCAGTTCCTGGGCATCCCCTTCGCGGCCCCCCCGGTGGGCCCGCTGCGGTGGAAGGCGCCTCAACCCACCGCAGCGTGGAGCGGTGTGCGGCCCGCCACGCAAGCCGCCCATGCCTGCAAGCAGGACGGGACCCTGCCGCCAGCCGGCGTGCCCGACTCCAGCGAAGATTGCCTTTACCTGAACGTCTACACCCCGCCCGAGGCCAGTGCCACAAGCCCGTTGCCCGTGATGGTGTGGATCCATGGCGGGGCCTACCTCACGGGCGCCGGCTCGCAATACGACGGCAGCCAACTGGCCCTCAAGGCCCGCGCCATCGTGGTGACAGTGAACTACCGCCTCGGCATCTTCGGCATGCTGGCGCTCGACGCCTTGACCCAGGAGAACGCGGCTGGCAATCACGCCCTGCAGGATCAGCAGGCCGCGCTGCGCTGGGTGCAGCGCAACATTGGCCAGTTCGGCGGTGACCAAAACCGCGTGACCCTCTTTGGCCAATCGGCCGGCGGCAGCAGCGTGTGCCAGCAACTCGTTTCGCCCCGCGCCGCCGGTTTGTTCCAGCGCGCCATCTTGCAAAGCGGGCCTTGCACCTTCGGCACGGCAGCACGGGCCACCGCCGTGGCCACCGGCGATGCCTTCGCCTTGAAAGCCGGGTGCCCCAGCGGGCCGGGCCAACTGGCTTGCCTGCGCAGCAAGACCACCGAGGAGGTCTTCCAGGCCGCGCCCTCGCTCGACTTCAACGACCTGAAATCCCTGCAGGTGCTGACCCCTTCGGTGGACGGCGTGGTCTTGCCCGACCTGCCGACCAAGCTGATCAAGCAAGGCAAGTTCAACCGCGTGCCCGTGATGATTGGCAACACGCAGGATGAAGGCACCTTGTTCATCGCCCTGGCCTACGACCTGCGCCTGGGCGCGGCCATGACGGAAGCGCAGTACCTGGCCCAGGTGCTGCAGGTGGCCGGCAACCAGGCCATCGCCTCGTTGGTCACCGCCGACTATTCCAGCAAGCGCCTGGGCTCGCCCGGCCTGGCCACCTCGGCCCTGGTGACCGACTCGACCTTCGCCTGCGGCACGCAATCGTCGGCACGCGGCTTGTCCAGCTTCACGCCCACCTACGCCTACGAGTTCCAGGAGCGCAGCGTGCCGCAGCTCACGCCCGATCCCTTCATGCCCTGGGGCGCGTACCACGCGTCGGAATTGCCCTTCCTGTTCCAGACCAGGATCTTGACCACACCGCCCAGCCCCGACCCACGTGACGTGTCCACGCCAGCGCAACTCGCCTTGGCAGACACCATGGTGCAGTACTGGGCCCGATTCGCCGCCACCGGCAACCCCAATGGCGGTCAGGCGGTGAACTGGCCGCGCTTCAACAGCGTGCTGACGGCCACACAGCTGTTGCAGGCCAGCAAGGTCTCCACCAATCTGCTGGGCGGCATCTACAGCAAGCACCAATGCCTGTTGTGGGACACGGCCGCTGCGCTGGGGCTGGGCCTCTGAGGGCAATGGCCTCGGTTGAGGCAAGGCCATTGAACCATCCACTTGGATGGTGATAGGATGGTTGCATGCCTCCTCTCAGCCCCTCCGCCACGTCCAGCAAACCGCTGGACGAAAAAATCACCATCAACGTCGGCGTGGTCGATCTGGGACAGATCGACCTGCTCGTGCAGGAAGGCTTCTACGCCAACCGCACCGACCTGATCCGCACCGCCATCCGCAACCAGTTGTCGGCCCACGCCGAGGTGGTACGGCAAGTGGTGGCTCGGAAAATGCTGGTGTTGGGCATCCAGCACTTCAGCGCCGATGACCTGCGCGCCGTGCAGGCCGCCGGTCAGACCTTGCAGATCCGCGTGCTGGGCCTGGCCACCATCGCGCCAGATGTCAGCCCCGAGCTGGCCCTGGCCACCATCGATTCGTTGACGGTGATGGGTGCCCTGCACGCCAGCGCGGCCGTCAAAGCCGTGCTGGCCGACCGCCTGCGCTGAACCTTGCCCAACCGGACACCTCGCACATGAATCCTCTCTTCAAACAACTCATGGGCCAGGCCTCTCGCTTGACCCTGGCAGGCGACCTCGGGACGGCCACGGCGGCGATCCAGGAGGCACTGGCCCGGTCCGGCATGCCACAGGCCTACACCGAGGCCCCTGTGCGGCCAGACCTCAATGTGATCGATGTGGTGGCCCGCGAGGTGATTCAACCAGGTGAAGCCACGCCGCCGCCCGTGCACAAGGACAGGCCCCAGGACCACGCCGGCCAGTTTCTGAGCGCCACGCACCGCGATGCCATCGGCACACGCGACTACAAACTGTACGTGCCGCCCGGCTACACCGGCCAGCCCCTGCCTTTGGTGGTGATGCTGCACGGTTGCACCCAGAACCCAGACGACTTCGCCGCGGGCACCGGCATGAACGAAGCCGCGCTGGCCGAAGGCTTCTTCGTGCTCTACCCCGCGCAGTCGCAGCAGGCCAATGCCCAGCGTTGCTGGAACTGGTTCAAGCACAACCACCAGCAGCGTGACCGCGGCGAGCCCGCCATGATCGCTAACATGACGCGCGATGTGATGAAGCAGTACGGCATCGACCCGGGCCAGGTTTACGTGGCGGGCTTATCAGCGGGTGGGGCGATGGCCGCCATCCTGGGCGAAGCCTACCCGGACCTGTTCATGGCGGTGGGGGTGCACTCGGGCCTGCCCGTGGGCTCTGCGCGGGATGTCAGCAGCGCCTTGATGGCCATGAAGAACGGCGCACCACGGCCTGCCTCTTCACGGGCAGCGTCCGCCCCAACGATCGTCTTCCACGGGGATCGCGACACCACCGTGCACCCGGTCAATGGCGACCACCTGGTGGCTGACAGGTCCGCAGGAACGGTGATGGCGCAGGAACAGGCGCGTTCAGCCAATGGCCACGCCTACACCCGCCGACAACACCGCGATGGTGAGGGCCGGGTGGTGGCGGAACAGTGGGTGGTCCACGGGTCGGCGCATGCCTGGTCGGGTGGTCGCACGCAGGGTTCGTACACCGATGCCAGGGGCCCGGACGCCACCCAGGAGATGCTGCGCTTCTTCAAGCGCCACGCTCGCCCCCACAAGCACTGAGGCCCACCACGCTCGGCCGTCAATGCAGGTGGCTGATCAAACGCAGCAACAAGGCCGTGTCACACGGCTTTTGAAGGTACAGGTCGAAATCGGACGAGCTGTCAGACCGCATGCGTTGATCCAAAGCCGTCAAGGCCACCAGGACCAAATGCCGATCCGGCAAAGTCTGCCGCAATTCGCGCGCGGCCTGGTGCCCGTCCATCACGGGCATGTTGATGTCGAGGATCACCGTGTCAGGCTGGAAGCTCTTGGCCAACGCCACGGCCTGGGCGCCGTTGTAGGCGGTGGCCGTCTCGTAGCCGGCCGAATTCAACAGCATGGCCAGGCTTTCGGCCCCATCCCGCCAATCATCCACCACTAAAACCTTGCCCATGCCTACCGCCTGGTTCATAAGTTGCTCCTGATTGAGAAACCGCTGGCTTGAATGAGCCCGCATCCTTGGGTCTGGTCAGGCAAACCGCAGACCCGCATTGAAAGAATGGCCCTTGGCATCGGTCTTGTTGGAGCACAAATGAGCATTCAGGCACGCAACCATGTGCAAACGGCCGGGCAAGGTCAGTCGACCATGGTCTTTGCACATGGCTTTGGCTGCGATCAGCACATGTGGCGGCTCCTGGCGCCCCACTTTCAAAGCCGCTTCAAAACCATCTTGTTCGACCTGGTGGGCAGTGGCAGCTCCGACCTGTCGGCCTATGACCGGGACAAGTACGGCACCTTGCATGGCTACGCCTCGGACCTGATCGAGATCATCGACGAGTTCGCCGATGGCCCCGTGGTTTTTGTGGGGCACTCGGTGAGCGCGTGCATCGGCATGCTGGCCGCCATCGCCGCCCCGGAGCGCTTCGCGGCGCAAGTCATGGTCGGCCCCTCACCTTGCTACATCAACGATGGCGACTACATCGGGGGATTCACCCGCCCCGACATCGACGACCTGCTGAGCACGCTGGAGCGCAACTACCTGGGCTGGTCCAGCACCATGGCGCCAGCCATCATGGGCTCGCCCGAGCAACCCGAGCTGGGCCACGAGCTGGCCAACAGCTTTTGCCGCACCGACCCCGACATCGCCAAGCATTTCGCCCGCGTCACATTCCTGTCCGACCACCGGGCCGAGCTGAGCAAAGTCACCACCCCTTCGTTGATCCTGCAATGCAGCGAGGACATCATCGCGCCCCAGTCGGTGGGCCACTACATGCACCGCACAATGCCACGCAGCACACTGCGCATCATCGACAACGTGGGGCATTGCCCGCACCTGAGCGCGCCCAGCGCCAGCGCCGATGCCATGGCCGATTTTCTGCGCGAGCTGGAGATCTAGGTGCTGCCCACCGCAGAAATGCTCTTCGAACAGGCCGCCTCCGGCTTGCTGTTGACCAGCACCGATGGCACCATCCTTCGCGCCAATGCCACCTTCTGCCGGTGGATCGGTCAGGACGCCGCCGACCTGATTGGCCAGCGCCGGGTGCAGGAGTTGTTCACGATGGGGGGCCGGGTGTTCTACCAAACGCATTGGTCGCCCTTGCTTCAGATCCAGGGCTCGGTGGCCGAAGTCAAGCTGGACATGGTGCACCGCGATGGCGGCCACGTGCCCATGCTGCTCAACGCCATCCGTCGGCAGCATGGCGGCACCACCTACCATGAGCTGGCCGTCATCGTGGTCCGCGACCGCCACAAGTACGAGAACGAACTGGTCCAGGCGCGCAAGAACGCCGAGGCCGCACTGGCCGCCCAGCACGAGGCACAGAAGTCGCTTCAGGAAACCGCCGATGTGCTGGGCCTGGCCATGCACGGTGGCCAGATGGGCGCATGGTCACGCGACCTGGCCACCAACCAGGTGTGGTGGAGCAGCCAGCTCGAAACGCTCATGGGCCTGCCGGCCGGTGGCTTTGCCGGCACCGAATCCGACTTCTTCGACTTCGTTCACCACGAAGACCTCTCAAAGGTCAGCGAGGCCGTGGAACAAGCCGTGACCTTGGGCACCGACTACAGCGTGGAGTTCCGCTTTCGGCATGCCGGGGGGCAGTGGCGCTGGATGGAAGGCCGAGGCCGCGCGGTCTACAACGCGCAGGGCACCCCGGTGTCGCTGTACGGCCTGGGCATCGACATCACCGACCGCAAGCATTCGGAGGACCAGTGGCAGGAGATCAGTGAGCGCCTGGCGCAAGCCGACCGCCGCAAGGACGAGTTCCTGGCCACCCTGGCCCATGAACTGCGCAACCCGCTGGCCCCGATGCGCAATGTGCTCGAATTGCTCAAGCTCCAGACCCTGGACGCAGCCCAGTTGCGCTGGACGCGCGAAGTGCTGGAGCGCCAGTTGCAGCACCTGACCCACCTGGTGGACGATTTGCTCGAAGTCTCGCGCATCACCCAAGGCAAGCTTGAACTGCGTCGGCAACGCGTTGACTTGGCGCACGCGGTACAAGGCGCGCTCGAAGCCGCCGCGCCCCTGGTGCAGGCGGCTTCGCACGAGTTGAGCGTGGACCTGCCCGACCAGCCCATCATGCTGGACGCGGACCCCACACGGCTCACGCAAATCATCCTGAACCTGCTCAACAACGCCACCAAGTACACCCCGCCCGGCGGCCGCATCTGGCTGAGCGTGCGGCAGGTGGACGAGCACGCGACCGTGACGGTGCGCGATTCGGGCCTGGGCATCCCCCGCGAACATTTGGCCACCATCTTCGAGATGTTCTCGCAACTGACGCCCGCGCTGGAGCGCTCACAAGGTGGCCTGGGCATTGGCCTGGCCCTGGTGCGCGGGCTGGTGGAACTGCATGGCGGCACCGTGTCGGCGCACAGCGATGGGCCCGGCCAGGGCAGCGAGTTCAGGGTCACCCTGCCCTTGCTGGCCCCCAGCAGCCACGCCGTGGTGACCCAGGTGGACACACCCGACAAAGGCATCCTCCGCACCAGGCGCATCCTGGTGGTGGACGACAATGAAGACGCCGCCGAAAGCCTGGAGATGCTGCTGAGCTTGCACGGGCACCAGGTGCGCAGCGCGGGCGATGGCATGGCGGCGTTGCGCCTGGCGGGCGAGTTCTTGCCCGAGCTGACCTTGCTGGACATCGGCTTGCCCAAACTCAATGGCTACGAGGTGGCCAGGCTGATCCGGCAACAACCTTGGGGCGCCCACATGCTACTCGTGGCCGTGACCGGCTGGGGCCAGGCGCAAGACAAACAAGCCGCTGACGAGGCGGGCTTTGACCGGCACCTCACCAAACCCGTGGACCCTCAGGAACTCATGTCAATCCTGAGGGAGATGGCATGACCCGGCTCAACCGACTTGATAATGGGCCTCCAACCACCCACTTGCGCGGCCCCACATGCTCGACAACCTGACGCCTTTTCTGATCCATTGGGCCATCACCGCCCTGTCACTCTGGGCGGCCAGTCACCTCTTCAAAGGCTTGAAGTTTGACGATGCCTCGTCGCTGATCGTGTCAGCCCTGCTGCTGGGCTTTGCCAATGCCATCGTCAAGCCGCTGCTGATCTTGCTCACGTTGCCGCTGACCTTGATCACCTTTGGCCTGTTCCTGCTGGTGATCAACGCCTTGATGATCATGCTGGTGGCCGCGCTGGTCAAAGGCTTCAAAGTGTCCAGCTTCTGGACGGCGTTCTTTGCCAGCATCTTCATCGCCCTGCTGAGCATCTTCATCGGCTCGTTCATCACCAACGACAGCCCGGCCAACACCATCCAGATGCCGCACGGCAGCGGCACCTGGCTTTGACCCCGAGTTGAC
>CAZKPN010000091.1:5965-17358 GCA_964554655.1 uncultured Aquabacterium sp. | reverse complement strand
GTCACCATCACCGTCAACGCCCTCAACGACGCGCCCGTGGCCGTGGGCGACAGCGCCTCAGTCAACGAAGACACCGCGCTCAACGGCAACCTGCTGGCCAACGCCACCGATGTCGAAGGCAACGCCCTGACCGCCGCCTTGGGGACTGGCCCCACCCACGGCAGCCTGGTGCTCAACCCCAACGGCAGCTACACCTACACCCCCACTGCCAACTTCACCGGCACCGACACCTTCACCTACCAGGTCAACGACGGCGCCGCCGACTCCAACATCGCCACCGTCACCATCACCATCGCGCCGGTCAACGACGCCCCGGTCATCACCACCAACGCCCTGACCATCAACCAGGGCGGCACGGCCGAGCCCATGCTGGTGGTCAGCGATGTGGACAACGCCAACACCGGCCTGTTGATCAGCACCAGCGACATCGTCGGCGGGCACTTCGCCAACGCCGGCACTGGCGCGGTCCTCACCCAGTTCACCATGGCCGAGGTCGCCGCCCACCAGGTGGTGTTCGTTCACGACGGCAGCCTCCAAACACCCACCTACGCGCTGTCAGCCACCGACGGGCAGGCCAGCGCCAGCACGTCCACCGTGCAAACCAGCTTCACGCCCACACCGCCGCCACCGCCACCAGTGATCTCCGCGCCACCACCCGCGCCACCCACCCCGCCCGCGCCACCCGACAGCAGCGACAGTGACACCGACGAGGCCGAAGAGACCGTGACCCCCGGCACTGGTGCTGCCTCCGGTGCTGGCGCCGCCCAGGCAGCCGCCCCCATCGCCCAGCTGTCCTTCTTCGTGGACGCCAACAACCTGGCGCCCAGCAACGCCGGCATCGTGGTCCTGCCCCCGGCCAACCAATACGGCGTGGACCTCAACAACCGCGCCATCACCGCCAGCACCGTGGCCGCCGCTGGCGAAGAGGCCTTCCGTTACTCCTGGCTGAAGGCCTTGAACACCACCCTCAGCGACACGCAAAACCTGCGCAACAGCCTGGATGCCCTGCGCGAACAACTGCAGAACGACGGCGTGGAGCGGCGCCACCTGGTGGCCTCGTCCATCGCCGTGTCCACCGGCCTGTCGGTGGGCTATGTGATCTGGCTGGTGCGCGGCGGCGCCCTCATCGGCTCCATGCTGTCGGCCATGCCCGCCTGGCAGATGATCGACCCCTTGCCCGTGCTGGCCCGTGGCCGCGGCGGCCAACACCGCGATGACGATGGCGGCGACGACGCCGACGTCGAAAACTTCTTCGACGCCACCCGTGACCGGCCCGCGCCACCGCCCCAGCCTGCACCGCCACCACCCACCCCCGCCATCGAGGAGGCCGCGCCATGAAGCGCCTGGCCACCCGCTACTACCTGGCCATGGGCCTGTCATCCCTGCTGGTGACGATTGCCCTGGGCGCCACCTACCTGGGCCTGATCCCGGACCATGAAGCGCAAGCCCGCCAGCACCGCGCCGTGCTGTCCGAGATCCTCGCCACCAGCGTCTCGGTCCTGCTCAACGAGGACGACACCAGCACGCTCGAACAGGCCCTCAAGCTGGCCATCGAGCGCGAACCCTCGCTGCAGTCCATCGGCATCCGCCGCACTGACCGCAGCACCCTGCTGGCCCTGGGCCCGCACGAAGACTGGCAGCCCACCTCCAGCGAGCAATCCACCGACGCGCAAGTGCAAGTGCCCATCTGGCACGACGGCCAGTCCTGGGGCTTCCTGGAGCTGCGCTACACCCCCTTGCGGCACGAAGGCTGGCGCGGCTACCTGGACGACCCCTCCCTGCGCCTGAGCGCCTTCCTCTTCGTCTGCAGCTTCATCGCCTTCTCGCTGTACCTGGGCCGCATGCTGCGCCACCTGGACCCGTCGCAGACGATCCCCGCACGCGTGCGCTCCGCGTTCGACACGCTGACCGAAGGCCTGATGATGCTGGACGACCAAGGCCTCACCGTGCTGGCCAACCAGTCACTGGCCAAGATCATGGGCATCGAACCCGATGCCTTTGTGGGTCGGCCCGCCTCCGCCCTGCCCTGGACCGACCGCGAAGGCCACCCCCTCATCAAGCCCCTGCTGCCCTGGCAACAAGCCCTGGATGAAAAGCAGACCCGCCGCGACGTGCTCATGTACCTGAGCACCGCACGCGGCCAGCGCTACACCTTCCGCGTCAACTGCTCACCCATCCTGGCGGCGGCCGGAAAGCCCAAAGGCGTGCTCATCAGCTTCCAGGACATCACCGAGCTGGAAGAAAAAGAAGTGGCCCTGCAAGCCGCCAAGGAAGAGGCCGACACCGCCAACCGCGCCAAGAGCGACTTCCTGGCCAACATGAGCCACGAGATCCGCACCCCGATGAACGCCATCCTCGGCTTCACCGAACTGCTGCGCCGGCGCGCCCCCACGCCCGGCAACGCCGACGAGCAACGGCGCCACCTGGAGACCATCCACGCCAGCGGCCAACAGCTGCTGGAGCTGATCAACGACATCCTCGATTTGTCCAAGGTCGAGTCCGGCCGGCTGGAGCTGGAGCGCGTGCGCTTTGCGCCGCACACCGTGGTCAACGACGTGGTCCGCGTGCTCGAAGTCAAGGCGCTGGAGAAGAAGCTGCTGCTGCGCATGGACCTGCCCGGCCCGCTGCCCGCCACCATCGAGGGCGACCCCTCGCGCCTGCGCCAGATCGTCACCAACCTCATCGGCAACGCGCTCAAGTTCACGCAGCAAGGCCAGGTCACCGTCAGCCTGCACCTGGACACCAGCGCCTACCCCGCCACCTACCGCATCGACGTGGCCGACACCGGCGTGGGCATCGCCCCCGACAAGGTCGAATCGGTGTTCGAGCCCTTTGTGCAGGCCGAGACCTCGACCACCCGCCACTTCGGCGGCACCGGCCTGGGCCTGACCATCAGCCGCCGCTTCGCCAAGGCCATGGGGGGCGACATCACCGTCACCAGCAAATTGGGCCAGGGCAGCGTCTTCCACGTCATCATCGACCCGGGCAACCTCAGGGGCACGCCCATGCTGGAGCCCGAAGAGCTGCTCCGCCAAGCCTCGGAGCTCACCAAGCAAGACACCATCCACTGGCGCTTCCCCCCCCGCCGCGTGCTGGTGGTGGACGACGGCGCCGAGAACCGCGAGCTGGTGCGCCTGGTGCTGGAGGAAACTGGCCTGGTCGTGCAAGAGGCCGTCAACGGCCAGGAAGCCCTGGACATGGTGGCCCAAAGCCGCTTCGACCTGGTGCTGATGGACATGCAGATGCCGGTGATGGACGGCGTGGTGGCCACCCGCCTGCTGCGCGAGCGTGGCGTGAAGACCCCCATCCTGGCCCTGACCGCCAACGCCATGAAGGGCTTCGAGCAAGAGATCAACCAGGCCGGCTTCTCGGGCTTCCACACCAAACCTTTGAACATCGGCACCCTGTTAACCGATCTGGCACAAAGGCTGGGCGGTGAACGCCTGGCACCCGAGGAAGTGCTCAAGCTCCAAGGCGCAAGTGCCGACAACACAGGGAACAGCCCGGTCAACAGCCCGGCCGACACCAGCCCCATGGTCTCCCGCTTGTCGCAACATCCCAAATTGCGAAAAGTGGTGACCCGGTTCATGGACGAATTCCCGGGCAAGTTGGCATCGATGAAGCAATCCTTGGATCAGCACGACTTGAAAGAACTCGCACTGCACGCCCACTGGCTCAAAGGCGCCGGTGGCAGCGTGGGCTTTGACGCGTATTTCGAGCCCGCCCGCCACCTGGAAGCGGCCTGCACCGTGGACGACGCCGTGCAGGCCGGCCACTGGCTGCAACACATTGAAGAACTGAGCCAGCGCATGGTCCTCGATGCACCGCAAGGGGCCACGGCATGAGCCGAGACCTCGTGGCCATGACCACCCCCTGGGATGGCGCCCTGGTGATGATGGTGGACGACGAGTCCATGATGACCGACGTCATCCAGACCCACCTGGAAGACGCCGGCTACACCCGCTTCGTGGCCTGCAACGACCCCCGCGCGGCCGTGCAACTGATCCGCCAACACCAGCCCGACGTGCTGCTGCTGGACCTGATGATGCCCGGCGTGTCCGGCTTCGACGTGCTGCAGGCCGTGCGCGCCGACGAGGCCTTGCAGTACACCCCTGTCATCGTGCTGACCGCCGCCAGCGACCCGGCCACCAAGTTGCGAGCACTCGAGTTGGGCGCCACCGAGTTTCTCTCCAAACCTGTCGACTCCAGCGAGCTGGTCCTGCGGGTGCGCAACACCCTGGCCTTCAAACGCTACCAGGATCGCCTGGCCTACGTGGACATGGTCACCGGCCTGTCCAACCGCGAGCGTTTCACGCGCCGGCTGGAAGAAGCCCTGCAGCACGCCCTGCCGCAGCAAGCCATGCTCGGCCTGCTGCACCTGGGCTGTGAGCAGTTCCGCCAGACCCGCGAAACCCTGGGCCCCCGCGCCGCCGACACCCTGCTGCAGCAAGTGGCCGCCCGCCTGATCAACGTCGTCGTGCCACCGCAAGACCGCGACTCCGCCGCCCTGCACCCCGAATCCCTGGGACTGGCCCGCGTCGACAGCCAGGACTTCGCCCTGATCCTGCCCGAGGTGACCCAGGCCGAAGACGCCGCCACCCTGGCCAAGCTGGTGATCCAGGAACTGACGGCACCGTTTCAGATCGATGGCCACGACATCTTCCTGGTGCCCCACATCGGCATCGCGCTGGCCCCCAGCGATGGGCAAACCGCCAACGGCCTGCTCAAAAGCGCCGACCTGGCTTGCTCCAAGGTCAAGGGCCACGGCAAGTCCGGCTACGAATTTTTCTCGGCCGAGCTGACGGCCCGCTCCATCGAGCGACTGACCCTGACCAACCAGTTGCGACTGGCCATCCACCGCGACGAACTGCGCCTGCACTACCAACCGAAGGTCTGCATGCGCACCGGCCGCATCCTGGGTGCCGAGGCCCTGATCCGCTGGCAACACCCTGACCATGGCTTGCTGCTGCCAGGCCGCTTCGTGCCCCTGGCGGAAGAGACCGGCCTGATCGTCGAGATCGGCGACTGGGTCACGCAAGAGGCCTGCCGCCAGATGGCGCAATGGCACCAGCAAGGCTTGCGCGATCTGAAGGTGTCGATCAACGTGGCCAAGCCGCAGTTCGACAATGGCCACTTCCTGCAGTACCTGCAGAAGGTGCTGGCCCGCACGCAACTGCCACCTGAATGGCTGGTGGTCGAAGTGACCGAAAGCATGCTGGTCAGCGACGTGGCCTGGGCGCTCAAGCAGATGAATGATTTGCAAGGGCTGGGCGTGCACCTGTCCATCGACGACTTCGGCACCGGCTATTCATCGCTGAGCTACCTCAAGCGCTTCCCCGCCGACGAACTCAAGATCGACCGCTCCTTCATCATCGACCTGCCCGGCCAGGCCAAAGACCAGGCCATCGTGCAAACGGTGGTGTCCTTGGGGCACAGCCTGGGCATGCAGGTCGTGGCCGAAGGCGTTGAAGAAGAAGACCAATTGCGCATCCTGCAGCGCATGGGCTGCGATGTGCTGCAGGGCTTCCTGTTCAGCAAGGCCGTGCCACCGCAAGCCTTTGAGGCTTTGATCCTGGGCTCATCGGCCCAACAGCTTGTCAACCCACGTGTCACGGAAGGAGTTCCTTCATGAAATCCATCACTCTGGTGGCCGCTGCGGCACTGCTGTGCGCCCCCTGCGCCTGGTCCGCCGTGATCGGCGATGTCGATGGCATTCCTGTCGAGGACAGCTATTCGGTCGACGGCACCAAGCTCCTGCTCAATGGCGCGGGCGTTCGCAAACGCGCCTATTTCAAGACGGACGTCTCGGCGATCTACCTGACCGAGCCGCGCAACACGCCCGAAGGCATCGAGAGCGCGCCGGGCGCCAAACGCCTGCAACTCGTGATGGTCAAAGACATCACGGGCTCCACCATCTCGCGCTATTTCATCGCGGACTTCCAGGCCGTGGCCACCGAAGCCGAGTTCAAACAACTCATCAACGAGATCGGCGTGCTGGGCGAGATCTATTCCAAAATCCGCCAGGTCAACAAGGGCGATGTGATCAACATCGACTGGACACCCGGCAAGGGCGTGCACTCCACCATCAACGGCAAGCCTTTGATGGTCAGCGGCAACGTCACGCCCTACTTGAACAATGAACTGCTGTACCGGGTGATGCTGCGCATGTACATCAAGGCCAGCGGCTCGGCCGAGATGCGGGACAACCTGCTGGGCAGATCGCGCAGCATGCTCAACACCGCATCGGCGGCAGTCAACCCACCTCGCACACCTTGAGCATGTTGGTGCCACCGGGGTAGCCCATGGGCTCACCACAGGTGATGGCGTAGGTATCGCCCGGCTTGAGCACACCACTTTCCACCAGCAGCGATTCGGCCTGCTTCAGCGCCTCGTCACGGTCGGTGTGGCTGCGGATCAGCAGAGGCTGCACATTGCGGTACAGCGCCATCTTGCGCTGCGAAATCGGCTGCGCCGTCATGCCGAAGATCGGCACGTGGATCTTGTGACGGCTCATCCACAAGGCGGTCGAGCCTGACTCGGTCAAGGCGATGATCGCCTTGCAACCCAGGTGATGCGCCGTGAACAGCGCGCCCATCGCGATCGACTGGTCGATGCGGCCAAACTTCTTGTTGGTGAAATCGGCGTCCAGCGTCACGTCCTCGGCGCCCTCGGCCGCCAACGCGATCGCGGCCATCTGCTCCACCGTCTCGACCGGGTACTTGCCGGCGGCGGTTTCGGCGCTCAGCATCACGGCGTCGGTGCCGTCCAGCACCGCGTTGGCCACGTCGCTCACCTCGGCGCGCGTGGGCACCGGGTTCACGATCATCGATTCCATCATCTGCGTGGCGGTGATCACCACCTTGTCCATCTCGCGCGCCATCTTGATCATGCGTTTTTGCAGCGCGGGCACGGCGGCATTGCCCACCTCGACGGCCAGGTCGCCCCGCGCCACCATGATCCCGTCAGACGCCTTCAGGATGCTTTCCAGGTTGGGGATGGCCTCGGTGCGCTCGATCTTGGCGATCAGCGCCGGGCGGTGCTTCCAGGGCTCGCCCGCCACGTTGCACAACTGGCGCGCCATCTCCATGTCGGTCGAATTCTTGGGGAAGGACACGGCGATGTAATCGCACTGAAAGCTCGCCGCCGTCTTGATGTCTTCCATGTCCTTGGCCGTCAAGGCCGGCGCGGTCAAGCCGCCACCCTGCTTGTTGATGCCCTTGTTGTTGGACAACTCGCCCCCCACCTTGACGATGGTGTTGACGGCCTCGCCCTTCACCGACTCCACGGTCAGCACCAGCAGGCCATCGTTCAGCAGCAGGATGTCGCCGGCGCGCACATCGCGCGGCAGTTCCTTGTAATCCAGGCCCACGCCATGGATATCGCCCGGCTCGACGCGGCTGGCGTCCAGCACGAAAGGCTGGCCGTTTTCCAGCATCACACTGCCTTCGGCGAACTTGCCCACGCGGATCTTGGGGCCCTGCAGGTCGGCCATGACGGCCACCACCTTGCCCACCTTCTTGGCCACCTCGCGCACCAGCGCCGCGCGGTCGATGTGGTCCTGCGCCTTGCCGTGCGAGAAGTTCAAGCGCACCACGTCCACCCCCGCGCGCAACATGCGCTCCAACACATCCGGCGAGGACGAAGCAGGGCCCAGGGTGGCGACGATCTTGGTGGCACGTGGCATGGTGATTCGGCTCGGTTCAGAGCGGCAGTGGTCTCGCAAACAGTGTCCCACCAAACCGCCAGGTGAAAAGCCGGAATTGGTGCGGCAAGACCCTCGCTTGTCGCGCCTTCCCCCGAAACATTACACTGACCCACGCGCCTTGCCTGATCACGTCATGCTTCAGCCAAGTGTCCGAACAGCCGACATGCCAAGGGAGTCCCGCAGTTAAAGCCCCCATGAGCCAGCCCACCATCGTCTTCTCGCACGCCAACAGTTTCCCGGCCAGCACCTACCGCGAGCTGTTCGAGGCCTGGCGCGCGGCCGGCTACGCGGTCCACGCCATCGAAAAATTCGGCCACGACCCGCGCTACCCCGTCACCGCCGATTGGCCGCACCTGGTGCGCCAGCTCAAGGATTTCATCGACCACGAGGTCGGCCACCCCGTCTACCTGGTGGGCCACTCCCTGGGCGGTTACCTGAGCATGATGCTGGCCAGCCGCCACCCCGAGATGGCCCGCGGCGTGGTCGTGCTGGACTCACCCTTGCTGCACGGCTGGCGCGCCTGGGGCCTCAAGCTGGTCAAGCAACTGGGCGTGGTCGACCGCGTCATGCCCTCCGGCGTGGCGGCCCAGCGCTGCCACGAGTGGCCCACGTTAGAGGCCGTGCGCGAGCACTTCATCGCCAAGCCCAAGTTCGCAGCCTTCCACCCCGGCGTGTTCGACGCCTATGTGCAGCACGGCACCGAGCACCACCCCAGCGTCAGCCGCCGCCTCAGCTTCAAGCGCGAGATCGAATCGCGCATCTACAAAAGCATGCCGGTGAACCTGGTCCAGGAGTTCCGTCGCCACCCGCCCACCTGCCCCATGGCCTTCATCGGCGGCACGCGCTCCAAAGAGCTCAAGGCCGTCCAGCTCAGTGGCGTGCGCCGCGTGGTCGGCGCGGCCAACATGTCGTGGATCGCGGGCACACACCTGTATCCTTTCGAACAACCGCAAGCCACCGTGGCCGAAGTGCTGCGCTGGCTGACCCACTTCCAGACCCCGTCCGCCCCCGACATCCGAACGCGATGACCGCCCCCGCCCCTGTCGAGCTGCCCCTGCCCTTCGTCACCGTGACCAACTGGGTGCGCGCGGCCAACCTGTGCGGCATCGACATTGGCCGCATTTTCGAAGAAGAAGGCGTCGATACCAGCAACCTGCACCCCGAGACCGCCGTCATCCTGCGCGAAACCATGCAGCGCGTCATGCAGCGCTGCGTTGACGAGACCCGCGCCATGGGCCGGGGCCAGCACTTCCCCCTCGTGCTGGGCGAGACCTTCGCCTTCGAGTACATGTCGGACATCGAAACCTTCATCACCACCAGCCCGACCCTGCGCGAAGCCGCCCGCTCGCTGGAATGGATCCCGCCGCTGCTCAACCCCTACATGCAGATCTCGCTGGCCGAGCACGGCAGCGAGGCGCGCATGTCGGTGGCCTTCAACCACCCGGAGGCCTCGCCCGACACCACCTGGCATTTCACCGAAGGCGTGTTCGCCAGCCTGCTCAAGTTCACCCGCATGCTGCTGGGCGGACAGCAGCTGTTTGGCCGCATCACCCTGCAGCACGCGCCTCATCAGGACCGTGCCGCCTTCGAGGCTTTTTTCCACGTGCCCATCTCGTATGGACAGCCCGTCAGCGCCATGTGGTTCGACCGCGCCTTGCTGGACCTGCCCTTGCGCGGCGGCTTTCCCCAGTTGCATGAACAGGCCGCGCAACGCGTGGTCCAGCAGGTGGCCCAACGCGCCGAACAACAACAGCAAGATGTCGGCGCCCTCGACAACGCCGACAACCTCGTCCACCAGATCGAACGCGCCCTGGCGCAAAAGCCCCGCCTGCTCGGCCTGGGCCTGGAAGCCCTGGCCGAAGAGCTGCACCTGCACGCCCGCACCCTGCAACGCCGCCTGCGCGACATTGGCGACAGCCACTCCGGCATCCAGGCCCGGGTGCGCTACGGCTTGGCGCGCCAATGGCTGCAAGACCCCGCCTTGCCCATCGAAGACATCAGCGACCGCCTGGGGTTCTCCGACCGCCGCAGCTTCACCCAGGCCTTCACGCGCTGGTCTGGCGTCACCCCCAGCCAGTACCGCCGCAGCCCTGGCCCATGACGACAGACCTGGGTGTTTTCCCTAGCTTCAGGCTGTCGCGAAAATTACCCTGCTGTCGTTGCACGCCATAGCCGCAGCGCCATCAACTGCCTAAAGTTCATGGATCGGAAAGCCTGTGCCCAGTGCGCAAACCACTGCCGAGGAGACCTCACATGACCCCTACAAAAATGACCCCGCCCCCCATCATCCCGCGTGAAAAGCTGGACTTCGGGCTGGACGGCAACATCCCCAAATACTGGCTGAACGGCGACCCGTTCAAGACCCGTTTCTTCGACGCCCTGTCCACCCTCTTCCCGGTTGGTGAGCGCTTCTTCTTCTCCTGCGTGCGCGATTTCAAGGACCGCACCACCGACCCCAAGGTGCTGCAAGACATCAAGGACTTCACGCGCCAGGAAGGCCAGCACGGCATCGTCCACACGCGTTACAACGATCGCCTGAAAGCCCAGGGCATCGGCGTCGATGCGATCCTGGCCGGCCAGGAAAAGCGCCTGTTCGGCATCATCCGCCAACACACCTCGCGCGAATTCACGCTGGGCATCACGGCGGCGGCTGAGCACATCACCGCCATCATGGCCGACTGCTTTGTCGAGCGCTCCGAGATCTTCGAAGGCGCCGACGATCGCATCCGCGCGCTCTACGTGTGGCACGCCATGGAAGAGATGGAGCACAAGGCCGTCGCCTTCGACGTGCTGCAGAACATCGCCAAAAGCACGTACCGCAACCGCGTTGGCTCGATGCTGCTGGTGACCATCCTCTTCCCCTTCCATGTGTTCCGGATCATGAAGCACATGCTCGAAGTCGATGGCTTCAGCCGCTGGCAACGCACCAAGATCTGGGCCCAAGGCCTGTGGTGGCTGTACAAGCCGGGCGGCCTGTTCTCACCCATGGTCGGCAAGTACTTCAGCTACCTCAAGCCCAGCTTCCACCCTTGGCAAGACCCCGTCGTGCCCAGCTACGACAACTGGCTGCGCATCCTGAAGGAAACCGGCGACCCCATCCTGGCCGGCAACCGCCTGCACGGAGAACAAGCCTGGGCCCACGCATAAGGAGATGGCCATGAACCAGCACAACCCCATCGTCCCCCGCGAGAAACTCGACTTCGGCCTTGAAGGCGACATCCCCAAGTATTGGTTCGGCGGCGATCCTTTCAAAACGCGCTTCTTCGACGCCATGTCGACCATCTTCCCCGAGGGCGAGCGCTTCTTCATCTCCTGCGTGCGCGATTTCCGCGACCAAGTCAGCGACCCGGTCCTGCGCGAAGAGATCAAGCATTTCATCCGCCAGGAAGGCCAGCACGGCATCGTCCACAGCCAGTACAACGAACGCCTCAAAGCGCAGGGCATCGACGTGGACAAGCTCGAAGGCATCCAGCGTGGCCTGATCGAGTGGATGCGCAAGTACCTGCCCAAAAAGCACACCCTGGCCAGCACCGCCGCCGCCGAGCACATGACCTCGATCATGGCGCACAGCTTTTTCTCGCGCAAAGAGATCATGGCCGCCGCCGACCCGCGCATGCGCGCCATGTACGCCTGGCACGCCATGGAAGAGATCGAGCACAAATCCGTCGCCTTCGACGTGATGCAGAAG
>CAZKPN010000091.1:0-5955 GCA_964554655.1 uncultured Aquabacterium sp. | reverse complement strand
CAAGGTCTGGTACCCACGCCGCGCCATCACCATGGTCGAAGTCACCCTGGGCTTCACCATCAACGCCATGCTGAGCACGCGTTACATGCTCAAGGTCGATGGCTTCAGCCGCTGGCAGCGCACCAAGCTGTGGGCGCAGGGCCTGTGGTGGCTGTACAAGCCCGGCACGGGTCTGTTCATGGCCATGTTCAGCCAGTACCTCCATTACTACAAACCCGGCTTTCACCCCTGGCAGCAAGGCCAGATGGACAGCTACCAACTCTGGCTCGACACCTTCAACCAGACCGGCGACCCGATCCTGGCTGGCGAGGTGCTGCACGCCGCAGCAGCCTGATCACCGCTGAAACTTGAGGTCTCTCGCGTGATGAGGCCTCAAGTTTCCCATCGCGCGGTCGATATGGCGGTATGACCGTCCTGCGCACCACCGACGCTCCAGCCCACGCGACCGCCCCCAAAAAGGCCGTGCCCATCGTGCCGCGCGAGCACCTCGACTTCGGCCTGGACGGCGACATCCCCCGCCACTGGTTCGGCGGCGACCCGTTCAAGACGCGCTTTTTCGACGCCATGTCCACCCTCTTCCCCGAGGGCGAGCGCTTCTTCATCACCTGCGTGCGCGATTTCCGCGACCAGGTCACCGACCCGGAACACCTGCAGGCCATCAAGGATTTCACCCGGCAGGAGGCCCAGCACAGCATGGTGCACTCGGCCTTCAACCGGCGCCTGGCCGACCAAGGCATCAAGGTCGATCGCATCCTGGCCAACCAGCGCCACTTCCTGTTCGACGTCACCCGCCAACGCCTGTCACGCCAACAAACCCTGGCCATCACCGCCGCCTCCGAGCACCTCACGGCCATCATGGCCCAGGGCTGGTTCGAGCGCCGCGACCTCTTCCTGGACGCCGATCCCCGCGTGCGCGCCATGTACGTCTGGCACGCCGTCGAGGAAGTCGAGCACAAAGGCGTCGCCTACGACGTCATGCAACAAGTCGCCCAGGTGGGTTACCTGCGGCGCGTGCTCGCACTCCTGCAGGTCAGCATCAACTTCCCGCTGTTCGTGTTCCAGATCATGGGCCACATGCTCAAGGTCGATGGCTTCAGCCGCACGCAGCGCCTCAAGCTGTGGACCAAGGGCCTGTGGTGGTTGTATGGCCCCGGCGGCATGATGGCCGACATCATTCGCCCCTACCTGGCCTGGTACAAACCGGGCTTCCACCCTTGGGATTCGGGCATGCTGCCCAGCTACAGCGCGTGGGCCGACACCCTCAAACGCACTGGCGACGTGATCGCGGCCAGCGATGCCCTGACGGCACCAACTCAACGTTGAGAGCGGCCCTTCAGGGCAACTGCAGATCGCGCTCAAGCCGGGCAACTTCCGGCCCGCTGAAATTTTGCTGCAGGTACAGGCGGATGCGGATCAGCCGCTGGCCTTCATCCAGTGAAGCATCCTGCGTCAGGTGGGTCCACTCCAGCCGAGCCTTGTCCGCGCGTGCGCGCCAGTCATCGCGGCTCACAGGTGCCACCGAAGCCGCCACGCCCGCCGATGCAGGGGCCCTGGACAGCACATCGTCCAGACTGGACGCCGCCGACTGACGGGGGCTCGCCACCAGGCCGGACAGGCGCCGCTGCAAGGCCGCCTCGTCATCGCCAAAAAACGCCTCAGCCCAATCAGCCCCCAGCAATTGTCGGCGCACCTGGTGCTGCTCATTCAAGGTGGCCTGCCAGCCCTTCGGCTCCGAGCCGTTGAAGGGATGCTGCCAATCGTGATTCTGCAGCCGCGCATAACGGTCCCAGATGGCCAGCACATGACCGCTGTTGGCCTGCCCCAGGTCCGCCAGGGCATCTTGCTCCAAGGCTGCGCGCACCTCCACCATGGTCACGCCCTTGCCCAACGGCAAGTAGCTGTCAAACCGTTCGCGCAAAGCACGCCCCGGCACCAACTTGCCCCCCAGCACCGACCACGCCTTGGGCGCCCAGCCGCCGGCAGGGCGCACCGGTGCCCCTTTGGTCGTCGGTGGCACCGGCGCCAGGCCTGAAGCAGCCGGAGGCACCGCCGCCTTGCCCGCCGCCACCTCGGGCGCCTGCCCCAGCCCGTACCACCAGACCAGCCCCCCGGCGATGGTCAGGACCAGCAGCGCACGCTTGACCATGGCCAGTCAGCCCGCCGCGCGCTTTTGCAGGATCTCGAACGCTGGCAAGGTCTTGCCTTCCAGCACCTCCAGGAACGCACCACCGCCGGTCGAGATGTAGCCCACGTCTTTCTCGATGCCGTACTTGGCAATCGCCGCCAAGGTGTCGCCACCACCGGCGATGCTGAAGGCGCTGGACTCGGCAATCGCCTTGGCAATCGTCCTGGTGCCATTTTCAAAAGCCGCGACCTCGAACACGCCCACCGGACCATTCCACACCACCGTACCGGCCGACTTCAACTGCCCTGCCAGCTTGTCCGCCGTCTTCGGCCCGATGTCGAGAATCATGTCGTCATCGGCCACATCGGTGGAGGCCTTCACAACAGGCTTGGCCGCAGCCAGGAACGCGCCAAAATCGAACTTCCCGCTGGGCACGCCCTCGGCCACCACCACATCCTCAGGAATCGGAACCTCGGCACCACGCAGCTTCATCGCCGCGATCACCGCCGTGGCGGCGGGTACCAGGTCGCGCTCGACCAGCGACTTGCCCACGTTCAAACCAGCGGCCAGCATGAAGGTGTTGGCAATGCCGCCCCCCACGATCAGCCCATCCACCTTCTTGGACAGCGCCTCCAGAATCGTCAACTTGCTCGACACCTTCGAACCCGCCACGATGGCCACCAGCGGCCGCTTGGGTGCCGCCAAAGCCTTGTTCAGCGCGTCGATCTCGGCCGACAGCAGCGGGCCTGCGCAGGCCACCTTGGCGTACTGCGCAATGCCATAGGTCGTGCCCTCGGCACGGTGAGCCGTGCCAAACGCGTCGTTCACAAAGATGTCGCACAAGGCGGCCAGCTTGCGCGCCAGCACTTCGTCGTTCTTCTTCTCGCCCTTGTTCAGACGGCAATTCTCCAGCAGCACCACATCGCCATGCGCCACGGTCACACCGTCCACCCAGTTGGACACCAGCTTGACCTCACGCCCCAGCAACTCGCCCAAGCGTTTGGCCACCGGCGCCAGTGAATCGGCCAACTTGAACTCGCCCTCCGTCGGGCGCCCCAAATGCGATGTCACCATCACGGCAGCACCCGCCTTCAGCGCCAGCTCAATCGCCGGCACCGAGGCCCGCACGCGCGTGTCTTCGGTGATGTTGCCGGCATCGTCTTGCGGCACGTTCAGATCGGCGCGGATGAACACGCGCTGGCCAGCCACCTTGCCTTGGGCCACGAGGTCTTCAAATCGGAGGATGTTCATGATGGTGAAATGGGGATGAAAGACAAAACGGAATCTGGCCCGATTGTAGAGAGCCTCGCACCCCTGAAACCTGGGGTCAATCCGCAAGTGTGCATGCCTCCTACCCCACCGCGGGCGTAACCGGGGTGTTTCATTTCACCCGTTCGTTACACCCGATCGCATCGAGTCACCAGCCCAGCCCGAGCTTGAGGGCCAGCAAAACCGCCATCCCACTCAGGATGGTGCCCAGCATGCCCTTTTGCCACCAGGCCCACGCCACCGCCGCCGCTGTCGCAAAAAAACGTGCATCGCGCCAGTCATGCGGCCAATGGCCCTGGATGAGCAAGACCTCCGGGAACACCACCGCACTCAAGGCTGCCAAAGGCGCATAGCGCAAACCACGCTCCAACCAGGCTGGCAAACGCCAAGGCTTCTCGCTCAAGAAAAAAAATGACCGGCTGAACGCCGAAATCGCCACCAGCCCCAAGGCCGCGATCACCATTTCCGCCGTGCTCATGGAAGCGCCCCCCAAAGCCATGCTCAGGACCTCTCCGAAACATCGGAAGCAGCAGCCTTGCGCTGCGTCGCCGTCAACTGATCCCACAACAGGCCACAAGCCACGGCCGACGCCACAGCCACAATCATGTTCAGTTTGAACGGCAAGCCAAACGCCGCCACGGCGGCCGTTCCCGCGATCCCTGCGCTGAGGGCCGTGGCCCGGTCATTCGTCAGCGACACCAACAGGCCCAACAAGGCCAAGGTCCCCGCGAAGCCCAGCCCCCACTGGGTTGGAATCGCCCCAGCGAACAAAACGCCCGCCAGCGACGCCACATTCCAGGCCGCCCAATTCACCGAGAACAAGCCGGCAAAGTAGGCCAGAGGCGCGGGGTTCTCGGGACTGGCTGGCGGCGACGCACCATGCCGTTGCATCATCATCACATAGGTGATATCGGCAGTCAGGTAACCGGCGACCAAACGCCAGCGCAGCGGCAAGCTCATCATGTGCACGCGCATCTGCGCACTGAAAATGACGAAACGCAGGTTCACGCACAGTGCTGTCACCCAGACCACCCACAAGGGCGCGCCTGCCAACATCAAAGGCAAGGCCGCCAGTTGGGCACTCGCCGCAAAAACGCTCAAGCTCATCAGCAAGGCGATCGGCAAGGGAAGGCCAGCCTTGACCATCGCCACCCCGGTCACCAAGCCCCAGGCCAGCACACCCGGGGTGACCGCGCCCATGTCACGCGCGCCTTGGCGAAACTCGCCATGCCGCCACAAGGATGCGTGGAGCAAACCCCACGGTGCTGTTTTTCGACTCATGCCGCCATTGTCGCGGCAAGGCCCGACCTCAACCCATCAATGCTGGCTTGATTTGGTCGTTTTGCCTTTGCCTGCCTTGACTTCGGGCTCGTCGACGTCTTCTTCTTCCCCATCCGCAGGTGCGGATGGCTTAGAAGCGGCTGCGGGCGGTGCAGGACGAGGCACCACTGGGGCAATCCCCTCCAGCTTGTTCTCACGCATGTACTCGTCCATTTCACGCCAACCCGTGAACACCGACGACTTCTCAGCTTTCGGATTGAGCAAGTAGCAGTCTTCAATGGCCCTCATGGCATGGCGGCAGGCGCTGCCAACAGCCTTTGCGTCAGCCACCTGGCGTTCTGCGGCTTTCTCAGGGGTTTCAATGCCCAACTGATCACAGCCCGACAAACCCATCATGGCCACCACCAGCCCTGTTACCACGAACCACCTGCTGGTCCGTTGCCGAGTCGCCACTGAACCCTTTTCCGTCCACATCCTATGCTCCAAATCGCTGCGCTGTCGTCATGTTCCCGGACGAGCCAAGCGCATTCGAATGCTGAGTGCCCGCCGTTCATTACCCTCGTTTACGGCCAAACCGTGACACAACTTGAATCAAATCTCATCATCTGAGAAAAAGAAAGGGCCCCTCAGGGCCCTTGGCTTGTCCAGACTGCGGTTGATGCCCATTCAGATCATCAGTGAATCAGCCTGTCCTCCGCTTCCACAAACAACTCATCCAAGATCAATGCATCAGGCTCTTCGCCGCGGCTCCAAAAAAGCATCAGCACTACGATCTTGAGATCCTCAAGGCTGATCGGCCCACCGGGTATCACCAGCGCACGGTCCAACACCACTTCACGCAAACGCGTTGACAGCACGCCAGCCGACTCCAGGAACTGCAAGAAGCCCAAGGCCTCCGAGCCCAAATGCTCCAATTCCAGAGCTGAGTACACGCGAGTACTGCCCTCGGACTGATCCAGCCCTTCGTGCGAAGACAGGGTGTTCAGACCATCCAGCCAAGCCAAAGCCTCACGGATCTCATCTGCCTCAAAACCCACCGCAGTGAGCTTACGAGCCAAGAGATCCGACTCGGGGCAGGCATCGGGCCGCCAGTAGTGTTCGTAAAGGTAGACCAAGACATCGAACATGAAAACACTATAGCGCAAGGAATCGTCGCTCGTGCAAAGAAGGTGAAGCAGAGTTTCCGACAAAGCAAAAAGCCCAACCTTTCGGTTGGGCTTTTTAGGCATTAATAGCCTGACGATGTCCTACTTTCACACGGGAACCCGCACTATCATCGG
>CAZKPN010000090.1:0-17534 GCA_964554655.1 uncultured Aquabacterium sp. | reverse complement strand
ATTGTTCGACGCCACCACGGGCTTGGCTGGCTCCTTTTTGGCCGCTTCCTTGGCGGGCGTTGGCTTGGCTGCAACCGCTTGGGAAGCCTGCGCACGCACCGGCGTGGGTTTGCTGGCCACCGGCGCCTCAACCTCATCCTGGGCGGACTCAACCGGCGCCTCGGGCACCGGCACCGTCACACTCGCGATGGAAGGCGCGGGCCTGGATGGCACCACGGCGCCATGGCCACGAGATGGCACGGCGGACACCACCTGGACATCAGGGTTCAAAGGCCTGGGTTGGGTTTCAAACAACCACGGCAGGCCCACCACGCCCAAGCCCACCAACACCACCATGCCGACCAGACGGCGGCGTGCACGCACCCGCGCCAGCTCGATGTCGGCCGACGACAGCGGCGAAACATCAGCCACGGACGGTGCGGATCGCTGACGAAGGCGCTGTAGGAACGATGGCAACGACATGCTCGGTGGGGCGGCGGGTTGGTCGATCAGTTGAGGTGGGGCGCGTTCAGCCGAGGCAAGCCCTCGTGCAAAACACCGCCAACGGTGAAGAATGAACCAAAGACCATGATTCTATCCGTCGGGCCCGCCGCGGCCAGCGCCGCGTGCAGGCCGGCCATCGGGTCGGCATGGGTGGTGACGGTGGGTTGTTGGCGAACCAGCGAGGTGCTTTGCCCCGAGATGGCGCGCACGACGTCGGCCAATTGCGCGGCGCTGGCTGCCCGCTCGGTGGGCAGATCGCAGCAGTACCAGGCGTCGATCACCTGGGTCAATTTGGCCACCATGCCCGCCAGGTCCTTGTCGGCCATGGCGCCCCACACCGCATGGGTTCTGGGCGAAAAGCCCATCTGGTCCAGGTTGGCCGCCAGGGTGGCGGCCGCGTGCGGGTTGTGGGCCACGTCCAGGATCAGGGTGGGTTGCCCCGGGATGATCTGGAAACGCCCCGGCAACTCGACCGTGGCCAAGCCGGTGCGCACGGCCTGGGCGGAAACCGGCAGGCGGTGGCGGAGAGCGTCCAGCGCGGCCAGCACGCCTGAGGCGTTCAGCAACTGGTTGACCCCACGCAGCGAGGGATAAGCCATGCCATTGAAGCGCTTGTGGCGCCCGGCCCAGGACCACTGCTGGCGATCACCGGAGTAGTTGAAGTCGCGGGCGAACAACCACAGATCGGCACCCAGCGCCTCAGCATGCGCCACCACGCTTTGCGGCGGCTGCGGATCGGACACGATGGCCGGGCGGCCAGCGCGCAAGATGCCGGCCTTCTCGCGGCCAATGGCCTCGCGGTCCGGGCCCAAGTAATCCATGTGATCCAGGTCGATGCTCGTGATGATGGCGCAGTCTGGGTCGACCACATTGACCGCATCCAGGCGCCCACCCAAACCCACCTCGAGCACCACGGCGTCCAGCCCGGCCAAGGCCAGCAAACGCATGATGGCCAGGGTGGTGAATTCGAAGTAAGTCAGCGCCAACTCGCCACGGGCATCTTCCACTGCGGCGAAGTGAGGCAGCAGCTCATCGGCCTTCACCGACAAGCCCATCACACGGCAACGCTCTTCAAAATGCACCAAATGAGGCGATCCGTAGACACCAACCTTGAACCCTGCTGACAGCAGGATGTTCTCGATCATGGCGCAGGTCGAGCCCTTGCCATTGGTGCCGGCCACGGTGAACACGACTGGAGCTGTGATTTCCCCCTGATCATCCTCGCTCGCGCCACAAGGCGTGCCCAGGGTGATCGCCATGCGCTGCCAGACCTGCGAGACGCGCTCCAGGCCCAGATCGATGGTGACGGGGTGCAGGCGCTCGCAATGCGCCAGCCAGCCAGCCAGCGTGGTCGGGCGGGAAAGATCGTGGGAGGCGTCAGCAGAGGTGCTCATGAAAAATCAGATCGCGCCAGAAAACGGAAACGGGCTGCAAACAGCGCAGCCCGCATGGTGGAATGAAACGAGAAAATCGGCTGAAGCAGGGGCTTGGTCAGACCACCAGGGCATCCACCGGCTGGCGCAGCAGCATGGCCAGCGAGCGCGCGATGACCATGCGCAACTCACGACGGTCGATGATCATGTCCACCCCGCCCTTTTGCATCAGGAACTCCGAACGCTGGAAACCTTCAGGCAGCTTCTCGCGCACGGTGTTTTCGATCACGCGCGGGCCGGCAAAGCCGATCAGGGCTTTGGGCTCGGCGATCACAACGTCGCCCAGGAAGGCGAAACTGGCCGACACGCCGCCCATGGTGGGGTCCGTGAGCACGCTGATGTAGGGCAGCTTGGCTTTGGCCAGCAAGGTCAATGCCGCGTTGGTCTTGGCCATCTGCATCAGGCTGAGCAAGCCCTCTTGCATGCGGGCACCGCCGGTGGCCGTGAAGGACACGAAAGGCATCTTCTGCTCGACCGCGGCTTCAACGCCACGAACGAAACGCTCGCCCACCACGGAGCCCATCGAGCCACCCATGAAGTCGAACTCGAAGCACGCGGCCACGACGGGAATGCTGTGCACCGAACCGCCAATGACAATCAGGGCATCGGTCTCGCCAGTGGCCTCGATGCCCTGCTTGAGGCGGTCGGAATATTTCTTGTTGTCCTTGAACTTCAAGGCATCGACCGGCAGCACTTCCTGGCCCAGCTCGAAGCGCCCTTCGGCATCCAGGAAGGCGTCCAGGCGGGCGCGGGCGCCAATGCGGTGATGGTGGCCGCACTTGGGGCACACGTTCACATTGGCTTCCAGGTCGTTCTTGTAGAGCACCGTTTCGCACGACGGGCACTTGACCCACAGCCCTTCAGGCACCTGCCGACGCTCGGACGGGTCGGTCGGTTGAATCTTGGGGGGCAGCAGTTTTTCAAGCCAACTCATCTCAGGCTCCTTTCAAGGAATCCAGGGCCGCGCGGATCTCAGCGATGAAATCACTGGCGGCCTTCACCACGGTCTCGGGCGATTGCGTTTCCAGCAATTGCACGATGCGCGAACCAATCACCACGGCGTCCGACACCGCGGCCACGGCCTTGGCGGTCGCTGCATCACGGATGCCGAAACCGACACCCACGGGCGTGTTCACATGAGCCTTGATCAGCGGCACCATCCGGGCCACCGCGTCGGTGTCCAGGTGGCCAGCGCCGGTCACGCCCTTGAGCGACACGTAATACACATAACCACTGGCCACTTTGCCAACCTGCGCCATGCGCGCTTCGGTCGACGTAGGGGCCAGCAGGAAGATGGGGTCCAAACCGACCGCGTTCAAGCGCGCCGCGAACTGCTCGCACTCTTCGGGCGGGTAGTCCACGACCAAGACGCCATCGACGCCCACGGCCTTGGCATCCTTGACAAAGGCGCCGTCGCCCAAGCGGTGGTCATAGGCTTCAATCGGGTTGGCATAGCCCATCAGCACGACCGGCGTGGTCGTATTGCGCTCGCGAAAACGCTTCACATCGGCCAGCACGTGCTTGAGCGAAATGCCTTTGGTCAGAGCGCGCTCGGCGGCTTTCTGGATGACCGGGCCATCGGCCATCGGGTCCGAGAAGGGCACGCCCAACTCGATCACGTCGGCACCGGCATCGGCCATGGCCCACATCAACTCGGGCGTCAGCTCAGGGAAAGGGTCACCGCAGGTGATGTACGGAATCAGGGCTTTGCGGCCCTGGTCACGCAGGATGGCGAAAGTGGCATCAATGCGCTTGCTCATGCCTGGGCGCCCTTCACGGTCACGCCGCGTTGCGATGGGCGATCGTAAAACTCGGTGCCCGACAGGTCGGCCACGGTGCCGATGTCCTTGTCGCCACGGCCAGACAGGTTGACCAGGATGTGCTGGTCAGGCCGCATGGTGGGCGCCAGTTTCATGGCATAGGCCACCGCGTGGCTGGATTCCAGCGCCGGGATGATGCCTTCGGTGCGGCACAGGCGGTGGAAGGCTTCCAGCGCTTCCTTGTCGGTGATGCCGACGTATTCGGCACGGCCGATGTCTTTCAGATAAGCGTGCTCAGGACCGACGCCCGGGTAGTCCAGGCCGGCCGAGATCGAATGCGTCTCGGTGATCTGGCCATTCTCGTCTTGCAACAGGTAGGTGCGGTTGCCGTGCAGCACGCCCGACACGCCCTTTTGCAGCGACATCGAGTGCTTGCCGCTGTCGGCACCCTCACCCGCCGCTTCCACGCCAATCAGGCGGACGTTTTCGTGATTGATGTAGGGGTAGAAGATGCCCATGGCGTTGCTGCCACCGCCCACACAGGCGATCACGGCATCGGGCTGGCGCCCAATCTTGATAGGCATCTGCGTGAGGCATTCTTCGCCAATCACGCTCTGGAAATCACGCACCATGGCGGGGTAAGGCGAAGGGCCCGCCACCGTGCCGATGATGTAGAAAGTGTTTTCAACGTTGGTCACCCAGTCGCGCATGGCCTCGTTCAGCGCATCTTTCAGGGTGCGGCTGCCCGAATCGACCGGCACCACGGTGGCGCCCAGCAAATGCATGCGGTACACATTGGGCGATTGGCGCTTGACGTCCTCCGAGCCCATGTAGACCACGCATTCCATGCCGTAGCGCGCGCAGATGGTGGCCGTGGCCACGCCATGCTGGCCCGCGCCGGTTTCGGCGATCACACGGGGCTTGCCCATGCGTTTGGCCAGCAAGGCCTGGCCAATGGTGTTGTTGATCTTGTGCGCGCCGGTGTGGTTGAGGTCTTCCCGCTTGAGGTAGATCTGCGCACCGCCCAGTTCGCGGCTGAGGCGTTCGGCGTGGTAAATCGGGCTGGGGCGCCCCACGAAGTCGGCCAACTCGCGTTTGAACTCGGCGATGAATTCCGGATCGTGGCGGTAGTGCTCGTAGGCGTTCTTGAGCTCGTCCAGCGCGTGGATCAGCGTCTCGGAGACGAAAGTGCCGCCGTAAGGGCCGAAATGGCCCTTGGCGTCGGGCTGTTGATAATTCAGCATAGCTCTCTAAAGATTCTTCAATCAATCCGCGCGGGGCTGATGGGTTTCGGCACATTGCCGATCGGCCGCCCGCACGGCCTGACAGAACTGGCGCATCAGCGCGGCATCCTTGATGCCCTTGCCTGATTCAACGCCAGAACTCACATCCACGGCCCAGGGCCGCACACTCGCCACACCCTTGGCCACATTGCCGGGGTTCAGGCCCGCTGACAGGATCATGGGGCACGGCAGTTGCGAAGGCAACCAAGACCAGTCAAACACTTCTCCGCCGCCCCCATACCCTTCCACATGGGCATCGACCAACATGGCCTGGGCTTTGGAAAACTGCTGGGCGAAGTCTAACAAATTGAAACCGCTTGCCATGCGGGCAGCCCTGATGTAGGGGTGTCCAGAGTTCTCACATTGCGCAACCGATTCGTCGCCATGGAATTGCAGCAGGGCCTGGGGCAGCGTGGCAATGGTTTCACGCACGAAAGCATCGCCCGCATTGACCAGCAGCAACACCGGGGTCACGAACGGGGGAAGCTGCAGAGCCAAGGCCTGCGCCCGGGCTAAAGTCACGTGGCGGGGGCTTTTGTCGTACAGAACAAAGCCCACGGCATCCACCCCGGCATCGACGGCGGCGTCCACATCAGACTCCCGGGTCAGCCCGCAAATCTTGATGCGGGTGCGGTGGTCGGCAGGCAAGGTGCGAAAAGGGGTCATGTCCGATCAGTCAGGAAGCCAGTGGAAAGCGGGCACATCCGAAGGCAGGCCCCACCGCTCATCGTAGCGCGGCCCCAGGAAATACAAGCCCTCAGGGGCAAATGTCGGCGCCGCAATCTTGCGATCGCGGGCGTCGAGGACAGTCTGCATCCACGAGACTGGCTGGGCGCCGGTGCCCACGGCCACCAGGCAGCCCATGAGGTTGCGGATCATGTGGTGCAAAAAGGCCGTGCCTTCGAAATCGAAACGCCAGTAGATGCCTTCGGCACCCGGGCCCAGGATGCCACGGCGATCCACCTCGCCCAAAGAAGGCGTTCGCTCGCCTGCCCCACCGCAACGGCGGATGGAGATCTCGCGCAAGGTCTTGACAGGCGTGGGCGACTGGCATTGGGATGATCGGAAGGAGCTGAAATCGTGCTCACCGATCAGGCAGGTGCTGGCGGCCACCATGGCCGCATGGTCCAAAGGCCGGAAGACCCAACCGACTTGCCCGGATTCGAGGGCGGGCCGAACCGGGGCCTCCAGCAGGATGTAGGCGTACCTTCGGCCCATGGCGCTTTGCCGCGCATGAAAGCTGTTCGGCACCTCAGCAGCCCATTGCACGGCGATGTCCGGTGGCAAGAAGGCGTTGGTGCCGCGAACCCACGAAAAGGGCTCGCGCTGCAAGGGTGTGTCCAGGTGGACCACCTGGTTGATGCCATGCACGCCCGAATCCGTGCGACCGGCGCACATGACGCGCGTGGGCTGCGTGGCGAAAGCCGACAAGCCCGACTCCAGCGCGTCTTGCACGGTGCCACCACCAGCCTGACTTTGCCAGCCTTTGTAGGCCGTGCCTCGGTAAGAAACGCCGAGGGCGACCCGGCGGGTCGCCCTCGGCTGCTCACTGCTCATGAGACGTCAGCTCAAGCTGTCCAACGTGGACTTGGCCTTGACCTGCAATGCACCAGTGGCGTTGGCCACCACTTCTTGCAGCAGTTCACGCGCGCCATCGACATCACCAATCTGACGGAACTCTTCGGCCAATTCGAACTTGCGTTCCATCGGGTCCGAAGGTTCAGACAGGTCGTCGTCCAGGGCCAGGCTTTCAGCGGCAGGCGCTGGTGCATCGAGGTCCAGATTGAGGTCGCCCAGGTCGAACGCGCCGGTGGACGAAGCCACGCTGGCCGCCGGGGAAGGAGCCGGTGCCACAGGCTCCAGCGGCAAGTCGAAGTCCAGGGAATGCGCCTCTTCAATCACTGCAGGGGCCGCTGCTGGGGGCACCGAAGGCAGGTCCAGCGAAGGCATGTCAGCGAAAGCGTCAAACTGCAACGAAGGCTTCTCACCCGGGAACTCGGGCTCGGACAAAGGTGCTGGCGCCGAGATGTCCAGGTCCAGGTCCACCAACTCACCAGTAGGCTCCATGGGCGCCGTTTCCGGGCTGTCCAGGTGCATGGGGGTGGGCATCACCGAATGAGGGATGGTGCTGGCACCCAAGGAATCGTTGGGCGACTCCACGCTCAACGGTGTACTGGACGATGGCTGGCCACCCGGCTGGTACAGCGGATTTTCAGGATCGATGCCCAAGCCCATTTCCTGCGCCTTGGCCCAATCGTCACCATGGCCACCGGTCAGGTTGTACAGCTGCGACGCCAATTGCTCGTAGCCCTTGGTGTCACGGCGCTTGGCATACACCTCCAGCAACTTGGTGCGGATGGCCAGGCGCTCAGGCGTGCTGCGCAAGGCTTCCTTGAGGATTTCTTCGGCTTGAAGATCTCGGCCATAAGCCAGGTACACATCGGCCTCGGCCACAGGATCAACGTCACCGATGGCATCCAGTTGGCTGAGCGAATAGCTCATGGACGAAGGCGCACCCGTGGCGTCACGGGTATCGACGCGCTGACCACCGCTGGCACCGAAGAAGGAATCAGGCTGCAGGCGACTCTCGAGGAAGGAAGTCTCGCCTGTGTCGGCACGGCGGCGTGAACGCAGGAACATCGCCACGCCAGCCAACAGGGCCACGGCCGCCCCCACGCCCGCCAGGAGCATGGGGTTGAGTGACTCCAGCAGGCCAGGAGACTCAGGCTCGGGCTCAGGAATGGCCACTGGCTTGGGCAGGGTCGGCGCAAGCATGGCTTCCGAAGCCGCGGAGGCCGCTTCGGACGCTGCATTGGCCACACTGGTGGCGGCTTCCGATGCCGCCGAAGCGGCTTCGGAGGCTGCAGGCGCCACAGCGGATGCTGCTGACGCCACCACCTCTGGCGCGCTTGGCACGGGGGCAGGTGCGGGCGGCACCACGGCTGGCGCTGCCACAGACGCCACAGGCGCGGGTTTGGAGGCAGGCACGGCGACCGGTGCGGGCGCTGGCGCGACGGGCTTGACCACAGGAACGGCTGGGGCCGTGGCAGCCTTTTCCTTGAGCTTGCGCAGATCGTCCAGGTTCTTGGACAATTCGGCCACGCGGGCTTCGTTTTCCTTTTGCGCGCGGGCCTTGGCCAGGCGGTCTTCCGTGGCCGGTGCAGAGGCCTTGCTGCTCAAACCACCTTTGCTCAGGGTGAGCTTGTCAGGTGTTGGTGCGGCGGATTGCTTCTGATCCTTGACCTCGGCCTCAACCTTGCCGGCAGCCTGACGTTGGGGCTTTTCTGGCGCCGTCGCGGTGACCGCACCCGCCAGACGCTGGCGGTAGGCGGCGAAATCAGCACTTTGGGCCACGATGACCTGACGTGCCTCGGTGGGTGTCACGGCCTTGGCTTGATCAGCCGTGGGCATGTTCAACACCACGCCCGACTTCAGGCGGTTCATGTTGTCGCCCTGGAAGGCTTGCGGGTTGTTGCGGTACAACCCGACCAGCATCTGGTCGAGCGACACGCCGGCCACTTGGTGCTCACCAGCGATTTTTGACAGCGAATCGCCGCGCTGAACACGGATGCTCTGCGCAGAGCGCACAGGCGCCGAAGCGCGTTCGGCCACCGGCTCGGCCGGCGCAGGAACCGGCGCGGGCGCACTGGCGGCGCTGGCCACAGGCGCTGGCTTGGCGCGGGGCTTGGGCGCCTCAACGACGGCGGCAGATGGCTTGGGCGCTGCCGCAGCAGGCACGGGCACGGGGGCAGACCGAGGAGCAGGCGCAGGCGCCACCGAATCCATGGTGGGTGCGACGGTTTGAACTGGCGTGCGCGTGGACGATGGAGGATCGAACAGCAAGGTGTATTCACGAACCAGGCGGCCCGAAGACCAGGCCAAGTCCAGGATCACGTCAATGAAGGGTTCTTGAACAGAACGGTCGCTGGTGATCCTTAGGAACGAGCGCCCGTCGGTGCGGCGTTGCAGCACGATGCTGGTCGCACCGAGCACCTGGTTGTAATCAACCCCGGCAGCGCGGTAGGTCTCTGGCGAAGCGACCTTCACCTGCAGCGATGCGCTCTCTTCGGGCGTCAGGCTGGTGATGTCAATTTCGGCACGGAGAGATTCTCCGAGAGCGGACTGCACGTTCAAACGTCCGAGCCCCAGCGCCCACGAGGCAGCCGGAAGCAGGGACAAAGCGGCACAAGCCGCAGCGACAGCAACCCGATTCAAGGCGAAGCGCCCCGCGGACAACGAATGATCTTTCAAGGCGTCTCCCAAGTCGTCATTGAGTCATTGAATTGACCCATAGGCTCACCCCAATCCAGGACAGATTCGGACGCGAACCCGCACCTGCAGACGGTACGCAGCAGAAAATACAATAGCATCAAGCAGATACGGTGACAAGCTCATGCAAATACTGATCTGATCAAGCTGATCTCTGTGTCAGCCATACAGTCAATCGCGGCCGCTATTGTCGCCCCGAGGCAACAACAACTGTTACGAACTTTGTTTCAAGCCGTTGTAACAGGGGCGTGCTTACAACAGCTTGAGGCCGGTCAGGCATCCAACAGGATGCGCAGCATGCGACGCAAGGGCTCTGCAGCCCCCCACAGCAACTGATCACCAATGGTGAAAGCACCCAGGTATTCAGGGCCCATGGCCATCTTGCGCAGGCGGCCCACCGGGATGGTCAAGGTGCCCGTCACGGCCACCGGCGTCAGATCCTTGATGGTGGCTTCGCGTGTGTTGGGCACCACTTTCACCCACTGGTTGTCGGCGGCGATCATGGCTTCGATGTCCACCAAAGGCACGTCCTTCTTGAGCTTGAAGGTCAGGGCCTGGCTGTGGCAGCGCATGGCGCCAATGCGCACGCAAAAGCCATCCACTGGCACGCCCGGGGTGCCGAAGCCTTCGCCCTGCCCCAGAATCTTGTTGGTCTCGGCGCCGCCCTTCCACTCTTCCTTGCTCATGCCATTGCCCAGGTCCTTGTCGATCCAGGGGATGAGCGAGCCGCCCAAGGGCGCGCCGAAGTTGGCGATTTCAGCATCGGTCAGCGAGCGTTGCTTGGCGATGATCTTGCGGTCGATCTCCAGGATGGCGCTTTTGGGGTCGTCCAGCAAAGGCCGCACTTCAGCATTGAGCGTGCCGAATTGGGTCAGCAACTCGCGCATGTGTTGCGCGCCACCACCCGAGGCGGCCTGGTAGGTCTGGGTGGACATCCACTCGACCAGACCGGCCTTGTACAGCGCGCCCACGCCGATCAGCATGCAGCTGACGGTGCAGTTGCCACCGATCCAGTTGTTGCCCCCCTTGGCCAGCGCATTCTTGATGACCGGCAGGTTGACCGGGTCCAGCACGATGACGGCATCGTCATTCATGCGCAGGGTGGAAGCGGCATCGATCCAGTGGCCGTTCCAGCCGGTGGCGCGCAGCTTGGCGAACACGTCGCTGGTGTAGTCGCCACCTTGGGCGGTGATGATGATGTCGCAGCGCTTGAGTTCAGCGATGTCGTAGGCGTCTTTCAGCGTGGTTTCATTCTTGGCCATGGCGGGAGCTTTGCCGCCCGCATTGCTGGTGCTGAAAAACAGCGGCTCGATGAGGTCGAAATCGCCCTCGGCCTGCATGCGGTCCATCAACACCGAGCCGACCATGCCGCGCCAGCCGACCAAACCCACTAATTTCGTTGCCATTTTTTAGTCCTTCTCGCCCGGCTCAGCCCCGGGCCTGTGTGTCATCTGATCCGAACGGTTTCAACCTTGACGCGACAGCGCGGCCAGCACGGCATCGCCCATCTCGACCGTGCCCACTTTGCGCGTGCCTTCGCTGTAGATGTCGCCCGTGCGCAAGCCTTGCTCCAGCACCGTCTGCACGGCCGCTTCGATGCGGCTGGCAGCAGCTTCCTGGTTCAGGCTGAAGCGCAGCATCATGGCCGCGCTCAGGATGGTGGCCAGGGGGTTGGCGATGCCCTTGCCCGCGATGTCCGGCGCAGAGCCGTGGCTGGGCTCGTACAGGCCCTGGCCCTTGGCATTCAGCGAGGCAGAAGGCAGCATGCCGATCGAACCCGTCAGCATCGCGGCAGCGTCCGAGAGGATGTCGCCGAACATGTTGCCGGTGAACAGCACGTCGAATTTCTTGGGCGCCTTCACCAGCTGCATCGCGGCGTTGTCCACGTACATGTGGTCAAGCTCGATGTCGGGGTATTGGGCATGCACCTCGATGACGACGTCCTTCCAGAACTGGAAGGTTTCCAGCACATTGGCCTTGTCGACGCTGGTGACGCGCTTGCCGCGCTTGCGGGCGGCCTGGAAGGCCACATGGGCGATGCGCTCGATCTCCGGGCGCGAATAGCGCATCGTGTCGAAAGCTTCTTCAGCACCCTTGAACTCACCGTCCGGGCTCAAGCGGCGGCCGCGCGGCTGGCCGAAGTAGATGTCGCCCGTCAGCTCGCGAATGATCAGGATGTCCAGGCCCGCGACCAGCTCGGGCTTGAGGCTGGAGGCATGCGTGAGCTGCGGGTAGCAGATGGCAGGACGGAAGTTGGCGAACAGGCCCATGTTCTTGCGCAAACCCAGGATGGCTTGCTCGGGGCGCAGGGGGCGGTCCAGCTTGTCGTACTTCCAGTCGCCGACCGAGCCGAACAGCACGGCGTCGGAGTCCATGGCCAACTTGAGGGTGGCGGGCGGCAGCGGGTGGCCATGGGCATCGTAGGCGGCGCCGCCAACCTTGGCCTCTTCCATCTCGAAAGGCAAATCAAGCGCCTTGAGCACCTTGACGGCCTCGGTGACGATCTCGGGGCCGATGCCGTCGCCCGGCAAAACTGCAATCTTCATGACCATGGTGCGTGTTGAATTAAACGATGCGGTGGTTGAGCCAGGGCTTTTGCGCCAGGCGCTCGGCTTCGAAAGCCTTGATTTTGTCGGCGTGGCGCAGGGTCAGGCCGATGTCGTCAAAACCGTTCAGCAGGCAGAACTTGCGGAAAGGTTGCACATCGAACGCCAGCTCGGTGCCGTCGGGCTTGACGACGACCTGGCGCTCCAGGTCAATGGTCAGTTCGTAGCCGGGAAACACCAGTGCTTCATTGAACAGGTTGTCGACCTGCAACTCGCTCAACTGGATCGGCAGCAGGCCGTTCTTGAAGCTGTTGTTGTAGAAGATGTCGGCGAAGCTGGGCGCGATCATGGCGCGAAAGCCGTACTGGTCCAAGGCCCAGGGCGCGTGCTCACGGCTGGAGCCGCAACCAAAATTCTTGCGCGCCAGCAACACGGACGCGCCCTTGTAGCGCGGCTGGTTCAGCACGAAGTCGGGATTGGGTTGGCGCGTGGCGGGGTCCTGGCCAGGCTCACCCGCGTCCAGGTAGCGCCATTCGTCGAACAGATTGGGGCCGAAACCCGTGCGCTTGATCGACTTCAAGTACTGCTTGGGGATGATCGCGTCGGTGTCGACGTTTTCCCGGTCCATCGGGGCCACGAGGCCCTTGTGAATGCGAAATGCTTGCATGAGAGATTCTTACTTTTGAGCAGCGCCCGAGATCTTGCCGCCGACCTTTTCGACGTCCTGGCCAAAACCTTGCACCGTGTTGCAAGCGCTCAAGGACAGAGCGGCAATCAGGGCAGCAAACACAGCGGTCAAAGAAGCAAAGCGTTTCATGACGGGAACTCCAGAAAATGAATGGATGGGTGGTTCAGGCAATGCGGCGCACATCAACGAAGTGGCCTTCCATGGCCGCCGCTGCCGCCATGGCGGGGCTGACCAGGTGGGTGCGGCCACCGGCGCCCTGGCGGCCTTCAAAGTTGCGGTTGCTGGTGGAAGCGCAGCGCTCGCCAGGCTCCAGGCGATCGGCATTCATGGCCAGGCACATGGAGCAACCTGGCTCGCGCCACTCAAAGCCAGCGGCCTTGAAGATCACGTCCAGGCCTTCGCGCTCGGCTTGTTCCTTGACCAGGCCGGAGCCCGGCACGATCAGCGCCAGCTTGATGTTGGTCGCCACTTTGCCGCCGATGCGCTTGACCACGGCCGCCGCTTCGCGCATGTCTTCGATGCGAGAGTTGGTGCATGAGCCGATGAAGACCTTGTCCACCAGGATGTCGTTGATGGCCTTGTTGGGCTCCAGCGCCATGTAATGCAGCGCACGCTCCATGGCGGAACGCTTGTTGGGGTCTTTTTCCTTCTCGGGATCAGGCACGCGGTCGTCGATGGACAGGACCATCTCGGGCGAGGTGCCCCAGGTGACTTGCGGCTTGATCTGGCTGGCATCCAACTCGACCACGGCGTCGAAATGCGCGTCGGGGTCGGACTGCAGGGTGCGCCAATAGGCCACGGCCTGGTCCCACTCGACACCCGCCGTGGGTGAGAAGGGGCGGCCCTTGACGTAGTTGATGGTGGTCTCGTCCACAGCCACCAGGCCAGCGCGCGCGCCGCCCTCGATGGCCATGTTGCAAACCGTCATGCGGCCTTCCATGCTCAGGGCGCGGATGGCGCTGCCCGCGAATTCGATGGTGTAGCCAGTGCCACCGGCTGTGCCAATCTTGCCGATGATGGCCAGCACGATGTCCTTGGCGCCGCAGCCTTTGGTCAAGGTGCCCTCGACCTTGACCAGCATGTTCTTGGCTTTTTTGGCCAGCAGCGTTTGCGTGGCCAGCACGTGTTCGACTTCGGAGGTGCCGATGCCGTGGGCCAGTGCGCCAAACGCGCCGTGCGTGGAGGTGTGGCTGTCGCCGCACACCACAGTCATGCCGGGCAAGGTGGCGCCCTGCTCCGGGCCGATGACGTGCACGATGCCCTGGCGCTTGTCGCTCATCTTGAACTGAGTGATGCCGACGCGGTCGCAATTGGCGTCCAGCGTGTCGACTTGCAGCTTGGAGATGGGGTCAGCGATGCCATGGCTGCGGTCGGTGGTGGGCACGTTGTGGTCGCTCACGGCCAGGTTGGCCGACAGGCGCCAGACTTTGCGGCCAGCGATGTTCAGGCCTTCAAAAGCCTGGGGGCTGGTGACCTCATGCACCAGATGGCGGTCGATGTACAGCGTGACCGTGCCATCGTCTTCGGTGTGGACGACGTGCTCGTCCCAGATCTTGTCGTAAAGGGTGCGTCCCATGGTGCTTCTTGCGCAAGGGGCCGGGTGAGGCCCGTGTGGGGAAAGAGGTCGATTTTACGGCACCCAACGAAAAAAAACCCCGGCAAGCCGGGGTTTTCGTCAAGCTTAAAAAGCAATCAGCGCTGGGCCATCGGCTTGACGTCACGCTTCTCGGCGCCCACGAACAACTGACGGGGACGGCCGATCTTGTACTCAGGATCACCAATCATTTCGTTCAGCTGAGCAATCCAGCCGACCGTGCGGGCCAGCGCGAAGATGGCGGTGAACAGCGGCACGGGGATGCCAATGGCGCGTTGCACGATGCCGGAGTAGAAGTCGACGTTCGGGTACAGCTTGCGCGACACGAAATATTCGTCTTCCAGGGCGATCTTTTCCAGCGCCATGGCCAGCTTGAACATCGGATCGTTCTGCAGGCCCAGCTCGTTCAGCACTTCGTGGCAGGTTTCGCGCATCAGCTTGGCACGCGGGTCGTAGTTCTTGTACACGCGGTGACCAAAGCCCATCAGCTTGACGCCGGAGTTCTTGTCCTTGACCTGGGCGATGAAGTCGCCGATCTTCTCGACGCCACCGTTCTTCTGGATCTCTTCCAGCATGTTCAGGGCAGCTTCGTTGGCACCACCGTGAGCGGGGCCCCACAGGCAAGCCACGCCCGCAGCGATGGCCGCGAACGGGTTGGTGCCGGACGAGCCGCACAGGCGCACGGTCGAGGTCGAGGCGTTTTGCTCGTGGTCGGCGTGCAGGATGAAGATGCGGTCCATGGCGCGAACCAGCACCTCATTGGGCTTGTAGTCCTCGCAAGGCGTGGCGAACATCATCCGCATGAAGTTCTCGGTGTACGAGAGGTCGTTCTTCGGGTAGACGTAGGGTTGGCCGATGGTGTACTTGTAGGCCATGGCCACCAGCGTTGGCATCTTGGCAATCAGGCGAATCGCGGCGATCTTGCGGTGCTCAGGATTGTTGATGTCGGTGCTGTCATGGTAGAAGGCCGACAAGGCGCCCACCAAGCCCGTCATGACGGCCATCGGGTGCGCATCGCGGCGGAAACCACGCAGGAAGAACTGCATCTGCTCGTTGACCATCGTGTGGTTGGTCACGCTCTCGACGAACTCTTCCTTCTGGCCTGCGTTGGGCAATTCGCCATTCAACAGCAGGTAGCAGGTTTCCAGGAAGTCGCAGTTGGTGGCCAACTGTTCGATGGGGTAGCCGCGGTACAGCAACTCGCCCACATCGCCATCGATGTAGGTGATGGTGGAGTTGCACGAAGCCGTCGACAGGAAACCAGGGTCGTAGGTGAACTTGCCGGTTTGGGCGTACAGCTTGCGGATGTCGATCACGTCAGGGCCAATGGAGCCTTTGTAGATCGGCAGGTCCATGTTGGGGCTGCCATCAGAAAACGACAGCGTGGCTTTCACGTCGGACGGGGTCATGCTCATGAGCGCTCCTAGAGGGTCGGGTCTTGCGAATGGGTCTTAATGATCGGAAATTGACACGGATGCCTGGGGAGGCAGCCGCGAGGCACCGGCGGCATGCATCAGCTCCAACAATTGGCGGACTTCCAACGTGTCCAGATCGCCTTCGGGCCGCTTACGCGCCAAAAAGAGATCCAACAGGTCATTGTCAGCCAAGTCCATGAGCTCATGCAAACCCTGTACCAGCGCGGTGGTGAGGTTTTCACCGTGCAACTCGAAAAAACGGTCAATGAAGAGGTCGTTCTCGAGCAAACCGCGCCGGCAGCGCCAACGCAGACGCCGCAACTCGTCCGCGCTGGGCACGGACCCAGGAGCAAATGTTGGCGTCGGGGTCAGGGTCATGGGCAATTTCTAGGCAGGTTCGGGATCAAACGGCGCGACGCACCATCAGTTCCTTGATCTTGCCAATGGCCTTTGTGGGGTTCAGGCCCTTGGGGCACACGTCCACGCAGTTCATGATGGTGTGGCAACGGAACAAGCGGTACGGGTCTTCCAGGTTGTCCAGGCGCTCGGCCGTGCCTTGGTCGCGGCTGTCCGCGATGAAGCGGTAGGCCTGCAGCAAACCGGCGGGGCCCACGAACTTGTCGGGGTTCCACCAGAAGCTGGGGCAGCTGGTCGAGCAGCTGGCGCACAGGATGCACTCGTACAGGCCGTCGAGCTCTTCGCGCTCTTCGGGCGACTGCAGACGCTCTTTGTCAGGCGGCGGCTCGTCGTTGACCAGATAAGGCTTGATCGAGTTGTACTGCTTGAAGAACTGGGTCATGTCGACGATCAGGTCGCGCACAACGGGCAGGCCCGGCAGCGGCTTGAGAACGATCTCACCTGGCAGCGTCAGCATGTTGGTCAGGCAGGCCAGACCGTTCTTGCCGTTGATGTTCATGGCGTCTGAGCCGCACACGCCTTCACGGCAGGAGCGGCGGAACGACAAGGTGGGATCCACGGCCTTGAGCTTGATCAGGGCATCCAGCAGCATGCGCTCCTGACCGTCGAGTTCGACCTCGATGGTCTGCATGTAAGGCTTGACGTCCTTGTCCGGATCGTAGCGGTAGATTTTGAAAGTGCGCTTCATGGTGCGATCCTAATCAGAACGTCCGGACCTTCGGGGGAACAGATTCCACCGTCAGGGGTTGCAGGTTCACGGGCTTGTACTCCAGGCGGTTGCCTTCGGAGTACCACAGCGAGTGCTTCATCCAATTGTCGTCGTCGCGGTTGGGGAAGTCGTCGTGGGCGTGGGCGCCACGGCTCTCCGGACGAGCGGCGGCGGCCACGATGGTTGCTTGAGCGGCTTCGATCAGGTTCTCGACTTCCAGCGCTTCGATGCGGGCGGTGTTGAAGACCTTGGAGTTGTCTTTCAGGCCGATGCCCTTGACGCGCTCGCGCAGGGCAGCGATCTGCTTGACGCCTTCGTCCATCGTCTTTTGCGTGCGGAACACGCCAGCGTGCTTCTGCATGGACGCGCGGATGTCGTTGGCCACGTCTTGCGAGTATTCGCCGTTGGTGGCGCCATCCAGGCGAGCCAAGCGGGCCAGCGACTTGTCGGCAGCATCCTTGGGCAGGGGCTTGTGGTTCTTCGACTTGAGGTTGAAATCAACGATGTGGTTGCCCGCCGCGCGGCCAAACACCAGCAGGTCGAGCAGCGAGTTGGTGCCCAGGCGGTTGGCGCCGTGCACCGACACGCAGGAGCATTCGCCCACGGCGTACAGGCCGTTGATGATCTCGTTGTGCTTGCCGTTGGCAGGGATCACCACTTGACCATGGACGTTGGTGGGAATGCCACCCATCTGGTAGTGGATGGTCGGCACCACGGGGATCGGCTCCTTGGTGATGTCGACGTTGGCGAAGTTGTGGCCAATCTCTTGCACCGAAGGCAGGCGCTTGTGGATGGTTTCGGCGCCCAGGTGGGTCATGTCCAGCAGGACGTAATCCTTGTTGGGGCCACAGCCACGGCCTTCCTTGATTTCCTGGTCCATCGAGCGGGACACGAAGTCGCGCGGGGCCAGGTCTTTCAGGGTGGGCGCATAGCGCTC
>CAZKPN010000089.1:0-17814 GCA_964554655.1 uncultured Aquabacterium sp. | reverse complement strand
AAGAAGGTGGACGATGGCGCCATTTTGGTGGTGGCCAAAGACGACCGCACCTTGCGCATCGAGGTCGGCTACGGCCTGGAGGGCGCGCTCAACGACGCCACCTCCAAGCGCATCATCAGCGAGGTCATCGTGCCGCGCTTCAAGCAGCAGGACTTTGCGGGGGGCATCGCTGCAGGCGTGGATCAAATCATCCGCGTGGTCGATGGTGAGCCCCTGCCCGCCCCGCAGGGAGGGCCAGAACGGGGTGCCAGCGATGTGCAGCAATTCGCACCGATGGCGATCATCCTGGCGCTGGGCTTGGGCAGCATCCTGCGCGCGTGGATGGGGCGCTTGCCAGGTGCCGTCGTCACGGGCGGGGTGGTGGCCGGGGTCACTTGGTTCATGGCGGGTGCCTTGTCGCTGGCCCTGGCTGCCGGGGTGATGGCGCTGTTTTTCACGCTGGCTGGTGGCATGGGCATGCTGGCGGCCATGGGCATGGGCGGCGGCGGGCATCGAGGCTCTGGTGGCGGGGGCGGCTTCGGGGGCGGCGGCGGTGGTTTTGGCGGCGGTGGCGCCTCAGGGAGATGGTGATGAACAAGTTTTCCAGAATCGTCTCGCACATGACGACCACACGCGGGCAGGTCAGTCGGGCCTTCTCCGCCAAGTCCATGACCGCCATTGAGCAGGCCATCAAGGCCGCTGAAGTCGGGCATGCGGGAGAAATCCGTTTCGTGGTGGAAGGCGCGCTGGATGGCCTGCCTTTGGTGAAAGGCCAGTCCGCACGCGAGCGGGCCATCGAGTTGTTCTCACTCCTGCGCATCTGGGACACCGAGCACAACAGTGGCGTGCTGATTTACCTGCTGCTGGCCGACCGGCGCGTCGAAATCGTGGCCGACCGGGGCATCCACGCCAGGGTGGGGACGGGTGGGTGGGAAGCGCTGTGCCGGGACATGGAGGCGTCGTTCCGCAGCGCCCAGTTCGAACAAGGCGCTGTCGCGTGCATCGAGGCGGTGGCACAACACCTGGCGCGGCATTTTCCATCGCATGGCCACGCGCTCAATGAGCTGCCGGACGCGCCGGTGGTCTTGTGAGCGAGGGGATACCCCGCTTCAGACGCCCGGGATAGGGCAATGGTCAACTGATTCCAATCTGCCCGGAGGTCAACCAAATGTCGAATAAAGCTGCCCAGCAAAACCCCGCTCACGAGCACATCGCCCTTGTCCTGCAGGGCGGCGGGGCTCTGGGCGCTTACCAAGCGGGGGTCTACGAGGAGATCGCTAAGATTCCCAGGGAGCCGCACTGGGTTGCGGGCATCTCCATCGGCGCGATCAACGCCGCGCTCATCGCGGGCAACCCGCCCGCGCTTCGGGTGACCAAGCTGCGCGAATTCTGGGAACTGGCGTCCTCACGCTTCAGCGATCTGGCGCCGCCTCAGATTGATCTGCTGCGTTCGCCTTTTCACCAGTTCAGCGCCGGGATATCTGCCGTCTTGGGCGTCCCTGGCTTTTACCAGCCACGCCTAATCCCGCCCGCGTGGCAGCTACAGGGCACCGACGGCGCCATCAGCATCTATGACGCTGCGCCCTTGCGCCAGACCTTGGAGCGCCTGATCGATTTCGACCTCATCAACCAAAAGAAAACACGCTTGTCCGTGGGCGCGGTGAACGTGCGCACCGGGAACTCGGTGTTCTTCGACAACTTGCATCAGAGAATCGGCCCGGAACACATCATGGCCAGTGGCGCGCTACCGCCGGCCTTCGCGCCTGTGGCCATCGACGGCGAGTTGTACTGGGATGGCGGCATCGTCTCCAACACACCCTTGCAATACGTGTTGGACAACCGATCTTGCGGCAGGCTGATGATCGTCCAAGTCGACCTGTTCAATGCTCGCGGCGAGGCACCGACCACCTTGAGCGCGGCCCTGATCCGTCAGAAGGACATCGTCTATTCAAGCCGTACGCGCTTCAACACCGATCAGGCTGCGCGCATTGAAAGCCATCGCTGCGACATCGCCAAGCTCATCGCCCGCCTGCCCCCTGAATTTCAGGATGATACAGAAATCACGCGCCTGAAGGCCTGTTGCAAGGAAGGCCACATCGACATCGTCCATTTGATCTACCGACAGAACGAGTTCGAACTGGAGTCCAAGGACTACGAATTCTCGCGCTCCACCGTCGATCTGCACTGGCAGGCCGGCCGACAAGACATGCTCAACACGGCGGCCCACCCCGATTGGCTGACCAAGTCCGAGGGTGAACACGGCATCACCATCTACGACCTCTCGCACGACGTGCATCACCCACCGACCGAGGAGCCTCCTCATGAATATCGCTGACATCCGGGCGAACGCCTTTGCCATGCCTTTGACCAGTCCGGCCTTCCCGCGAGGCCCTTATCGCTTCATGCGGCGGGAGTACATGATCATCACGTACGAGACGGACATGGACCTGCTGCGTGCGGTGGTGCCCGAGCCTTTGCAAGTTAGCGAACCCCACGTCAAGTTCGAGTTCATCCGCATGGCCGATTCGACGGGCTTTGGCGACTACACCGAATCCGGTCAAGTCATCCCCGTCAGCTTCGCGGGCACCAAGGGCGCCTATATGCACGCCATGTACCTCAACGACCACCTGCCCATCGCGGCCGGGCGCGAGCTTTGGGGCTTTCCAAAGAAGCTGGCCGATCCCAAGTTGTGGGTGGACACCGATGCCCTCATCGGTACGCTGGACTACCGCTCTGTCAAGGTCGCCACCGGCACGATGGGTTTCAAGCACAAGACGGTGGACCAGGACGTCATCCGCCAGGCGCTGGCCCAGCCCAACTTCTTGCTCAAGATCATTCCCCATGTTGATGGTAGCCCGCGCATTTGCGAACTGGTCCGCTACTTCACCACCGAAGTCACCGTGCATGGGGCATGGTCTGGCCCGGCTTCGCTAGAGCTGCATTCACATGCCCTGGCGCCCGTAGCCGATCTGCCCATACGCCGGATCGTGTCCTCGTTGCACTTCGTGGTCGACATGACGCTGGAACTTGGTGAAGTGGTTTGCGACTACCTCGCGCCATCGGCCTAGTCGCTTCCCGATTGCCCCGTCCAATTCAGGAGCGAGCATGCGATTGATGCCCTCACCACGGGTTTGGCCAAAGGCATGGCAGCGAACTCCCTTGTCATTGGTGCGCTGCCGCACAGACGCCCAATCTCATGGTGCTAAAAGCGAACTTGGTTAAGGCCGATGTCTCCCCCGCGTCGTTCTTGCTCCTGGTCACCGGGCCATTGCACGATGGTGTCCATTCTCCTTCCAAGTCATTTTTTGGGCGGGCGTTGCGCTATGAGTTTGACCGTTGTCAGAGATGATCACCTCCACCGCTGAGTTTCAAAAACCACGCGGACCATCATTTGGATCGCGCAACATGGGCTTGGTCGTCTCGGTACGCGGTAGCGTAGTGGACGTTCGTTTCGATGGGCACTTGCCCTCTATCAACACGGTGTTGAGGGCAGGGGACGACGCGCAAATTGTCGTCGAAGTGTTCGCGCAACGGGATGCGCGCCATGTGCGCTGCATCGCGTTGACACCAACGCAGGGACTTGCTCGTGGCATGGTGATGCAGGATACGGGCGGTCCGCTGAAAGCACCGGTCGGTCCGGCGATTTTGTCTCGCATGTTCGATGTTTTGGGCAACGCCATCGATCGCGAAGCGCCTTTGGCCAGCGTCCAGTGGCGTTCGGTGCACAACTCGCCGGCCCCGCTTGCAAGCCGGTCCACGAAGTCCGAGGTCATGGCAACAGGCATCAAGGTGATCGACGTGCTTGCGCCGCTAGAGCGTGGCGGCAAGGCCGGACTGTTCGGCGGGGCGGGCGTGGGCAAGACCGTGCTGTTGGCCGAGATAATCCACAACATGATCGGACGCCAGGAGGGGGTCAGCATCTTTTGCGGCATCGGCGAGCGCTCTCGCGAGGGCGAAGAGCTTTATCGCGACATGAAGGAGGCCGGCGTGCTGCCGAACATGGTGATGTTGTTCGCCCAAATGAACGAGCCACCGGGCGCCCGCTTTCGCGTGGGACATGCGGCACTGACCATGGCCGAGTACTTCCGAGACGATCAGCACCGCGACGTATTGCTGCTCATCGACAATATTTTTCGATTCATCCAAGCCGGTTCGGAAGTGTCGGGCCTGCTGGGGCAGATGCCATCGAGGCTGGGCTACCAACCGACCCTGGCGACGGAGTTGTCGAGCCTGGAAGAGCGCATCGCCAACACAGATGCCGGGGCCATCACTTCGATCCAGGCGGTGTATGTGCCAGCGGACGACTTCACCGACCCGGCTGCGGTGCACGCGTTCTCGCATCTGTCAGCGTCGATTGTGCTGTCGCGCAAGCGCGCGAGCGAAGGGCTGTTTCCGGCGGTCGATCCGCTTCAATCCAATTCCAGCATGGCCACGCCTGGCATCGTCGGCGACAGGCACTATGCCCTGGCGCAGAACATCCGGCGCACGCTGGCGCAGTACGCACAGCTCAAGGACATCATTGCGATGCTTGGGCTTGAACAGCTGTCGCCACAGGATCGCAGCGTGGTTAATCGCGCTCGGCGCCTGGAGCGGTTTCTGACTCAGCCGTTCTTCACAACCGGGCAGTTCACGGGGCACACGGGCAAGCTCGTCAGTCTGGATGACGCTCTGGACGGCTGCGAGCGCATCCTCAACGACGAGTTCAAGGACTACCCCGAGAGCGCGCTCTACATGATTGGCGCCATCGATGAGGCCAAGTTCAAGCTTGCAGGTAAAAGCCCATGAACCTCAAGATACTGCTGCCCTTTCAGGTCTTCGCTGAAGACACAGGCGTGACGCGCATCATCGCAGAGACGTCCCAGGGCTCGTTCGGCCTTTGGCCAAAGCGGCTTGACTGCGTGGCCGCGCTCGTGCCGGGCATCCTGATTTACGCAACCGAGGCGTTGGGCGAAGTTTGCGTGGCCGTGGATGAGGGGGTGCTGGTCAAGATCGGCGCGGACGTTGTCGTGTCGGTGCGCCGCGCGCTGGGCGGAACCGAACTGGGCCAATTGCGCGAGGCGGTGGAGCGCGAGTTTTTGACGCAGCACGAGGATGAGCAGCGTCTGCATCAGATCATGGCCAAACTGGAGGCCGGGTTTCTGCATCGTTTATCTGGTTTACGCGATGCCTGACAAGCCCTCTCAAGCCGATGCACCGGGCCTGACCGAGCATGTGCGCGGGAAGGCCACACGCAAGCTCAAGGCGCGTCGCGATGCCTCGTCGGGCGTTTGGGTCGGGCTGGGGATGATGGGTTTGATTGGCTGGTCTGTGGCGGTGCCGACGCTGCTGGGCGCGGCGCTCGGGCTGTGGCTGGATGGCCGCTACCGGGGCTCGCATTCGTGGACGCTGGCTTTGCTGGTTGCCGGGCTCACCGTCGGGTGCCTCAATGCGTGGCATTGGGTTGCCAAGGAAGACCAGGCCATGCGGGAAGAACAGGAGTCTGGCCATGAATGAGCTGATGTCGACGGTCCATGCGCTCACGTTGGTGAGCGCCGCACTGGCGGGCACGCTGCTGGGGGCCATGTTCTTCGGTGGTCTATGGTGGACGACCGCCCGTGTCGCCGCTTCGCCACGTCCGGCGTTTTGGTTCTTTGGCAGCTTGATGTTGCGCATGGGACTGGCCTTGATTGGCTTTTATCTGGTTTCCGGCGGCCGCTGGGAACGGATGCTGGTCTGCCTGCTTGGGTTTTGGGTAGGCCGCTTGATCGTGATGAATCTGACGCGGCCGCAGCAGGAGGTCCGGCATGCGCCTCAGCCCTGACGAGTTGATCTACTGGCAGCACGGGTTTTTCAAAATCAACGCCACCATCGTGTTCACCTGGGGCTTGATGCTGGTGCTGGTTGTGGGCGCCAGGCTTGTCACCCATCGCCTGTCGACTGGGCAGCAGCGGTCGCGCTGGCAGAACCTGCTGGAAATCGTGGTCACGGCGATCGAAGCGCAAATCGAAGAGGTGGGTCTGCGCCAGCCAAAAAAGTACATCGGCTTCCTGGGCACCTTGTTCCTGTTCGTGGCTGCGGCCAGTCTGTGCACCGTCATCCCGGGCTATGAGCCGCCCACCGGTTCTTTGTCGACCACGACGGCTCTGGCGCTGTGCGTGCTGGTGGCCGTACCGTATTTCGGCATCGTCGACCAGGGGCTGCGCGGCTACCTCGCCTCCTATGCGGAGCCGACCCTCGTCATGCTGCCGTTCAATATCATCAGTGAGGTCTCGCGCACGCTGGCTCTGGCGGTGCGCTTGTTCGGCAACATGATGAGTGGCGGCATGATCATTGCCATCCTTCTGACCATCACGCCCTTTCTCTTTCCCGTTGTCATGACCGTGCTGGGTTTGCTGACAGGGATGGTGCAGGCCTACATATTTTTCATCCTTGCAACGGTGTACATCGCGGCCGCTTTGCGCGTACGCAAGCCTGCACCTTGAACCCACAGAGGAACCTATGGACACCCTGGCAATCATCGCGGTGGCCTCCATCGTCACCTCCGGCCTCACAATCGCCATCGGCGTCATCGGCACGGCCCTGGGCGAGGGGCACGCCGTCGCCACGGCGCTCAGCGCGTTGGCGCAACAACCCGATGCCTCTTCGACCATCACGCGGACCTTGTTCGTCGGTCTCGCGATGATCGAGTCAACGGCCATTTACTGCTTTGTCGTCTCGATGATCCTCATCTTCGCCAATCCTTTCTGGAACCAGGCGATCAGCGCTGCGGGAAAGTAAGCCATGCTCATCGACTGGTTCACCGTCGGGGCGCAAGCGCTGAACTTCGTCGTTCTGGTCTGGCTGATGAAGCGCTTTCTCTACCAACCGATTCTGGATGCCATTGACGCGCGCGAAAAGACCATTGCAATGGTGCTGGCAGATGCCGACAAGAAGCAGGCCGACGCGCAGCAGGCGCGTGATGCATTCCAGCGCAAAAACGATGACTTCGACAGGCAGCATGCCACCTTGATCGATCGAGCAAACAAGGATGCCGATGCGCAACGGAGCCGGCTTTTCGATGAGGCCCGCCAGGCTGCTGAGGCGCTGAGTGCCAAGCGACAGCAAGCACTTGAAGGCGATGCACAGCGTCTGAGCCAGGCGCTCGTCCAGCGCGCGCAGCAGGAAGTGTTCGCCGTTGCGCGCAAGGCGCTGGCGGATCTGGCCACAGCGGGCCTTGAAGAGCGCATGGCCGAAGTGTTTGTCAGCCGCTTGCGAGCCCTGGACGGGGCGGACAAAGATTGCTTGGCTGGCGCCCTCCGGTCTACGCCTTGTACGGCGACGGTGCGCTCTGCGTTCGAGATGCCCGCCCCTCAAAGAGCCGTCATTCAGGCAGCGGTCAACGAGACGTTTTCGGCCGAGATCTCACTGCGCTTCGAAATGGCGCCGGAGCTGATAAGCGGGATCGAGTTCAGCGCCAATGGACAGAGGGTGAGCTGGAGCATCGCCGGCTACCTTGCTTCGCTGCAAAACACTTTGGGCGAGTTGATGACGCAACGAGCCGCGACGGGCCCGGGTCGGCAATGAACACCTCCGCCGACCCCATTGCGCAGGTGGTCGAGCGCGCCCTTGACCGGGCCTTTGCGGACTTTGACCAGTTGCGCGAGAACTTCCTTGCCCCGTTCGCGCCACGCGAGGTCGGCGTGATCACCGCCGTATCGACAGGCATCGCCCGCTTGTCGGGCCTCCCTGGCATCGGCTCCGAAGAGCTGATTCGATTCCCCGGCGATGTGTTCGGCATTGCCTTCAATGTGGATGAGCATGAGCTTGGCGTGGTGCTGCTGGGCGACCATGCCCACCTGCGAGCCGGCGACGAAGTCGAGCGCACGGGGCGCGTGATGGATGTGGCGGTGGGCGAGGCGCTGCTGGGCCGCGTCATTGATCCGCTTGGCTTGCCGCTCGACGGACATGGGCCGACGGGCGCGCAAGAACGCGTGCCCATCGAGCGCCCCGCTGCTCACATCATGGACAGGGCGCCTGTCACCGTGCCTTTGCAAACCGGTCTGAAGGTGATCGACGCGCTCATCCCCATAGGGCGTGGTCAGCGCGAACTGATTTTGGGTGATCGCCAGACGGGCAAGACCGCGATGGCGATCGATGCCATTCTCAACCAGCATGGCAAGGGCGTTGTATGCGTGTATTGCGCCATTGGGCAGCGAGGATCTGCCGTGGCCAAGGCAGTGGCCACCTTGCGCGACCATGGGGCGATGGACCATACCGTTGTGGTGGTGGCCGAAGGCAACGAACCGCCAGGGCTCACCTACATCGCGCCCTATGCGGCCACCAGCATCGCCGAGTACTTCATGGAAGCGGGCCGCGACGTGCTGATCGTCTATGACGACCTCACACAGCATGCCCGGGCCTACCGCGAGTTGTCGCTGTTGCTGCGTCGTCCCCCAGGGCGAGAGGCATTCCCGGGCGACATCTTTTATCTCCATTCGCGCTTGCTGGAGCGTTCGACGCGGCTGAGCAAGGAACTCGGCGGCGGCTCGCTCACGGCCTTGCCCATCATCGAGACCGAAGCCCAGAACATGTCCGCCTACATACCGACCAACCTGATTTCCATCACCGATGGGCAGATCGTGCTGTCGCCGTCCTTGTTCGAGCTGGGGGTGCTGCCCGCGGTGGATGTGGGCAAATCCGTCTCGCGCGTCGGTGGCAAGGCGCAGGGTGCGGCTTACCGCGCCGTCGCGGGTGACCTCAAGCTTGGCTATGCCCAGTTCGAGGAGCTTGAAGCATTCGCCCGGTTTGGCGCGCGTCTCGACGAGGGCACCCAAAAGTCAATCGAGCGTGGTCGGCGCATACGCGCCTGCTTGAACCAGGCGCAATCCGCCCCGGTGCCCATGCCCGCCCAAATTGCCGTTCTTCTGGCCTTGAACGAGGGCTTGTTCGATGCCGTGCAGTTTGACAAAATGATGGACGCTGAGCGCGAGGTGCGGGAGGCAGCGGTCCAGATCCCGCTTGAGCTGTGCAATCGACTGGAGGCTGGAGACAAGCTGGGCGTTGAGGATCACGACTCGATCGTCGACCTTGCCCGTCGCGCGCTCTTGCCATTTCAAGCCGCCGATACGCGGCCGACTGGGACCAGGCTGTGAGCGACACCAGCGCCAGCCTGCGCCGCCAGATCGAGAGCGCGGCGGACCTGCAGTCCGTCGTGCGCACGATGAAGGCGCTGGCCGCATCGGGCATCGGGCAGTATGAGCAGTCTGTGCGGGCGCTCGCCGACTACGTCCACACCGTGGAGCTGGGCTTTGGGGTGTGCTTTCGGGCAAGCGGTTCAATGCCTTTGGCCTTGCGCCGACAACATCGGTTTGGGGCGGACGAGCTCAGCGCCATCGTGTTTGGCTCAGACCAAGGGCTGGTAGGGCGCTTCAACGAGATGGTGGCCGACCATGCAGTTGCGACGCTTGCCCTTCTGCCTGGAAAACACCGGGTGTGGGCTGTGGGTGAGCGCATTCATGCGCGGCTGGCCGATGCAGGCCTGAACGTCATGGGCCAGTTCGCCGTGCCCCGGTCCGTGAACGCGATTTCCCCACTCATCGGCCAGATTCTGATGGCGGGCCAGACCCGGGGCGAACGCGATCATGGCGAGGAGCTTCACCTCTTCTACAACAGAACCATCGCCGGGTCCGCCTATGAAGGCATCCATCAGCGCTTGTTGCCGCTGGACGAAGGGTGGCGCCGCTCGCGGGCAGAGCTTCCATGGCCCGGCAAAAATCTACCTGAGGTGATGGGTGGAGGCGTTGCCAGTCTGCGCGCCCTCATTGGCGAGTACCTGTTCGTCTCGGTTTTCAGGGCCTGTGCCGAATCGCTTGCGAGCGAAAACGCAAGCCGTCTGGCCGCCATGGAGCGCGCCGACATGAACATCGATGAATTACTGGAGACCTTGCATGGTCGTTTCCATCAGTTGCGCCAGAGTGGCATCGACGAGGAGTTGTTCGACGTGATCTCCGGCTTTGAGGCGCTGATGGAAACGAAAGAATGACGTAGCCATTTCTTGTGATTTGCCCACGGCTGCAGAGTTGTCCCATATCGGCCGCTGGCCTGGGCTCGGTGGTTGGGGGATGTTCGGTGTTGCAGTCCGGCACAGCGATGGGTGGTTGATGGTGTCATTGGTGGCGATACTCGGGCTGGTGTCGGCCCGTCCAGTCTGGTGGGCCAAGCCGGGCTCCCCGAGACCTCAAGATTACAGCCATCTTTGATCACATGCATAACACCCTCACCGTCCTGATCGACCATTGGAAAGGCGATCCACACAGCACCTACAACACCTGGTTTCTCTGGGAGGAGCGGCTCAAGAACTTCCGCTCAATCCGGCGCGGCATCGGTCAGGTCGTGCGTGATATCGACGCCGGTACTTTCGGCAACGCCTACCGGGGCTCCTCGTTGGAGACCGTGGTCGGGTCGGTGGCTGAGCAGCGTCAGATATTCAAGGGCGCCGACCACGCATTTTTGTGGAAACCCAAGCTGCGCATTCCCGACATCTACGAGAATGCGGTCAACCAGAAGGCCTTTGCCCGACTGCTCGACGCCTGCGACTGCTGCGACACAATCGAGTCCATCATCGAAGCCATTCAGCGCATCGACGCCTTGCAGATCAAGGGCTTGGGCCCCGCTGTGGCCAACCTCCTGTACTTTATCCACCCCACGCTGGTCTCGCCATTTAACACCGCCATTGTCCGAGGCTACAACGCCGTGACAGGGGCCAATGTCAAACTGGGTCGCTGGGATCACTATCTGTCCATGCGCGACGGGCTGGTTCGGCTCAATCAGACTCATCGCCGGCAACTGTCAAATGACCTGGGCGCATTAGCTGGACTGATGTTCGATGTGGGCAATGCTCGTTATGCGGCCCCGCCCAGGCTGGACGATCCGCAGGCCATGGCGCAATCCAGGGCGCTTTGGGAGGCTGACCTTCACAAGGTTCGCGAGGAGTCGTCTGCCGCGCAGAAGCAGTGGTTGCGCGACGCGGAATGTGATGCCACGCACACGGACATCCAAGGGCGATTGCGGGACCTGGGGCTGGCCTTGGGATTTGATGTGTGGATCGCCTCCAACGACCGTGGCCGTGTTTACGGTGGTGGTCGACTAAGCGATGGTTGCCTGGCCGATCTGCCGGTGGGTGTGAGCGCGCGAGGCGATGCGGTTCGCCTCATCGACGTGATCTGGCTGGAGAAGGAAGCCGCCAGCGTGGCAGCGGCATTTGAGGTGGAACACTCCACCTCCATTTACTCCGGGATTGTGCGCATGCTGGATCTGGCCTTGGGCAGCGATGTAGGCGGTACCAGCGTCCTTTTCCTTGTCGCGCCAGACAGCCGACGTGAGGAGGTCAAGCAGCAATTGGCCAGGCCGGCTTTCAGCCGCGTTTCGGAGTTGGGGATCCGCTATTTGCCTTACGGTGAATTGCAACTGCACCGTGATGCCATCGCGCGGTTCGGCTCGGGGATCAAGCCGATCATCGAGATTTCACAGCGACTTTGAGTGCGGGCCACCGGCGTTTAGGTGGTCAACGCTGCTGCCCGGCCGAAATCCACATCTAGGCCGATGTGCTCTAAGCCTTGGCGTCGGTGTTGGTATGCCTATCGGGCAGGATCTCCAGAATCGGGGAATAGGGCCGGTCGTCTCCGTGGCAGCACTGCGCCAGGTGTCCGAGGGTGGCCTTCATGGCATGCAGTTCCTGAAGCTGTTGATCCAATTCCTGCAGGTGGGCCTGAGGGCCTGGGCCAGCGCCTTCACCCGGCGGTTTGACCTTCGGCGGTCTTGGCACAGGCACAGCAATTCGCGGATCAGGCCCAACGAGCCGAGGTCGCGGGAGTGTGGCGGATGCTGTTCAAGCCGGGAGAGCGCATTCGCATGCGCTTTTTCAACGCGGGTGTAGTGCAACTTTCGATGTCCATATTCCTGGTCTCAAAGAAGGATGGCGAGACCTGGTGTCGGCTCAGCGGTGGACTCAGGGTGCCAGCCAGCCACCAGTGAAGTCGGCTCGCCGCAAGCCGCTGGCGATGTACGGGCAATCTCGCATCAAGCTCCATAACAGGCCAGAACGATGGTTTTCGATCATCAGAATAATCGGACCCTGGTTGAGACCGAAGTGCCAAGGCGACACCCAGCAGCCATACGGATTGCCGGGCTCTCCCGGGTGCGAGGGGTTGAAAGACGCCTTGAATCCGTAGGAATTGAACTTGGTCAACATGGCTTGGTAGACGCAGTGGTCCAGAGTTGGCAACACGATCTCGGGCGCGAAAGGAAGCGATGCCACGACGGCCCATGGTGCAAGCGTGCCGTCGTCAGGCCCGTACGGCACGCCCCGCGCCAAGTAGTCGAAGAACTGGCGCTCGATGCCGTTGACCTTGAGGGTGACCGGGCCCGGGCCTTCACTCGCCGTGATTCCCCAACAGTGACTGCCGTAGCTGTCGAACTTGCGCGGGTTATCGATTGCATAGCGCCATTGCGCGTACGTGGCACGGCGGCTGTTTTCGAAGTAATCGATGCCCTTGCCGCGCATGAAGTCGTCCTGGATGTCACGGAAGTCAATCCAGACGTGAGACAACTGATGCGTGAACAGGGGGCCGGCGTACAAGTAGTCTTCCCCTCCGTCCGGCTCGCGACCCTGTTCCCACCGGTAGGTGGCGGTCCACGCTGCATAGCTCTGCGCAGGGAGAGGATGCGTGGGCGAGCCCAGCCCGAGCACATAAAGCAAAAGTGCCTCGTCGTAACCTTCCCAGCGGTAGGGAAGGAACCCGCTCTCCGGCGTCCAGCCATGGGTGACCGTGGCGCCACCGTCTTGCGCCCAGGCCCAATTGGCGCGACGATAAAGCGCGTCGCCGAGCGTGCGGATTTCGCTCTCGTCGGCGCAATCCGCGTGGAAATACATGGCTGCCGCCAACGCGCCGGCCAGCAGGAATGTGCTATCTACGGTGGACAGTTCGCATTGCCAGGCGCGCCGACCCGTCTGCATGTCGAGAAAGTGGTAGTAAAAGCCCTGGTACCCGGTGGCGTCTGCCTCCGTGCCTTGCGGGCTGTTCCAGAAAAACCGAAGCGTTGCAAGCGTCCGCTCCACTGCCGCTGCCCGTGTCATGAAGCCTCGTTCCACGCTCACGGGGTAGCACGCCAATGCCAAGCCTGTGGCGGCGATGCTCGCAGGCCAATTCGGCGCGGTTTTGTCGATCACCAAGCCGTTGGCGGGATTTGTTTCATGCAGAAAGTAGCCGAATGTCTCGCGCTGCAAGTTCTCCAGTTCAGCATCAACGCTCGGTTTCATGCCCTCGTGCTTTCATCCCGCCCGGTCTGTGCGGCTGTAGAAGAGTTCGGTGGGTGTGCACTCAGCGCTCTGAACGCAACTCCTGGTAGTCTGCGTTTTGCATTCTGCATCCAGTCAAACACTAGGCGAATTTCGCTGCCGCGTCTGTGCGGCAGCGAACAAAAGGTCGGCGTACAAGCTGGTGATCCCTGAATCCCCGATTTTCTGAGAGGAAGGGCCTACAAGAAGGCGCGCAGGTGGCCTACTTTTGAAGGCGATGTAGCGTGTGACCATTGGCCCATGGTGCGCCGCATAGGCGCTTCGGAGCTTTTGTGATATACGGTTCTTTCAACCCAAGGGGTAATCACCTTCTTGCCGCGCTACCGGACGACGAATGGGAGCGCTGGCAGCCACAACTTGAGCGGGTGAAGATGCCGTTAGGGCAAGTGCTATGCGAGTCGGGGTCCACCTTGAGCCACGTGTACTTTCCATGTTCGGCAATCGTCTCGTTGCTCTATGTGATGGAGAACGGCGCCTCAGCGGAGATCGCGGTCGTTGGCAACGAGGGCGTCGTCGGTATCTCTCTGTTCATGGGGGGCGAGTCCACATCCAGCCGTGCCGTGGTTCAGAGTGCGGGCGTGGGTTATCGGCTGAAATCGCATGTAATCAAGGCTGAGTTCACCCGCGCTCCGGTGCTGCACCTGCTGCTGCGCTACACCCAGGCTCTGATCACCCAGATGTCGCAGACGGCAGTATGCAACCGGCATCACTCACTCGACCAGCAGCTTTGCCGCTGGTTGCTGCTGAGTCTTGACCGTCTGGATGGCAATGAACTGGTGATGACTCAGGAGCTAATCGCCAATATGCTGGGCGTGCGCCGTGAAGGCGTGACGGCGGCGGCGCTCAAGTTGCAAGTCGCAGGGCTGATCCGCTATGCGCGTGGTCACATTTCTGTCTTGGACCGCCCAGGCTTGGAACAACGTACATGCGAATGCTATGCGGTCGTCAAGAAGGAATACGACCGGTTGCTTCCTGCCGAGATGGCGACATGAATCGCATGCCTGCGAGCCCGGCTACGCATGCCCAGCCGTGTGCTCCGGGGAGTCTCGGTGATCCGTCGATCGTGGATGCCGTCGCCGTGGCGGCGTCCGTCGGGGCGGATGTCGCGAATGGGCTCACCGCAACGGAAGCCGCGCGTCGGCTCGCGCAGAATGGGCCCAACGAACTGCGCGCCGCGCCGCGTGCGCCCGCATGGCGGCGCGCGCTGGCGCAGTTTCATGATCCGTTGATCTACCTGTTGCTGACGGCAGTGGCCGTGGCGCTGATCGCTTGGGCGGTTGAGGGTAGAGCGGGCTGGCCGGTCGACGCCATCGTCATCGCGGCGATCGTGCTGCTCAACGGCGTGATTGGCCACGTGCAGGCGGCAAAGGCGCAAAACGCCGTGGCTGCGCTCGCCAAAATGACTGCGGCCACCTCTGCTGTGTTGCGTGATGGCAAGCCGCAGCGCGTGCCCAGCGGCGAACTGGTGCGCGGCGATGTGCTCGTGCTGGTCGAGGGCGACGCCGTTGGCGCCGACGCGCGCCTGCTGCAGGCCACCACACTGCGCGTGCAAGAGGCCGCGCTGACCGGCGAAAGCGAAGCCGTGCTCAAGGCCAGCGCCACGCTGCCCAAGGCGGTGACGTTGGGGGACCAGATCGACATGGTCTTCAAAGGTACTGCCATTGCACAAGGAACTGGGCGCGCCGTGGTCACGGCCACGGGCATGGGCACCCAGATGGGTCAGGTCGCGGCGCTGCTGGAGGCCACTGCCGAGGAGCCGACGCCGCTGGAGAAGGAAGTCGCGCGCATCGGGCGGACGCTGGGCTTGGCGGTGGTGGCTATCGCAGTCGTGGTGGTGAGCACCATCCTGCTGACTTCCGAGATCCGCAACACGGCCGATGTCGTCCACGTGCTGCTGCTCGGGGTGTCGCTGGCGGTTGCCGCGGTGCCCGAGGGGCTGCCCGCCATCCTGGCGGTGCTGCTGGCCCTTGGCGTGCAGCGCATGGCCAAGCATCACGCCATCGTCAAGAACCTGTCGTCGGTGGAGACGCTGGGTTCCGCATCGGTCATCTGCTCTGACAAGACCGGGACTCTCACGCGCTCGGAGATGACCATCGAGCGCATCATGACGGCTTCCGGCGGCGTCCATGTCAGCGGGGTGGGGTACGCGCCCGAAGGCCAGGTCGAACACGATGGTGCCGAGCTGGCAGCCGGTCCCCAGCAATCTGAAGCCATCGTGGTGCTCAGTGGCGGCAGCCTCGCCGGCAACGCTGATCTGCGCCAGATTGAGGGTGGCGAGTGGGAGATCCACGGCGATGCCACAGAGGCAGCGTTCCTGGTGGCCGAGCGCAAGCTGAGTCATGGCGCGGTGACCGAGCGACGCGAGCGGCGCTTCGGGCGTGTCGGCGAGATCCCGTTCACGTCCGAGCGCAAGCTGATGACGACGATCGAACGCGACCACGAACACGGTGACGCTCTGGTGGCGATCACCAAGGGCGCGCCCGACGTGCTGCTCAGCCGTTGCACCCGGGCTCGCTTGGGGCTGGAGGTCATCGAGCTGGATGACGCTTTGCGGGTGCGGCTGCTGGGAGACGTCGACACCCTCACCGACGCCGCGCTGCGCACGCTGGCCGTGGCCTACCGGCCGCTGGCGCCAGGTGAAGACCCCTCGGCTGGCGAGTCTCTGGAACGTGACCTGATTTTCGTGGGCACCGTTGGCATGATCGATTCGCCTCGCGAAGAGGCGGCCGTGGCCATTGCCCAGGCGCGCCGGGCGGGTATCCGGGTGGTGATGATCACCGGCGATCACCCCAAGACGGCCGCGCGCATCGCGGCCGACCTTGGCATTGTCGATGCGGGTTCAACGGCCCTCACGGGCGCCGAGATTGATGCGCTCGACGAAGCGGCCTTCGCCGAGGCTGTAGGTACAACGTCGGTCTATGCCCGGGTGGCGCCGGCGCACAAGCTGCGCATCGTCAATGCCTTGCAGGCTGACGGCAACATCGTGGCGATGACCGGTGACGGCGTCAACGATGCGCCCGCGTTGAAGGCGGCCCACATCGGTATAGCGATGGGTGTGACCGGCACCGAAGTGACCAAGGAAGCGGCCAAGATGATCCTGGCCGACGATAACTTCGCCACCATCGTCGAAGCGGTGCGCGAAGGGCGCGCCATTCTGGACAACATCCGTAAGTTCCTGCGCTATTTGCTGTCATCCAACATGGGCGAGGTGCTGACGGTGTTCCTGGGCGTGGTGGGGTCCGGGGTGATCGGCCTGAGTTCCAACGAGGCCGGCTCGGGCGGTGCCGTGGTGTTGCCGCTGCTTGCCACGCAGCTACTGTGGATCAACCTCATCACCGACTCGGCACCGGCCCTCGCGATGGGCGTCGACCCACCCACCGAAGACCTGATGGGCCGCAAGCCGCGGCATGTGGATGAACGCCTGATTGACTCCCGCATGTGGTCGAGCGTGATCCAGACGGGTGTGGTGACCGCCGTGGTGGCCTTGCTGACAATGGACATTTTCCTGCCCGGTGGGTTGATCGAGCTTGCTGGTGACCTGACTACCGGCGATCTCGCCACAGCCCGCACCGCGGGCTTCACGGTGCTCGTGTTCGCCAGCCTGTTCACCTGCTTCACCGCGCGCTCTGACACCACAAGTGGGTTCGTAGGGTTGTTCGCCAACCCTTGGCTTTGGGGGGCGGTCGCACTCTCGCTGCTATTGCAGGTGGCGGTGGTACACATACCGTTCCTGAACATTGCCTTCAGCACGGCACCGTTGGCGTTGAACCAGTGGCTGGTGTGCGCGGCAATGGCCAGCGCGGTGTTGATCTACAGCGAACTGCGAAAATGGGTGAATCGCACCTGGGGTCGATGAGCGATGCTTTTCGACATGGCAGCGGACTGACCTTGCCCCTGAATTCGGTATCCCATAACTGAGGTCCTAAGTCGACTTGCTTTGGCTGAGCCGCAAGCCAGTTTTGCTCGAACTGTATTGGGAAGACTTATGGTGAAGATGATCTTTCAAAGGGTCTGCGAAACTCAAACGTCGGGCGGTCAACAGTGCCTACCCGGACGCAAACCACTCTTGGGCGGCGTGTTCTGAGTTTCGGCATCGGCCAGGATCTCCAGAATCGGGCATTCCGGCCGGTCGTCACCGTGGCAGCACTGCACCAGGTGTTCGAGGGTGGCCTTCATGGCATGCAGTTCCTGCAGCTTTTGATCCAACTCCTGCAGATGGGCCTGGGCCAGAGCCTTCACCTGGCGGCTTGGCCGTCGACGGTCGTGCCAAAGGCCCAGCAACTCGCGGATCTGGTCCAACGAGAAGCCTAGGTCGCGAGAGTGGCGGATGAAGCGCAAGGTGGCGACGTCGTTGCCGGTGTACTGGCGGTAGCCTGCATTGGTGCGCGAAGCCTCGGGGAAGAGGCCTACGCTTTCGTAGTGCCGAATCATCTTGGCCGAGACGCCAGAGGCCTTCGCGGCCTCGCCAATGTTCATGGGTGCGCTCATCCGGCGGCTCCTTGTGGGTTCACGGTGGTGGG
>CAZKPN010000088.1:0-17975 GCA_964554655.1 uncultured Aquabacterium sp. | reverse complement strand
TTGCTGCGCAGTTGCCCGCAGGCGCAAGAGCCCCATGCCGTGTTGATGGACCTGGCCATGCCGGGCATTGATGGCTGGACCACGATCCGCACCATCAAGCAAGAAGGTTTGAGCCGCGCACCGATTGCCATCGTGTCGGCCAACGCCTTTGACAAGGGCATGGACAACGACGTGGGCATCACCTTCGATGATTTCATCGTCAAGCCCGTGCGCATGGCCGAGTTGCTGGATTGGCTGGGGCGGCGCCTGACCTTGCAGTGGATTGAGGCCCAGCGTCCCGCCATCAGCCAACCCCTGGTCGCGCAGAGCGCGGGCGAAGGCCTGCAGGTGCTGCCGTCGCTCAAGGCTTTGCAAAGCCTGGAAGAGTTGATCGACGCAGGCTATGTGCGCGGTGTGCACAAAACGCTGGACCAGATCGCGGCGGCCGAACCCCAATGCGAGGTGTTTGTGCAGCACATGCGACACCTGGCCAAGCAGTTCCAGCTGGACGCCCTGGCCGATGCCGTCAAGCGGGCGCTGGTGCAGTTCCATGCACAATCGCGGCCATGATCCCCATGCTTGACCGACTCGACCGAAGCCGTACCGATGTCGTGCTCATCGTGGACGACGTGCCGGACAACCTCTCCCTGCTGCACGATGCGCTGGACGAGGCGGGCTACACGGTGCTGGTCGCCACGCATGGCGAAGCCGCGCTGCAGCGTGCCAGCCAGTCCGTGCCCGACATCATCTTGCTGGACGCCCTGATGCCCGGCATGGATGGCTTCGAGGTGGCGCGGCGCCTGAAAGCGCAGCCCGAAACCAGCCACATCCCCATCGTCTTCATGACCGGCCTGACCGAGACCGAGCACGTGGTGGCCGCCTTTGAAGCCGGCGGCGTGGATTACGTCACCAAGCCGATCCGGCCCCGGGAAGTACTGGCCCGCATCGTCTCGCACATGGCCAGCGCCCGGCAGGCGCGCCAGGCCCGCAACGCCCTGGATGCCTTTGGCCACGCGTCGATGACGGTGCGCCTGTCGGATGGCCGGGTGATGTGGCAGACGCCTTTGGCGCGCAAGCTCCTGCAGCAGTATTTCGAGACACCCGAGACAGTGGCCCCCGACGAGTTGGTGGTCTGGCTGCGCCAGGTCACGCCCAGCGCCCTGGCCGACATGGCCACCGGCAAGCCGCCACAGCCCTGGCTGGTGCAGCAAGGCGGTCGGCGCCTGAGCTTTGCCCTGCACGAACCCACAGGCGACGACAACTGGCTGCTGGTGATGCGAGAGACCTCGGACGAGGCCGCCATCGAGGCCCTGACCCAGGAGCTCAAACTCACGGCGCGCGAGGGCGAAGTGCTCTACTGGGTGGTCAAGGGCAAGACCAACCGCGACATCGGCGACATCCTGGGCACCAGCCCGGCCACCGTCAAAAAGCAGCTGGAACATGTCTTTGCCAAGCTGGGGGTCGAGACCCGCACGGCCGCCGCCGGGCTGGCCATGAGCCGGGTGGGGCAGCTGAAAATGCGCTGAGGCGCCCGCGCTTCCGGCCAAGTTGTGATCAATTGGCCGCAGAAGGGTCTTTCCGCTATTGCCAGCTTAAGCAGGCTCGGTACACTGAACCGTACTGAGGCCTGGGACCTTGTCCCGATTGGAAAGGGCTTGCAGATGTCGGGTTTTCCCGGTGTTGATCTGATCGAGGCCGAAGGGCAACTCTGGTTGCATCACCGGCCGATGCCCAACCGCCCCGCCTTGAGTGTCGAGGTGGCAAAGGATTTGATTGCCCAAGCCGGGTACGCTCCCTGGTTTTTGCTGGACGACGAACTGCAGCAGGCGGTGAGCCGGTGTGCCAGTGAAGAAACTTTCAAGGTGTTGGTTGCCGAGCGGCGAGACGCCAGCTTCGAACTTGAAATCGCGCCCGATGCCATGTGTGCCTGGCTAACGGTAACCCCAGCGCGGGGTGGCAGCCAGTTGAATGTGAGTGACCTGGTGCCCGCCTTGGCCCAGGCCGGTGTGCTGTTTGGCATTGACGAAGCGGCCTTGGAGCAAGTGTGCGCCTCACCCGAAGGGGGCCGTGTGGTGGCCGCCCAAGGCAAACCGGCCCGCCATGGCGAAGATGCCCGCTTCGAGATGCTGGTCGATGTCACGCGCGATCGTCGGCCCAAGGTCGGCGAGAACGGCTTGATCGACTTCCGCGAGCTGGGTGACATCCCCGTGGTCGAGGCCGATCAGCCCTTGATGAAAATCATCCCCGAAACCGTGGGTTTCCTGGGCCGCAACGTCCGCGCCGAGGTGTTGGAGCCGGTGTGCGGCCAAGCGGTGGCTTTCGCGACCGAGCTCCCGGGTGCCAAGGTGGATGCCAAAGACCCCAGGCTGCTGCGTGCCGTGTTCACCGGCCAGCCCGTGAGCGTTGGCGACGGGGTCATGGTCGAGAAGGTGGTGTTCTTCAGTGGCGCCAGCATGGCCTCGGGCAACATCGCGTTCGATGGCACCGTGCAGATTGAAGGCGACGTCCTCACGGGGATGAAGGTGCAAGCCAGTGGCGACATCATCGTGACAGGGACCGTGGACGGCGGGCACTTGGAGGCTGGCGGCAGCATCCGGGTGGGCGGGGGCATCATTGCCCATGCCACGGCGCGCGCGGGTGATTCCGTGTCTGCCCGATTTGTCGAGAACTCCAGCGTTGACGCGGGTGTGGGCATTGCCATCGACAGCATGGCTTTGCAAAGCCAGTTGCAGGCGGGCAACCAGATCATCGTGGGCACGCAGTCGCCCCAACGCGGGCGCCTGGTGGGCGGTTCGGCCCGCGCCATGATGCTGATCCGCGCGCCCTTGTTGGGTGATCCGGCCAGCACCGTCACCCAGGTGCTGGTGGGCGTCAACCCGGTGCTGGAGGCCGAGTACCAGGAAGTGTTGGGCTTGATTGCCAAGCAGAACCAGGAAGAAGAAAACCTCAGCAAGCTGGTTCAGCACCTGACCCGGCAGGGCGACAAAACGGGGGTGCTGGACCGCGTGCGTTCCACCTGGGCGCAGGCGCTGCAGGCCCTGGGCTTGTTGCTGGTGCGCAAGGACGATCTGGACAAGCAAATGGCCTTGTTCGGCAACGCGCGCGTCGAGATCGGGGCGGGGGTGTCGGGCGCGGTGGACCTGGCCTTTGGCAAGACGCAGCGCCGTTTGCGCCGCACTTATGACATAGGGTACTTTTCCATCGACAAAGGCCTGGTCCTGTTCACCACGCCGGATGGGGATGCCTTGGTGGTGGACGGCTAAGGGTAAGTGACGGAAACTGAGACTTCCGGTCGCTTTGCTTGCCGCCCGTACTATTTTGTACAGGCCTGTGTGAACGCCAGTATCACTTCACGGACGATTTTTCGTTGCGGTACGGGCAATTTTAGGAAAGCCTCAAAGATCTCGCGGTCTTGATAGCCGATCCCACTGTCCCAGGAAGATCGGGGAGACTCAACCCGATGAACACGCTCTGACGAGCCGTACTGAAATTGTTGCAGCGGCACCTTGAGCCATTCAGACAGCGTGCGCATCTTCTCCTGGGTCGGCAAAGTTTCGCCCCGGAGCCAGCGGCGAACACCATGCAAGGTCATGGCCTTGCCCCAATGACGAGTGTTGAACTCCCGCTCAAGAACGGCGGGCTTGTCGTCATAACCGGCCGCCAGCATTGCGCTGCGCAATCGCTGAGCAAAGGCAAGTTTTTCGTCAGAAAGCTGTAGGGGCAACGGATCACCTGTCATGACCCGGAACGTAGAGTGAGCTTGCCCCGTTGGAGTGACACGTCAAAATAGTTACGTCATGAACTAGACTTTCAGTTACGCTATTGAAAGTCAAGTTGACCTATGCCCAAGTCCCTGCTGGAACAGCTGCCCGAGATCGTGGCAAACGGCCGCAAAGAAGCCGAAAAAATCCTGGAAAGCATTGAAGGGCGCCACCGTGTCAGCTTGCAGACCCGAGAATTGGTGCTGCCCGCTAAAGACAGTGCGGCGCAAGACTGGATCACCCAGCAATCACGAGCAGCACAGCAGGAAGTATTTGCGCCAGGGCAGTCAAGTCTGTTGGGCAACGCCCAAGCCACTTTAGGCGCAGGTGCTTTGGCGGCCTGGGCCAACCGCTTGATTTATGGTGACAACCTCTTGGCCATGGCAGCGCTATTGGCGGGTGATGAACACACCCCCAGCCTGCGCGGCAAGGTGGACTTGATCTACATCGACCCCCCGTTTGACAGCAAGGCGGACTACCGAACCAAAGTATCACTGCCCGGTGTGGAGCTGGAGCAGCGGCCCACGGTGATTGAGCAGTTTGCATATTCCGACACCTGGTCAGATGGCACTGCATCGTATTTGGCAATGATCACGCCGCGTTTGATTTTGATGCGAGAGTTATTGGCCGATACGGGTTCGATTTATGTGCATTTGGATTGGCATGTGGGGCACTACGTTAAGTTGATTTTGGATGAGGTTTTTGGGCGCGAAAATTTCGTCAATGAAATTGTTTGGAAGCGTAGCGATGCCAAAGGCGATGCCGCACAAGGCAGTCAGCATTATTCCCGTGTGCACGACGTGATTTTATTTTTTCAAAAAAATCAGAGCCGTTATTGGTTGCCTCAGTACTTGCCGCTTTCCGAAACCTATATTGCGGATTTCTATAAACATAAAGATGTGGATGGTCGCGTCTATAAGCTGGAAAACATGCTTGGCCCGGGAGGGGAGGCAAAAGGAAATCCCGTCTATGAAGTCATGGGTGTGAAACGACCTTGGCGATACTCAAAAGAGCGTATGCAAGGTCTGATCGATGCCGGCTTGGTTCTTCAAAGTCGTCCTGGTACTGTTCCAATGCAAAAGAAGTATCTTGACGAGTCAAAGGGTGTTCAAGTCGGCTCGTGGTGGGATGACATCAGCATGTTGCGGGGTTGGTCAGGTGAAAAGATCGACTATGCCACGCAGAAACCTGAAAAGCTGTTGGAGAGAATTATCCGTACTTCGAGCCCTCATGGTGGGCTGGTTGCTGATTTCAATGGTGGTTCCGGGACCACGGTGGCTGCAGCTGAAAAACTAGGCCGCCGTTGGATCACGACTGACCTCGGCAAACCTGCCTGCATGATCATGCGCAAACGCCTGATCGATCAAGAAGCCAAGCCATTTTTGTATCAAGCTATTGGCGACTATCAAGTCGAAGCGGCTAAAGCCACCCTGGGGCGAGACTTCCGCATAGGCGATTTGTCGCAAATCGTGCTATCACTGTATGGCGCTTTGCCATTACCGCCAGAAGACAATCCAACCCGCAACCTGGGCCAGATCGCCGGTATAGGTGGCGGCCGCCATGGCAGCCGCAGCAAGACGTTGGTGCTGGCCGACTCCCCCAATAAACTGACCGGTGCGGCCACGCTCAAAAAAGCCATCGCTTTGCGTGACAATTTGATGGGTGGTTGGGGCCGCGTCGTGGTGCTGGGCTGGAATTTCGATCCATCCATTGGCGAGACCATCACAGCGCTGAACGACAGCCGCCTAGAAGTGCTGGTCATTCCCCCCGATCTGATGGACCGCCTCAAGAAAAAGGGTGGACTTGACAAGTTACGCGGACAAGTGCGCTTCTCGTCATTGCAATACTTGACCATTTACCCCGTGCAGCGGCAAGTCCAAGGTGAGTTGGAAACACTCACCGTGCGCCTGAAAAATTATGTGTTGCTCTCGCCCGAGGCCATCAATCTGGATGATGTCAACCGAACCAAGCTGCAGTCGGTCATCAACCAGGAACCACTGACGCTGATCGAATATTGGGCCGTTGACCCGGACTACGACGGCAAGGTGTTTCGCTCTGTTTGGCAAGATTACCGTGGCAATACCGCCAACGACGACGACCCTTTGCGCGTGGTGACCCAGGCCGTGGTGCCCGTGGCCATCAAAGCTGGTGACCGCAAGGTTTGCGTGCGAGTGGTCGATGTATTTGGCTTCGAGGCTGAAGTGGTGTCCACGGTCGGAGTGTCTGCATGAGCACCACGCTGGCGGATCCAGATCACCCATTGGCCTTGTCGCATGGCCTGACCGCCAAGACCCTGCAGTTGTGCGCTGGTCTTGAGCACGGGGCAGCGGACATCCTTGAACGGGTAACCCCCATCACGGCTGAATTGCTGAAGTGGTGGTTTGGCGAAGACATGGTGGCCGCCCGTGTGGGGCTAAACTTTCATTCGGGCCAAAAGCAGGCCATTTTGAACGCCATCGTGGCGCACGAAGTGCTGGCCTCGACCAGCCTGCTGGACTTGTACAAGCAGGCCGCGCCTGATGCGCTGCTGTCAGGCAACCGCCTCACCGAGGTTGCGCAGTCCAAACATGCGCACCCCAAATACTGCCTGAAGATGGCCACGGGCACTGGCAAGACCTGGGTGCTACAAGCGCTGATGATCTGGCAGTTGCTCAACAAGACCGGTGCGCTGGCCGAAGGCATTGACGATGCACGGTTCACCCGCCAGTTCATGGTGGTGGCGCCTGGATTGATCGTCTATGAGCGCTTGCTCGATGCTTTTTGCGGCAAGCTGGTGGCGGCCGCGGACGGGCAGGTCTCTGGAGCGCGAGACTTTGCTTCGTCAGACTTGGCCAAATATGCTGACTTGTTTGTGCCTGAGTCGTACCGAGAGTTGGTATTCGGCTTTGTGCGCGGCAATGTGTGCAGCAAGACTGAAATTGGGCTGAAGGCCACTGGCAACGGCATGATCGCCATCACCAACTGGCATTTGCTCTCAGACGCTGATGAACCAGATGTGGAAGAAGCCGTGTTGTCTCAAGGCGTGCCGCTGGAGGCTCATCAGGTGGTCAATGCGGTGTTGCCTTTGACGCCTGGGCGGGCCACCGGCAACAGCCTGGATGTGCTGGACCGCAGGTATGCACGCGGCAATGTGCTGGAGTTTCTCGCGAAGTTGCCCGAGTTGATGGTGTTCAACGATGAAGCCCATCACATCCACGAGTTCAAGCGCGAGGGCGAAACCACCGAGGTGGAGTGGCAAAAGAGCTTGAGCCGAATCGCCGAATCCAAAAAAAACCGCTTTGTGCAGGTGGACTTCTCGGCCACACCCTATAACGATGTGGGCAGCGGCAAGAACAAGCGCAAGCTGTACTTCCCACACATCATCACGGACTTCGATCTCAAGAGCGCCATGCGCGCTGGCTTGGTCAAATCGTTGGTGCTGGATCGCCGCAAAGAGATTGGTGCGCTACCGCTGGAGTTCAAAGCCGAGCGCGATGACGAAGGCAATCCCGTATTGAGTGAAGGCCAGCGTGTCATGCTGCGCGCGGGCATTCAGAAGTTGCGCAAACTGGAGGCCGATTTCGCCAAGATAGATCCCACGCGCCATCCCAAGATGCTGGTGGTGTGTGAGGACACCACGGTATCGCCTTTGGTCGCTGCCTTCTTGCAAGACCAGGAGGGCATGCAGGAAGACGAGGTCATGTTGATTGACTCGGGCAAGAAGGCCGAACTGGGCGAGAAAGATTGGGCACCTGTGCGCGAACGTCTGTTCAGCGTAGACAGCCATGCCACTCCCCGTGTGATCGTCAGTGTGCTGATGCTGCGCGAGGGCTTTGACGTCAACAACATTTGTGTGATCGTGCCGCTGCGTTCCAGCCAAGCTCAAATACTGCTTGAGCAGACGATTGGCCGAGGCCTGCGGCTCATGTGGCGCGATGCCGAATACGGCGACCTCAAACGAGAGAACCGTGAACGCATCAACCAAGGGATGGAGCCGGGCAGTTTGCTGGATGTGCTGTCCATCGTTGAACACCCGGCTTTTCAGTCGTTTTACAACGACCTCATGGCGGATGGTTTGGTGGGTTCGAGTACGGAGGGCAGTGATGACATCTCCAGCACAGGCGATGTGATCGCGTCTGAGTTGCGAGACGGCTTTGAGGCATTTGATTTCGCCTTGCCATTCATCTTGCGTGAAGCCGATCAGGTTCTTGATCACCGCATGCTGGACCTGGGTGCTTTGCCTGTATTCAGCGCGATGAACCCTGCGCAATTGATGGCCATGCTGGGCAAGGGCGATGCCTTCATTTCGCAAGACTTGCAAAGCGCAACCCTGTTTGGTGACTACCGCGTCGATGGTGCCGTGATGAACGTGGGTGGCTATAACGAGTACCTGGCGCGCTTGACCAGGCGTATCAGCCAGGCGCTCAGTGAGTCGCTGCCCAAGGGCAACAAGATCGCGACTCACCTGGCCAAGCCCTATTTGCAGGTGAACACTGCCGAGCTGACGGGCTGGCTGGACGACTACATCTGGCTGTACCTTTTTGGCGCGGACTTCAATCCAATGGATGGCGAAAACTGGCGCATCTTGCTATTGCAGCCGGTGGTGGATCACCTCACGAAGGTGTTTGCTGTGGCCCTGATTGATGCTGAACAGCAGCACACCATTGGGCAGTTGGACGTGGTTCATCGCAGCCTGTCCGAAGTGCCCCGACTGATGATGCGCGAGAGCTACTCGGTTGAAGTCAGCAGGTGCATTTACCAGCGGCTGTCTTGGCCTGCGCTCAATGGTGGGTTGGAGCGACGCTTCATTCACTGGGCTCAGGCTGATACCAGCGTGGAAGCTTTTTGCAAGGTCAGTGAAAACCGGCATGTTTTTGCCCGCTTGAGGTATGTCAAGGAAGATGGTTTACCAGCGTTCTATTCACCAGATTTCATGGTGCGTACCGCGCAGGCGGTGTACATCGTGGAAACCAAGGCGCAACAGCAGACCTTGCATCCAAATGTGCAGCGCAAGCTCAAAGCGGCCGTGGCGTGGTGTGAGCGCATCAACGGTCTGCCGGAAGATGCCAGAAGCATGAGGCCTTGGCACTATGTGTTGCTGGGCGAGGACGTGATGACGGAATGGCAGAGCAAAAGCGCTCGCTTGGCTGATTTGCTTGATTTCGCCAGGCTGCGGCCCTTGGCGGATGCGAGTACGCAAGGGCGGCTTATTTGATCGGCGCCTTGCGTCAGGTCAAACCCAATTGCCCAGCAGCAAGCCAGGCACACGCTCGAACTCGCGCAAGTTGTTGGTGATCAGCGTGAGCCCTTCACTGCGGGCATGACCAGCAATGTGCAAGTCATTGACACCAATCGGTTGCCCAATTTTCTCCAACGCCGCCCTGATCTGGCCATAGTGTTGTGCCGCCTTCATGCCGTAAGGCAGGACGGTCAGGCGGCTGATGAAGTCCTCGACCACCGTCAGGTTGCGTGGGGGATCCATGCTTTTCTCCGCACCATGAATCAACTCTGCCAAGGTGATGCTGGAGATCGCCATTCGCCCATGGTGGCGGTTGAAGACAAGCAGCGCTTCTGGTGGGCGGCGCTTGATGACGTAGATGACGATGTTGGTGTCAAGCAGGAACTGGAGCATCACAAGGACTCGCGCGCATCCTGGTGCTGGCTGCTTCGCTCGGCCATGAAATCATCCGTCGCCTGAGGGCCTTGCAGGAAAAAGCTGTCCCAGGCGGATCCTTCGGGGGCAATGATGCGCTCATGTCCACGTATGCGAACATCGACCTTCTTGACCTCTTCTGGAAAGCGAACGTCCGCAGGCAGGCGAACGGCCTGGGTGCGGTTGTTGGTGAAGACCGTGCTGTGTGTCATCTGGCTGCGTTTTGATGCTATATACGTTGACTATATACGCATCTTGTCGGCGTTTCAAGAGGCTGTGCTTTTACGCCGGATAGCGTTTGATCAGCCCACGCTCAATGCGGCTGGAGCAGGCGCCCAGGGTTTGCTGATGCATGGCGGACAAGGCCGCCCAGCGTTCTTCAAAAGCGACGCGGCATTGAGCGAAGGCGGGGCCCGCTCCGGCCAGCACGACGCAGTTGTCGCCATCATCGGTGGCCACCGACACCGCGTGGCCGCCAAAGCACCGTTCGATGCGCTGGGTCAGCGCGCCACAGCGGGGCATTTCGGCGTGCAGGTTGACCACCAGCATGCCCTCGTCGTTCAGCACGGCCTTGCAGGCCATGTAAAAAGCACGTGAACACAGGGCTTCGGGCTGGCCTTCGCCCGTGAAACCATCGACCATCACCACGTCGTAGCGCTGCGGGGCTTGGGCCACGAAAGCCACGCCATCGGCGCAGACCACCCGAAAGCGTTCGTTGTCCGCCGGGATCAGGAAATCGTCCCGCAGTGCGATCACATCCGGGTTGATCTCGACCGTGGTGATGTCGACATCCGGCAGGTACTGGTGGCAGTACTTGGGCACCGACCCACCGCCCAAGCCAATCATCAGCATGGATGCGGGCTGCGGGTTGAATAGCAGGAATCCCATCATCGCCCGGGTGTAGTCCAGGATCAGCGCGGTCGGGTCATTGCGCCGCATGCAGCTTTGGATCAGGGGCGAGTCCAGGCTCAGCGACAGGGTCTGCCGGTTCTTGTGGATGAAGGGGAACTGCTGCGACACGATGGGAGAAGTCTCTCACACGCCACGAACACGCCACCGATACGCCATGTGGCGTATTCCTGGAAAACAAATGGCTGTGCACACTGGGTTCACCGATTTCCCCAACCCCACTTGTGTCTACCAGGAGCTTCATCCATGAACATTTCTCGTCGCAATGCCACCCAATCGCTGACGGCCGTCGCTTTGGGCGTGGTCGGCTTGCTCGTCGGTTCCCTGGCCCATGCCGCCGACACGATCAAGGTCGGCGTTCTGCATTCGCTGTCGGGCACCATGGCCATCTCGGAAACCGTGTTGAAAGACGTGGCCCTGATGGCCATCGATGAAATCAACGCCAAGGGCGGCCTGCTGGGCAAGAAGCTGGAGCCCGTGGTGGTTGACCCGGCTTCCAACTGGCCCTTGTTCGCTGAGAAGGCCAAGCAACTGATCAGCCAGGACAAGGTCGCCGTGACCTTTGGCTGCTGGACTTCGGTGAGCCGCAAGTCGGTGCTGCCAGTGTTCAAGGAGCTGAACAGCGTGCTGTTCTACCCCGTTCAGTACGAAGGTGAAGAGCTGGAAAAGAACGTTTTCTACACGGGCGCCGCGCCCAACCAGCAAGCCATCCCGGCCGTCGAATACCTGATGAGCAAGGACGGCGGCAGCGCCAAGCGCTTCGTGCTGCTGGGCACCGACTACGTCTACCCACGCACGACCAACAAGATCCTGCGCGCCTTCCTGAAGTCCAAGGGCGTGAAGGACGAGGACATCATGGAGGAGTACACCCCCTTCGGTCACTCGGATTACCAAACCATCATCGCCAACATCAAGAAGTTCTCGGCTGGTGGCAAGAAAACCGCCGTGGTCTCGACCATCAATGGCGACTCGAACGTGCCTTTCTACAAGGAACTGGGCAACCAGGGCCTGAAGGCGTCGGACGTGCCAGTGGTGGCCTTCTCGGTGGGTGAAGAAGAACTGCGCGGTGTGGACACCAAGCCCCTGGTTGGTCACCTGGCCGCCTGGAACTACTTCATGTCCATCAAGAACCCGACCAACGCCGAGTTCATCAAGAAGTGGTCGGCCTATGCCAAGGCCAAGAACATCGCTGGCCACAAGGACAGGCCTTTGACCAACGACCCGATGGAAGCCACGTACATCGGCATCAACATGTGGGCCCAGGCCGTCAAGAAGGCTGGCAGCACCGACACCGACAAGGTCATCGCCGCCATGGCTGGCCAGACCTTCAAGGCACCCGGTGGCTTCACCTCCACGATGGACGCCAAGAACCACCACTTGCACAAGCCTGTGTTCATCGGCGAGATCAAGTCCGACGGCCAGTTCAAGGTGGTTTGGAAGACCCCCGGCCCGGTCAAGGCTCAACCCTGGAGCCCATACATCGCCGGCAACGACGTGAAGAAGGACGAGCCAGAAACCAAGTGATCCTTGGTGCCGCCTGGTGCCGTGTGGCCCGGGCGGTTTGATGTTTTCGAAGCAGAGCGGTTCGCCCCGTTGGGGGGTCACCCAACGGGGCGCTTTTGTTGGCCGCACCTCACTCAAAAAACGACTGGAACACGCTGTGAAACGATTTGACGCAGCACGCAAGCTGGGGCTGGCCATGTTGGTCACCCTCGGTTGCATGACGAACCCGGCGCACGCGCTGACTGCCGAAGAAGCCCATGCGGTCTCGGCCGGCGACAACGATGCCCGCATCCTGGCATTGCACAAGCTGATCACCAAAAACGACGCGCGCCTGCCCATCCTGGTCCAGGCGCTTTTGAACGACAGCGTCAAAATCTCGGGTGAAAAGGCCTACATCGTCGAAGACGACAAGGTGCTGGATGCGGCCACCGGCCAACCCACCACCTTGCCCGAAGACGCTGAAGACGTCACCAACAACGGCCGCATGAGCGGCGAACTGGAGGCCGTGCTGGCCGTGGGCAAGCTGCTGTCGCCCGACGTGGCCGTGCGCGCCGAGGCCATCAAGACCATCGCGCAGAGTGTGGACGAAGCCAAGCTGCCCATGATCGACAAGGCCCTGGCTGCGGAAGCTGATCCCAAGCTCAAAATCCAACTGCAGAACCTGCGCGCCAAGGCCTTGCTCAGCGGCACCGACGCTGCCAAGCGCATCGAAGCCGCGCAAGAGTTGGCCGCCAGCGCTGACCCCGAGACTCAGGCCTTGCTGATGGAGCGCCTGCAAGACGGCGTCGAAACCGATCCGCAAGTGAAGATTGAGGTCAAGAAGTCGCTTGACTCCATCGCCAGCCGCCTGGCCTGGGGTGACCGCGCGGGCGTGCTGTTCACCGGCATCAGCCTGGGCTCTATCCTGCTGCTGGCCGCGCTGGGTCTGGCCATCACCTATGGCCTGATGGGCGTGATCAACATGGCCCACGGCGAGCTGATGATGATCGGTGCCTACGCCACTTATGCGGTGCAGAACCTGTTCCGCGAGCACCTGCCTGGCGCCTTCGACTGGTACATCCTGGCGGCCGTGCCCGCGTCTTTCATGGCTGCGGCCCTGGTCGGCGCGGTGCTGGAGCGCACAGTGATCCGTTTCCTCTACGGCCGCCCGCTTGAAACGCTGCTGGCCACCTGGGGCATCAGCCTGGTCTTGATGCAAGCGGTGCGCGGCCTCTTCGGTGCGCAAAACGTGCAGGTCGAGAACCCGGCCTGGATGTCTGGTGGCTTCAACGTGTTGAGTAACCTCACACTGCCCTACAACCGCTTGGCCATCATCGCCTTCGCGGGCCTGGTCTTGCTGGGCATGACCTTGCTGATCGCCAAAACGCGCATGGGCTTGTTCGTGCGCAGCGTGACGCAGAACCGGCCCATGGCCGCTTGCGTGGGCGTGAACACCGCCCGGGTCGACACCATGGCGTTCTCGCTGGGCGCAGGCATCGCAGGCCTGGCGGGTTGCGCCTTGTCGCAGGTCGGCAACGTGGGCCCTGACCTCGGTCAGAACTACATCGTGGATTCGTTCATGGTGGTGGTGCTGGGCGGCGTGGGCCAGATCGCCGGCACCGTCTACGCGGCCATGGGCCTGGGCATCTTCAACAAGCTGCTCGAAGGCTGGGCCGGCGCGGTGCTGGCCAAGATCATGGTGCTGATGTTCATCGTCGTCTTCATCCAGAAGCGTCCACAAGGTTTGTTTGCCATGAAGGGCCGGAGCGCCGAAGCATGAGTGCCGTGTTGAAACCATCCCTCCTTTCCCCCGCCGTGACCGTGCCCCACAGCGCCCTGGGCGCCAAAGGCTGGAGCAGCGTCATGGTGGCCATCATCGTGGTCTGCCTGCTGGTGCCGCTGCTCAACCTGATGGTGCCGGTGGATTCCGCTTTCCACCTGTCGGACTACGCCGTCGGCCTGATCGCCAAGATCATGTGCTACGCCATCTGCGCCTTGGCCATGGACCTGATCTGGGGCTACACCGGCATCCTGTCGCTGGGCCACGGCCTGTTCTTCGCGTTGGGTGGCTATGCCATGGGCATGTACCTGATGCGCCAGATTGGCCGCGATGGCAGCTACAAAAGCGATTTGCCCGACTTCATGGTCTTCCTGGATTGGAAGGAAGTGCCCTGGCATTGGGCCTGGAGCGAGTCCTTCGTCGGCCAGATGCTGCTGGTGGTCCTGGTGCCGGGCCTGCTGGCCTTCGTGTTCGGCTTCTTCGCCTTCCGCTCGCGCATCAAGGGGGTGTATTTTTCGATCATCACCCAGGCCATGACCTACGCGGCCATGCTGCTGTTCTTCCGCAATGAAACCGGCTTTGGCGGCAACAACGGCTTCACCGATTTCAAGCGCATCCTGGACATCCCGCTGGCCCAGCCTTCCACGCGCATGGTGCTGTTCATCCTGACGGGCATGACGCTGATCGGCTTCTACCTGATGGCCCGTTGGTTGGTGAACACCAAGTTTGGCCGCGTGCTGCAAGCCATCCGTGATGCCGAGAACCGCGTCATGTTCTGCGGCTACAACCCGCTGGCCTACAAGCTCGCCATCTGGACTTTGTCGGCCGTGATGTGCGGCATCGCTGGTGCCCTGTACGTGCCGCAAGTGGGCATCATCAACCCGGGTGAAATGTCGGCCGCGGCTGGCATCGAGATCGCCATCTGGACGGCGGTGGGCGGCCGCGCTTCACTGATCGGCCCCATCGTCGGCGCCTTCTTCGTCAACGGCGCCAAGAGCTGGCTCACGGTGGCTTACCCCGAGTTCTGGCTGTACTTCCTGGGTCTGCTGTTCATCCTGGTGACTTTGCTGCTGCCGCAAGGCATCGTCGGTGGCCTGAAGAAACTGTTCAACAAAAACGCACCGGAGACCAAGGCATGACGCCCGATCTGATGGAAGCCGGGGTGCAAGCCCTGAACAAGGCCAAGGGCCTGCCTGTGTTGAGCGAATCTGGCGGCCGCGAGGTCAGCTACGGTCGCGTGCTGGTGCCGGACCAGGTCGATCTGGCCCACGGTTCGATCCTTTACGTGGACGACATCACCGTCAGCTTCGATGGTTTCAGGGCGCTGAACAAGCTGTGCTTGAACATCGCGGCGGGCGAGATGCGTTGCATCATCGGCCCCAACGGCGCGGGCAAGACCACGATGATGGACGTCATCACGGGCAAGACCAAGCCGGATTCCGGGTCGGCCTTCTTTGGCTCGACCATCGACCTGCTGGCCATGCGCGAGAACGAAATCGCCCGCATTGGCATCGGCCGCAAGTTCCAAAAGCCCACGGTGTTCGAGCAACTCAGCGTGTTCGAAAACCTGGAGCTGGCCTTGAAGGCCGATCGCCGTGCCCGCGCCTCGGTGTTCTTCAAGTTGAACAGCGAACAACTCGACCGCATTGGCGAGATGCTCAAGCTGATCCACCTGCGAGACCAGGCCCAGCGCACGGCTGGATTGCTGTCGCACGGCCAGAAACAATGGCTGGAAATCGGCATGCTGCTGATGCAGGACCCCAAGCTGCTGCTGCTGGACGAGCCTGTGGCCGGCATGACCGACGAAGAAACTGAACGCACCGCCGAGCTTTTCCTGTCGCTGGAAGAAGAGGGTTCGCACTCGCTGGTGGTGGTCGAGCACGACATGAAGTTCATCAACGAATTGACCACCCAAGGCAAAAACGCCGACAGGAAGAAGGTGACGGTGCTGCACGAGGGCTCGGTGCTGGCCGAAGGCACCTTGGCCGATGTGCAGGCCAATGACAAAGTTGTCGAAGTCTATTTGGGCCGCTGAGCAAACCTATGTTGAATGTTGAACAAGTCAATCAGTACTACGGCGGCTCCCACATCCTGCGTGGCCTGGGTTTCGAGGCCAAGCTGGGTGAGGTCACGGTGGTACTGGGCCGCAATGGCGTCGGCAAAACCACCTTGCTGAAAAGCCTGATGGGCGTCGTGTCCATCAAATCCGGCTCAATCAAGCTGGATGGGCAATCCATCGACAAGCTGAAACCTTACGAGCGCGTGCGCCTGGGCGTGGGCTACGTGCCGCAAGGCCGCGAAATCTTCGGACGCCTCACGGTCGAAGAAAACCTGCAGATGGGCTTGGCCAGCAAATCTGGCGGCACGCCTTTGCCCGAGCAATTGTTCGAATTGTTCCCCGTGCTCAAGCAGATGCTGCACCGCCGGGGCGGCGACCTGTCGGGCGGGCAGCAGCAGCAATTGGCCATTGCCCGCGCGCTGGCGGCGGGCCCCAAACTGCTGATCCTGGACGAGCCGACCGAAGGCATCCAGCCCAGCATCATCAAGGACATCGGCCGGGCGATCCGCAAACTGGCCGACGAGGGGCTGAACGGCCAGAAGATGGCCGTGGTGCTGGTGGAGCAGTTTTATGACTTCGCGGCCGAGCTGGCCGACCAATACCTGGTGATGGAGCGCGGCGAGATCATCAAGCGTGGCCGAGGGGCCGACATGGAGGCCGATGGTGTGCGGCAACTGATGTCCATTTGATCTGATCTGAACAGAAAGGGCCTATTCCTTGGAAAAGGCAGGGGAGCGCAGTAGACTGGCGCCCCTGTTTGTATTTCCAACTTAAGCCTGAGGATCCTCGACATGCCCACGACCGCATCCGGCCTGCAATATGAAGACACCGTTGAAGGCGAGGGCGCCGTCGCTCAGGCCGGCACTTACGTTTCCGTGCACTACACCGGTTGGTTGTACGAAGGTGGCGTCAAAGGCGCCAAGTTCGACTCCAGCAAGGATCGCAACGATCCTTTCGAATTTCCGCTGGGCGCAGGCCATGTGATCCGTGGCTGGGACGAAGGCGTGCAAGGCATGAAGGTGGGCGGCACGCGCACCTTGGTCATCCCGCCCGAGCTGGGCTACGGTGCCCGCGGCGCAGGTGGCGTCATTCCGCCCAATGCCACCTTGCTGTTTGAAGTCGATCTGCTGGCGGTCTGATCGATCATGTTTGCCCCCAGTCAGGACCAGGTTCGGCGGTTTTTCTGCGAGGCTTGGGCCAAGCATGAGTCCGGGCAGGTTCTGACCCCGCTGGAATTGCAGGCCACCGACTGGGCGGCCCAGCATCCCGAGTACCACACTGACCTCGCCGATGCCGAGTCAGCGGTCAAGGCGGTGTATGCCGTGGAAGGCGGGCGCACCAACCCCTTTCTGCACCTGTCCATGCACTTGTCGATCACCGAGCAGGTCAGCATCGACCAACCGCCGGGCATCCGTGCGGCGGTGCAGCGTTTGGCGCAAAGCCGGGCTTCGTTGCATGACGCTCATCATGAAGTCATGGAAGCTTTGGGGGAGATGGTGTGGAACTCCCAGCGTTCCGGCTTGCCATTTGACGGCCCAGCCTACATCGACCGCGTGCTGACACTCGCCAGCCGCTGACCTCCATATTCCCCCTGTCTTTGGCGGTCAAAGCTGACCTGCCGGCTTTGCTGCGCGCTGCGCTGGATGAAATATGCCAAATAAGTCACGAAAATCACGTGCCTTATCTACTCAAATAGCCCGCTTACTTGTGACTTATGCCGCCTATATCGGGGGTTGAATGCAGTTAAGCGCAAGGCTCTGGACGGTACACTTGAAGTGTTACCAACTGTTCAACTGGGCTTGTCATGCCGATCCTGAGTAAATCCGCCGGTACCGTCGTCGCTGTTTGGGGCAAGGCGTTTTATCACCTGCCCAATGGCAAGCTCGTGCCGGTCAAAGTTGGTGACCACATCGAGGGGGGGGAGGCGATCCTGACGAGTCAGGACGGCATCGTCAAAATCACCTCCGATGACGGCCCCACGGTGTTGCTGAAGGCCAAGCTGGCCGCTGCCGACACCGACAAGGTCATCACCGGCCTGAACAACGACGAGTTGGATTTCAACACCGCCGCCGGCTTGCAAGGCGGCGGCAGTGGCGGATTGCTGCCGGGCCTGCGCGTTGACCGGGTTTCCGAAGCCGTCACTGGTCAGGAATACCAATACAGCACAGAACGCGGTGGGCCCACAGCACCGCTGGCCTCGGCCGAACAGCCTTTGTATCCGGCGGCCGAGGACACGACACCGCCAGCCATCCTGACGGCCCAGTTGGACCCCTCGTCCGACAGCGGTGCCAAGGGCGACGGCATCACCAACGACGCCACTCCGACGATCAGCGGCACGGGCGACCCTGGCGCGCAGATCAAGGTGACCATGCC
>CAZKPN010000087.1:0-18078 GCA_964554655.1 uncultured Aquabacterium sp. | reverse complement strand
GCTTCATAAACGGTGGGTGCCCTTTATCTCGCCAAAAATTTGCAGCCAGATCCTTGGGGGACATACCAGCACCTGGGACCTCAGTATCCACTTCCACTTGATTTCGATCTCGCCGCACTCCGAGCCCGGCAAAAAGTGCACCAAGTGGAGCTCCGAACAACACCCCAACGCCCATCATGACGACCCGTGTCCCCCAGTCGTCGTTCGCTGCCGAGAAAAGCCCAATTAGTGCTCCCGCAGCAATGAAACCCACAAAAATTGCTTTTCGCATATGAGCACCTCATGCCAAATAGGCTATCGACATTCTTGGACCCAAGCAACCCCTGCGGGCCTTTGCAAACAGCTTGCTCAATTCATCCTACATGGAAGAAATATTCTCATCAATGCGCGCCAGGAGTGCCTCAAAGTCCGGCTGTCCTTGGTAATACAGCGACCCTGTCTTTCGGTACTCTGTAGCAAAGCGTTTGCGCTCATCTACGTCTTTCAGCGTGAACGCCGGATTGCTGGCTATCACCAACTCATCCCCTGTGCGAAAGCGCTGCTTCTTGCGCTCTTGGTATGCAGGATCCTTCATGAATGCCTGGATCTCGTCCAACTGCAGCAAGCAGTACACGTCGTAGTAGTGGCGCAAGAAATTGGCAGGGAAGGCCTGGGCGTCTCCCAGCTTTCGGTACTTGGTCGAAATCGTCTGGAGCTTCTCGACAAAGGTGTGGGTCGGCGCGTAGCACGGCACATCAACGGCTCGGTTGTCGATCACCGCTATGCCGCTTTCGTTTGCTGTGTCCCAGGCCCATGACGAGATGGTCACCAAGCGGTTGGGCGCTGTGTCATCAAAACCGAGCTCCAGCAAGATGCCATCTTTGACACCAGCCAATGGCGCAGTGCGCGCTGAGTAGGAAAGGCGAACACCGCCGCTGCGCATCTTCTCATCGTCGAAATCTTCATCGCGGGCAATTTGAACAATGCCAGGGATCTTGATTTCAGCGGCCAACCAATCGTAAAAAGCTCGACGGGATGCCACATGTGCCGCCTTGTCCTGATTGCGGCCAATCTTCACATCCATGCCATCTGGCGGTTCTATCCGGATGTCTATGTCTTCCGAAAAACGATGGATGACACCGAAGCCCTTGGACAAGGATGTGCCACCCTTGAGTTCGAAGTTGAAACCTTGACTTCGCAGCCCCCAAAGGCAATGCATGATCCAGTAGTCCTTTTCGACCAAAGTGGGATCAAGGCTGCGCTGATCAGCTACCACAGCAAGCAAGTCGCCAAAGTCATTGCGGTCATGCAGAAATTCAGGCACTCAGCCAACCTTTGGTGCGTTTGCGGGTTGCCACAGAGCCAAAGGTCGATAGCGCGCGTTTGAGCTTGTCCGGGTCAAACAATGGCAGCTTGCTCTGCGCTTGCCGCAGGACCGCATCACGATCTTCAGCCAACTGCTCCAGGTTGTTGAGCAGGTCAACAAACAAGAACTCGGGGGTGAGTTTTTTTGGGAACCGTGGCTTCACCCGGAAATCGAACTGCCGATTGCCGAGCTTGAATACGCCATGCCGTTTGTGGTTGTAGACCAGCGTACGGTTGTAAAGCTGCGTTGTGCCTACGCCCACCGCGTTGTATGCCGAAGGCGAGAACACCAGAAAGTCGCTGTCGCGAAGAAAGCTGCCAACCACCTCGGCATCCTCAGGCGGGACAGGACCAAAGCTAGACACCCTTGGCAGGTAGTACATGCCCTGCGCCAACTTCTTCACAAGCCCCTCGGCGACCAACTCACGCACGTGACGGTCCACCGCATTGCTCATCTCTGCCAGATCCTCACGCCGATACACGCGCCCGGGGCGCAATGAGGCAGCCAGCCGCTCGGCGGCACCACTTACCAGCATCTTCGATGGGACAGAAACGCCTTCCACGATGGATTTCTCATTGAAATTTCATGCAATCTTAGGAGAAAACGGCGATCTTTGCAAGGCACCCAACTTGCCGTACATGCACATTCCCTGCACACATCTAGCGATGGCTACCGCGAGGGGAAATCGCTGCCGACATCCAGATGCCCAGCACTTCCCGACGAGATAATGTAGCCACCCGTTGGGACCAGATGAGCACCTCGTGAAGCACGGATTATTTGGGTAGCTAAGTGGGTAGCTAGATGCAAAAATCAGCAAAATTCAGATAAAAACATCAATGAATTCAACGTGCTAGAGAAATCATGAAACTCGCCACCTGGAACGTCAATTCCCTGACCGTGCGCCTGCCGCAATTGCTGGACTGGCTGGCCGCCAACCCGGTGGATGCCATCGTGTTGCAGGAAACCAAGCAGACCGATGACAAGTTCCCCTTGGCCGAGCTGGCCGCTGCCGGCTACCAGTCGCACTGCTTCGGCCAGAAGACCTACAACGGCGTGGCCCTGCTGGCCCGCGACAGCGTGGACAGCACCACCGTGCTCAAGAACATCCCTGGCTTCGACGACGAGCAGGCCAGAGTGATCGTGGGCACCGTGGCCCACGCCACCCTGGGATCGATCCGCGTGGTGGGCGGCTACTTCCCCAACGGCCAGGCCCCTGACAGCGACAAGTTCGTCTACAAGATGCGTTGGCTGGAAGCCCTCAACCAGTGGCTCAAGCAGGAGCTGGTCGCGCATCCCAAGCTGGTCCTGATGGGCGACTTCAACATCGCGCCCACCGATGCCGATGTGCACGACCCGGTCTTGTGGGCCGGCCAGATCCACTGCACGCCGCAAGAACGCGAACACTTTCAAAGGCTGGTGGGGCTGGGCATGCACGATTCATTCAGGATGTTCGACCAGCCGCCCAAGCCCTGGAGCTGGTGGGACTACCGCAACCTGGCCTTCCGCAAGAACCAGGGTTTGCGCATCGACCACATCCTGGTCAGTGATGCGCTCAAGCCGCACGTCACCGCCTGCGTGATCGACAAGCTGCCGCGCAAGAACGAGCGACCCAGCGACCATGCCCCGGTGATCGTCACGCTGGACTGAGCTGGATCAACCTTCCAGAAGACGCCTGAACGGCGTTGGCAAGCCAATCGAGGCCAGCTCAGCCAAGGGCACCCAACGGCCCGCGGTGTCGGCTTCAGCACCGCCGCCGTAGGGCATGGCCGTGTCTTTCAAAGCCTTGGTACTGACCGAGCGCAACGGGTGCAAGCGCCAGTCCAGGTGGGTCAGCACGTGGTTGACGACAGGTTGGGCTTCTGGTGGAGGCACACCCAAAGCCGAGGCAGCCACCAGCAGATCGGCTTCACTGTCGAACAAAGGCAAGGTCCACAAGCTGGCCCACACGCCCTTGCCTGGGCGCTGCACCAACCACACGGAACCACCGTGCTCCACCCACAAGCACCAGCTCTCACGCTTGCTGCGCTTGAGCTTGCGCGTCTTGACCGGGTAGGTCTCCGGCTCGCCCAACACGCGGGCCCGGCACAGATCGACCCAAGGGCACATCAGGCAGGATGGCTTGCGCTGTGTGCACACCGTCGCGCCCAGATCCATCAGCCCCTGCGTGTAAGACGGCATGTCCTTGCCCTGCCGCGGCAAGACCACCGCAGCGGCTTGCCACAACGCTTTTTCATTGGCCGACAGGGCCAGGTCCTGCCCCCACGCCATGACCCGCGTCAGCACACGTTTCACATTGCCGTCCAGGATGGTGGCGCGCTCGTCAAAACAGAAAGACGCGATGGCCGCCGCCGTTGACCGGCCAATGCCCGGCAAGGTTTCCAGCAATTCAGCCGTGTCCGGGAACCGACCACCGTGCTCGCTCATCACGGTCTGCGCGCATTTGTGCAGGTTGCGGGCGCGGGTGTAGTAACCCAGCCCAGCCCACAAGGTCAGCACGTCGTCCAAAGGCGCGGCGGCCAATGAGACCACGTCCGGAAAGCGCACCAGGAAGCGGTCAAAGTAAACCAGCACGGTGCTGACCTGGGTCTGCTGCAACATGATCTCAGACAGCCATACCAAGTAGGGATCGCGCACGCCCTGCCATGGCAAATGGTGCCGTCCATCCTGGCGTTGCCAGGCCACGAGGCGGTCCGCCAGGTCAGGATTGAGCGCCTGGGCCCGTTGCTGCAACTCGTGTGAAGAATCGGCCATCAACAAGGCGGCGGCTTGGGTCGCCTGCCGCGTCATGCCCCTTGCGACACCTCGTCAGCGCCGGACAAGTTCAGCGAGATGGGTTCGATGTGCGCGGCCTTCAGATACTCGGACACAGAAGCATGGCCCTCGTGACCGGCCAGCACGACCTCCGCCTGCGCCTGCGCCACCAATTCTTCGATCAGCGTGTTCAAGCGCGTCTGCAACTGCAGCACGCGCTCGTCTTGCGCCTGAACCTCTTGCAGGCGGGTGTCCAGTTCATTGGACGCCGATTGGATGCGGTCCAGCGATTCATAGCGACGCTTGAAATTACGGCGGCGCTCACGCAGTTGGCTATCGACCTGGGCCGATGCCGTCTTGTTCCACAGTTCGATGTCGTTGCTGACGGTTTCAAACACCACGCGCAAACGCGAAATCAGCATGCGGCGGAACTGCTCCTGAAACCCCGGCTGGGCCAAGCGGAAAGCCTGACTCAAACCCAGGTATTGCACGTAGTTGCGCTCGATCAGGGTCAGGTCATCGGTGTACTTGCGCACGTCCAGCTGCTGCTCGGCCAGCAAGCTGAAGCCGAATTCGGCATTGAGCTTGGCGAACGAGGCCACCAGCATCGAATGGGTTTCGTCATTGCGCTGCTGGGCTTGCTCGATCAGCAAACGCAAACGCCCGCACAAATCCACAAAGGCCTTCTTGGCGCCCAGGGGCAACCATGAACCACCCAGCACCTGCCCCAGCACATCCACTTCCTGGCGCAAGCGGTCAGACGACAAATCATGCAAAGCGGCTTTCAGCATGCGCGAATGCACGCTGCGCATGGCCGACAAACGGGCCGTGCACTGCTCAAACTCAGTGGCTTCGGCTTGAACACGCTGCAGCATCAACTGAACCTTGCCCGTGCTCTTGCCACGCAGGCCGCGCAGCTCCAGCAATTGCTCGGCGTGCTGGCGGCGCAACTCGCCAAACCGGCGGCCCAATTGCGACTGGAACTGGCGCGCGCCGTCGATGGCCGAATCAGCCAGCATCTGACGGCGCTTGGGCAGCAGGCCTTCTGACAGCGCGGTCTCGAAGGACTCCAGGCGGCTGGCGCGCAGGCCGGCGGCATCGCCACCCAGGCGGGCCGCCAAGGCTTGACGGGCCGAGATCGGGAACACGTGCTCTGGCGGGATTTCCAGCGTCTGAGCCACGCTTTCGCATTGGCGCACGATCACGTCTTCCACCTGCTGCGGCGTGCTCAGCGGGTCTGACAGGGAGTCGATTTTGTTCAGTGCGACGAAACGGGCCAGCGCCGGACCACACAGGTGGTCGCGCCAGATGCTCAAGTCAGACTTGGTGACCCCGGTGTCGGCACCCAGGATGAACACCGTGGCATGCGCCTGCGGCAGCAGCCCCAGCGTCAATTCAGGTTCAGTGCCGATGGCATTCAGGCCAGGCGTGTCCAGCACCACCAGCCCGCGTTTGAGCAAAGGGTGCGGCAAGTTGATGCGGGCATGGCGCCACACTGGCACTTCAACCTTGTCACCATCTTGCAAAGGGGGGTTGTCTTCAACGCGCTCGTCATCCCAGAAACCCAGCAGGGTTGCTTCTTCCTTGCTCACCAGGCGAGTGCGAACAACCTCGCCCAGCGCCTTGGCCATGCCATCGGGATTGCTCAAGTCAAGCGCGATGTGGGTCCAAGCCTGAGGCTGGAGGCGGAATTCGGCCAGTGAAGCGGCCTGCAAGCGCGTGTCGATGGGCAGCAGGGACAAACCCACCGGATCGGCCGCGTCGTAACCCAGCTCCACCGGGCACATGGTGGTGCGGCCCGCCGACGCGGGCATCATGCGCCGCCCTTTGTCGGAGAAGAAGATCGCGTTGATCAGCTCGGACTTGCCGCGCGAGAACTCGGCCACGAAGGCCACCATGAGTTTCTCGCCAGACAGGCGATGCCGCATGGCCTCGAACCATTCCGCCGACGCCTCATTGAGCAAATCCTGCTCACGCGCAAAGCGCGCCAAGTCAGCAAGCTTGGCGTCAGTGGCAACACGCCACTGTCCCAGGGCATCCAGGTTACTGGCGAAGGTAGGCATCATGGGAGCTCATCCTAGCGCAAGGCCAGCAATGTAAAGAGGTGAAAAGGACGCCTGTAACCGCGCCTTACTATTTTTTTTGGCAAACCGGGCAAAAGAACGTCGAGCGTTGACCTTGCACCAGGCGCCGCACTGGCGTTGCGCAGGTCCGGCACGGCTCGCCTTCCCGGCCATACACGCGGGTACTGAGCTGAAAGTGCCCCTGACTGCCATAAGCGTCCTTGAAGTCACGCAAGCTGGAGCCGCCCATCGCCAGCGCTTGGCGCAACACCTCCTGCACCGCCAGCACCAGCCGATCGCACCGGGGACGACTGACAAGACCGGCCGCCAATCGCGGGTCGATGCCGGCCATGAACAAAGCCTCGCAGGCGTAGATGTTGCCCGCGCCGACCACGATGTCGCCGGCCAGCAAGGCCTGCTTGATGGACACCTTGCGCCCTTTCAGGCGCTGGTGCAGATACGCCCCCGTCATGGCCTCGTCGAACGGCTCCAGCCCCAAGCTGGCCAGCAGTCGCGCGGGCAACCCTGACGCCATGGAGGCTCCCCACACCACCGCCCCAAAACGACGCGGATCCGTCAGCCGCAGCAAACCCGCCGTGGTGTCCAGCTCGAAATGGTCGTGTGGCCCGGAAGGTCCCAGCGACTTGGCAAAGGTCAAGGCGCCCGACATGCCCAGGTGCACCAGCAAGCCTTCGGGCGGGTTTTCAGCCGCGATGCCGGCCAGACTCAACGGCACCCACAAATATTTACCTCGGCGCAACACGGGCCCCACCGTGGCGCCCTCCAATCGACCCGGATCACAGCCCAGGGGCCAACGCAGGGGTTTGCCCATGCGCAGTGACAACACATGGGCACCCAGAATCCGGGACGCAAAACTCTGGCGGGTGACTTCAACCTCTGGCAATTCAGGCATGGGCCGCATTATCGGATGCCGTATCAATAGAATGGTCACAAACACGGAGAGTTCATGCCTGCATTGACCGCCACCAAGCGTCCCCATTCTTTGAAAGCCCTCAGCCAGGCCCTGGCCTTGACTGGGCTGCTGCTGGCCGGACCTGATCTGGTCCGGGCGGCCGAGGCCGCAGCCACCGCAGAGCCCGAGTCCAAGCCGGCATTTCAAAACTCCCGCATGGACGGCGCCTTGTTCTACCAAACGCTGGTGAGCGAGGTCCAGGCGCGCAGCGGCAATGTCGGCGCGGCCTACCAGATCTACCTGGAACTGGCACGCAAACACCGCAACCCGGAACTCTTCAAGCGCGCGGTCGAAATCGCCCTTCAAGCCCGGGCGGGTGAAGAGGCCCTGACCGCAGCCAAAGCCTGGCGTCAGGTGTCACCTCAATCCAAAGAAGCGGCCGAATTCAACGTTCAGATTTTGCTGGCATTGGGCCGAAGCAAGGACCTGGTCGACCCGCTCAAATCCCTCATCCAGCTCAGCCCCACGCCCCAGCAACCCTTGATGATTGCCTCGCTGCCCCGCTCACTGGCCCGACTGGCCGACCGCCAAGCCGCCGCGCAGGTCATTGACGAGGTCACCCAACCATGGCGCCAACGCCAGCCCGCATTGGCCGAAGCCTGGGTGGCCAGCGGTGAAGGCTGGCTGGCCGCCAAAGACATCCCCAAGGCGCTTGAAGCCGCCAAAAAGGCCAAAGCGCTGCAGCCTCAAAGCCTGGGGGCCGGCCTGCTCGCCATCAACCTCATGGAAGAGGCCCCTGTCGCCGAAGACCTGATCCGGCAGCAACTCGAGCGCAGCGATGCCCCCAAGCTGCTGCGCCTGGCCTACGCCCGCAAGCTGGCCGGCTTGCAGCGCATGAACGAGGCTGCCGAACAATTGGACACCGTGGTCAAGGCCCAGCCTGACCAGATCAGCGCCTGGTTGACCTTGGCGGCCGTGCGCCTGGAGTTGCGCCAACCTGACCAGGCCGAGGTGGCCCTGCAGCACTTCCTCGCCCTGAAAAAACAAGCGCCCGGCAAGCAAGCCGGCGTGGAGCCCAAAGCCGGCACGCTTGACCAGGCGCAGATGGCCTTGGATGCCGACACCAGCGAAGAGCAGGCCTACACCCTGCTGGCCCAGGTCGAGGAGCAACGCGGCAACTGGCAAGCCGCCCTGGAATGGCTGCAACGCGTTGAAAAATCCGACACCAGCCTGCTGATCCAAAGCCAGCGCGCCAAGCTGATGGCACGCCAGGGCAAACTGGCGGAGGGCCGCGCGCTGATCCGCGCCATGCCCGAAAGTGAACCGCGTGACGCCCTGGCCAAGCTGCAGGCGGAAACGCAACTGCTGCGCGACCTCAATGAATGGGACGCAGCCTACGGTGTGATGGCCGAGGCCAATCAGCGCTTCCCGGACGACGGCGACCTGCTCTACGAGCAAGCCATGCTGGCCGAGCACCTGCGCAAGTACGACGAGATGGAAAAAATGTTGCGGCGGGCCATCGAGCTCAAACCCGACAACGCCAACGCGTACAACGCCCTGGGCTACAGCCTGGCCGACCGCAATCTGCGCCTGGATGAAGCCCGCACTCTGATCCGCAAAGCCCTGGACCTGCGCCCTGGTGACCCCTTCATCACCGACAGCCTGGGCTGGCTGGAGTTCCGCAGCGGTCGGATCCAAGGAGCCCTGGCCCTGCTGCGCCAAGCCTATCAAGCACGCCCCGACCCTGAAATTGCCGCCCACCTGGGCGAGGTGATGTGGTCGCAAGGCGAGCGCGACGAAGCCATCAAGATCTGGCGCAAGGCCCAGGCACGCGATGCCAAGAACGAGTCCTTGCTCGACACCATCAAGCGCCTGCAAGTTCAGCTGTGACCCCCAAACGTGCCTGGATCGCCGCCGCGCTGCTGGCCTGCCTGAGCGCCTGCTCGCAGTTCCCTGCGCGGCCGCCTGACACTGCGCTTCAGGCGGCGTCGGCGGATCAATTGGCCTTGCAAGGCCAGCTCAGCGTCAAGCTGCAAGCATTTCAAGGACAGGAAGCCAAGGGCCTGAGCATGGGCTTCTTCTTCAATGGTGGACCACAAGGCGGCCAGTTGGACCTGATGACCCCCATGGGCAGCCAGGTGGCCCGCGTGCACTGGACCGACACCGAGGCCTGGCTGCAGACCGACCAGGGCAACCGCCACTTCAACACCCTGGGTGATCTCAGCCAGGAGGTGTTGGGCGAACCCCTGCCCTTGGCCGCCTTGATGCACTGGGTGCAAGGACAGCCGGCCCCCGACCTGCCCGCCCCCACCAACACCCTGCCCCAGTCGTTCGAGCAAAGCGGCTGGCAAATCGACACCACCGAGATCGGCATCGGGCGGCTCATCGCCCAGCGCCCCGCCAGTACCACGCTGCGCGGTATCACCGTCCGCATCAGGCTCGACCGCTGACACCGCCATGCCCAGCCTGCACAACCTGGCAGCCCCCGCCAAGCTCAACCTGTTCCTGCACATCACAGGTCGGCGTGATGATGGCTACCACCTGCTGCAATCCGTGTTCGTGTTGATCGACTGGGCCGATACCCTGCACATCGACACCCGCGTTGACGGCCAGCTGCACCGGCATGATCTGGGTCCGGCCCTGCCCGCCGATGACCTCTGCCTGCGCGCGGCACGCCTGCTCCAGAAGGAAAGTGGCACCACGCAAGGCGCTGACATCCGCATCGACAAGCAGGTGCCCTGGGGCGCTGGCATGGGCGGTGGCAGCTCCGACGCAGCCACCGTGCTGCTGGCATTGAACCAACTGTGGGGCCTGCACTGGCGCCGCGATCGCCTGGCCGAACTGGCCATTCAACTCGGCGCCGACGTGCCATTTTTCATCCACGGCCACAACGCCTGGGTCGAAGGCATCGGCGAGCAGATCATGCCCATCGCCCTGCCCATTGAGGTGATCGACACGCCATTGGCGGTCTTGAAACCCCCTGTGGCCGTGCCGACACAGGCCATTTTTGCCAGCCCTCATCTTTCCCGCGACACGGAAGCTGCTACAATTTTGCTCTTTCTTGCAGCGCCCAAGTGCTTTGGCCGCAATGATCTGCAGGCTCCAGCAGAGCACTACAGCAGTCAGATCAGCCAGGCACTTGAGATCATGCAAAGACGCTTCGGCAACAGTCGCATGACGGGTTCCGGCAGCGCGGTGTTCTCCTGGTTGGAGGCGCCTGCGGCCAACCAGTCATTCACGCCCACTGATGTGTCCTTGGATGATCCCACGTGGGCCGGACGCCTCTGCCGCATTCTGGGTCGCCACCCGCTGTTTGATGTCTTGACCTGATTTTTTCAACGTCATGCACAAACAGCGAAAAAAACCCAAGAACTTGCAGCAGTCGTAAAAAACCGGCTATAATGTGAGGCTTCTCGCATGAGAGAACAAGCTACCGGTTTCGGTGTTCTGTTTTGAACACCGGATCCCGTGTAGGGGAGTCGCCAAGTTGGTTAAGGCATCGGATTTTGATTCCGACATGCGAAGGTTCGAATCCTTCTTCCCCTGCCAAAGTTTTTTGAAGCACGTTCTCAAGAACGCACGCACATTGCCCGTCACCTCCGCCTGCGGCTGACCGTTCAGCCGCACCGATCAAGGGCAAGGCGCATGGGCAAGATGCAATTTCACCGCCATCTGCCGCCCATGCTATCCGACACCGTACTGTTCACTGGCAACTCCAACCCGGCGCTTGCCCAAGAAATCGCCTCGCACCTGGGTGCCGAGCTGGGCAAGGCCGCCGTTGGCAGCTTCTCGGATGGTGAAACCACGGTCGAGATCCAGCAAAACGTGCGTGGCCGCGAAGTGTTCGTGGTGCAGTCCACCTGCGCCCCGACCAACGACCACCTGATGGAGCTGTGCATCATGGTCGACGCGCTCAAGCGCGCCTCGGCCCAACGCATCACTGCCGTCATCCCCTACTACGGCTACGCCCGCCAGGACCGCCGCCCGCGCTCAACCCGCGTGGCCATCTCGGCCCGCGTCGTGGCCAACATGCTCGAAGCCGTGGGCGTCAACCGCCTGCTGACCATGGATCTGCACGCCGACCAGATCCAGGGCTTCTTCAACATCCCGGTCGACAACATCTACGCTTCGCCCGTGTTGCTGTCCGACCTGCAGTCCAAGGGCTACGACGACCTGGTCGTGGTGTCGCCCGACGTCGGCGGCGTGGTCCGCGCCCGCGCGCTGGCCAAGCAACTGGGTTGCGACCTGGCCATCATCGACAAGCGCCGCCCCAAGGCCAATGTGTCTGAAGTGATGCACGTCATCGGTGAAATCGATGGCCGCAACTGCGTGATCATGGACGACATGATCGACACCGCCGGCACCCTGGTCAAAGCGGCTGAAGTGCTGAAAGAGCGCGGCGCCAAGAACGTCTACGCGTATTGCACGCACCCTGTGTTCTCTGGCCAGGCCATTGAACGCATCAAGAATTCGCAGCTCGACGAAGTCGTCATCGCCAACACCATTCCCCTGAATGATGCCGGCAAGGAGTGCAAGAAGATCCGCCAACTGTCGGCCGCCTTCCTGTTCGCCGAAACGATTCGCCGCATCTCTGATGGTGACTCGGTCACCTCCCTCTTCTCGGAGCAGAACAACAACTTCTGATCCGATTTTCCTGACCGCTGAAGGCGCAAGCCTGAAGGTGGTCTTTTCCCCAAGCGCCTGGTCGCGGGCGCTTTATCCATACTGGAGTTATCCATGAAATTCACCGCTTTTGAGCGTAGTCTGCAGGGGACCGGAGCGAGCCGCCGCCTGCGTCTCGTCGGCAAAGTTCCTGGCATCGTTTACGGTGCTGGCGAAGCCACCACGATCGAAGTCGATCACAACGCGCTGTACCACGCCATGCGCAAGGAAGCCTTCCATTCGTCCATCCTCGAGATGGAACTGGCTGGCAACGTGCAAAAGGTTCTGCTGCGTGACTACCAGCTGCACCCTTACAAGCAACAAGTGCTGCACGTGGACTTCCAACGTGTTGATGCCACCACGCGCATCCACAAGAAGATCCCCCTGCACTTCATCAACGAAGCTGATGCACCTGCAGTCAAGATCGACAAGTGCACCATCACGCACGTGGTGAGCGAGCTGGAAGTGGAATGCCTGGCCGAGCAATTGCCTGAGCACCTGACCATCGACCTCGGCGCCATGGTCAAGGGCCAAACGCTGCACCTGGACGACGTCGACTTCGGCGCTGGCATCAAGGTGCTGACGCACGGCCGCAAGAACCCTGCGATCGCCACCGTGGTCGAACCCGTTGCGGAAGAAGTCATCGTCGCCCCCGTGGCCACGGCTGAACCCGCCAAGGGCAAGAAGGGCAAGAAGTAATCTTCTTCGCTTCTTGATTGAGCAAAAAGCCCCGTCAAGCCCCGCTTTGGCGGGGCTTTTCTTTTGGACAAGCCCCATTCATCATCGCAGCCCATCATGATTCGACTGTTTGTTGGCCTGGGCAATCCCGGCCCTGAATACGAAGACACCCGCCACAACGCCGGCTTCTGGTGGATCGACTCGTTGGCGCGCCGCTTGAACGTCCACCTGGTGGCCGACCGCAGTTACCACGGCTTCGTCGGCCGCGCCAACCTGCCAAGCGGGCCGGTGTGGTTGCTGCAACCGCAAACCTACATGAACGTCTCGGGCAAGTCGGTGGCTGCTTTGGCCAAGTTCTTCAAGATTTTGCCCAGCGAGATCCTGGTGGCGCACGACGAACTAGACCTGCTGCCGGGCCAGGTCAAACTCAAGAACAGTGGTGGCCACGCCGGTCACAATGGCCTGCGGGACATCCACGCACAACTGGGGTCACCCGAATACTGGCGCCTGCGCCTGGGCATTGGCCATCCGGGCATCAAGACCGAAGTCGCTGCCTATGTGCTTCGCAAACCGCCACAAGCCGAACGCCAGGCCATCGACAAATGCATCGAGCAGGCCCTGGATGCCACCGAAGCCTTCATCGCGGGAGACATGGCCAAAGCCACCTTGCTGGTGCATGCCCAGCCGCCCAGACCCAAGCCGCCCAGGCCGCCAATCGCGCCACCGGCAAGCGACCCCCAGCCCGAATAAGTATTCAAAACATCATTAAAACAGGGAGAAACACATGCTCAAAGACAGGAGCACATCCTCACACGGGCGCCCTTGGCCCGTCTTGCTGGCCAGCATGCTGTGGCTGGCTGGGCCATGCGCACAAGCCACGCCCGCCTACCGTTGTGAATTGCCCGGCGAAGTGCGTTACCAACAACAAGCGTGCGAAGGTGGGCGTGCCGTGGAAGCCCCCGATCAACGCACCAAGCTGCAACAGCAGCACACCACCCAAGCCACGCAGACCACCGCGAAGCTGGGCAAGCAGTTGGAGCGTGAGCGCCGCCGCCTGGAAAAGGCCTCAGAGGGCCAGCAGCCCATTGCCATGGATGACCCCAGCAAACGCCAACCCAAGTGGACCAGCCCTTCGACACAAGGTCAAACCTTGAAGCGCCCTCGCCCTTTCACCGTCAAAGTGCCCAAGGACAAGGACAAGGGCACTTCAGTCAAATCAAGCTGAAGGATTGGAGAAAGCCTTGGCTTGTGCAGCCAGGCCTTGCAGGTGTTTGTACTTCGCCATCAGCTGCTCGGCTGATTCGGCATAGAGTGGGTCCAGCGGGATGCACTCCACTGGGCACACTTGCACGCACTGCGGCTCGCCAAAGTGACCCACGCACTCGGTGCAGCGGGCTGGGTCGATCACGTAAATCGATTCGCCCATAGAAATGGCCTGATTCGGGCATTCCGGCTCACAGACATCGCAATTGATGCATTCGTCGGTGATTTTCAGGGCCATGGCTCAAGTGCCTCTCAGGCGCCAGTCTGCGAGGCCACCAAGCGGGCCTTGAGTCGCTCCAGCACGCTGGGCGCGACGAACTTGGACACGTCACCGCCCAGCATGGCGATCTCGCGAACAAACGTGCCCGACACGAACTGGTATTGATCGGACGGGGTCAGGAACACCGTTTCCACGTCGGGCATCAACTGGCGGTTCATGCCCGCCATCTGGAATTCGTATTCAAAGTCGCTGACCGCGCGCAGGCCACGCACCACCACCTTGCCGTCGTGGCCGACGACGAAGTCGCGCAGCAAGCCGGCAAAGGCGATCACCTCGACGTTGGGGTGCTTGGATGCCAGTTCTTGCGCCATGGACAGGCGCTCTTCGACGCTGAACATGGTGCGCTTGTGGTGGCCCGCCGCCACCGCCACGATGAGCCGGTCAAACAGGCGGGCCGCACGGCGCATCAAATCGGCATGTCCCAGGGTCATGGGATCGAAGGTGCCTGGGTAAACAGCAGTCAGGGGCGAAGTTGAAGGCATCGGCGCGGTCAATGTCAGAACCAAAGGTTGCCAGTTTAGTCGCCCGCCGCTGGCCGCGACACGCCCGAACCACCTTCCACACGCTGAAAAAGGTGATAGTGCACCGCACCAGCACGGCCATGCCGGTGAACACGCAGGCCTGGCACCGCCCCCACCGGGTCAGCGGCGTCCGAGAAAGCCTGAGGTGCCTCCAGGTAAATCCAGCCACCTTCGGGCACGCATCGACTGGCGGCCAGCAGGGCTTGTTCGAACAAGCCCGCGTCAAAAGGCGGGTCCAGCAAGACCAGGTCAAAACCGGGCGCTCCGCCGGAAAGCCGCCCCATCCAGGTCAAGGCATCCGCCTGCACGATCTGAACCTGGGTCGCGACCAGCTTGGCTTGTGTGGCACGCAGCGACTTGATCAACACCGGTTCCCGCTCCAGCAGGCAGACCGATTCAGCGCCCCGAGAGGCCGCCTCGAAGCCCAAGGCGCCGGTGCCAGCAAAGGCGTCCAGCACGCGCCAGCCCGACAGGTCCTGGCCCAACCAGTTGAACAAGGTCTCGCGCACACGGCTGGGCGTGGGGCGCAAACCGGCGACCACGGGCACGGCCAAGGGCGTGCGCTTCCAGCGTCCGCCAATCAGGCGCACTTCCTGGGCAGCATGGGCCGCCACCTTTTCAGCGGCCTTTTGCGCCGAGCCGGACTGGCTGGTGGAGGGCTGGCTGGACCTTGCTGGGCGGGCTGAACGAGGTGGCTTCATCAAAAAGAGGTCCGTGGGAAAGCCCCGATTGTAGAAACCCCCACCCTACAATCCCAACATGTTCAGTTTCATCAAGAAAAAGCTGGGCCTGGGCGGTAGCCCCGCGCCAGCAGACCCTCCCGCCGCCCCGGTTTCCGAGACACGCGCTGCACCCGTTGCCGTGCCTGCCTGTGCACCTGTCATTGCAGCCGCGCCCTCGGCGCTCATCACACCACCAACGCCTGCACCGCCCCTTGCCCCCGTCAAACCCGCCCCGGAACCCGTGGTGGAGCGACGCTCGTGGATGGACAAGCTCAAGGCGGGCTTGCGCAAAACCAGTTCCAGCATTTCGCAGGTCTTCACGGGCACGCAGATCGACGATGCCTTGTACGAAGAACTGGAAGCTGCCTTGCTGATGGCCGATGCTGGTGTGGCCGCGACCGAGCACTTGCTGGCCGACCTCAAGCGCCGAGTCAAAGAGGCCAAGGCGACCGATCCTGCCGCCGTGAAAGTCTTGTTGATCGAGGCCATCACCGAGCTGCTCAAACCACTTGAAAAGTCGCTGGCTGTCGGCCAACACACCCCCACCGTGATCATGGTGGCGGGCGTGAACGGCGCGGGCAAAACGACCACCATCGGCAAACTCACCCGCCACCTCAGCGATTCCAACCAACGCGTGCTGCTGGCCGCCGCCGACACCTTCCGCGCTGCCGCGCGCGAGCAATTGCTGGTCTGGGCCGACCGCAATCGCGTGGACATCGTCAGCCAAGACAATGGCGACCCGGCTGCCGTGACCTTCGATGCCGTGCAGGCAGGCCGTGCTCGTGGATGCGACGTGGTCATCGCCGACACGGCTGGCCGCCTGGCCACGCAACTGCATCTGATGGACGAATTGCGCAAGGTCAAGCGCGTGATCGGCAAGGCCATGGACGGCGCGCCCCACGAGGTTTTACTCGTGGTCGATGGCAATACCGGTCAGAACGCGCTCTCTCAGGTCAAGGCGTTTGACGAGGCACTGGGCCTGACGGGATTGGTGGTGACCAAGCTCGACGGCACTGCCAAAGGCGGCGTGCTGGCCGCCATCGCGCTGTGGTCACGTGGCCGCCCTGGCGGAGCGGTGCCGGTGTACTTCGTGGGCGTCGGTGAAAAGTTGGAAGACCTGCAGACCTTCAACGCACGCGAGTTCGCTCAGGCCCTGTTGACCTGACCGCGCCTCGTCAATGGCGGGACGTGGCGGCCTCTTCCAGTGGAATGGGGCTGGACTCCAGGTCATCAAACCAGGTCGAGGGGGGCGGCTCTTTGCGCTCGGCTTCCTCGTCGGCGAAATCATCCGGGTTGAAGTCGTTGTCACCTTCATTGACGGACATGCCATGCATGGCACCCGCCGATTGCATGGAAGCGACCACCGCTGCGGCTTCCGCACTGCGCCGCGTTTGACTGTTGGTGCCGACCGGCCGCTTGGGCATGCTCAAGGCCGCACCCAACACAGCTTCACGGGCCACAGCCGGCCCGGGCAAAGCGCCCTCCAGCCACACATACACCGGGATGCCGGCAGCGGCCAGCACGCGGTCCATGCGGGAGTGGCGACGCACGGTGCGTGGTTTTTCCTGCTTGACCGGCTGGCGCAGCTCAATCACGGCGATCACTTGGGAGGAGTCGTCGCACACCACCAAGTCGGCGCAGATGGAGCCCACGCGGCGCAACCACTCGCTGTAGGAATTGCGGGTAGGCACGCGCAGGAATCTGGCCAGGGGTACCTGCGCCAACACCATGTGCTCGGGCAGGGCTTTGCGCAGAACGTGATAAGCCTCACGCTCTGACCGGGTCAAGACCCGCGTCGCGGTGGGGCTCCAAGCCGCCAGAGTGTCACCCGCCTCGACAGAGGAGGTGCCTGCAACTCGCCGCTGCGATTGAGGCGCACCCCGGCGTGATTTCAACGCCAGCCCCACACCGCACAAGCCCATCAAAACCAGAATGGCCAGAACTGCTGGCCACCATGCATTCAAAACTGCCATTGAAACCATCCACGCCCGAAAAACCAATCGACACCGGCCCAATCACGCAGGCCCCATCGACAACATCGGCACATGGCCGGCATGACTCAAGTGGAAAGTACCAGCGCAGGCACCCAGGGTCAATGCGGGCTTCCGGTCAATGCAGTGACAAAGCGTTTCAAACGTAGGCAGGGGTTTATCTGTCAGCGCCCGCCCATGCCCGGCATGCCTTTCATGCCACCCATGCGCTTCATCATCTTCATCAGGCCGCCGCCCTTCATTTTTTTCATCATCTGGCGCATCTGGTCAAACTGGTTGAGCATGCGGTTGACATCTTGGATCTGCACGCCAGCCCCTGTGGCGATGCGGCGCTTGCGACTGGCCTTGCTCTTTCCATCCATCAGCAGCGCGGGCTTGCGGCGCTCCAGCTTGGTCATCGCGTTGATCATGCCTTCCATGCGTCGCATGTCGCGCTCGGCCTTGTCCATGTCGGCGCCACCGGCCTTGCTGGCCAGTTCGGACGGCAATTTGTCCATCAGGCCGGACAGACCACCCATCTTCTTCATCTGACTGAGCTGGGCCAGGAAGTCGTCCAAATCAAAATCGGCGCCGGATTTGACCTTGTCGGCCAGCTTCTGCGCCGCCGCCACGTCGACACCTTTGGTGACTTCTTCGACCAGCGCGACGATGTCGCCCATGCCCAGCACCCGGCCTGCATGGCGGTCGGCATCGAACACTTCCAGGCCGTCGATCTTTTCAGAGACGCCCGCGAATTTGATGGGCACGCCTGTGATTTGCCGCACCGACAGGGCCGCGCCACCGCGTGAGTCGCCGTCCAGCTTGGTCAACACCACGCCGGTCAAGGGCAAGGCGTCCTTGAAGGCCTTGGCCGTGTTGATGGCGTCCTGGCCCTGCATGGCATCGACCA
>CAZKPN010000086.1:3035-18172 GCA_964554655.1 uncultured Aquabacterium sp. | reverse complement strand
TTGATCGAGTTATGTTCTCAGCCGCTTTGAAGGTCGGTTAGGAGACCCCGATGACGATTGGCGGCCATCGTTGGCCAACACGCGAGGGGGACAAACGAAGTTAAAAATGGGATATCCGGACCTGTAGAGTCGGCAAGGAGGCTTCATGTATTTGGGCAGTTTGAAAATTTCGCGTTTCCGATCTTGCGACAATGTGACGGTCAGTTTCCGCCCCGATTTGACCGTTTTGGTAGGCGAAAACAATGGCGGCAAGTCCAATGTCGTAGACGCAATTCGGTTGCTTACCTTGCCGTTGAGCGGGCGCCGGGAGCGGTACCCGGAAGATGAAGACGTCCGACGCTACGCCACCGTCCCGAACTTCCAGATCGAAGGTGTTTTCCGAGAACTCGGCGACACTCTCAAAGGATTGCTGATCTCGGCGGTCCCTGATCCCACCAAGAACGAAGCCGTCTTCGGCTATCGGTATGAGTCGCGGTCCGAGCGCGCACCACGTGGCAAGACCACTGTCTGGGCCGGACGCTTCGACACCAACGAACCAGAGGCTGGCTCCACTGACTTGATCCGACATGTCTACTTGCCGCCCTTGCGCGATGCGCATCAGGCGCTTGGCACGGGCAGCGGAACACGTGTTATGGCGCTGCTTCGCCATTTTCTGCCGAAGGATCAAGAGCAGGATTTCCTTGCTGGTGTCAGTCGCGCGGACGCTAGGCCAGCCATTCTGGCGACGATGAACACGGAGATCGGCAACGCCCTGGGGATGCTGACCAATGGGGTCCGTCCGCAGACGGCAGCCTTGGACTTTGGTGCCGAAACCCTGCTCGATGTCGCTCGCGACTTGAGGTTTCGTCTGGCCGATTCCGGCCTTGTGCCCGAAGACATCCGGGCCTCAGGTCTTGGCTACTCCAATCTGCTCTACATGGCCACGGTGGTCGTCGAACTGGCGAAAGCCAAGGAAGCTGACCTCACGATCTTTCTCGTCGAAGAACCGGAAGCACATCTGCACCCGCAACTGCAAGTGCTGGTACTTGAATTCCTGCTGGACCAGGCACGCCAATCGGCGGATCGTGCCGTCGAGGCTGGCAAACCGGAAGGCCGCATCCAGATCGTCGTGACGACCCATTCGCCGAACCTGACGGCATGGGTCTCTCCGATGCATCTGGTGGTCATGCGTTCGCGTCGTAGCGATCAAAACGGGGTGGCAGTCTCGGAATCGGTCAGCGTGCCCATCGCAGAACTCGGGCTCAAGCCAAAGACGCTGGATAAGATCAGCCGCTATTTGGATGTTACTCGCTCCGCGTTGTTGTTCGGCAACCGGGCAATCCTAGTGGAAGGAATCGCCGAGGCGCTGCTATTGCCAGTGTTGGCACACGAGCTTGTTCTCGCAGGCGATGCCGATGGATGGCTCCGGTTCAAGGGAGCGGTCATCGTACCGATCGAAGGCGTGGATTTCCGCCCTTACGTCGAGGTGCTGCTGCGACCGCACGGCGACGCGCGTATTGCCGACCGACTGATCGTTGTCACCGACGCAGACCCAACGGTGTTGGGGAATCGGAAGATCGATCTGGAAAACCTCGCCGCGACGCACGGTGCGCCGCAGGCGCTGACGGTACTAACCAATCAGCACACACTGGAGCACGAGATTTTCGGTGCTGGCAACGAGGCCTTTCTAAAGGGTGTGTTTCTTCGTCTGCATCGCAACTCTCGTCGCGACTGGACGGATCGGATCGAGGGTGCCGCAGTGCAGGATCGTCCCGACGCGTTCCTCAAGCTGATCGAGGCGAAGAAGACCCGCAAGGGCGACCTGGCGCAGGCCATCGCTTCACGTATTGCGGCGGGCGAGCCGTTTGTCGTACCGCTCTACCTCGCTGACGCGATTCGTGGCGCTGCGCAAGCATGACGGGCATGCACGGGCTGACGGAAGAACAGGAAGCATTCGCCGCGCACGTCGGTGGCGCCTTCGTACATGCTTGTCCCGGCGCCGGAAAGACTCGCACGATCATTGCTCGACTGGTCAAAATCGCCGCCACGTTACCACAGCGGCGGGGTGTGGCGGTACTCTCGTTTACGAACTCTGCTGTCGATGAGTTTCGGGAGCGTTGTCGGGCTGCCGGCCTCGACTCACTCTTAAAGCATCCCAGTTTCATGGGAACGCTTGATGCTTTCGTCCGACATTTCATGGTGCTGCCCGCCTGTGGAACTGCAAGCACGATGCGGCCGATCATTCTCGACAGTTGGGATCGCCTGGACATCAGTATCCGGTTGGCCGGGCAATATGCCTTCCGCGGTGACGCGGTGAGCTTGGACATGTTCGACCCGGGGACCAACGTGATTGATCCGATGAAGATTGGACAAACCGGGCTGCGCAACCATGTCCTCCAGCATCAAGTTCGGTATCAGCAGGCGGCGGCACGCGAGCGACGTCGCTTGCTGCAGGCCGGCTATCTGAGCGCCGGCGATGCCAGAATTCAAACGCTGCAGCTAATTAGTGATCCACTGAAAGGCGGAGCACTATGCCGCGCACTGGCGGCACGTTTCCACGAAGTCATGGTGGACGAAGGCCAGGATTGCAATCCGCTCGATCTGCAGATCCTTTCTTGGCTCAGAGCGCATGGCGTGCATGTCACATTCGTGTGTGACCCTGACCAGTCGATCTACGAATTCCGCAACGGTGATCCTGCGGGTGTTCAGACATTCAAAGAAACGTACCTCGTTGATTCGCATCTGGGGTTAACGGGCAATTTTCGTAGCAGCCCCGCTGTCTGCCGAATAGCTGCCACCCTGAGAAGCGCTGGCCAGGTGGATCAGTCTGTCGGTTACACCGCGAATGTTGGGCATCCAGTCTTGCTTCTGACATACGCCAGCCGAAGTCCGACGGCGACGATCGGTCGGGCTTTCCTTGATCGGCTTGCTGAACTTGGCTTGGATTCAACGGACGCGATCGTCCTGGCGCATTCGGGCAAGGTCGCACAGCGTGCCGCTGGCGTGGTTTCCAGCGATTCGAACGGAAGCTCGCGGATCGAGTCGCTGGCTCGCAGAACGGCAGAGTTCTGGTCACCTGCTGCAACGGCGCGATCGAGGGAAGCTGTAATTCTGGCGGTGGAGACGTTATTGCTAGACCTAATGGGGTTGCGCCAGGAGCGCGAGCATCTGTTGCGTACCGTCGAACGCGTTGGCCTGGAACGGCGAGCACATCGAAGACGTGCGCTTAGTTTCCTCATGAGCCTTCCTCAGTCCTGTGGGAATGCTGACGCAGATCGGCTAGCCTGGATAGCCCGTGTGCATGTGGAGGTGGAACGACTGAACCTGCCGCTGCCGGCCGGGGTGACCGTGCGTAATTTCTTTCGGCGGCCTACCAACGCGCAATGGTCGAACCACCTTCAAATACCGGTCGATCTCGGCCTGACATGCGCCAAGATTCACGAGGCGAAAGGCCGTGAGTACGGCGCCGTGTGCGTCGTGATTCCACCCAATCGTGCCCCTGAAAGCCGGGTCGAAGCGCTCTTCGAATCGTGGGAGACCCGCACCGATGCTGAGGCCAAGCGCGTGCTCTATGTCGGCTTGACGCGCGCCCAGCATCTCGGTGCGCTTGCGGTGCCAATCGCCTTCGCCGACCGTTGCGTTGCCGTGTTAGCCGCTGGTCAAGTTCCCCACATAAGAAGGGACTTGTAAGGGCCCTGTAGATTGCCATGTCAATGGATGTCCACCCCACATTCGGTGATCCAATCGAAGCCTGGTTGGGTGGAAAATCATGCCCATCGCGATTTCCCCCGATTTGCTAGGTATTCATGGATCACGCAGCACATAACAAGATCGTCTCGTTCATCTGGTCCATTGCAGATGACTGCTTGCGCGACGTTTTTGTACGGGGCAAATACCGTGACGTGATCCTGCCCATGTTCGTTCTGCGCCGCCTGGACTGCTTGCTGGAGCCGAGTAAGGCTGGTGTGCTCGAAGAAGTGCGGTTCCAGCAAGAAGACGCGGCGATGGCTGATCTGGACCCGCATGGCCTGCGCGATGCGTCTGGCTACGTCTTCTACAACACGTCCAAGTTCACGCTCAAGAGCCTGCTGGGCAACCCCACGCAACTGGAAGCCAACCTCAAGAACTATCTCGACGGGTTTTCGGACAACGTGAAGGAAATCGTCGACAAGTTCGACTTGCGCAACCAGATCCGCAAGATGGCGCAGTCCGACGTGCTCCACGACGTCATCGAAAAATTCGTCTCCGAAGAAATCAACCTCAGCCCGGCTGATCGCAAGGGCCCGGATGGCCGCACACAGCCTGGCTTGTCCAACCTGGGCATGGGCTACGTGTTCGAAGAGTTGATCCGCAAGTTCAACGAAGAGAACAACGAAGAGGCCGGTGAACACTTCACGCCGCGTGAGGTCATCAAGCTGATGACGAACCTGGTGTTCATCCCCGTCAAGGATCAGCTCCCCAACCCGCTGACCATTTACGACCCCGCTTGCGGCAGCGGTGGCATGTTGACCGAGTCCCAGGACTTCGTGACCGACCCTGAAGGCGAGATCAAGGCCAAGGTGGGCGTCTTCTTGTACGGCAAGGAGGTCAACCCCGAGACCTATGCCATCTGCAAGTCCGACATGATGATCAAGGGCAACGACCCCGAGAACATTCGCTTTGGCTCCACGCTGGCCACCAACGATTTCTCTGGCAAGCGCTTCGACTTCATGTTGACGAACCCGCCCTATGGCAAGTCATGGAAGAGCGACCAGAAGAGCATTGTTGAAGGCAAGGAAGTCATTGACCACCGTTTCCAGGTCAACCTGTCGGACTACACGGGCGAGCGCTTCGATTTTTATCCGGCCATCCCTCGCTCCTCAGATGGCCAGTTGCTGTTTCTGATGGAGATGGTGGACAAGATGAAGCGCCGTGCCGACAGCCCTGTGCGGTTTGCCGGCTCGCGCATTGCATCGGTCCACAACGGCTCGGCCCTGTTCACAGGTGATGCAGGCAGTGGCGAGAGCAACATCCGCCGCCACCTGATCGAGCACGATTACCTCGAAGCCATCATCCAGCTGCCCAACAACCTGTTCTACAACACCGGCATCACCACCTACGTGTGGCTGCTCACGAACAACAAGCCTGCCAAGCGCCAGGGCAAGGTGCAGTTGATCGACGCCTCCAACCTGTTCCAGAAACTGCGCAAGAACCTGGGAGAGAAGAACTGCGAGTTCACCGACGAGCACATTGAGCAGATCACCCAGCTGTACTTGACCATGCCGGCGGATGGCATCTCGAAGGTCTTCCACAACCGCGACTTCGGCTATTACAAAGTCACGGTAGAGCGCCCATTGCGATTGGCGGCCCAGTTCACACCCGCGCGCATGGCCACCTTGCGCTACACGCCGGGCATGCAGGAGATCATGGAATGGGTGCACGGCAAGTATGGCGAAGAGGTCTATACCGGCCTGAAAGCCCATGCCGAAGCCATTGAGAACCACCTTGAGCGCGAAGAAATCACCCTTTCACCCAAAAGCCGCAAAGAGCTGTTGTCTGAGACCACCTGGCTGGCGCAGCGATCCATCATGCAGGCCGCTCAGCAATTGGCTAGGGTGATCGGCAGTGTGGAGCACCTTGATTTCAATGTGTTCGAAGCCCTGGTGGACGATGCCATCAAAGCTTTGGGCCTCAAGCTTGCTGCGAATGAGCGCAAGCAGATCCTGAACGCCGTGAGCTGGCGAGACCCGCGCGCAGCCAAGGTGATCAAGAAGCGACACCAGCTCACCGCAGCCAAGCTCAAGGACTTGTTGGCCGAACTGAAAACCACGGCCGACAAGTTGGCCGACCATGGCTATTGGCCAGCAGAGGTGCAGGCCGCCGCTGAAACCAAGGGCGGCAAGAAAGCGGCCAAGGCGGGCGAGTACATCGAGTACGAACCCGACAGCGAGTTGCGCGACACCGAAAACGTGCCGCTGTCATTGGACACCCGCCTGGCAGCCTCTGGCGTCATCCATGATTACTTCATCAAGGAAGTGCGCCCCCATGTGGACGAGGCGTGGATCGCGCTGGACAAGACGGTCATCGGCTATGAAATCAGCTTCAACAAATACTTCTACCAGCACAAGCCATTGCGCAGCCTGGAAGCGGTGACCCAAGAAATCCTGGCCCTGGAAGCCGAGACGGATGGCCTGCTCAAGGCCTTGGTGGCTTTTGTGGGAGCAAGGGCATGAGCCCGCGCAAGGTTGTGGCACCCCAGGCAACGGCCCTGCCTGGCGAATTGCTGGGCCGTGTCGTCACCATCCTGGAAGATGCGCGCCAGCGCGTCGCGCGCACGGTCAATAGCGAGATGGTGCTGGCCTACTGGCTCATCGGGCGCGAGATTGTGCAGGCGCTGCAGGGCGGGCAAGATCGGGCGGGTTATGGCCAGAGCCTGCTGGACGGGCTGGCCTCTGAGTTGACCACCCGCTTTGGGCGCGGCTTCTCGGCCACCAACCTCAAGAACTGCCGTTTGTTCTACCAGGCCTACGCGGAGCGCCAGCCCGAAATTCGTCAGACAGCGTCTGACGAATCGAGCCCCTCGGGGTTTCTGGCTGAACTGTCGTGGTCGCACTATGTGTTCCTGACGGGTTTGCGCAATGCCGACGAGCGCCGCTTCTATGAAATCGAGGCGGCCCGAGGTACCTGGACGCTGGCGCAGATGCGCCGCCAGTTCGACAGTGGCTTGTTTGAACGCCTGGCACTGAGCCGCGACCCACAGGCCATCGGGCAACTGGCCGCAGAAGGCGACCTGATTCAAGCGCCCAAGGACCTCATCAAGACGCCCTATGTGCTGGAGTTCCTGGGCCTGGAAGAGCGCAGCAGCTATTCAGAATCCGACCTGGAAGCGGCCATCATCAACAAGATCGAGCACTTCTTGCTGGAGCTGGGCAAAGGCTTCTTGTTCGAGGCCCGGCAAAAGCGCTTCACCTTTGAAGAAGAACACTTCTTCGTGGACCTGGTGTTCTACAACCGCCTGCTGCGCTGCTATGTGCTGATCGACCTCAAGCTCGGCAAGCTGACCCACCAGAACTTGGGGCAGATGCAGATGTATGTGAACTCCTTTGACCGCTTCGTGAAGCGCGACGACGAGCACAAGACAGTCGGCATCATCTTGTGCAAGAAAAAGAACGACGCTCTGGTGGAGATCACGCTGCCCCAGGACGCCAATGTGCACGCCTCGGAATACCAGTTGTACCTGCCCAGCAAAGACGAGCTGCAGCAGCGCTTGCAGGAGTGGGCGGCCGAGAGCGCCGTGGCGAGTGGTCAAGATGGCAGCCAGCCTGCGGCCAGCAAGAAGGCGGGCACGTGATGCGGCGGTACGAACAGTACAAGCCCAGCAGCCTGGATTGGTTGGCGGATGTGCCATCTCACTGGCAGGTCGTGGCCAATCGTGCCCTCTTCAGGGAGCGTCAAGAAGCTGGCGAGGATGGCCTGCCGGTGCTGTCGGTTTCCTTGCACACGGGTGTTTCAGACGACGAGCAGAACGAAGAAGAGAACGCCCGCACTAGAACGCGCATGGCCGATCGCACCAGCTACAAACGCGTTCGCCCTGGTGACGTGGCGTACAACATGATGCGGGCCTGGCAAGGTGCCATTGGTGCGGTTCGCACGGATGGCTTGGTCAGCCCTGCATACGTGGTGGCCGCGCCGACCGCCGCGTTGAACCCTGCCTACTTTGAGTACCTGTACCGCACGGATTGGCTCATCGGCGAAATGAACCGGGCCTCCAAGGGCATCACGGATTTTCGCAAGCGCCTGTACTGGCAAGAGTTCAAGCAGTTATCGGCAGTGGTACCACCACGCGAAGAGCAGGATCGCATCGTTGCCTTTCTTGATCAAAAGACTGCTGAGGTCGATGCCGCCATCGCCAAGAAGGAACGGTTGATTGGGCTGCTGCATGAGCAAATGGACATTGTGATCAATCAGCTTGTGCGGGTTGGATTGAATCCGGCAGCATCGCTCAAAGACAGTGGCACTCCATGGCTTGGCCCAATCCCTTCGCATTGGCGTCCCAGTAGGCTCAAGTTTCTGTTCTCCGGGATGGAACAAGGCTGGTCTCCGCAGTGCTTCAACTTTGAGGCTCCAGAGGGAACATGGGGAGTCTTGAAGGTCGGGTGCGTCAACGGGGCGGTTTTCAATGAGCGAGAGAACAAGCAGTTGCCCCCGAGTGAACGCCCCATTCCAGGTTTGCAAGTTCGCGTCGGCGACATACTGATCAGTCGCGCCAACTCGTTGGAGCTGGTTGGAAGTGCTGCATTTGTCAATCAGTGCAAGGGGAAGCTGCTCTTGTGCGACAAGCTTTACCGAGTACACGCCCATGAAGACCAAGTCCTGTCCGAATACTTGGTGCTGATGCTGCGGACCAAAACTGCGCGGCAATGGATCGAGAACGGCGCCAATGGCGCAAGTCCGTCTATGCAAAACATTGGACAGGATGTGATCAAGAACTTGTTGGTCGCGGTGCCGCCACTCGATGAGCAACGACAAATTCTGGCGCAGGTTGAATCTGCCAGAGAGAAGATTGGTTTGCTGGAGAATAGAACCAGGTCAGAGATTGGGGCAATGGCCGAGATGAGGCGAATCCTGATTTCAGATGCAGTTGTCGGGAAAATTAAAATCTAGGGTAACCATGGTCAGTCAAACCAACGAAGCCGCGCTTGAAACGCACATCGAAACAGCCTTGGTCAAGGACGGCTATCGCGTTGGCAACCCGGCTGATTTTGACCGGACCTTTGCGGTTGATCGCCAGCTGTTCTGGGAGTTTCTGGAATCCACCCAACCCCAGGAGGTGGCCAAGCTCAAGGATCGCCCCAACTGGCAGCGCCTGGTGCTGGAGCGGCTCAGCAAGAAGATCAAAAAAGACAGCGTGCTGGCCGTGCTCAAGAAGGGGCTCGATGTGGATGACGCCCACTTCGACCTGCTCTACCGCCAGCCCTACAACCAGCTCAACCCCGAGGTACTGGCCCGCTACGAGGCCAATGTGTTCAGCGTCACCCGGCAGGTGCACTACAGCGAGACCGACAGCCTCAAGTCCATCGACATGGTGCTGTTCGTCAATGGCCTGGCCATCGCCACCATTGAGCTCAAGAACCCGTGGACGGGGCAAACGGTCTGGAACGCCATCTACAAGCAGTACAACCTGCGCGATCCCAATGAGCCGATCTTCGAGTTCGGACGTTGCCTGGTGCACTTGGCCGCAGACCCGGACGAGGTCTACATGTGCACCCGCCTGGCGGGCAAGGACAGCAACTTCCTGCCATTCAACAAGGGCGTGGACCACGGCAAGGGCAACCCGGTCAACCCGAACGGCTACAAAACAGCCTACCTGTGGGAAGAGATCCTGGCGCGCCGCAGCCTGAGCAACATCATTGAGCAGTTCGCCAAGTTCACAGTTGAGAAGGACAAGAAGACGGGCAAGGAGCGCAAGGCGCTGTACTTCCCGCGTTATCAGCAGCTGGATGTGGTCCGCCGCATCTTGGCCGACGCCCAGCAGAACGGCGTGGGCCTGAGCTATCTGATCCAGCACTCGGCTGGCTCGGGCAAGTCCAACTCCATCACCTGGCTGGCGTACCAGTTGGTGGAGTTGTACAACCAGGCAGGCACGGCCAACGTGTTTGATTCTGTGGTCGTGGTGACGGACCGGCGCGTGCTCGACACCCAGCTCAAGGACAACATCAAGCTGTTCTCCGAGACCAAGAACATCGTGGCCCACTGCGAGAGCGGACATGAGCTGAGGTACAACCTGGAGGCCGGCAAGAAGGTCATCATCACCACGGTGCAGAAGTTCCCGCGCATCGTTGAAGGCATGGACGCCCTGACGGACCGCCGCTTTGCGGTGATCATTGACGAGGCCCATTCATCACAATCCGGCACGAGCGCCGACAGCCTGAACGAGGCCATTGGCGGCGAAGACGCCGAAGCGCCCGAGGACATCCAGGACAAGATCCTGGCTGCCATGGCGGGCCGCAAGATGAGCAAGAACGCCAGTTACTTCGCGTTCACGGCCACGCCCAAGCCTGCCACGCTGGAAAAGTTTGGCCGCCAAGACGCCGACGGCAAGTTTTACCCCTTCCACCTGTATTCGATGAAGCAGGCCATCGAGGAGAAATTCATCCTCGATGTGCTGGAGAAGTACACCACGTACAAGAGCTACTACGAGGTGCAGAAGTCGGTCGAAGGCAACCCGCTGTTCGACACCGCCAAGGCCCACAAGAAGCTCAAGGCTTTTGTGGAGGCCAGCCCCAAGACCATTGAGGTGAAGGCCCGCATCATGGTTGATCATTTCATGAGCAGTGTGTGGCAGGCCAAGAAGCTCAAGGGCAAGGCCAAAGCCATGGTGGTCACCCGCAACATCGAGTGCGCCATTCGCTATTTCTTTGCCATCCGCACCGCTCTGCAGGAGGCCAATGCGCCGTTCAAGGCGCTGGTGGCGTTCTCTGGTGAGAAGACGGTGGACGGCGTCAAGTACACCGAAGACAGCATCAACGGCATCGCCGTGCGCGACCTGCCCGACGAGTTCGAAAAGGATGACTTCAAGATCCTGGTGGTGGCCAACAAGTACCTGACCGGCTTTGACGAGCCCATGCTGCACACCATGTATGTGGACAAGAAGCTGCAGGGCGTGCTGGCGGTTCAGGCGCTGTCTCGCCTCAATCGCTGCAACTGGAAGCTCGACAAGCGCGATACCTTTGTGCTGGACTTCTATAACTCGGTGGACGACATCAAGGCCGCCTTCGATCCGTTCTACACGGCCACGTCGCTGGGCGTGCCCACCGACGTGAACGTGCTGCCTGACCTGAAGGATGCGCTGGATGCCTTTGGCATCTTTGATTGGAGCGAGGTGAAGAGCTTCAACGAGAAGTTCTTTGCCAGCGCCCAGGCGGAGGAACTGGCGCCGATCATCGACGCAGTGGTGGCACGGTTTGATGCCGATCTTGACGATGAAAAGCGCATCGACTTCAAGATCAAGGCCAAGCAGTTCGTCAAGATCTATGCCCAGGTGGCTGCCATCTTGCCGTTCAACAACGTGAACTGGGAGATGCTGCACTGGTTCTTGAAGTTCCTCATCCCCAAGCTGAAGGTCAAAGACCCAGATCAGGACAAGCTGGACGAGTTGCTCAACAGCGTGGACCTGTCGACCTACGGCTTGGAGCGCTCGCGTCTGGAGGTCAAGATCGGCCTGGATGAATCCGAGGCTGAACAAGAGCCAGCCAACCCCAATCTGCGCGGTGCGCACATGGGGGAGGGCGACAAAGACCCGTTGGAAGACATTGTGCGCACCTTCAACGAGCGCCACTTTGCAGGCTGGGAAGCAACGCCGGAAGAGCAACGGGTGAAGTTCATCAACATCGCCAAGCATGTGGTGGCGCACGTTGATTACCGTGCCCAGGTTGAAGACAACCCCGATGCACAGAACAGGCAGTTGGCCCTGGAGAAGATCATCCAGCAGGCCATCAGCATGGAGCGCAGGCGGGAACTGGACTTGTACAAACAGTACGCCTCTGACCCGGATTTCAAGCGCGCATTTGACGCTAGCATCTCCCGGCTGATTTCCAGTGGAGGCTGGATGGACCGGCCTTCTGTCTAAGCGGCATTGTCATCACATGATTGCTTTCGATCCCAACACCTGGCTGATGTATGAAGGCCTTTCCAACTACGGGCATGGCGTCTCGCCTGCACCTGTGGTGTCTGTCGCCACGTTTGTCCAGGCCGAAGCAGACTGGCGCCGTGTGCCTGCCAGCGGTGCCTTGAGCGGTGCGCCATGCGTGTTCCGCGAGGACTACTTCGACCCTGTCAGCCGGATTCGGCGGGGCAGGTTCTATGAAGTGGCGGGGCGTTCTCAGCCTGCTGAGTGGCGCGTGCACAAGCACCCGGTTGTTGCTGAAGAGATTGGTCATCCGGATCCAGATGGCCGGTTCAGAAAATCCTTGATCTCATTCAGCCCGATGGGCAATGTGAGCCAACGCTTGGTGACCACGCCACGCACGCTGGTGGTGCTGGGGGCCGGCTCGGCCGTCACCGTCTGGAACATCGTGTCGGTGGAGCGTGCTGGCAATGACGAGGACGTGGTGACGATGCGTGCGCGCTCAAACCTGGGTTTCTTGCCGGACTTGGTCATGGACGCGATTCCCACACAAGCCAGAGAGCGGGTGGCCGCAGCGGTGACCAAAGTGGTGGACGGGGCGCATCGATCAAGTGGCGTCACCGTGGTGGACCTATGTCGCGATGCGATGGGTGTGATCTTGTCCGCACACCTTCATCTGGATGCCGGAGAGGATGCCAAGGTCATTGAAAAAGACCTCGGCGCGCTGATCGCCAAGCTGCCACCGGAATCAAAGCTGTTTCGTGCGGCGGCAGACGTGGTCTGCAAGCTCCACCCCAGGGGCAAGTCCAACGAGCAGCAGCGCCTGGGCACCCGTGACGTCACGGACGCTGATGGTGCCTTTGCCATTGAGGCTCTGGGGTTCGTGCTTCGTGATCTGGGCTGGGCGCGATAGGCCAAACCTGGCCTTGGCGCGCAGCGCAAGTATTTGCCAGTGTTCTGATGTCGATGTCATCTTGGAGTTCTTGTTGGCTACCTCAACTCAACGCCCAGTCGTATTTGTGTCGTACAGCTGGTCTTCCCCCGCGCATGAAGATTTTGTCGAATCACTGGCTTCTAAATTGATGGCCAACGGCGTGATGGTGCGCCTCGACAAATGGGATCTGAAGGAAGGGCAGGACAAGTTCGCCTTCATGGAGAGCATGGTCACCGACCCAGAGATCTCAAAGGTTCTGGTGATCTGTGACTCGCACTACAAGGCCAAGGCCGATGCGCGCAAAGGCGGGGTGGGCACCGAGACCGAGATCATCTCGGCGGAGATCTACGGGCAAGTCAAGCAAGAGAAATTCATCCCCATCGTGGTGGAGTACGACGCCAGCCGGCAGGCCGTGTTGCCCACATTCATGAAGTCGAGGATCTACATCGATCTGTCGAACGACGATGTGTACGGCGACGGGTTCGGTCAGCTCTTGCGCGCCATCTACGACCGGCCCAAGTACAAACGGCCAGAGTTGGGGGCTGCGCCTGAGTTCCTGGATGACGCACTCGCCACGGCGATTCCGGTGCGTGAGTTTCAGGCCCTTCGCAGCGCTACGGAGGAAGGCAAGGCGACGGCAGATGGCCTGGAGGCGGCTTACGTCAAGCAGTTCCAGCTGGATCTTGCAAAACTCTTGGTACCCAAGGAGACAGCGGATTACGACGATGAAATCGTGGCGGCGATTGGCCGCGCGAAGCCTTTGCGAGATCAGTTTGATCAGTACGTGTCCATGAAGGCTGCGTTTGGGCAAGACACCCCGAAGGCCTGGCGGCGGACACTGGCGCTGCTGGAGCACGTATTGTCTTTGCGCACCCCGCCTGAGGGCATGAATTCTTACCGAGAGGAGTGGTTTGACATCTACCGCTTTTTGGGTTGGGAGTTCATGTTGTTGACCGTCGGGGCGTTGCTTCGAGAGCATGCCTGGCAGACCTTGGATCAGGTGTGCAGCGAGGTGTTCGTTTTTCACCGCAATGGTGACCAGCGTGATCGCAGCTTCCTGGAGTTCGAGCCTTATCTGCGCTCATTGGACGAGAGGCGCAACAAGCGCCTGGGCCTGCGCCGCATCTCTATTCAGACTGACATGATCCACGATCGGGTCAGCACGAGTGGTACGACGTTCAACGAGATGATGCAGGCCGACGCGTTCCTGAGCTTGCGCTCAGTGGTTCAGCAACCCGAGGGCCAGACAAGGGACTTCTGGTTCCCGCGCACGCTCCTGTATCTGGATGGCAACCGCTTGCCACTGTTTGTGAAGGCCGGTGGTGGTGCCATCAAGGCGGGGATCCTGAAGGCACTCGGCGTAGCCGACGCGAAGGAGTTTGCCGCTCGCTTTGAGAAAGTTGCTGCTGCCCTGAACAATTTTGGCAATTGGCGCATGGACAGCGAACTCATTGACTTGCGTTCTGCAACGAACGTGGCCCAGTTGTCCGTCCGTCTAGTGCATGGGCCTGGGCTCGTTGTTGGACTCGGCGCTGCTGCCTGAGGCGCGCCGGGCAAATGCCGTCACCAGTCGGGTGATTTGTCCTTGTGACGATTGTCGTATGTGGGGTTCTCGTTCCCACCAGGCAGCACCTTTGCTTGGGTGTGGGTCGGGCCAATCAGTCCATCGTGTTGCCCAAAAATCAGGCGCCCCGAGAGCACGCTGGCGTTCCTTGGGCGTTGAACCGTTGACCATTCAAAGTTATCCCCAGTTTTTGTGGATAACTCTTGGCCCGGCAGTTCAGTGCATTGGGGCGACGTGGGCCGTCTTATCCATGGGCATCGTTTTGATCATGGGTAGGGATTGGTTCAACTCGCTGAAATGATTCAGCCCACCCCATTGCTCGACATCCCCGATCACATACAGGCGATGCTTGGCCCGCGTGATGGCGACGTTCAGCAGGTTGGGCTTGCCCGCAGCCCATGCACGCGCGCCTGACCCGGCTTGCCCTGGGGCCGTGCCCAGCACCAGGAACACGATTTCTGCTTCCTTGCCCTGGAAGGTGTGCACGGTTCCGCACTCGATCTGGCCCAACCCAGCATCCTTGATTCGCTTGTTGCAGGCGTTCTTGACCTTGCGAAACGGCGAGATCACGAACACCTTGGCGGCCTTGTCCTTGCCTCCGGCCTTCCTGGCAGGGGTGAACGCCGGTTGCTGTTGAAGTTGGCGCAGGCAGTTCACCAGGACATGGAGTTCGTCTTCGATGACCGGATGGCTGGCGCGGGTGGCGCGCACGTCCAGCCATGCGCTGTCACCGAGCACGCAGGTGAACTTTGTTTTCTCAGGCTGGCCCTGATCGTCCACGCGGCCATGCACCATCTGTTCGGCGTATGCAATGCGGTTGGACACGCTGAACATGGGATCGTCGCAGCGACGATGCGTGCGCAATGGCATGCCGGTCCAGATGGGCTGCGCCTTCTCTGCGCCCAAGCCGTCTTTCGTGGCTTGGCTTGCGACCCAGGAGCCATGGCGGGTGACGCGGTCGGCCAGGGTCTGGACCGACTCGTCGTTGGGCGACCACATAGGGTCCACGGCGTGGCGGCGGCCCAACTGTCGTCGACAGTGCGTGTGGAAGTGCG
>CAZKPN010000086.1:0-3025 GCA_964554655.1 uncultured Aquabacterium sp. | reverse complement strand
TCGCCCACGAGGACCGCCCGCTGACTGCGCCAGATGGCACCGGCTGCAGATTGCGGGGTGGCTTGCCCTGCCTCATCGATCAGCAACCAACCCAGGCTGTCCTGACCCATGCCAGCGAACAGACGGTCGAAGGAGGCGAGGGTGGTCGAGACCACCGGCACGATGAAAAAGAAGGCGTCCCACAACAGGGGCCGTTGCTCCAGGGGCAGCTTGTCTTTCAGCGAACCGGTGAGCATGCCGTTGACGGCGCGCAGGTTGCCGATGAACTTGCCTGCGTTGGCCAGCACCGTCAGGCGGTGCAGTTCCATGGCTTGCAGGAAGATGCGGGCCCGCAGTGCATCCAGAGCGGGACTGACCGCCACCGACGCGCGATGGCGCTGATCGGCGGGCAGTTGCCAAAAGCTGGCATCGGGGAAGTGCCGTGCCCCAGCGTCGTATCCGGCTTTCAGCGCACGTTGGTGACCTTGCAGTTCGCGCTCGGAACCCTGCAGTGTCAAGACCTGGGCGCGGTGCGCCTCGCGCTGTTGCTCCAGCCGTGCTTCGGCCATGGCGCCATCCTGCGCCAGTTGGGCCAGCGCTTCGGCGGCTTGCGCCAATGCCCGCGTGGGCTCGACCAGTGTGGCGCGCAGAGCCTTCATGCGTTCGGTGTCCTGCCCAAACAAGGCGCACAGCTTGTCCCACAGCTTGGGCAGGCATTGCGAACGCGCCTGGTCGAGCGTGGCCCGCCGGGAATCGACCAAGGCATGCTGGATGGACTTGTTGTCCTGAAGCTGGGCGAGGTGACGGCTGGCTTGGTCGATCACTTGGGCCTGGGCCTGCGCGGCATCACGCTGGGCATTGACCCGCTGCTGGCAGGCATCGATCCGCTGAGCTGACTTTTCCGCCTGAAGCAAGACGCCACGGCAGGCATCGAAATCGGCCAGAAGCGCCAGGAAGGACTTCTTGGCCGCATGCCATTCGCCTTGGTAGCGGCTGTAGTCGTTGCTGGCGGCTTCCAGCAGTTGTTTGATTGACGGTGGCAACGGATCGGCGGGCGCAGGCGTGCTGGCTTGAGCGGTCGCACCTGGGGCATCGCCTTCTTGTGCGTTGCCGGGCGACGGCGTTTCGGTGTTGGGTGCCTGACGTGGTTCATCCCGAAAAAATCCCCGGGCGAAAGAGCGGCGGTTGCCTGCATTGCCCAACGCGGCTGCAACCAAACCCCAGCAGTCGATGGGTTGCTTGTCGTCGTCCACCACCTTCTGGGCCGCGAACACCTCGCGGATCACCTCGTCAAAGTAGTTGGCTGAGGCAAAGTCGCTGTGCACCTTCGCGCGCGCAGGCAGCTCCTGCGTGATGTTCTTGACCGCGTTGTTGTTGGTGCTGGTCACAACGATGGACGAGCCGCCCACCACCTTGGCCTTGAGCGGGAAGAAGTTTTTGCCCGCCACGCTCACGCTGTCTTCGAACAGCTCGATGGGGCGGCTGAGCGCGGCGGTCTTGCGCGCACGCTCGGTGACCACCTCGGCGATCACATCGCACAGCAAGGTGGTCTTGCCCGTGCCCGGTGGGCCATTGATGCCCAGCGTGCCGCCATCGCGCCCCAAGGTGCTGAGCACCTGGGCCACCGCAGCTTGCTGAGCCAGCACCAGTGGGGCCTCTGGTGAAGCTGGCCAACGTGCGCTGGGCAGGCGGGCCACGCTCACCAGTTCACCCATGGCCGTGTGGTCGTTCAGGATGTCGATGCGCTGTTCAGGCGCAATGGGCGAGCCCAGAAAGGTGCTCAGGGCTTTGCCAAAGGGCTTGTTCTTGCCCGCCTGAGTGATCAGGCGGTTGAGGTCATCCAGGTAGAAGGAGTTCAGGTAGTCGATGGCGGCGTTGAGGCTGTCATCAAGGAAGCGGCGCTTGACCCGTGACACCCGAACCACCACACGCCAGTCCAGGCCTGCCGCATCGGCCCCTGGGCCCAGCAGATTGCATACGGTGCGCAACTCTTCGTCCAGATCGCTCCAGGTCAAGGGGCTTGGCGCTGGTGGGGTGTCGGGCTGGCCAGTGGGCTGCGTTTGCTGCGCGTCGGTGGCGACCGGCCGCAGGTGGTGGCGTCGTTGTCCGAACTCATCCGTGGCACGTGCCAGGCGGGCGTTGACGTTCTCCAGCGGCTCAGAATGCCACAGCGCATCGACCCCATGTGCAAAGCTGGCAGGCAGGTAGCTGTCGAGCTTGGGGTGGCCATCTTCGTTGGCGACGAAGGCAGCAAGCCAGCCGTTTCCGGCTGCGCGCTGGCGTTCGCGCTCACTGAGGTCTTCGTCGGGGAACACCGACTGCAGCATCAACCGGGAGAGGTCCTCCGTGTCGGCCACGCCCACATAGACGACATGGACGTAGCCATGCTCTTGTGTCGGCTGAAAGTGAGGGTGTTGCCAAGGCAGGACATCGCCGCGTCTGAGCGTGACGATCTTGACCTGGTCGCTACTGTCCTTGGCCGATGGCGCGCTCGGGATGTTGAAGACTTCCAGATCACGCCAGAAGCGCAGGACAGAAAGCGGAGCGGTAGCCGATGCGTTCAACGAAAGACCTCGTCGGTGAATATCGGCGCGTACTTACAGCGTGTCCTGACCGATCAAGGGTGGGCGATCTGCGCGCGTGGCAAGCAGACCAAAACAGTGGAAATGGTACAGCGCTTCAAGCCAGGGCTGCGGCCCAAAGTCCTTTGTGGATCGATTGGGGGCGGGGGCTTGAGTGCTTGGGGGCGGTGCTTGGTGGGGCCCGTAGAGGGGCAAGTTCACGACCTTGATTTCAGCGGGCCGGATGAGATTCTGAATGCATGGACACGCACAAGGCATGTCCCTTAACCGTGCAGGAGCCCCCCATGAAATTCACCAAGGCAGAGATCGATGCCGTGATTGCAGCATCCCCCCGTACCACCGCGCCCTTGAACAAGCTGGTGCTGTCGGCAGACCATCAGGTGCGCTCAGGTGGCAGCACCAGCAAGATGAGCATCGCCGGGTTGGCTGCGTCCATCCTGGACAGCGGCGTGTTGCAGAACCTG
>CAZKPN010000085.1:0-18192 GCA_964554655.1 uncultured Aquabacterium sp. | reverse complement strand
ATGCGCTGTTCATGTCGCACACCTCGGCCCTGCCCGCGCCCATCCGCACCCGCCAGGCGCGCGACGCCGCCGTGTTCGCCACGCGCCTGCTGGACATGCCCCTGCCCGGCGCCGCCCCCGGTTTGCACCAACGCGCGCAGGCTTTGCTGAACCAGCAGCTGCCGGTCACCGGCAGTGCGCTGGTCAGCCAGATCGAACACCACTTCAAACAGAACCCGGCCTTGCTGTGCCAAGGCATCGAGCGCATGGCCGCGCGGCTGGACCTGCACCCGCGCACCCTGCAACGCCGCCTTCGCGATGAAGGGCAGGCCTACACCGACATCCAGGCCCAATGCCGGCTGACCCTGGCCAAAGCGGCCCTGCAGGGCCCGCGCTGCAACATCGAATCGCTCAGCAACGAGCTGGGCTTTGCCGACCGGCACAGCTTCACCCGCGCCTTCCGGCGCTGGACCGGGCTGTCGCCGAGCGCCTTCCGCCAAGCCCAAGGGCGAGGCGACCTGCCAGCAGAACAAGGAGACACCCCATGAGCCAACACGCCACCATCGTCCCCCGCGAGCAACTCGACTTCGGCCTGGACGGCGACATCCCCAAATACTGGATGGACAACGACCCGTTCAAGACGCGCTTCTTCGACGCCATGTCCACGCTGTTCCCGCAGGGCGAGAAGTTCTTCATCACCAGCGTGCGCGAGTACCGCGACCAGATCACCGACCCCAAGCTGCTGCAAGAGGTGAAAGACTTCACGCGGCAAGAAGCGCAGCACAGCCTGGTGCACCGCCACTACAACGACCGCCTGAAGAAGCAGGGCATCGAGATCGACGCCATCGAGGCCGAGTTGCAGCAGCGCTTCTTCGTCGATGCGCCCAAGTTGACCACGGCCCGCCAGCGCGTGGGCATCACCGCCGCGCTGGAGCACCTGACGGCCATGATGTGCACCACTTTTTTCGAGCGGCGCGAATTGCTGGACACCAGCGATGCCCGCGTGCGCGCCATGTACGCCTGGCACGCGGTGGAGGAAGTGGAGCACAAGGCCGTGGCCTTTGACGTGCTCACCAAGGTGGCCAAGGCTGGCTACTGGAGCCGCGTCATGCCCATGGTCACGGTGACCTTCGGCTTCCCGCTGACGGTGGCCGGCATCATGAACCACATGTTCAAGGTCGATGGCTTCAGCCTGTGGCAACGCACCAAACTGTGGGCGCGTGGCCTGTGGTGGTTCTACAAGCCGGGCGGTTTGTTCATTCCCACGCTGGGCTACTACCTGGCCTACTACAAGCCGGGCTTTCATCCCTGGAAGCTGCAGGAAATGCCCAGCTACGGCACCTGGCTGGAGACCTTCCAGCGCACGGGCGATGCCATCGCGGCAGGCAATGCGCTGCATGCAGCGGGGCAGTGAATCGTCAGGTCACCGGGCTTGATCGCTGGGGGCAAACACGGGAGCCCAATCGTCTGCAGTCGCGGCCGGCAGATGCGCGGCATGTTGGTTGAAAACACGCCGCCAGTGCGCACGGACGTGCTGAAAAATCTCATCCATGGCCGCTTGAGCAGCCTCGGATTTCAAGCCCGCGATCTCCAAGCCTGCGGCCACCAGGTTCTCCGAGGTCGCGGCTCTTTCGCCACCACGGCGCAAGGCCATGCTCATCACCGTGGGTGGCCGGTGCGCAAAGAACGGCATCACATCGTACAAAGGTGAGATCTCCCAGGAGCCCAGCCCTGTTTGGCGCAAGCTGGTGTTCCAGGGGTGATCGTCACTGTTGCCCACCGCGGCGTTCAACACGATTCGCCGGTAAAGCTCCAGCGCATCACCAGCCTGTTTGAGCTTGGAGCGCAGCTGTACATAGCTGCGGCGCCGGTCATCACGATCGGCGCCGGGAATCAGCTCCAGGGCCGTGGCAGCACTTACGCAATGGTATGCCAGCCCGCTTTTCCCGAACCCTCGGTCAAACCGCTCAATGGACAGTGCCGGAACGTCATTGATGAGGTCCACATGGTGCGCGGGCACACGAAGACCCAGCTCACTCGCCAGGCTCAAGGCCGTGGCCTCGGCCACCACACTGTCTGCGCGCTCACTCGGCAGGGCGAACTTCAGGATCACCGGGGCATCGCCTGTACCGCCCTCATTGCGATAGGCGGTCAACTTGGGCCGCTCGCCGCCCATGGCCCCAGAAGACGTCTGCATGTGAGCAGGCATCAGGGTGGCCTTGGTGACTTTCAGCAATTGGTCGATCAGCACCGTTCCCAATAGCGGCTTGCTGTCGGGCTCGCCCACGAACAAGGCGCCAAAGCCATCGGCAGGTGCGTAAATCAAGCGCTCCCACCATCCCCAAGGTTCACGGTCGTTGCCTTGACCAGACAACAGGCCTGGCAACTCATGACGGCGCTTGTGCAAGGCATCGAGCGACCAACCGGACAAGGCCACGTCGCAGAACACACCGTGCGGCGCAGCACCCACCACCGTGTAAGGCGAGCGTTGCTTGGTTCTGATGCGGATGGGGTCCAACTCCCACGCGAGTGGCCCCAAGGCCAAGTAGTCTGCGTTGTACACAAACTCCCAGTGCGTGGCTTTTTGGCAAAGCTCACCCACGCGAACGGCTGTGCGCTGCGTCTCGGCAGGCAGCGTCATCCAGCGAAATACCGGCGCCCTTCGGATCATGCTTGGCCCTTGCCACGGCGCTTTGACCTGGGCAAGCTGGTTCGCGCAGCCTCCTGGTACACGGCATCTTGCGCGGCGCTGGCCAGCGCCGTTTGAAGCCCGACGTCATCCAGCACCCACATCAGCCTGGCCACATCGGCAAAGCGGGTGGACAAAGCACCACCTTCGATGGACATCAAGGTCTGGCGGCTCACATCGGCCCGCTCGGCCAGGTCTGCCTGGCTGAGGCCGCGTGCCACGCGCATCAGGCGAAGGCGCATGCCCACCTCGGTCACGAACTGGGTGACCTCAAAGGGCTCTGACAAAGGATCTCGGCGCGGCATATGTCTATTATTTTAGGCATTTAATCAATTTATGTCTATAAAACAATACTTTTCATTTTCAAAATTCACACCGCCACGCCTGGCGTCTGCCTTGAAAAGCAGCGGAAATCGCGACTTGTTTCTCACACCCTGAAGGCCAATCCGACGGAACATTCGAACTCCACTGCATCAGGGGAGGTCTTCATGGATCAGCAAGCAGCCGTCAAGCAAGTGGCCATCCTCGGCCAGGGGCACCGTGTCCCTGATCACATCCGGGGCAACGACGACGCCATCTTCGACTGGCTCAAGGCACACCAGCCTGCTGGCTCCGACCTCTTCAACGGCCTGAAATACCGGCGCGTGCTGGCGCATGCCAACGACGTGGTCGGCATCATGGTTGATTCCTGCAAGACGGCGCTGGCGCAAGCGAATGTGCCGCTCGATGAAGTTGACCTGCTGCTCGGCTCGGCCACCGTCAGCGAGTACTACGCACCCAACGCCTTGGCCGCTGTGCACCGCGATCTGGGCCTGTCACGCCAATGCCGCATCCTCTCGCTCAACACCGACGAGAGCAACTTCATCGACGGCATGAAGCTGGCGCATGACATGGTCAGTTGCGGCACCGCGCGCCACGCCCTGGTGGCTTGCGGCAACAACTGGACGCACCACATGGACTACCACGAGCCCGTCTCGCTGGCCGCCTCTGATGGTGCGGGCGCGGCCGTGGTCGGCTGGACCGACGACCCCACGCGTTTCCGTTTGATCGATTGGGACAACGACACGCAGACGCAGTACTTCAGCGCCCTGCGCATGGCGCAGCGGCCGGTTCGGCATCACCACGAGCTGTTCACCAAGCCCTTGATGAAGCTGGACGACCAAACCGGCGAGAACGCGGTGAAGACCTTTGGCTTCAACGTCCCTGGTGTGGTCGTGAACCGCCTGCTGGCCAAGCATGGCCTCAGCGGCCAAGACATCACGCTGGTGGCACACCAGACGTCCAAGGCGGTCTTCGACGCGTGGAACGCGGCCATCCAGCCGGCGCATTACCTCAACACAATCGAAGAGCTTGGCGACATGGTGGCCTCATCGGTGCCGGTCAACTTTGCCCGGTGCCAGAACGAGATCACCACGAAGTACGTCGTGATGCTGGGCATTGGCATGGAGATGCATGCCGTGGCCCTGCTTTACGAACGCGACCTGGCTTGATCAAGCCAGCACACCCGCGACCGAACCCAGCGTGAAGCTCAGGTTGCGCACGCTGCCTTGGCCTTGCTCGACCATCAAGCCGTTGTTGTAGCTGGCATTCAGCGTGGCCGGGGGCATGCCGCCAATGGGGTTGCCCTTGAGCTTGCGCTGGTAGGTGAACTTGCCGGTGTCGGACACGGTGACGGCCACGGTGACCTGGTCTTCCACCTTCTGGAACGCGTCTTCAGGGCGGGCGGGCATGTCGAAGATGGCAGGCGAGCCAGCATCGTGGATATTGCGCCAGACTTTGAGCTCACCACTCAGGGTCTTCTTGTCAGCGGACAGTTTCAGGCGGCCGTTGGTGTAGGTCACCAGGTCGGACGAGGCATTGGCACTGCCAGGAGGATGCGAGTTGGCGAATTGCTCAACGAAGGTCACGTACACGGCGGGGTAGATGGGGAAATCCTTGCCGGGATTCAGGGCGCCTTGCTTGGCGTAGTCGAACAAGAATTGGATGGAGGTGTCGTTGATGGTGGTCATGATGGATTCCCAAGTTTGTGATGAGGCTGATGAGTGAGGTCCCGGGGGGACATCGGAGCGGTTTGTGTTCCGATGAAAAGAAGTTTGCGCGGGCCCCGTTTCAGCAGCGTTTCATCCAACAACCACCTGTGTTGCAATTGTTGTGATGGGCGAAATGCCCACTAACTCACCAAGGCCGCCACCTTGGCCAGCAAGTCGCTTTTAGAGAAGGGCTTGTCCAGGCTGTCGCTGCGCGAGTCGCGCAGAAACTTCTGCGCATCCATCGACAGCGTATCGCCCGTGACGAACAGCATCCGCCGCGCCAGGCTCGGATGCCGAACCGACAGCTCACGCCACAAAGCCGAGCCATCCATGTCGGGCATGCGCAGGTCAGACACGACCGCGTCGAAGCGGGCCATCTCCAGGAGCTCCAAGGCCACCGCGCCCGACTCGGCCGTGGCCACTTCATAGCCGGCGCCTTCGAGCATGTCGCGCATCAAGGAGGTCAGCTCGGGCTCGTCGTCCACCACCAGGATGCGGGCCAGCATGGGCTCGTCGTCCAGTTCAGGCAGAGGCGCCGGGATGGTGTCCTCGGCCGGCCTGGCGCACATCGGCAGGACCAGCCTGAAGCTGGCACCGCGCAGTCCATTCAGGCTGCTGTCCACATCGACCGATTCGAGCAGCAGGTCGCCACCATGTTCACGCGCCAGGGCCCGCGACACGGCCAGGCCCATGCCGGTGCCCATGCCATCGGGCTTGGTGGTGAAGAAGGGCTCGAACACGCGGTCATGCAGTTTGGGGGACACGCCCTGGCCACTGTCGCGCACGCGCAGCCACACGCCGGCCTGGCCCTCACCGGTGCCCACCCCCGTCTGGACGCTGACGCAGCGTGGGCCATTGATGCTGGCCAAGGCTTGCTGCGCATTGACCAACAGGTTCAGGATCACCTGCCCGATCTGATCGCCATCGGCCAGCACCTCGGGCAAGGCCGGATCCAGCTGCAATTGCAGTTCGATGCCATGGCTGCGGTAGCCGTAGTGCAGCATGTCGGTGGCGGCCTGGACCATCTCGTTGAGGCCCACCTTGTGGCGCTGCGAAGGCCGGCTGCGCGCCATGTTCAGAAAGGTGCGCACGATGCGGCCGCAGCGCTCGGCGGCCTCGCGGATGCGCTGCACATCGGCCTTCAGGTCGGCGGATTCGCACTTCTCTTCCAGCAGGCTGGCGCGGCCCATCACGATGGCCAGCGGGTTGTTCAACTCGTGGGCCACGCCGGCCAGCAGGCTGCCCATGGCGGTGAGCTTTTCACTTTGCCGCAGGGCTTCACGCTGGCGTTCGATCTGCTCGGCGGCATTGTGGCGCTCGGTCAGGTCCACCATCGAGGCCGTGTAGAAGATCGAATCGTGCACGCTGGTGCGCCACAGCACCATCTCGATCGGGAACTCGCTGCCGTCGGCGCGCAGCGCGTGCATCTCCATGCGCTTGCCCAAGATGCGGGCTTCGCCACCACCGTCCATGCGCAGCATGCCGGCCTCGTGGGCGGCGCGAAAGCGCTCGGGCATCACGATCTCGCTGACCGGGCGGCCCAGCACATCGGCGCGGGTGCGGCCGAACATGGCCTCGGCCGAGGGGTTGAACTCGACGATCAGGCCCTTGGCATCGGTGGAGATCAGAGCGGCCAGCGCATGGTCCACGATGGCGGACTTGAGCGCCTCGCTGGCCTGCAGCTCCTGCAGCTTGTCGGCCAGCTCCAGCTCGCGCTGCTTGAGCTCGGTCAAGTCATGCCGGAACACGGCCACCGATTGCACCGCACCCTCCACCGGGGCAAAAGGCACCATGGATTCCTTCAGGAAGCGCCAACCTTGGCCAGGCCCACCCAGCCAACCGCTCCAACGCAGGGTTTCGCCAGCGAACAGCCGCTCGCTCAGGCGGGCATAGCGCTCTTCGTACAAGGCGGGCCCCAGCACGGTCGACAGGTGCTGGCCCACCACCTGGTCCCAGGTGCGGCCCAAGCCATCCAGCATTTCCTGGTTGGCATATTGGTAGACGTGGTCGCGGCCAAAGATGCCGACCTGCGTGGTGCTGTGGTCCAGCAGGGCGCCCAGCAGCGTGGGGTCCAGCGGAAAGGCCGGCGTTGTGCCGGTTCGCCCGGATGTGACCGACCACTTGAATTCGCCGTCTTGTTCCTCTTTGCTCATGCCTGTCGCACTCCACGCTGCATTGGTGGGCCATCCGTTTGGCCAGTGCGGCATTGTGATGGATGGGCGATATCATCACGGCCAGGCAACAACGCGGGAGGCCCTGTGCCAGGCAACAAGACCACGCCGGTGGTGATGGTGGTAGACGACGAGCCCGAGCTGCGCTCGCTGCTGAGCGAGTACTTCGAGCGGCACCAGTTCACCGTGCGCACCGCGCAGGATGCGCTGGCGGCCCGCGCGCTGGTGGCCGAGGCCGTGCCCGATGTGGCCATCCTGGACATCAACATGCCGGGCGAAAACGGCTTGTCACTGGCGCGTTGGCTGCGCGAAGCCCACCCCGGCATCGGCCTGGTGATGCTGACCACGGCGGGCGATTCGGTGGACCGCATCGTGGGACTGGAGTTGGGCGCGGACGACTACCTGCCCAAGCCCTTTGAAGTGCGCGAACTGCTGGCCCGCGTGCGCGCGCTGGTGCGCCGCTTGCGCGCCGAGGTCACGGCCGAGCCGTCAGCAGCGCCCCTGACCACGCAACGGGTTCGTTTCGGTCAATGCGCCCTGGACCTGGATTCGCGCCAGCTCTTCAGCCACGATGGCGTCGACATCCCCGTGACCGCGTCGGAGTTCGAGCTGCTGGCCTTGTTTGCCTCGCACCCCAATCGGCCGCTCAACCGCGATCAGATCATGGAGCAGGCGCACAACCGCGGCTGGGATGTGTTCGACCGCTCCATTGATCTGCGCGTGATGCGCCTGCGCCGCAAGGTCGAGCGCAACCCCGACAAGCCCGAGGTGATCAAGACGGTGCGCAACGTGGGCTACGTCTTCATCCCTGGCTGAGTGAGGCGGCCAGCGGCCTTGCTCAGAACCGCATGCCCACGCCCACGCCCAGCAACCAGGGGTCCACCTTGAACTCGCCCACCTTGGTCCCGGCGGACTTGATGTCGGTGCGGATCTGCACTTTCTTCACGTCCAGGTTCAGGTACCAGTTCTTGCGAAACTCAAAGTCAACACCCGCTTGCAAGGCCAGGCCGAAGCTGTTCTTGCTCACGCTGGGTTGCAAAGCGGCCTGCACGGCGGGGCTGAAGTGCACGCTGGAAAAGCGCGTGTAGTTCACACCGATGCCCAGGTAGGGCTTGAACTCGCGCATCTTCTCGAAGTGGTACTGCAGCGTGAGCGTGGGGGGCAGGTGCTTGAGCGAGCCGATCTCTGTGCTGCCCGAGTAAATGGTCTGCTTTTGCGGGTAAGTCAGCACCAGCTCCGCCGCGATGTTCGGCGTGAAGAAGTAGGAGATGTCGACTTCCGGGATGATCTTGTTGTTGATCGCCAGGTTCAGGCCCGAGGAATCCTCGTTGTCGCTTTCCAGGTCCACGGCGCGCACGCGCACCAGCCAGGGCGATTCCTCAGCCTGCACGGCGAAAGGCAAGGCCACACCGCCTGCCAATGCCAGCGCCAAGGCGGCGCATTGGGCGTTCTTTGTTCTCATGGTCTCTTTCCTAGATGACGAGGGCAAATTCCTCAAACGGAATTTCACCGCAGTCAGCCGCAGACCATGTTGCGATGCATCAAGCTTTGGGCGACTGAGAACCCGGCAGATAAGGGGGTCGCCCCAGGCCAAAGTGCCCCTGCAGCATGGCCTCCGCCGTCTCCAGCGCGCCTTCCACCCAGCCCTGGCCGTGCGAGTAGGCCTCGCCGCAGATGAACACCGGCACGTCCTGCACGGGCTGGAGGATCTTGCGGGCCACGTCGTGGCTCTCCACGTGCTGCGGCCAGAAGTTGGCGCCACCGCCGAAGGGGTCTTCGCCCCAATCCCGGAAGGCGGCCGCATAGGGTTGCAGATCAGGGTGGTCTTCGATGCCGTGGATCTGCAGCAGCTGGCGGTGCGCCTCTTGCACCATCAACTCGGGCGCGGGGTGTTGCATCCACTCCTGCTCGGGCCAGGGCACCTCGCCATTCAAGGTCTTGTTCTGGAACTTGGCGGGGTGCGCGATCAGGTCGCACCAGTAGTCCAGGTCCAGGCCATCGTTGTAGATGAGGATGGCGCCCGCCTTGGTGTCATCGCCCACCGGCCAGTAGTAGCACTGGCGGATCGGCAGGTCGGTGACCGACTGGCCTTGCGTGATGCCCAGCTTCTCCCACCAGCGTTCGCGGTAACACAGGGCCAGCTTGAACAAGGGGATGGGCGTGACGGATTGGATCAGGCGGTGCACCTCGTGCTGCTCAGGGCCCAGCACGGCGCCGTTTTGTGCCAACAGCTCGAGTGAGCGGCGCGGCATGGCCAGGATCAGCTGGCGCGCGCACACGGTCTCGCGGTGCCCGTCGCGGTCGAAGTGCATCTCGATCACCTTGCTGCCATCGTCCTGCTCGACCTGGTCAAAGCCGATCAGGCGGTGCTTCAAATGCACCTGGCCACCCGCCTCTTCGAACTTGCCGCGCAAGGTCAGGGGCAAGGATTCGTAGCCTTGAACAAGGCGCTTGTACTCAATCGTGGCGCCATAGTCGGCCAGGTTCCACGGGAAGCCATCTGCCGCGTTCCAGGTGAAGAAAATGCTGTCGTAGCCACTGGTGTCTTCGGCGAACTGAAAGGCCTCGTGGCTGACCGATCGGTTGAACACATAGCGCATGGGCAGGTCGCGCAGCAGGTGGCCTTCGTATTGGCCGCTGCGCGCCAGCTTCTCCCAGGGCACGGTCTTCAGGTCCACGTGGGGCTGGTCCATCACCTTCTGCAGAAAGTTCTCAGCGGCCATCGCGGTGAAGCCGTCTTTCAGGCCATCGCGTTCGGCGGGCGTCAGCACATAGGGGATTTTGTCGGGGTCGTTCAGGTCGGCGGTGCGCAGGCGGTGGCCGCGCAGGTAAGCCATGTTCTGGTTCTGCCCCACCGGGAACGGCTCGGTGGCCAACTTCAAATAGGGCACGAGCGACATCACCAGTGGCTGCCCGGTGGTGAAGCGCATGCCGCCCAGCTCGATGCGCGCCTCGGGCATGCCCGGTGGTGTGACCGAGAGCAGGCGGCCGCCCACACGATCACTGCTTTCGAACAAGGACACCTCTCCAGACTGATCAGGCGATGGGGTGGTCAACAAGCGCCAACCGCTGTAGAGGCCGGACACCCCGCCTCCCACGATGGCCACGTCCAACACGGTCTTGCGCGAAGCTGTCGGGTGAGTCATAGCGTGAACTCCCGGTGATTTGTCTTGGAATTCTGTCAGCCACGCGGGCGGGCAACGCGGTAATTTCAGACACCTTTGGCCGCTATATCGAGGGAGCCCCATGCAAACCACCGTTGACACCCCCGCCACCCAGACCGTCGCGCAACTGCTGCTGGACTATTTGAAGGCAGAGGGGGTGACCAGGATCTTCGGCATACCAGGCGGTGCACTGGTCTGGCTGATGAACGAGTTGAAGCTGCGGCAAGACATCCACTACGTGATCTGCCGGCACGAGACCGGCGCGGCCTACATGGCCGATGGCCACGCGCGGGCCGGCGGCGGCCTGGGCGTGGTGATGACCACCTCCGGGCCCGGCGCCACCAATGCCGTGACTGGCGCCATGAACGCGCAGGCCAGCAACTCATCGGTGCTGGTGATCACGGGCGAGGTGCCCGAGAAGTACTTCGGCCAGGGCTACCTGCAAGAAGGCGCCGATGCCAAGCTGGACATCACCAGCATCTTCCGCAACTCGGTGCAGTCCAGCGACATGATCTCCAACCAGAGCAACTTCCAGACGCTGTTCCAGCAGGCGCTGCGCAACGCCCTGTCACTGCCCCGCCGCACCGCCCACATCAGCCTGCCCAACGACGTGGCCGGCACGGCCTTGAGCAGCGTCCCCAGCAGCCTCCAGCCACACACCTACCGCGCGCTGGCGGCCTGCACCGATGCCAAGGCGGTGGCGGCCACGCTGCATGAACTGATCCACGCCGACCGGCCCCTGATCTTCCTGGGCAACGGCAGCCGCGAAGCGCTGGCCCAGCCCGAGCGCCTGGCCGCCTTCACGCGCTTCGTCGAGCGCTTCGGCATCCCGGTGATGACCACGCCCAATGCCAAGGGCATCTTCCCCGAAACGCACGCCCTGTCACTGCGCAACTACGGCATGTGCGGCTCGGCCTGGACGCAGCTCTACATGAAGCCGCCCACCGACCCGGACCACCTGGACACGCTCGTGGTGCTGGGCTCCACGCTGGGCGAGTTGTCCACCTCGGTGGTGGCCTCGGACCTCTACAGCCGCACGCTCAGCCCCCGCAAGCACTTCGTGCAGATCGACCTGGATGCCAGCGTGATCGGGCGCGACTTCGCCATCACGCGTGGCGTGGTCGCCGAAGCCGCCGCCACGCTGGACGAGCTGTGCGAGCAGGCCTCGCGCCATCACCCCGACCAGCACAAGGTGGACCAGCGCCAGCAGGCCATCGCCGCCATCAAGCGGGCCACCGCGCCCTGGTCCGACCCCGCCGGGCGCGACTCCACCAGCGCGCCGGTGCACCCCGCCGCCCTGATCCGCGTCGTCAACGAGGCCCTGAAAGAGGGTGAGGTGTTCATCGATGCCGGCAACTGCGTGGGCTGGTCGCTCAACAACATGGTGATTGATGCGCCCTTGCGTTACCAAAGCGCCCTGGCCATGGGGCCCATGGGCTTCGCGGTGGCCGCCGTGATCGGCGCCAAACTGGCCGCGCCCGACAAGCCCTGCGTGGCCATCGTCGGCGATGGCGCCTTCATGATGCACGGTGCTGAAATATCAACCGCCGCGCAGAACGGCGTGGGCGCCATCTGGGTGGTCCTGAACGACAACGACCTGGCCATGGTCAGCCAGGGCATGGCCCAATTGTTGCCACCCGCCGCGGCCTGGGCCGACTATTACAAACTCGGCCAGCCCGACCTCGTGAAATTCGCCGAAGGACTGGGCGCGCAAGCGGTGGCCATCAAGCCCGACCAAGGTACAAGCGCTCTGGCCGAGGCCCTGGCAAATGCGCTAGCATCTGCACAGTCCAACCGAAGGCCGCAAGTCATCGTGGTCCACATCGACACGAAGCCCGCGCCGCCTTACGGTTGGCCCAAGTTGACGACCTAGCTGTATCGAGTCTCTTCTATGCATGATGTGATTGTGGTGGGCGCCCGGTGCGCCGGTGCGGCAACGGCTTTGCTGCTGGCGCGCCAGGGACACAAGGTCCTGCTCATCGACCAGGACCGCTTTCCCAGCGACATGCGCTTGTCCACCCACCTGGTGTGGCACGCGGGGGCCGACCTGCTGCAAAAGTGGGGCGTGCTGGATGCCGTGCGCGCTTCCCTGTGCCCTGCCCTGACCGAGTTCTCACTCGATCTGGGCGAGCTGGTGCTCAAAGGCACGCCGCCCGATGCCAAGGTGGGCGCGGCCTTCGCCCCCAAGCGCATCGTGCTCGATCAGATCCTGCTGGACGCGGCCGTGGCCGCTGGCGCCGAATTGCGCGAAGGCGTGCTCTTTGACGATGTGCTGCGCGATGGCGAGCGCGTGGTCGGCATCACCGCCAAGAACCCCGATGGCAGCGTGATGACCGAGCAGGCCCGCTGGGTCGTCGGCGCCGATGGTCGGCACTCGCGCGTGGCCCGCTCCGTGGGCAGCACCTCGTACCACGAGTTCCCCAAAGAAGCAGGCTCGCTCAACACCTTCGCCTACTTCAGTGGCGTGTCGCTCAAGGGCGTCGAATTCATCTCGCGCCCACAGCGCATGGCCTACGCCTGGGCCACCAACGACGACCAGGTGTTGGCTGGCGTCATCCTGCCGGGCAACTCGCCCCGCGTGGCGCGCCAGGACACCGAAGCCCACTTCTTTGCCGAGCTGGACGCCATGAGCCCCGACCTGGTCGCCCGCCTGCGGGCCGGCAAGCGTGAAGAAGACTGGATCAGCACCGGCGTGGGCACCTTCTGCCGCCAACCGGTGGGTCAAGGCTGGAGCCTGGTCGGCGATGCCGGCCTGACCGTTGACCCCATCACCGCCGCGGGCATCACCAACGCCCTGCGCGATGCCGACCTGTTGGCCGAGCTGCTTCACCAAGGCCTGTCGGGCCCAGGTGACCTGGACGAGACCGTGGCGGCTTACGCCCCGCGCCGCGATGCGGTGTCGGTGCCCTTGCATTTGTTCTCGCAAGACATGGCCCGCCTGGCACCGCCCACCGACGAAGTCATCCAGCTGTTCACCGGCCTGGCACACGACCAGGCCCAGGCGGACCGCTACTTCGGCGTGTTCGGCCAGACCGTGTCGCCCACTGATTTCTTCAGCCCGGAGAACCTGCAGAAGATCGCCAACGCCGCGCAGGCCGCCGTCAGCGCCTGACCAGCAACTGATCCAGGTCGGCCTGCGCGCGGCGGGCCCAATGGCGAGCCCCTTGCGCCGTGGCCACCTTCAAGGCCTGGCGGATGCTGGCTTCGGCTTGCGGCCAATCCGGCTGCGGCCCCGATGCCAGCAACTCGCCCCGGATGCGGTGCAGCTCGGCCTCGTGCCAGCGCTCGCCACCCTGCTCGATCAAGGCCTGTGACGCGTCCAGCAAGGCCAGTGCTTCAGCGCGCTGCCCGACGCGCCCCAAGGCCTGCGCCAGCAAGGTCTGGAAGAAAGGCACGACGATGCCCGCGCCCGTCTGCCTGAACAACGCCAAGCCGCGCCGCATCTCTTCGATGCCTTCCATCAGACGGCCCTCTTGCTGCGCCCAAGCCCAACCCCGGGCGATCACGCCGACCGAGGTCACGTAGGTGAAGCCATGCTGTTCGGCCAGCCCCAGGCCGCGCTCCAACCGGTCCAGCAAGCCTTCGACATCGCCCCGGAACAGGTAGGACATCGCGCCCCAGGCATGGGTCCAGGCCAGGCTGTGCGGGTGGTTCAGCGCGGCCGCGAAGCGCTCCTGCTCCAGGCACAGCGCCTCGGCATCATGGTCCTCGCCCGCGATCCAGCGGGCCTGCGAGCCATGCACCAACGCCACCAGCTTCAGGTCCATCGTGTACAGCGTGATGAGGGAACGGTCCTGCGGATCGCTGTAGCGGTGAATCACCTGGTCGGCATGCTCAGCCACCTCATTCACCCGGCCGCTGTACAAGCACAACTGCGCGTGCATCATGTTGGCCACCAGCCAGGCATGGCGGCTGTTGGACTGGCGGGCCACGGTCATCAAGCGCTTGCCGATGGTTTCAGCCTGGTTGACTTCACCACGCACCAGGTGGAACACGCACACGCCCCACAAGGGCCAGATCGATTCCTCGACCTTGTCGGCCGCGTCGGCCAGCTGGTTGGCGCGCGCATAAGCCTGCTCCACCTCGGGCGCGCCCCAGCCCTTGGCCAGCATGTGCACCGTGCCCAGCGAGGCCCGCAGTTGCAGTTCGGTCTGATCACGCCCCGATGACACGGGCAGCGCGGCCACCGAGGCCAAGCCGGCGTTCAGGTGCGCCACCGCCTCGTGCAAGGACAGGCGCTGCAAGGCCTGGTCACTGGCCTTGCGCCAATACGGGATGGCCTGCTGCGGCTGGCCGGCTGCGCTGGCATGGCGCGCCAACATCTCGGGCTTGCTGTGCTGCAGGGCCGGAAAGCGCGACTCCACCACCTGCACGATGGCCGCGTGCCAGGCTTCGCGCTGCGGCTTGAGTAGCGAGTCGTAGGCCGCATCCTGCACCAGCGCGTGCTTGAATGTGTAGACGGTGCCCTGGTGGCTGACCTGCTGCGTGGCCAGGCCCGATTGCGTCAGCGCGGCCAAGGCGGCCGCCAGCTCCCCTGATGACATGCTGGCCAAGGCCTCGATCAACTCGTGGCTGAACTCGCGACCCAGCACCGAGCCAATCTGTGCGATGGCCTTGGCCGCGGGCACGCGGTCCAGGCGCGCCATCAGCGAATCACGCAAGGTGGCGGGCACCTCGGTGCGGTGGCCATCCCGGCCATCGCTCAAGGGGATCTCAAGAATGGACTTGGTCAGCTCTTCGATGAACAACGGCACGCCGTCGGTCTTGCTCAGGATGTGCTGCGTCAAGGCCGTGGGCAAGGCCACTTCGCGCGACAACTGCGCCACCAGCTCGGCCACCTCGGCGCGATGCAGGCTGGGCAGCTTCAAGGTGGTGACATGCTGGTCGCCGTCACCCACCGACCACTGGAACTCGGGCCGGTGGGTGACGACCAGCATCAAGGGCACGACCCGGGCCCGTTCGATCAGCAAGCTCAGGAAATCGAGCGTGGCCGGATCGGCCCAGTGCACGTCTTCCACCAACACCAGGGTGGGCTCACGCAAGGCGGCGGCCTCGACCACATCGACCAGCGCCATGACGGTGTCGCGCTCGTGCTGCTGCGGGCTTTCCACCAACGGACCATAGCGGTCCTCGCAAGGGATCGACAGCATTGAGGCCAGCAAGGCCACCTGCTGCGCCGAGCGGTGCAACTGGCCCATCACCATGCGCTCCAGCGCGCCCAGCTTGACATCGGCGGGCTGATCGCGGCTCAGGTTCAGCACGCGCTCAAAGTGGTCGATGCTGGGGTGGAAAGCACGGTGAACCTGGTGGGCCGAGCATTGCAGGCGCACCGCGCCCAGGCCCGCGTTGCCCAGGCGGTCACGCAGCTCTTTGAGCAAGCGAGACTTGCCAATGCCCGGCTCACCCGACAACACCATCACCTGGCCCTGCCCTCGCTGCACAGCCTGCCAGCGGTCAAGCAGCATGCCCAACTCATGGGCGCGGCCCACCAAGGGGGTCAAGCCTGCGCTGGTGGCCGCGTCAAAGCGGCTGGTGGCGGTGTTGACGGCCTGAACGCGCCACACCTGACGCGGCTCCCGCACACCCTTGAGCAAAGGCCGCCCCAGGTCTTCGCACTGCAGGCCCGTGCCGGCCAGCTTGCGCGTGCTGTCACTGATCACGACGGTGTTGGGCTGTGCCAGGGCTTGCAGGCGCGCAGCCAGGTTGGGCGTGTCGCCCAAGGCCAGTTGCTCGCGCCGGGCACCCCCGCCGATCTCACCCATCACGACCAGGCCGGTGTGGATGCCGATGCGCACGGCCCAGGGCAAGGGCTCGTCGTGCCCCGGTGGCTGCTGGGGCAAGTGGCGGATGGCCTCGACCAGGGCCAGGCCGGTGCGCACGGCGCGCTCGGGCGCATCCTCTTGCGCTTGAGGATGGCCAAAGTACACCAGCAAGCCATCGCCCAGGTACTGCGCGATGGTGCCGCCAAAACGCTCGATCACCGCCGCCGCAGTCTGCTGGTAGAGCAACACCACTTGCTGCCATTGCTCCGGGCTCAGACGCTCGCACAACTGGGTGGAATCGACCAGGTCGCAGAACATGATGGTCAGCTGCCGAAGCTCGCCCTGGCTGGCCAGCCCAGGCTTGGCCAGGGGCCGCACTGCCTGCTGACGCAACACCCCGATGGCCTGCAGCAAGCGCTTGCGGTCGCCCATCGACACGCCCAGTTTCTCCAGGTCGGTCTCGGTCAGGCTGGTGATGACTTCGGTATCGATGTCGTTGTCGAGCAGCACACGCTCAACGCGGGCCATGCCAATCGACGCCAGCCAATCGGACAGGGCCTGCACGTCAGACGTCCACGCGAGCCAAGGCCCAATTGCACACGGCCTCGGGGGCCATCTGCGCGCCCTCGGAGGCCAGGCGCGAGGTGGTCGCCAAAGGCAGCACCGCGTTCACCAGGCTGCTGGCCCGCTCCCAGGCCTGGCCAGCCTGGGCATCGCGCGAGCCCAGTTGCTGGTGCGCGCGGTCGGCGTAGCCCAGCAGGCGCGCCGCCGTTTCGTGGCGCCCTTCAATGGCGGCCAGCAGGGCGAACAAGCCGGAGTACAGGCCGAACCATTCCCAGTCTCGGCTGCGCGAAGCGGCGGCAAAGTCCACCAGGGCACCGCGTGCCTGCTCATCATCGCCCTGCATGAACAAGGCGGTGGCCTTGATCGCCATGGCGTGCAGGATGAAGTTGTCGCGGCGGTGCCGACCACGCGCGATGATGTCGCTGCAATGCTGCACGGCGGCGTCTGGATCGCCCACGGCCAGGCTCAGCGCGGCCAGATCGGCCAGGGCGGCCGAGACCACGGCGTCCAGGCCATTGGCCTGCGAGTGCGACAGCAAGGTCTCGCACACCCGCTTGGCCTGCTCCAGCTGCTGGCCCGAACGCAGCACGCTGACCGTGGCCAGTTGGCGCTGCAAACGCAGGCGTGGCGGCCAGGCCGGTTTTTCCAGCCCGATCATCTCTTCCAGCAGGTTCTTGGCCTGGGCGGCCGGCAACACCCCGCTGCCCGCCATGCAGCGCAAAGCCAGGTAACGGCCCACGTCGTCCTGCAAGGCGCGGCTTTGCTCGGCGGCGCGGCGCGCAAAATCGTGCATCAGGGTGTTGGAGACGCCCCAGTTCAAACGGCTGCGTTCCAGCCAATAGCGGGCCACCGGGGCGCAGGCTGGCATGGCCAGCACCTGCGACTCCACCGCCAGGCAACGCCGGCGGCATTCAGGGGCCAGGCCCAGCAGCAAAAACAAGGGGCTGGCGGCGCCCACCATGTCCACTGCCAGCGCGGGCTCGTGGGCCATCACCCAATCCAGCGCCGCGCGCACGTTGTCGATCTCGGGGCCGTAGGTTTCCAGCCAGGCCGTGTCGGGTGTGCGCCAGTAGGCGGCGTAAGCCTGCTCCATCAGCATGGCCACGGTCGATACGTGCCGACGCTTCATCAGCCAGTGCTCGCCCGAGGCGTCCAGCTTCAGGCTGGCAAAGTCGCGCGTGCTTTCGAGCAGGCGGTAACGGGGCACGTCGGCGCCATCGGCGGCCACCAGGGAACGGTCGACCAAGGCGCCCAACAGTTCGATCACGGCCCATTCGTCGAGGAAGTCGTCCATGGCCACGGCGCTGGCCAGCTGCAGGTTGAAGCCACCGGCAAAAACGCACAAGCGGCGGAACACCGTCTGCTCGTCGGGCGACAGCAGCTCGTGGCTCCACTCCAAGGTGCCCATCAGCGTTTGTCGGCGCGGTGGCGCCAAGGCGTTCTGGCTGCGCAAGAGCTTGAAGCGCTCGTCCAGGCGAGTCACCACGCCTTGCAATCCGAGCAGCGGCAACCTCGCCGCGGCCAGTTTGATCGCCAGCGCCATGCCGTCCAAACGGCGGCACAGGGCAATGACTTCTTCAATATTGGCTTCGGTCAAGGCAAAACGCCGATCGGCCGCTTGTGCCTGGTCGGCAAACAGGGCAATCGCGCCATGGGCCAGTGCCTGCTCCAGCGGGGTGCCTGGCTCGGGCACCGACAAGGCACTCAGCCTGAAAACACGCTCGTTGTCCAGTTTCAGGGCCACCTGGCTGGTCACCAGCAGGTGCACGCCGGGCGCCGCGGCCGTGATGGCCTGCGCCATGCGCGCCACCGCGTCGATCAGGTGCTCGGCGT
>CAZKPN010000084.1:0-18223 GCA_964554655.1 uncultured Aquabacterium sp. | reverse complement strand
GCGCGGGGCATGAAGCTCCACTTCAAACCCGTGGGGAAACCGGCACCGCCACGGCCACGCAGGGCCGACAGCTTCACATCGGCGATCACCTGCTCAGGTGTCATGCCCTCGCCGCCATCCAGGCCCAGGATCTTGCGCAGGGCCGTGTAGCCACCGCGCGCCTGGTAGTCCTTCAGGCCCCAGTTTTGACCGTCCAGATCCGCGTAGATCTGGGCATTGAGGTGCCGACCGTGGAAAACGGTTTCCTGGCCGGTCGATTGAAATTGGGAAAGGTCCAACATCTGGGTGGTCCTCGATTATTTGGCGTTGGCCTTGAGCGTGTCGACCAGCGCGTCCAGGCGGTCGTTGCTCATGAAACTGACCATCTGGCGGTCATTGACCATCAGCACCGGCGAATCGGCGCAAGCGCCCATGCATTCGCTTTGCTGCACGGTGAACAGGCCATCGGCCGTGGTCTCGCCGGCTTCGATGCCCAGCTTGTGGCACAGGTGCTCCAACGCCTTCTGGCCATCACGCAGTTGGCATGGCAGGTTGGTGCACACGTTCAACTTGAACTGGCCCACCGGCTGCTGGTTGTACATGTTGTAGAAGGTGGCGACCTCGCGCACCGCGATGGGCGCCATGCCGAGGTGCTCGGCGATCAGCTTCTCGCCTTCGGGCGAGATCCAGCCATTCTCCTGCTGGAAGATGGACAGGCAGGCCATCACCGCGGATTGTTTCTGATCGGCCGGGTACTTGGCCACTTCGCGGTCGAAACGCGCTTTGGTTTGTTCGCTGAGCATGGGTTTGTCAGTCTTCACTTAGCGGTCGATTTCACCGAACACGATGTCCATCGTGCCAATGATGGCCACGGCATCGGCCAGCATGTGGCCACGGGTCATTTCATCCAGGGCGGCCAGGTGTGGAAAGCCAGGCGCACGGATCTTCAGACGGTAAGGCTTGTTGGCACCGTCGCTGGACAGGTAGATGCCGAACTCGCCCTTGGGGTGCTCCACTGCCGCGTAGGCTTCGCCTTCGGGCACGTGGAAACCTTCGGTGAAGAGCTTGAAGTGGTGGATCAACTCTTCCATCGAGGTCTTCATCTCGAGGCGCGAAGGCGGAGCCACCTTGTGGTTGTCGGTGATGACCGGGCCCGGGTTGGCACGCAGCCAATCCACGCACTGCTTGATGATGCGGTTGGACTGGCGCAGCTCTTCAACGCGGACCAGGTAGCGGTCGTAGCAGTCGCCGTTCTTGCCCACGGGGATGTCGAAGTCCATGTGCTCGTAGACATCGTAGGGCTGGTGCTTGCGCAAGTCCCAGACCACGCCCGAGCCGCGCAACATGGCACCCGAGAAACCCAGGTTGAGCGCGCGTTCAGGCGAGACCACGCCAATGCCGACGGTGCGCTGTTTCCAGATGCGGTTGTCGGTCAGCAGGGTTTCGTATTCGTCGATCAGACCAGGGAAGCGCTGCGTGAAATCGTCGATAAAGTCCAGCATGGACCCCTGTCGGTTTTCGTTCAGGCGCGCGATGGTCTTGGCGTTCTTGATCTTGCTGACCTTGTACTGCGGCATCGTGTCCGGCAGGTCGCGGTAAACGCCGCCCGGACGGAAGTAGGCGGCGTGCATGCGCGCGCCCGACACGGCTTCGTACAGGTCGAACAGGTCTTCGCGTTCGCGGAAGCAGTAGATGAGGATGTTCATCGCGCCACAGTCGAAACCGTGACAGCCCAACCACAGCAGGTGGTTCAGCACCCGGGTGATCTCGGCGAACATCACGCGGATGTACTGCGCTCGCACGGGCACGTCGATGCCCATCATCTTCTCGATGGCCAGGCAGTAAGCGTGCTCGTTGGCCATCATCGAGACGTAATCCAGGCGGTCCATGTAGGGCAGCGACTGGATGAAGGTCTTGGATTCGGCCAGCTTTTCGGTGGCGCGGTGCAGCAGGCCGATGTGCGGGTCGGCGCGCTGGATGACTTCGCCGTCCAGCTCAAGCACCAGGCGCAGCACGCCGTGGGCGGCCGGGTGCTGGGGCCCGAAGTTCAGGGTGTAGTTCTTGATCTCGGCCATGATTACTTCAGGCCTCCGTAGTTGTCTTCACGGATGATGCGCGGGGTAATCTCGCGCGGCTCAATCGTCACCGGCTGGTAGATCACGCGACGCTGTTCGGGGTCGTAACGCATTTCAACGTAGCCCGAGGTCGGGAAGTCTTTGCGGAAGGGGTGACCAATGAAGCCGTAGTCCGTGAGGATGCGGCGCAGGTCGATGTGGCCTTCAAAGATGATGCCGTACAGGTCGAATGCTTCGCGCTCGAACCAGTTGGCAGCGCTCCACACGTCGTTCAGCGACGCAACCATCGGCAGATCGTCATCGGGCGCGAAGACCTTCAGGCGCAGACGCCAGTTCTTGGCCACGGACAGCAGATGGCTGACCACGCAATAGCGGGGGCCCTCGGCGTATATGGAAGGCGCACCGTCTTTGTAGGTGGAATAGTCCATGCCACACAAATCCTGAAGCTGCTCGAAACGCAGTTCAGGGTGGTCGCGCAAGGTCGTGGCCACGCGGATGTAGTCGGCGCTGGACACCGTCAGGGTCAACTCACCCTTGAGGCTGTCCAGTCGTTTGACGGCATCGCCCAGCACGGCGTGCAGCGCGGCTTGCAGGGTGTCGAGTTTGGTGCTCATTGAAACGGTCCTGCGCCTTTATCGGGCAATGGTGTTTTCGCGGCGGATCTTGGCCTGCAACTGCAAGATGCCGTACAACAGGGCTTCGGCCGTGGGCGGGCAACCGGGCACATACACATCCACCGGCACGATGCGGTCACAACCGCGCACCACTGAATAGCTGTAGTGGTAGTAGCCACCACCATTGGCGCACGAGCCCATGGACAGCACCCAACGGGGTTCGGCCATCTGGTCGTAAACCTTGCGCAAGGCCGGCGCCATCTTGTTGCACAGCGTGCCGGCCACGATCATCAGATCGGACTGTCGGGGGCTGGGACGGAACAGCATGCCGAAGCGGTCGATGTCATAACGTGCCGCACCAGCGTGCATCATTTCAACCGCGCAGCAGGCTAGGCCAAACGTCATCGGCCACAGCGAACCAGTCTTGGACCAGTTGATCAGCGTGTCCGCCGACGTGGTGATGAAGCCCTCTTTGAAGACGCCTTCGATACCCATGTTGATTTACCTCATTCCCAGTCCAGGGCGCCCTTTTTCCACTCGTAGACAAAGCCCACGACGAGGATGCCCAAAAACAGCATGATGGCGGTGAAGCCAGCCATGCCCACTTCCTTCAAGGCGACGGCCCAGGGGAAGAGAAAAGCGATTTCCAGATCGAACAAAATGAACAGAATGGCCACGAGGTAGTAACGCACGTCGAATTTCATCCGCGCGTCTTCAAAGGCCTCGAAGCCACATTCATAGGGGGAATTTTTGGCCGCGTCAGGACGACGCGGGCCCAGCAGGAAGCCAAGCAACTGAGGGACCACCCCGACGCCGACACCCACCAGGATGAAGAGGATGACGGGCAGGTAATTCTCAAGATTCATCATGACTGGCGGCTCTCAGACAGGACAGAACAGGCAAACATGCGATTGAAACACATTCGAAATGCAAAAAGCGCGCTGAGCTGCGAACTCATGCGCGCCTACCTTAGGTGCCTTTGCAACACTGTCCGCGAACGTCAACCGAAATAGCAAGAAGCAGGCTGATCATGGGGTGGTGCGAAGACACGGTTTGAATTCTTGGTGCCGACGGCGAGACTCGAACTCGCACAGCTTTCGCCACTACCCCCTCAAGATAGCGTGTCTACCAATTTCACCACGTCGGCATGGGGTTCACAGGCCATCTATAGCCCGTTTTCAATCCATCTTCGACTTGCTTGAGGCTTGCTCACCGAAGACTTCCATTCTAACCTGAAATTGAATGAGGAAGGCGTTGCGCCCTCTCCATTCAATCTCATTTCGTAGGGATCAAGGCTGCACCGGATGCTGATTTCGCGGCAGCCGAAGCAGCTGCAGACGCCGTGGCCGCAGGCTGGTCAAACACGCTAGGCTGGTCCGTGGGCGTGGCATGGCGGTTGCCTACATAAGCCAAACCCAAGGTTGACAGGAAGAACACCGTGGCAGCCACCGCAGTGGAGCGCGACAGAAAGTTGGCACTGCCGGTGGCGCCAAACAGGCTGCCCGAAGCACCACTGCCAAAGGACGCACCCATGTCGGCACCCTTGCCATGCTGAACCAGCACGAGGCCGATCATGGACATGGCCGAGATGATCTGGAGCACTTGCACCAGGGTTGCAAAAACTTGCATGTTGTCAGAACTCCAGATGTAGCTGCGCGGCCTCAGGCGGCGCGGGCAATGGCGGCGAAGTCGGAAGCCTTCAGGGAGGCTCCGCCGATCAGACCACCGTCAATGTCGGTTTGAGAAAAAAGCTCGGCGGCATTGTCAGGCTTGACGCTGCCACCGTAGAGCAAGGGAACATTCACGGCCGAAGCTTGTGCGGCCTTGAGTTGCCCACGCAGGAAAGCGTGCACGGCCTGCGCTTGCGCGGGCGATGCAGTCTTGCCCGTGCCAATGGCCCAGACCGGCTCGTAAGCCACGACCACCTTGGCCAGATCAGCACCCAAGGTGTCGGTCACAGCCTTCAACTGGCGCGCGACCACTGATTCGGTTTGATTGGCCTCGCGTTCGGCGAGGGTCTCACCCACACAAACGATGGGCACCAAGCCTTGCGCCAAAGCCGCCTTGGCCTTGTCAGCCACGAGCTGGTCACTTTCGGCATGGTAGCTGCGGCGCTCGGAGTGCCCCACGATGGCGTAGTGCGCACCGAACTCGCGCACCATGGCACCCGACACCTCACCGGTGTAGGCACCCTGGGCTTGAGCAGACACGTCTTGCGAGCCGAATGTGATGGCACTGCCCTGCAGCGTTGCCGCGACTTCACCCAGGTAGGGAAAAGGCACGCACACCGCCACGTCCGATCGCGGCGCCGAAGCGCTCAGATCGGCCTCAAGCAGACCCTTGAGGAGTTCGGCATTGGCAGCGCGGCTGCCATGCATCTTCCAGTTGCCGACGACGAGTTTTTTAGACAGGGCCATGACGATCAAGATTGCTGTTGTTGCTCTGGCTCAGACGATGCACCACGGTCGCCGCCGCGATCACCACCACGGTCGCCACGGTCATTGCGACCACCGCGATCGCCACGGTCACCGCGGTCGCCACGATCAGAACGCTCACGCTCAGGGGCCATGCCCTCAGGACGCTCTTGCAGGACCTTCATGGACAGCTTGACGCGGCCCTTTTCATCGGTTTCCATGACCTTGACCTTGACGATCTGGCCTTCGGTCAGGTAATCAGAGACCTTCTCGACGCGCTCGTGGGCGATCTGGCTGATGTGCAGCAGACCGTCCTTGCCGGGCAGCAGGTTGATCAAGGCACCAAAGTCGAACAACTTGGTGACCGGGCCTTCGTAGACCTTGCCGATTTCGACTTCAGCCGTGATCTCGGCGATGCGCTTCTTGGCCAGTTCGGCCTTGTCGGCGTCGGTCGAGGCGATGGTGATGGTGCCGTCTTCGCTGATGTTGATCTGGCAGCCGGTCTCTTCGGTCAGCGCACGGATGGTGGCACCGCCCTTGCCGATCACGTCACGGATCTTCTCAGCGTTGATCTTCATGGTGTACAGGCGAGGCGCGAATTCCGAGACTTCGGTGTTGGCGCCCGACATGGCTTCGACCATCTTGCCCAGGATGTGCAGGCGAGCTTCCTTGGCTTGCGCCAGTGCCACTTGCATGATTTCCTTGGTGATGCCCTGGATCTTGATGTCCATCTGCAGGGCGGTCACGCCACCGGTGGTGCCAGCGACCTTGAAGTCCATGTCGCCCAGGTGATCTTCATCGCCCAGGATGTCGGTCAGCACGGCGAAGCGGTTGTCTTCCTTGATCAGGCCCATGGCGATGCCCGCCACGTGCGCCTTCATGGGGACGCCAGCGTCCATCATGGCCAGGCAGCCGCCGCAGACCGACGCCATCGACGAGGAGCCGTTGGACTCGGTGATTTCGGAGACGACGCGCACGGTGTAGCCGAACTCGTCCTTCGGGGGCAACACAGGCACCAGGGCGCGCTTGGCCAGGCGGCCGTGGCCGATTTCGCGGCGCTTGGGCGTGCCCACGCGGCCCGTTTCGCCGGTGGCGAAGGGAGGCATGTTGTAGTGGAACAGGAAGGTGTCGCGGAAGTCGCCGGCCAGCGCGTCGATGCGCTGAGCGTCTTGTTCGGTGCCCAGCGTGGCGATCACCAGAGCCTGGGTTTCACCGCGGGTGAACAGGGCCGAACCGTGAACGCGGGGCAGCACGCCCGTGCGGATCTCGATGGGACGCACGGTGCGGGTGTCGCGACCGTCGATGCGGGGCTCGCCAGCCAGGATCTGGCTGCGGACGATCTTGGCTTCGATGTCGAACAGCATGCTGTCGACCTTGACGCCGTCGAACGCGACGCCTTCACCCGTCAGTGCAGCCTTCACGTCGGCATAAGCGGCGCGGGTGGCTTGCGTGCGGGCTTGCTTGGAGCGGATTTGATACGCGGCGCGCAGCTTCTCGCCAGCCAGACCATCGATCTTGGCAATGAAGTTGTCGTCCTTGGCGGGCGCGGCCCAATCCCAGACGGGCTTGCCAGCGTCACGCACCAGGTCGTGGATGGCGTTGATCGCCACGCGGCCTTGCTCGTGGCCGTAGACGATGCCGCCCAGCATGACTTCTTCGGTCAACTGATCAGCTTCGGACTCGACCATCAGCACGGCGGCTTCGGTGCCAGCCACGATCAGGTCCATCTTGGAATTGGCCAGCTCGGACGGGCCGGGGTTCAGCACGTATTCGCCGTTGATGTAGCCGACGCGGGCCGCACCGATGGGACCATTGAAGGGGATGCCGGAGATGGCCAAGGCAGCGCTGGACGCGATCAGGGCGACGATGTCAGCCGAGACGTTGGGGTTCAGCGAAACAACGTGGATGACGATCTGGACTTCGTTGTAGAAGCCTTCAGGGAACAGGGGGCGCAGGGGGCGGTCGATCAGGCGCGAGGTCAGCGTCTCTAGTTCGCTGGGCTTGGCTTCGCGCTTGAAGAAGCTGCCGGGGATCTTGCCGGCGGCGTAGGTTTTCTCGATGTAATCGACGGTCAGGGGGAAGAAATCCTGGCCGGCCTTGGGGTTCTTGGCGGCGACAACGGTGGCCAGCACGACGGTGCCTTCAACGTTGGCGAGCACGGCACCGCTGGCTTGACGGGCGATTTCGCCGGTCTCGAGCGTGACGCTGTGGTTGCCCCATTGGAAGGTCTTGGTGACTTTGTTGAACATGCTCATGGGATGAATCTCCGGTTGAGTGGCACCCCACATGGGGTGCATTTTTTTATGCGACGCCACAGGCGTCGGGGGCCCAAATCACTCTGGCGCGATGCCATTCCATCAGGGCAGCTTGGGCTGCTGGAGCCCTCATGGAATGACAGAGCGTCGCTGGTCGAGTGCCTGGATTTAAAAAACAAAAAGCCTGTGCTGGAAAAAACCAGACAGGCTTCTTGTCATGGTGCCGATGTTATTGGCAAACTTACTTGCGCAGACCCAGCTTCTGGATCAGTGCCAAGTAACGGTCAGCGTCTTTGGCCTTGAGGTAGTCCAGCAGCTTGCGGCGGCGGCTCACCATGCGCAGCAGGCCGCGGCGACCGTGGTGGTCTTTCTTGTGGGTCTTGAAATGGGGGGTCAGGTCGTTGATGCGTGCGGTGAGCAGGCCCACTTGCACTTCCGGAGATCCGGTGTCGCCAACGCTACGGGCGTTGGACTTGACGACTTCTGCTCTGCTTTCGAGAGTAATGGTCATGATTCGTTCTTTCGGTTTCGAGTTGATCAACTTGCGGCGCCAGGTGAAACCGACCCAGGCCGTGCTTTGGGAAATCCCCAAATATGCCGCCCGATGAGAGGGCAAGCCCGCGATTATAGCGATTTTTGGCAGGGGTGTCAGATCTTTGAAAGATCCCAGCGCGGCTGGACGTCGAACACCGCATCACGGCGCAAAACGGCCAATCCCGCCTGCAGACGCATGGCGCCCGCCAGGGCGATCATGGCGCCGTTGTCGGTGCACAGGTGCATTTCGGGGTAGTGAACCCGAACGCCGCGCCGCTCACCCGCCTGGTTGAGTTGCTCGCGCAACAACCGGTTGGCGCCCACACCGCCCGCCACCACGATCCGCTTCAAACCCGTGGTTTTCAGGGCGGCCAGGGATTTCTTGACCAAAACTTCAACGATGGCCGCCTGCGTCGAGGCCGCCAGGTCGGCCAGCGGCCCGGCGGGCACGTCGGCCAAGGCCTTGGCCAATGCGACCTCATCGTCCAGCAGGTTCAATTTCTGCAATTGCGTGCGCACCGAGGTTTTCAGGCCCGCGAACGAGAAGTCCAGGTTGCCGCTGTGCAGCATGGGCCGCGGCAGCTCAAAGGCCTTGGGGTTGCCGAGTTCGGCCAGCTTGGCCAAATGCGGGCCGCCTGGGTAAGGCAGACCCATGAGCTTGGCGGATTTGTCGAAGGCTTCACCCGCCGCGTCGTCCACGGTCTCGCCCAGCAACTCGTAGCACCCCACCCCGTCCACGCGCATCAACTGAGTGTGTCCGCCGGACACGAGCAAGGCGATGAAAGGGAACTCGGGCGGATCGGCCGACAGGAAAGGTGACAGCAAATGCCCTTCCAGGTGGTGAACGCCCATCATGGGTTTGTCCAGCGCCGTGGCCAGGGCACACGCCACACCTGCCCCCACCAGCAACGCACCCGCCAGGCCAGGCCCACGCGTGTAGGCCACCACATCCACATCGGCCAGCGTGCGGTCAGCCTCCAGCATCACCTGGCGCACCAAAGGCACCACGCGGCGAATGTGATCGCGCGAGGCCAGCTCGGGCACCACACCGCCATAAGCCTGGTGCATGTCGATCTGACTGTGCAGTGCATGGGACAGCAACTCAACCGGGCCGAGCGCGGGCGAGCTCACGAGGGCGACACCGGTTTCGTCGCAAGAGGACTCGATGCCAAGGATGCAAAGGGGGCGTTCAGACATCCCTCTAGTTTAGGCGCAACCCCGAACGGCCCGACGGCTTCGGACATTTGCCACGATTGCTTGACACGGCAGGTCGATGGGCGGCGCGTTTGTTGCATGATTGCGGACATGAATGTAGCCCGCAGCATGCGCCTGGTGATCGTGGCGCCAGAGAACCTCACCGCCGACCCGGAGGCCGATGAATCGGTGCGGGCCGAGGCCGAGCGTTCGCGGATGCTGCGCATCGCCTTGCTGGAGTCAGGCTTCAACATCGTGGCCACCCTGCCCGCCGATGTCTTCCTGCCCGAGCGCATTGCCCAGATCCAACCCGACATGATCGTGGTCGATGCCGAAAGCCAGGGACGTGACATCCTGGAGCATGTGGTGATGGCCACGCGCGGCGAGCGCCGCCCCATCGTGCTTTTTTCAGATGATGAAGACACATCGCATGTGCGCGCAGCCATTGCCGCTGGCGTGTCGGCCTACGTGGTGGCGGGCCTGCCCGCCGACAGCATCAAGCCCGTGATCGACGTGGCCATGGCCCGCTTCGAGCACGAAGAAAGCCTGCGGCGTGAGCTGGCCGATGTGCGCGGGCAACTGGAAGACCGCAAGGTGGTTGACCGCGCCAAAAGCGTGCTCATGAACCAGCATGGTCTGAGCGAGCAGGACGCTTATTCACGGCTGCGCAAGGCGGCCATGGACAAGGGCTTGAAGCTGGCCGAAGTGGCGCAACGCCTGCTGGACGTGACCGACATGCTCGGCTGAGCACCCGCTCAGACACCCGCGCACCAGTTCAGCGCCAAGCCGCCCCGCATCGGGGCAAGAAACCCGAAAAACACCTGGCACAGCGCTTGCATTCATCACCTGCAAGCGAAATCAACGGCGATTTCGCCACCCCCACTTGAACACCCAATGAAGGGCTGTTCAAGGCACCCGACAAAGGCGTCTACCGAGGAGTTCCCGCGTTCACCGCAGGACTTCACGGCAGGCGCCTTTTTTGTTTGTTGATAGCCAAGAAAGTTGAAGTGACCATGTCCACACAGGATTTCAAAATGTCCCGTCGCTCCATCCTCAAAACCGCCGCTGCCGCCAGTGCTGTTGGCGTGGTGCCCGGCCTGCAATCGGCCGTGTGGGCCGCAGGCTCCGACAAGCCTGAGCTGGAAGAAGTCAAGATCGGCTTCATCCCCCTGACCGACTGCGCCTCGGTGGTGATGGCCTCGGTGCTGGGCTTCGACAAGAAGTACGGCGTCAAGATCATCCCCAGCAAGGAAGCATCCTGGGCCGGCGTGCGCGACAAGCTCGTGAACGGCGACCTGCACATGGCGCACGCGCTGTATGGCTTGATCTACGGCGTGCACCTGGGCGTGGGCGGCCCCAAGAAAGACATGGCCGTGTTGATGACGCTCAACAACAATGGCCAGGCCATCACCTTGTCCAAGAAGCTGTCGGACAAGGGTGCCGTGGACGGCCCTTCGCTGGCCAAGCTGATGCAGACCGACAAGCGTGAATACACCTTCGCGCAGACCTTCCCCACCGGCACGCACGCCATGTGGCTGTACTACTGGCTGGCCACGTATGGCATCAACCCGATGAAGGATGCCAAGGTCATCACCGTGCCGCCGCCCCAAATGGTGGCGAACATGCGCGTGGGCAACATGGACGGCTACTGCGTGGGCGAGCCCTGGGGCCACCGCGCCATCATCGACGGCATCGGCGTCACCGCGGTCACCACGCAGGACATCTGGAAGGACCACCCCGAAAAGGTGCTGGGCACCACGGGCGACTTCGTCAAGAAGTACCCCAACACCGCCCGCGCCGTGATGATGGCCATCCTGGAGGCCAGCCAGTGGATCGACGCTGGCCTGCAGAACAAGCTGAAGATGGCCGACACGATCGCCGCCAAGTCGTACGTGAACACCAGCGCCGACGCGATCAACCAACGCATCCTGGGCCGCTACCAGAACGGCCTGGGCAAGACCTGGGACGACCCCAACCACATGAAGTTCTTCAACGACGGCAAGGTCAACTTCCCTTACCTGAGCGATGGCATGTGGTTCCTGACGCAGCACAAGCGTTGGGGCTTGCTGAAGGACCACCCCGACTACCTGGCCGTGGCCAAGCAGATCAACCAGATCGACTTGTACAAGCAGGCGGCCAGCGGTTTGAAGATGAGCGTGCCCAAGGACGTGATGCGCACCAGCAAGCTGATCGACGGCACCGTGTGGGATGGCAAGGATCCTGCGAAGTACGCCGACAGTTTCAAGATCAAAGCCTAAGTCAGGTCAGCAAAGGAGTCCACCATGGTCAGTGCCGTGTTTCACAGTCCCCTCGATGCCAGCGAGGCCCTCAAGGCTTCCAAGGCAGCCGCCGCTTCTTCAGGGTCCACACCAGCGACCACGCCGAAAGCGCCCGCCAAAATCGCCGCCCTGCCCTTTGACTGGACAGGCTTGCTGATGAAGGTGGTGCCGCCAATCTTCGGTGCGGGCCTGCTGATCGGCATCTGGGCTTTGCTGACCATGAACAGCACCACCTTCCCGACGCCCGCGGCCACGTGGACGGAGGCGGTGAAGCTGTTCTCGGACCCTTTCTACCAAAACGGGCCCAATGACCAGGGCCTGGGCTGGAACATCTGGTTCTCGCTCAAACGCGTGGCCCTGGGCTTTGGTCTGGCGGCGCTGGTGGGCATCCCGATGGGCTTCATCATCGGGCGCTTCACCTTCGTCAACAACATGCTGTCGCCCTTGATCAGCCTGTTGCGCCCGGTCTCGCCCCTGGCCTGGTTGCCGATCGGTTTGATGGTGTTCAAGTCGGCCGACCCAGCCGCCATCTGGACCATCTTCATCTGCTCGATCTGGCCCATGATCATCAACACCGCTGTGGGCGTGCAACGTGTGCCCGAGGACTACCTGAACGTGGCCAAGGTGCTGAACCTGAGCGAGTGGAAGATCGTCACCAAGATCCTGTTCCCTTCGGTGCTGCCTTACATGCTGACCGGCGTGCGCCTGTCGGTGGGCACGGCCTGGCTGGTGATCGTGGCCGCTGAAATGCTGACCGGCGGCGTGGGCATCGGCTTCTGGGTCTGGGACGAGTGGAACAACCTCAACGTGGCCCACATCATCATCGCGATTTTCGTCATTGGCATCGTCGGCCTGCTGCTGGAACAGCTGCTGATGCTGGTTGCCAAGCGCTTCAGCTACGAATAACCCGACACCCTTCAGGAGCCCCAACATGAGTCAATTCATCGACATCCACGGCGCCGAAATGGTGTTCCACACCAAAAAAGGGCATTTCCACGCCTTGCGCGACATCAACCTGGGCATCGACAAGGGCGAGTTCGTGACCCTGATCGGCCACTCGGGCTGCGGCAAGTCCACCTTGCTGAACCTGATCGCCGGGCTGATCCGGCCCACCGAAGGCGCCCTGATCTGCGACAACAAGGAGATCAATGCGCCCGGGCCCGAGCGCGGTGTGGTGTTCCAGAACCATTCGTTGCTGCCCTGGCTGACCTGCTTTCAAAACGTCTACCTCGCGGTGGAGCGTGTGTTTGGTGCCAAGGAGACCAAAGACCAGCTCAAGAAGCGCACGATCGATGCGCTGGAGCTGGTGGGCATGGGCCACGCCATCGCCAAGCGGCCGCAAGAGATCTCGGGCGGCATGAAGCAGCGCGTGGGCATTGCCCGTGCGCTGGCCATGGAACCCAAGGTTTTGTTGATGGACGAGCCCTTTGGCGCGCTGGACGCGCTGACCCGCGCCCACCTGCAGGACGAGTTGCTCAAGATCGTGGCCCGCACCAAGAGCACCGTGGTGATGGTGACCCACGACGTGGACGAAGCCGTGCTGCTGTCGGACCGCATCGTGATGATGACCAACGGCCCGGCCGCCACCATCGGCGAAATCCTGACGGTGCCTCTGCAGCACCCGCGCAACCGGGTGGAGCTGGCCGAAGACCCGACCTACGTGCACTGCCGCAAAGAGGTGCTGGACTTTTTGTACACCCGCCACGGCGTGGCCGACCGGAAAGCCGCCTGAATCTGGCATGACCCTTGCGTGCAGGATTTGCGATCGCCTGATTCGCCAGAGCCAGGTGGTCTTCCTCAGCGGGGGTCCGTGGGTCCGCGAAAACCTACCGGCCTCTTCACGCCTTCCGATCCTTGGGTCGGAAGGCGTCTTTTTTGGCGGCGCCCCAAATCACGGCACCGGCCAGGATCATCGGCACGCACAGCCATTGGCCCATGCTCATGTTCAGGGCCAGCAGGCCCAGGAAATTGTCAGGCTCGCGGAAGTATTCGGCCGTGAAGCGGAACACGCCATAGCCCATGAGGAACATGCCCGAGACGGCCCCCAGTTGGCGCGGTTTGCGGCCATAGAACCAAAGCAAGGCAAAAAGGGCCAAGCCCTCGAGGCTGAACTGGTACAGCTGCGACGGGTGCCGTGGCTCCATGCTGCCCGAGTCCGGAAAAATCATGGCCCAGGGCAGCGAGGGATCGGCGAAACGGCCCCACAACTCGCCATTGATGAAGTTGCCGATGCGGCCGGCGGCCAGGCCCACGGGCACACAGGGCGCCACCAGATCGGCCACCTCGAAGAAAGTCCGCCCGTTGCGCTTGGCATAAAGCCACATGGCCGCGATCACGCCGAGCAATCCGCCGTGGAACGCCATACCGCCTTGCCAGACGGCCAGAATCTCGGCCGGATGGTTGAGGTAGTAACCGGGCTTGTAGAAAAACACATAGCCCAGTCGCCCGCCCAGCACCACGCCCAGCACACCGAAGAACAACAAGTCCTCCACCTGCTGGCGTGTCCAGCCAGCTTGCGCAAAGGGCGCGCGCTTGGCCCGCCAGGTGGCCAGCAGGTAGAACAAAGTGAAGGCCGCCAGGTAGGTCAGGCCGTACCAGTGGACTTTCAAAGGACCCAGTGCGAGGGCGATGGGGTCAATGTGCGGATGAACGAGCATGTGGGGGTCAGACAAGCCAAGGGCGTGTTCGAAGCGATACCGGGGCGAACGATAACCGATGCGTCAGCCGTTGTTAGGATGTGGTCATGAACCCAACCACCCTGCAAATCGTGGCGGCAGCGCTGTTTGGCATCGCGCTAGTCCACACCTTCTCGACCAAATTCTTTGAGCGCCTGGCCCACACGCGCCCCACCCATGCTGGGCTGTGGCATTTGCTGGGCGAGGTCGAGGTGGTTTTTGGCTTCTGGGCCATGGTGCTGATGTTGGTGATGTTTGCCATGGAGGGCAAGGACTCGGCCACCGCCTACATCGACGGCCGCAACTTCACGGAGCCGATGTTCGTCTTCGCCATCATGGTGGTGGCGGGCAGCAAACCGATCCTGGAAACCGCCGGCCAGTTGACCCGCCTGCTGGCCCGAGGCCTGCCTTTGCCGGATGGCATGTCGTTCGCGCTGGTGACCTTGTCGGTGGTGCCGCTGTTGGGCTCGTTCATCACCGAGCCGGCCGCCATGACTTTGGCCGCCCTGCTGCTGCGCGAACGCCTGTTCATGGCGCCCGTGTCGGCCCGGCTCAAGTACGCCACCCTGGGTGTGCTGTTCGTCAATGTGTCCATCGGCGGCACGCTGACCCAGTTTGCCGCGCCCCCCGTGCTGATGGTGGCGGGCGTCTGGGGCTGGGACATGAGCTTCATGTTCCACACTTTTGGCTGGAAGGCCTCGATCGCCGTCATGGTCAACGCCATCGGACTGGTGCTGCTGTTCCGCCAGGAACTGCGCAAGGTGCTGCCGGCCTCCAGCAGCAGCACCGGCCCGGCCATCCCCTGGGCTGTCAGCCTGATCCACCTGGTCTTTCTGACCGGGGTCGTGGTGTTTGCCCACCACCCCGCGGTGTTCATGGCACTGTTCCTATTTTTCATGGGCTTCACCACGGCCTACGCCCAATACCAAAACCCATTGATCCTGCGCGAAGGCATGTTGGTGGCGTTTTTCCTGGCCGGGCTGGTGGTGCTGGGCGGGCAACAGCAATGGTGGCTGGAACCCCTGTTGATGCAGATGGACCACACCAGCGTGTTCTTCGGCGCCACGGCCTTGACCGCCATCACCGACAACGCCGCCCTGACCTACCTGGGCTCACTGGTGGAAGGGCTGAGCGATGAGTTCAAGGTGGCGCTGGTGGCTGGCGCCGTGTCAGGCGGGGGCCTCACCTTGATCGCCAACGCACCCAATCCCGCAGGCGCTGCCATCTTGAAAGATGGCTTTGCCGAGAAGTCCATCCACGCCGGCGGCCTGTTGCTGGCGGCCCTGCTGCCCACCGCCGTGGCCATGGCAGCCTTCGCCCTGCTTTGAAGCCTCGCTCATGCAAGAAGAAGATCACCGCCCGATCCCAGATGCGCTGAAAGCCGAGTTGTCGGACTGGCGCCGTTGGGTGTCGCGCGCGGTCGTGCTGAGCTTTGCCGCCCTGGCCGGCTTGAGCGTGGTGCTCATGACCCGCCTGAGCGAGCATGCCCTCGACGTGTTCTTCAAGGTGCAGCAGCACTGGTTCTGGGCCCCTTTGCTGTGGACCCCGCTGTGCACCGTGGCCGTGGTCTGGTGCACCCGCCGGTGGTTCCCCGGGGCCGCCGGCTCCGGCATCCCGCAGGTGATGGCGGCGCTGGACCCTCAAACGCCTCCAGCACAACGTCGGCAACTGGTGTCTCTGCGGCTGTCGCTGGGCAAGATCGGCTTGACCTCGGCAGGCTTGATGGCCGGGCTGTCCACCGGGCGCGAAGGCCCGTCGGTGCAGGTTGCAGCGGGCGTGATGCACCACGCCCGTCGCTGGCTGCCGGAAGGATCGGGGGTGAAAAACCACGAGCTGCTGGTGGCGGGTGGCGCCGCCGGGATCGCGGCCGCCTTCAACACGCCCCTGGGTGGCGTGATGTTCGCCATCGAAGAGCTGTCACGCCACCCCGAGCAACGCCGCAGCGGCCTGCTGGTGGCGGCCATTGTGCTGGCGGGGCTGATCGCGGTGTCCATCGATGGCAATGGCACCTACTTTGGCGTGATCAAGGTGCAGGCCCTGAGCTGGGCCTTGCTGTTGCCAGGTTTGCTGGTGGCGCTGTCGGCGGGCCTGCTGGGCGGTTTGTTTTCGCGCCTGCTCATCCAATCCTTCAGCCAGAACGCGGGGCGATTCAGCCTCTGGCGCCGCCAATACCCCCTGCGGTTCGCTGCGGGATGTGGCTTTGCCGTGGCCGTGATTGGTGTGGCCACCGGCGGGCTTACCTTCGGCAGCGGCTACGACACCACCAAGCAATTGCTGGAAGGCCAGGACAACACCCCCGGCCTGTACGTGGCGCTGCGCTTCCTGGCCACCTGGCTGTCGGCCTGGAGCGGCGTGCCCGGCGGCATCTTCGCCCCCTGCCTGACGATCGGTGCCAGCCTGGGCAGCGACATCGCCAACCTGACCGGACACCCGTACCAGGCGGCCTTGATCGCCCTGGGCATGACGGGTTTCCTGGCCGCCGTCACCCAGGCGCCGATCACCGCCTTCATCATCGTGATGGAGATGGTCGATGGGCACAGCATGGTGCTCAGCCTGATGGCGTGCGCCCTGACAGCCAGCGGCGTGGCCCGCCTGCTCAGCCCACCCCTGTACGGCGCACTGACCAGCACCTACAAACCCAGCCCGCCCGCCCAAACGCCCCCAGCCGCCCCCGACATCGAACGCTGAGCGACAATGCTGGTTTTCGCCTCCAGCCACCTTGCCGGCCGTTCGCGGCGCGAGTAAGGTGGCTGGTCGTTTGCCACACCGCACCACCCTAAAAGCAGACCGCCATGAGCCTGAACCGCCGCTCGAAGAACATCACCGAAGGCGTCGCCCGCGCGCCCAACCGCTCCATGTACTACGGCATGGGCTACAAGGAAGGCGACTTCGTCAAACCCATGATCGGCGTGGCCAACGGCCATTCCACCATCACGCCCTGCAACTCCGGCCTGCAAAAGCTGGCCGACGCCGCCGTTGAAGGCATCAAGGAAGCTGGCGGCAACGCCCAGGTCTTTGGCACGCCCACGATCTCGGACGGCATGGCCATGGGCACCGAAGGGATGAAGTACTCCCTGGTGTCGCGCGAAGTGATCTCCGACTGCGTGGAAACCTGCGTGGGTGGCCAGTGGATGGACGGCGTGATCGTCATCGGTGGCTGCGACAAGAACATGCCCGGCGGCCTGATGGGCATGCTGCGCGCCAACGTGCCCGCCATCTACGTGTACGGCGGCACCATCCTGCCCGGCCACTACAAGGGCAAGGACCTGAACATCGTCAGCGTGTTCGAGGCCGTGGGCCAGTTCACCGCCGGCAAGATGTCTGAAGAAGACTTCTGCCAGATCGAAAAGCGCGCCATCCCGGGCACCGGCTCCTGCGGCGGCATGTACACCGCCAACACCATGAGCTCGGCGTTCGAGGCCCTGGGCATCAGCTTGCCTTACAGCAGCACCATGGCCAATGTGGAAGACGAAAAAACCGTCAACACGAAAGAAAGCGCCCGCGTGCTGGTCGAGGCCATCCGCCAGGACATCAAGCCGCGCGACATCGTCACCAAGAAGGCGATCGAGAACGCCGTGGCCGTGATCATGGCCACCGGTGGGTCCACCAACGCCGTGCTGCACTTCCTGGCCATCGCCCACGCTGCTGAAGTAGAGTGGACCATCGACGACTTCGAGCGCATGCGCAAGAAGGTGCCCGTGTTGTGCGACCTCAAGCCCAGCGGTGAATACCTGGCGATTGACCTGCACCGCGCCGGCGGCATCCCGCAAGTCATGAAGATCTTGCTGAACGCCGGCATGCTGCATGGCGACGCCTTGACCATCACCGGCCAGACCATGGCCGAAGTACTGGCCGACGTGCCCGACGAGCCGCGCGCCGACCAGAAAGTGATCCGCTCGATCAAGGACGCCATCTACGCCGAAGGCCACCTGGCCATCCTGAAGGGCAACCTGGCGCCCGAAGGCTGCGTGGCCAAGATCACCGGCCTGAAGAACCCGGTAATGACCGGCCCCGCCCGCGTGTTCGACGACGAGCAATCCGGCCTGGCCGCCATCATGGCCAAGCAGATCAAGGCCGGCGACGTGATGGTGTTGCGTTACCTGGGCCCCAAGGGCGGCCCCGGCATGCCGGAGATGCTGGCCCCCACGGGCGCGCTGATTGGCCAGGGCCTGGGCGAAAGCGTGGGCCTGATCACCGATGGCCG